>NZ_FPCI01000001.1:649166-1298333 GCF_900116385.1 Pseudoxanthomonas sp. YR558 | reverse complement strand
CGGGTAACGTCGGCGAGCAGCTGCAGGTCGTCGGGTTCCACGCAATAAGGCGGCATCCAGTACAGCACGTCACCCAGCGGGCGCAGCACCACGCCACGTTCGAGTGCGGCGCGGTAAGCCTTCAGGCCCACGCGCGCGGCCGTGGGGAAGGGCGCGGCCTTGTCGCCGTCGCGAGTGAGCTCGAAGGCCAGCATCATCCCGGCCTGTCGCACGTCCGCGACGTGGGGGTGCCGTGCCAGCGGCTCGGCGAGCGCGGTCATCGCGCGCGCCGTCGCGCGGTTGCGCACGAGGATGTCGTCGTCGCGGAAGATGTCCAATGAGGCAAGCGCGGCCGCGCATGCCAACGGATTGCCGGTGTAGCTGTGCGAGTGGAGAAACGCGCGTTCGCGCGAGTCGTCCAGGAAGCCGTCGTAGATTGCCTGCGTCGCCAGCACCGCCGCCAGCGGCATGAAACCCCCGGTCAGACCCTTCGACAGGCACATCAGGTCGGGCATCACGCCGCTCTGCTCGCTGGCGAACAACGTGCCCGTACGGCCGAAGCCGACCGCGATCTCGTCGGCGATCAGGAACGCACCGCTCGCATCGCAGAGTTCGCGTACCCGCGCCAGGTAGTCGGGATGGTGCATGCGCATGCCGCCCGCGCATTGCACGCGCGGCTCCACGATGACCGCGCAGATCTCGCCCGCGTGCTGATCCAGCAACGCCGCCAAGGCGTCGGCGGCACGCGCGGCGCAGTCTGCGGGTGATTCACCGTCCCGGGCCAGGTAGGCGTCGGGCGAGGGTGCGAACACGGCCTCGGTGAGCAGCGGTGCGTAGACGCGGCGGTACAGCGGGATATCGCCTACCGCGAGCGCGCCTAGGGTTTCGCCGTGGTAGCCGTTCTCCAGTGCGATGAACTTGGTGCGCCGGTGGTCGCCCCGGTTGTGGAACCAGTGGAAGGCCATCTTCAGCGCTACTTCGACGCCGGCCGACCCGTTGTCGGCGTAGAACACCTTCGTCAGCGGTGCGCGGCCCGGCTGGCGCGGGGCGAGGGCCAGCAAGCGTTCGGCCAGCTCCACCGCCGGCGCATGGGTGAAGCCGGCCAGCATCACCTGTTCCAATGCGCCCGCCTGGGCGGCGATAGCGGCCCCGATGCGCGGCTCGGCATGACCGAACAGGTTCGTCCACCAACTGCTGACCGCGTCCAGGTAGCGCGTGCCGTCGTGGCCGACCAGCCAGGCCCCTTCGCCGCTTGCGATCGGCACCAGCGGCAAGGTGTGCGGATGCTCACGCATCTGGGTGCAGGGGTGCCACACCACCGACAGGTCGCGGGCACGCCAGTCGTCGGGCTCTGTTAGCATGCTGGCTTGATGATCCGTTTGTCGCATCCCCCCATGATATCGGCCCCCGCCCCCTGCCGTCGCCGCGCCCTGCGCGCCTGGCGTGGATGCCGTTTCTCCGCATGAGCCGCCTGCCGATCATCCACGGGATCACCCAGCGCACCGACGGGCCGGACCGCCATGTCGAAGAGCTGGACCTGGAGTTCAGCAATGGCGAACGCCGTCGCTACCACCGGTTGCGTTCGCAGGGCTACGGCGCTGTGGTCGTGGTGCCGATGCGCGACGACGACACGGTGCTGCTCGTGCGCGAGTACGCCGCCGGCATGCACCGCTACGAACTCGGCCTGGTGAAGGGCCGCATCGACGCGGGCGAAACGCCGGAGCAGGCGGCCGACCGTGAACTGAAGGAAGAAGCCGGCTTCGGCGCGCGACGTCTCGACGTGCTGCGCAGCCTGACCCTGGCGCCCACCTACATGAGCCACCAGTCCTGGCTGGTGGTGGCAAGAGACCTGTACCCCGAGCGCCTGCCGGGGGATGAACCCGAGGAGTTGGAAGTAGTGCCCTGGAAGTTGCAAGACCTCGACCAGCTGATGCTGCGCGAGGATTTTTCGGAAGGTCGTTCGCTGGCGGCTCTGTTCATCGCCCGCGAATGGTTGAAAGAGCGGACATGAGCCGCATGACCGCAGACCTGCACGAAGCCGTCATCGTCATCGCCCGCGAAGCGGGCCAGGCCATCATGGCCGTGTACGAAGGCGCCTTCGACGTGCAGCACAAGAACGACGACAGCCCGCTGACCGCCGCCGACATGGCCGCGCATCGCGTCATCACCGATGGCCTGCGCCGGCTGACGCCGCAGTGGCCGGTGCTGTCGGAAGAAGCCGCGGACATCCCGTGGGCCGAGCGTAGCCAATGGCCGACGTACTGGCTGGTGGATCCGCTGGACGGCACGCGTGAGTTCATCAAGCGCAATGGCGAGTTCACCGTCAACATCGCGCTGATCGAACAGAACGAACCGATCTTCGGCGTGGTGCACGCGCCGGTGACCGGTGAGACCTGGCATGCGCGCCAGGGCCGCAACGCCTATCGCCGCGTCGGCGATGTGGACACGCAGATCCGCACGCGTTCGCCCGCCACCGCGCCGTTGAAGGTCGCGGCCAGCCGCTCGCATCGCGATGTGCGCACGCAGGCCTTCCTCGACGCCATGGGCGGCATCGAAGAGATGTCGCTGGGTTCGTCGCTGAAGTTCTGCCGCATCGCCGAAGGCACGCTCGATGTCTATCCGCGTTTCGGCCCGACCAGCGAATGGGATACCGCTGCCGCACAATGCGTGCTGGAAGCCGCGGGCGGCGCGCTGTTGGCGCCGGACGGCCGTGCGTTCCGCTACAACCGCCGCGAGACGCTGCTCAACGGCGACTTCGTCGCGATGGGCGACATGACGCTGCCGTGGCGCACATGGCTGGCGAGCGCGCTCGGGGACGAGCATGGACATGTTCTCAGCGCCTGAACCGGGCATCGCGAGGCTACTGGCCATCATGGCCCGCCTGCGCGATCCCGACGGGGGATGCCCGTGGGACCTGGAGCAGGATTTCTCGACGATCGCGCCGTACACGGTCGAAGAGGCCTACGAAGTCGCCGATGCGATCGACCGTGGCGACCTGTCCGCGCTGAAGGATGAGCTGGGCGACCTGCTGCTGCAGGTCGTCTTCCATGCGCAGATGGCACAGGAGCAGGGCGCCTTCGCGTTCGACGACGTCGTCACCGCCATCTGCGACAAGATGGTGCGCCGGCACCCGCACGTGTTCGGCGACGCCTCGTTCGCCGATGCCGAAGCGCAGACCGTCAACTGGGAAGCCATCAAGGCCGCCGAACGCAAGGCTGCTGGCGAAGAAGATGCCTCTGCATTGGCCGGCGTGTCGCGCGGGCTGCCGGAATGGCAGCGCGCGGTGAAGCTGCAGTCGCGCGCGGCGCGGGTGGGCTTCGACTGGCCGGGCACCGCGCCGGTGATCGACAAGCTGCACGAAGAGATCGACGAAGTCCGTGTCGAGCTCGCCGCCGCGCCGTCGCCGGAACGCGATGCGCGGCTGGAGGACGAGATCGGCGACCTGCTGTTCGTCGCCGCGAACCTGGCGCGCCACGCGAAGGTGGACGTGGGCGGCGCATTGCGCCGGGCCAACCTGAAATTCGAGCGCCGCTTCCGCGCCATGGAAGCGATCGCCGCCGCGGAAGGCACCAGCATGTCCGCGCTGGACCTGGATGCGCAGGAAGCGTTGTGGACGCGGGTGAAGGCAACGGAGCGGAACCCGGCGTGACCCGCGCCTGCGGTAGGCTTGCCGCATGAAGACGCTGCTGCTGTTCCTCCTTACCGCGCTGGCCGAGATCGTCGGCTGCTATCTGCCGTACCTGTGGCTGCGCAAGGGCGGCAGCGCCTGGTTGCTGGTGCCGGCCGCGGCGAGCCTGGCGCTGTTCGCCTGGCTGTTGACGCTGCACCCCACGGCCTCGGGCCGCGTCTATGCCGCCTATGGCGGCGTCTACATCACGATGGCGATCTTCTGGCTATGGGCCGTGGATGCGGTGAAACCCACGCGTTGGGACCTGCTGGGCGCCGGCTTGTGCCTGGCCGGCATGGCGGTGATCATGTTCTCGCCACGCGCCGCCTGACCCTGTGGGAGGGGACATGAGCCGCTTCGCCAGCTTTCGCGAGTTCTATCCGTTCTATCTCAACGAGCACAGCAACCGTACCTCGCGGCGGCTGCATTTCATCGGCAGCTGCGGCGTGCTGGCGCTGCTGACGTGGGCCGTCGTCGAACGCAATGCGTGGTGGCTGCTCGCCGCGTTGTTCTGCGGCTACGGCTTCGCCTGGGTCGGCCACTTCTTCTTCGAGAAGAACCGGCCCGCGACCTTCAAGCATCCGTTCTATTCCTTCGCTGGCGACTGGGTGATGTTCAAGGACATCCTCATCGGCAAAATCCGGTTCTGAGCGGCTCATGAGCCGCGTGGTGCGGTACACCGTCCACGCCGCCGCGTTGCTGGTCGGCTTGCCGTTGGCCGGACTGTTCGCGTACGACCTGGTGGCGGTCAGGCCGCACGTGGCCGAAGTAAAGGCGCTCCTGGTGCATGCCGACGGTCAGGATGCATCGCCGCCGCCGTTGATCCGCGATCTGATCGACGCCAGCGTGGGGTCGCCGGCGCCATCAGTGGCCCGGATGGCGGTCCACCGATTCCATGCTCCGCAGTCGGCGATGAGCTGGCATGCCAGAACCGCGCTTTGGCGGCTCCTGCTTCCCCTGCATTTCAGCGACGAAGAAATGTACGGGCTCTATGCGTCCCAGGCTTACAACGGTGTCGACACAGGCCTGGATCGTCTTGCGCGACGCGAGCACGGCAAGCCCCTTGATGCGCTGTCGCCCATCGAGGCGGCGCGCACCGTTGCCATTCTCAAGGGGCCTTCTTACATGCTGAGGGACAGACAGCGGCTGGAGACGCACGCCGAGAGGCTGATAGCCCGAGCCGGGTACGTCCGGTGAGCAATGCCGTCCAGCCTCACTCGTAGAACATCAGGAATGCCGCGCCCACGATCAGGGCGAAGGCGGCGTAGTGGTTCCACTTCAGGGGCTGGCCCAGGTACCAGGTGCTGAAGCCGGCGAAGACCAGCAGGGTCAGGATCTCCTGGATGGTCTTCAGCTGGACCACCGAGTAGACCGCGCTGCCCATCCGGTTGGCCGGCACCATCAGGGTGTACTCGAA
This sequence comes from Pseudoxanthomonas sp. YR558, assembly GCF_900116385.1. NCBI lineage: Bacteria > Pseudomonadati > Pseudomonadota > Gammaproteobacteria > Lysobacterales > Lysobacteraceae > Pseudoxanthomonas > Pseudoxanthomonas sp. YR558. The sequence goes on along the minus strand of NZ_FPCI01000001.1, from coordinate 1,293,270 downwards.
GAAGGCGATGCCCCAGCTGGCCAGGATCACCACGAACAGCGGCGACGACTTGTACTTCAGGTGCCCGTACCAGGCAAACGTCATGAAGACGTTGGAGGCCAGCAGTAGGAAGAGGGGCAGGACGCGTTCGATCATGGCGGGGCGGTCTGGGGAAGGATGGCGAAGCCTAATCCCAACTGCCGGCTGAATGCAGCGGCCATCTTCACATGACGTCTACCCGCGCCCGGGTAGTTTCACAAACCTGAAGCTTTTAGAAGGAGCCGTCATGCGACACAGTCAGGAAACCGCAGGTCTCGTGCTGGTGGTGGAAGACAACCGCAACATCTCCGAGATGATCGGGGAGTACCTGGAAGGGCGCGGATTCGAGGTCGACTACGCCACCGACGGACTGGACGGTTACCGCCTGGCCGTGGAGAACAGCTACGACGTGCTCGTCCTGGACCTCATGCTGCCGCGCCTGGACGGCATGGAAGTCTGCAAGCGACTTCGCAACGAAGCGCGCAAGTCCACGCCGGTGCTGATGCTGACCGCGCGCGACACGCTCGACGACAAGCTCACCGGCCTCAGCTCTGGCGCCGACGACTACCTGACCAAACCGTTCGCGATCCAGGAACTGGAAGCCCGCCTGCGGGCCCTGATCCGCCGCGAGCGCCGCCAAGTCGGTGCCGAGGTGCTGAAGGTCGCCGACCTGGTGCTGGACCCGGTCAGCATGCGCGCCACCCGCGGCGGCACAGAACTGATGCTGTCGCCCATCGGCCTGCGCCTGCTGACGATCCTGATGCGGGAGTCGCCGCGCGTGGTGACCCGCCAGGAAATCGAGCGCGAGATCTGGGGCAATGGGCTGCCGGATTCGGACACGCTGCGCAGCCACCTGTACAACCTGCGCAAGGTCATCGACAAGCCGTTCGACAAACCGCTGCTGCACACCGTGCAGAGCGCGGGCTATCGCATCGCCGACATCGGCTGACCCCGGGCGTCGGCGCGCGGCATACTCCGCCCTTCGCCCGACGACATGCCGATGCGCCACGGACTGCCCCGCAAGCTCAGGATCGCCTTCATCCTGCAGGCCGTCATGGTCAGCCTGGCCATCGTGCTGGGCGTGTACCTGATCTCGGCGGTGATCAAGCACAGCCTGATGAACACCGCGCTGCAGGAAGAGGCCACCCATTTCTGGGAGCTGTACAGCGCGTCCACCGCGCAGCCGCCGCCGAACACCCACAATCTCCGCGGCTACCTGGTCCTCAAGGGTCACTCCAACCTGGTGCTGCCGGAGAACCTGCGCGAGCTGAAGCCCGGTTTCCACGAGCTCAAGGCCGACGACCTGCTGGTGCTGGTGGACGAGCAGCCCGCCGGGCGCCTCTACCTGGTGTTCCTGCGCTCGCAGGCCGAGCGGTTGGCGTTCTACTTCGGCACCGTCCCGATCATCATGACGCTGGTGGCCATCTACCTGGTCTCGTGGCTGACGTATCGGGCGTCCAAACGGCTGGTCTCGCCGGTCAGCTGGCTGGCGCGCCAGGTCGCCGAATGGGATCCGCGCCGTCCCGATGTCAGCGGCCTGGCCCCGGACCGCCTGCCCAACGATGTACAGGGCGAGGCCCGTCAGCTGGCGTCCGCTTTGCATGGCCTGGCCCAGCGCGTCACCGCGCACATCGCACGCGAGCGGGACTTCACCCGTGACGCCAGCCATGAGCTGCGCACCCCGTTGACGGTGATCCGCGTGGCCACCGACATGGGCATGGCCGAGGACTCCCCGCCGCGCGTCGCGCGCGCGCTGCAACGCATCCAGCGCGCCGGCCGCGACATGGAGGCGGTGATCGACGCCTTCCTGATCCTGGCCCGTGAAGCCGAGGTCGAACCGCAGAGCGAGGACTTCGACGTGGCGGACATCGTCATGGACGAGGCCGAGAACGCACGCGCGCTGCTGCTCAACAAGCCGGTGGATCTGGAAGTGACCCTGCACGCCCGCCCGCGCCTGCACGCGCCGCCGCGGGTGTTCCAGGTGGTGGTCAGCAACCTGCTGCGCAACGCCTGTGCCTACACCGACCGGGGCCGGATCGACGTGATCCTCGAGCCCGACCGGGTGATCGTGCGCGATACCGGCATCGGCATGTCGGCCGAGTCGATGGTCCGGGTCTTCGAGCCCTTCTACCGTGCCGACCCCAACCGTCCGCACGGCAGCGGGCTCGGCCTGTCCATCGTCAGCCGCCTGTGCGACCGGTTCGGCTGGAAGATCGAGCTCGACAGCGAGCTGGGACGCGGAACTACAGCGACGATTCGCTTCGTTCCGTAATCTATACGGGAACTGACTGGCGCCCGGGGCTGTCAACGCCGCGGCCCCTGGCGCGTTCCTTTTCCCGATTCCCCACCTTCCGAGCCGACTCACTGCATGAGCCAGCCTGCACGTTCCTCCCTTCGCAAGAAGTCCATCCTCCCCAACGTCCTGTTCGGTATCGCCGTGCTCGCCCTGCTCGGCGGCGGCGCCTGGTGGTGGACGAGCCGCAAGGGCGATACCGCGGAGAGCGCCTACCGCACCGCCACCGTCGAGCGCGGCGACATCCGCGTGGCCATCTCGGCCACCGGCACCCTGAGCGCCATCTCCACCGTCACCGTCGGCAGCCAGATCTCCGGCCAGGTGACCGACGTGCTGGTCGACTACAACAGCGAGGTGAAGAAGGGCGAGGTGCTCGCGCGCATCGATCCCAGCACCTACGAGGCGCAGATCGCGCAGGGCAATGCGCAGATCGCCAACGCGCAGGCCAACCTCAAGCAGTCGCAGGCCACCCTGGCCAACGCCGAACTCGACTACACCCGCAAGGCCGACCTGGGCAAACAGAAGCTGGTTGCGCAGAGCGACGTTGACCTGGCCCGCGCCGCGCGCGACCAGGCCCGCGCGCAGGTCAATGCGGCGCAGGCCTCGATCCGCCAGCAGACCGCCTCGACCCAGACGACCCGCGTCAACCTGGACCGCACGGTGATCCGCTCGCCGGTGGACGGCGTGGTGCTGACACGCTCCATCGAGCCCGGCCAGACCGTCGCCGCGAGCCTGCAGGCGCCGGAGCTGTTCACCATCGCCGAAGACCTTTCGAAGATGAAGATCGAGCTGGCCGTCGACGAAGCCGACATCGGCCAGGTCAAGGTGGGCCAGAGCGTGTCCTTCACCGTCGACGCCTTCGCCGACCGCCAATTCCGCGGCGAAGTGCAGCAAGTGCGCCTGTCGGCGACCACCACCAACAACGTGGTGACGTATCCGGTCGTCGTCAGTGTGGACAATACCGACGGCACGTTGTTGCCCGGCTTGACCGTCAACGCCGAGATCGAGGTCAGCAAGCGCGACAACATCCTGAAGATCTCAAACGCCGCGCTGCGCTACAAGCCGACCGGCGAGGAGGCGAACACCGCCGCCGCGGCCACGCAGACGCCACAGGGCGGACAGAACCGCGGAAGCGGCGTCAGCGATGACCTGGTGCGCGTGGCCGGCAGCCTGCAGCTCAAGCCCGAACAGCAGGCCGCCTTCGATAGTGCACTGACGGCACTTCGCGAACGCCAGGCCGCACGCATGGCGCAGGCGCAACAGCGCGGCGGCGCGAGCATGTTCGGCGGCGGTCCAGGTGGCGGTCCGCGCGCGGGCGGCAACGCCGGTGGTGGCGGTGCCATGCAGGCGCAGATCCGCCAGCGCATGGCCGACCGCATGCAGCAGGACTTCGCTCCGTTCCGCGCCACGCTCGACGACGCGCAGAAGCAGCGCTGGGACGGCGAACTGCGCACGTTGCTCGGCGCCAAGCGCGCGCCGATCTACAAGCTGGTCGATGGCAAACCGGAGATGGTGCAGGTCCGCATCGGCGCCAGCGACGGCACCAGCACCGAAGTGTCCGGCGGCGTGAAGGAAGGCGATGTCGTCGTCGTGGGCGAGCGCGCGAAGGAATGAGCACGCCGTCCCCGACCACCGGCGAGCGCGTACCGGTCATCCAGACGCACACGCTGGGCAAGGTCTATTCCGCAGGTACCGAGGCGGAAGTGGTCGCGCTCAGGGGCGTGGACATGCGCGTGGACCGCGGCGACTTCGTCGCGATCATGGGCCCGTCGGGCTCCGGCAAGTCGACGCTGATGAACCTGATCGGCTGCCTGGACACGCCCACCGACGGCCGCTACCTGTGCGACGGCATCGACGTGGCCACGCTTGATGCCGAACAACTGGCGATCCTGCGTCGCGAGAAGATCGGCTTCGTGTTCCAGGGCTTCCACCTGCTGCCGCGGATGACCGCGCTGGAGAACGTGGCCATGCCGTTGGGCTACGCGCAGATCCCGCCGGGCGAGCGCACCGAACGCGCCCGCCAGGCGCTGGCCGCGGTCGGCCTGGCCGAACGTGCGGGCCATCGGCCGAACGAGCTGTCGGGCGGCCAGCAGCAGCGCGTGGCGATCGCGCGCGCGCTGATCAACCAGCCGCCGATCCTGTTGGCCGACGAACCCACCGGCGCGCTCGACAGCAAGACCGGCGAAGAGATCCTCGCGCTGTTCAAGCGCCTGCGCGATGACGGCCACACGGTCATCCTGATCACCCACGACGCCGAGGTCGCCGCGCACGCCGACCGCATCCTGGTGATGCGCGACGGCGAACTGCACGAAGACCTCGAACACGCAGGAGGCCGTCCATGAAGTTCTCCGACATCCTGCGCACCGCGCTGCGCGCGCTGCGCGGCAACTGGATGCGCAGTGCACTGACCTCGCTCGGCGTGATCATCGGCATCGCGGCGGTGATCGTGATGGTATCGGTGGGGCAGGGTACGCAGGCCGAGATCGACAAGTTGGTCTCCGGCCTCGGCTCCCAGCGCTTGGATATCAGCCCCGGTGCGGGCCGTGGCCCCGGCGGTGGTGGCGTGCGCATGAGCTCCAGCAGCTTCTTCACCCTCAAGGAGGGCGACGTCGATGCGATCCGCAACGAGATTCCGGAAGTGCAGTACGTCGCCGGCGCACTGCGGGGCAATACCCAAGTGGTGTTCGCCGAAAACAACGCCTCGACCAGCTGGCAGGGCGTGCAGGCGGACTTCTTCGACATCAACAGTTGGGTGATCGCCAACGGCGAGGGCTTCGACGCGCAGGACTATTCCAGCGCCGGCAAGGTCGTGATCCTCGGCGAAACTGTGCGCCGCACGCTGTTTGGCGAAGACAGCGGCGTGGGCCAGACCGTGCGCCTCGGGCGTGTGCCGTTCACCGTGGTCGCCACGTTGGCGCCCAAGGGCCAGGGAGGCTTCGGCCAGGATCAGGACGACGTGATCATGGTGCCGCTGGAAACCGCGCGCCGTCGACTGATGGGCTCGATGGGTCTGCCGCCGGGTGCGGTGATGCAGGTGGCGCTGACCGTTTCGGACGCGAAGGACCTGAGCTACGTGCAGGGCGAAGTGGAGGCGCTGCTGCGCCAGCGGCACAAGATCAATCCGGGTGAAGAGGACGACTTCAATGTCCGCAATATCTCGGAGATCGTGGCCACGCGCACCGCGACGACCAAGCTGATGTCGTTGCTGCTGGGCGCGGTGGCGACCATTTCGCTGATCGTCGGCGGCATCGGCATCATGAACATCATGCTGGTGTCGGTGACCGAGCGCATCCGCGAGATCGGGTTGCGGATGGCGGTAGGTGCAGGGCCGAGCGACGTGCGGAGGCAATTCCTCGCCGAAGCCATGCTGCTGTCGCTGGGCGGCGGCGTGCTGGGCATCGTCATCGGCATCGTCGGTGCGTTGCTGGTCGGCAAGTTCAGCGAGTTGCCGGTGGCGTTGAATGGACAGGTCATCGGCCTAGCCGCCGGGTTCTCGATCGCGACGGGCTTGTTCTTCGGCTACTACCCGGCGCGCAAAGCCTCGCAGCTGGACCCGATCGAGGCGCTCCGTTCGCAGTAACGCGGAGTATGCTGGCGCCATCGGGTCCCGCAGACCGGAGGGCGCCATGAGTACGCAATCCCCGCGCAGGCCACTCGCGCTGGCCATCCATGGCGGGGCGGGCGTGATCGACATGGCGACGCTGGGCGAAGCGACCGCGCAACGCATCCATGCGGACCTGGAGCGCGCGCTCGATGCGGGCCATGCGGTACTGACCTCCGGCGGAAGTGCGTTGGACGCCGTGGAGGCGACCGTCTGCGCGCTGGAAGATGCGCCCTATTTCAACGCGGGGCATGGTGCGGTATTCACCGCCGACGGTCGCCACGAACTCGATGCGTCGATCATGGATGGCCACCATCGGCGCGCCGGCGCGGTGGCGGGCGTGTCCAGCGTGCGCAATCCGGTGCGGCTCGCACGGCGTGTGCTGGAGGACTCTCCACATGTCTTTCTGGTGGGGGACGGCGCCGAACAGTTCGCCGATCTACACCCGGAAATCGAGCGCGTGCCGAATGACTGGTTCTCGACCGAGCCGCGTCGGTTGCAGTTGCTGGAGGCGCAGCGGCAGGAACAGCAGAGTTGGCAGGCCAACCAGGACTTGCGCGGACGCTATTTCGGCACGGTGGGCGCAGTCGCGCTTGACAGCCGCGGTCATCTCGCCGCGGCCACGTCTACCGGCGGCATGACGAACAAGCGCTGGGGGCGCGTCGGGGATTCGCCGCTGATCGGTGCGGGTACCTGGGCCGATGCGCATTGCGCCGTATCCTGCACCGGATGGGGCGAGTACTACATCCGCAACGTCGTCGCCCATGACATCGCCGCGCGCGTTCGTTACCGAGGCGACCGCTTGCGCGATGCTGCCGAGGACGTAGTGCTGGGCGAAGTCCCCGCGCATGGCGGCGACGGCGGCGTGATCGCACTGGACCGTGACGGCAACGTGGTGCTGGTCCTCAGTACGCGCGGGATGTACCGCGGTTGGATCCGCCCCGACGGCAGCCGCGGCACGGCCATCCATCGGGACGACTGAGTGTCGGCATCAACCTGGTGGAGCCGATGCTGTCCGTGTATCGCCGCCAGCGGGTCCAGGCGTTGCGCCGCTGCGGGTGAGCCGAGGGTGTGGTCGATCGTGCTGGAAGCGGCGCCGCGCAGGCGTCGAGTCTCCTTGCAATCCGTGCCGCATTGCAGCGCAAGAACCTGCTGCGATGCGAGTCATTCTCATGGCTACCGGTGACATCGCAGCCGTCCTTTTGCAGGGCGAAAGTGTGAGTCAAATTCGATATCTAGAACCAAAATTACAAGCTAGATTCGACCCACTGCGCCACTAGGCGCGGCAACCACAACACTCGGAGTCGAATCGGTTTATGAAGAAGAATCGCATGGCGGTATGGGTGGGATTGGCGCTGGTGGCCATGGGGGCGGCGCAGGCGGCCAGCGCGGGCGGCAGGCCCGACCTGGTGGTCAAGGGCCTGAAGGAAGGCAAGCCCCACGCCAGTGGCGAATTGCTCGTGAAGTATCGCGATGGCGCGGTGGCGGCCGATCGCGATGCAGTGGTCCATGGCCTGGGTGCGCAGAAGCTGGAGACGGTGCGTCGTGGCAACGGCCGCAATGGCGAGATCGCGCTGCTGAAGCTGCCGGGCAACGTCGACCTGTCTGCCGCCGTGCAGGCGTTGAGTGCCGATCCGGCGGTGGAATACGCCGAGCCGAACTGGACCTACCAGCACAACGCGGTATCCAACGACACGTATTCCACCAACGGCTCGCTGTGGGGCATGTATGGCGATGCGGGCGCCCCCGCGAACGTCTATGGTTCGCAGGCATCCGAAGCGTGGGCCGCGGGCCACACCAGCTGCGGCAATGTCGTCGTCGGCGTGATCGACGAAGGTATCTATTACACCCACGAAGACCTTGCCGCCAACATCTGGACCAACCCCTACGACCCGGCCGATGGCGTCGACAATGACGGTAACGGCTACGTCGACGACGTGCGCGGCTGGGATTTCGACGGCAATACCAACGACATCAACTCCGGTGGCGCCAACGATGACCACGGCACGCACGTGTCCGGCACGATCGCCGGCGTGGGCGGCAACGGTAAGGGCGTGGCCGGCGTCTGCTGGAGCGGCGTGAAGCTGATCAGCGGCAAGTTCCTCGGCCGTCGTGGCGGCAGCACCGCGAACGCCGTCAAGGCGCTGGACTACTTCACCGACCTCAAGACGCGTCATGGCCTGAACCTGGTCGCGACCAACAACTCGTGGGGCGGTGGCGGCTACTCGCAGGCGCTTAGCGATGCGATCGATCGCGCCGGCCAGGCGGAGATCCTGACGATCGTGGCCGCCGGCAACGACAGCGTCAATTGCGAAGGCAACACATCGGGTGCGTGCTATCCGGCGTCGTACCCCAACGCGAGCATCATCTCGGTGGCGGCGCTGCGCTCCACCGGTGCGCTGGTCTACAACTATGGCGCGACCACCGTGGATCTGGGTGCGCCCGGCTACGGCATCTGGTCGACGGTGCCGACCTCGTCGAAGGGCAAGCTCGTGTCCGGCTACGCCAGCTACAGCGGCACCTCGATGGCGACGCCTCATGTCACCGGCGCGGCCGCGTTGTATGCGTCCACGCGTCCGGGTTCGACCGCGGCCCAGATCAAGGCGGCGATTCTCGGCTCCACGGTGCCGACGCCGTCGCTGCAGGGCAAGACGGTGACCGGTGGACGCCTCAACGTCAGCGGTTTCTGACGGAAGAGCTTCACGTAATGAAGAAGCCCGGCATCGCCGGGCTTCTTTTTTTGCGTACGGGATTACTTCAAATAGGGTGCGATCACGCGCTGCCAGATAACGTAGCCGGCACGGTTCATGTGCAGGCGATCCTCGATGAACAAGGATTCGTCCGGCTGACCGCTGGCGTCGAGCATGGGCGTGAAGATGTCGATGTAGTCCACACCCAGGCGCTTGGCTTCCGCCGCGATCAACGCGTTCGCCTCACGCTGTACGGACAGCAGTTGTGCGCGCGACGGGCTGGGCTTGTTGCTGATGTACGCGATCTTCGCCTTGGGCAGGTCGCGGCGCACGCGCTCGACGAACGCGATGAAGTCCGCATGCAGTTGTTGTGGCGTGCGCCCCGAATTGAGGTCGTTGTCGCCGGCATAGATCAGGATCTGCCGCGGTGCGTACGGCACGACGATGCGGTCGGCATACCACGTGCTGTCGCGCAGTTCGGAACCGCCGAAGCCGCGGTTGATCACCGGCACGCCCGGGAAATCCTGCGCCAGCGTGTCCCAGAAGCGGATCGACGAACTGCCGATGAACAGCACGCCCCCGCGAGGCGGCGGCGACTGCGCGTCGGCGGCCTCGAAGCGCTGCATGTCGGCTTCCCAGGCCGGGTTCGAGACCTGCTCCGGGATGCGCGGCGGCGCCTTGGCTGCCTTGGGTGTCGCCGCATCGAGCGTCGTAGGGGGGGCGCCGGCACAGGCGGCCAGCAGGGCGATCAGCGCGGCGGCAATCAGAGGCAGGCGGACGGAATTCAGGAATGGCACGAGGGGAGGGCTCCTTGGACGCGGGCGGACCCTAGTGGACCAGCCCGTTCCAGGGGATGCAAACCCGTGGCGAGGCGGCCGGGGAGCGCCTTGTGGCAAAATTGGCTCCTTGGGCGCGGTGAATGCGCCGGTTCCACCCGACACGTCCCTTTGCATGGATCCGGCTTCGGCCCGACCGGCAAGGGCCGATGCGGGACCCCTTTCCGCCTCTACCCGCCCCATGGCAGACGAAACCGGACATTTCCCACGCGGCCCCGGCCGCATCCTGAAAGCCACCGTCTGGTCCCTGCAGGGACTGCGCGCGGCGTGGATGCATGAATCCTCGTTCCGCCTCGAGGTCTACCTGCTGGTGGTCATGACGCCCCTGGCCCTCTGGCTGGGCCAAACCGGCCTGGAACGCGCGGTGATGATCGGCAGCTGCCTGCTGGTGCTGGCGGCCGAGCTGCTGAACTCGGCGGTGGAAGCGGTGATCGAGCGCTACGGTCCCGAACACCACGAACTCGCCGGTCGTGCCAAGGACATGGGCTCCGCCGCCGTGTTCGTGCTGATGATGAATGTGCTGCTGTGCTGGGCGCTGATCCTCGCGCCGCGCTACCTCTGAACTCCTGATCTGAACCTAGGTGCCCCCCGATGATGGAATTGCTTACCGATCCGCAGGTGTGGATCACGCTGGTCACGCTGAGTGCGATCGAGATCGTGCTGGGCATCGACAACCTGGTCTTCATCTCCATCGCGGTCAGCAAGCTGCCGCCGCACCAGCGCGAAGTGGCGCGCAAGTTCGGTATCGCCGTGGCGTGCATCACCCGCATCCTGCTGCTGTTGACCCTGGCCTGGCTGGCCGGCCTGACCGCCGACCTCTTCACGTTGTTCGGCCAGGGCATCTCGGTGCGCGACCTGGTGCTGATCCTGGGTGGCGTGTTCCTGCTGGTGAAGGGCACCAAGGAAATCCTGGAGCTGGTGAAGGGCGAGCCCGACTCGGAAGACGTGCATACGCGTCCGGCCGTGTCGTTCGCCGGCGTGATCGCACAAATCGCGGTGATCGACATCGTGTTCTCGCTGGATTCGGTGATCGCGGCCGTGGGCATGGCCAACCACACCCCGGTGATGGTCGCCGCCATCCTGCTGGCGGTGGCGGTGATGCTGCTGGCGGCGCGTCCGCTGGGCCAGTTCATCGACAACAACCCGACCATCAAGATGCTGGCGCTGGCTTTCATCGTGGCGGTCGGTGCCTACCTGTTGCTGGATGGCTTCGAACTGCACATCGAGAAGGGCTATCTGTACGGTGCAATGGGTTTCTCGGCGCTCGTCGAGTGCCTCAACCTGTGGGCGAAGAAGCGCGCCAACCAGCGCATGCTGCGCGAATAACGCCGCGTTTCCCCGTCTTGTTGCGAAGGGCTCCCTCGGGAGCCCTTTGTTTTTCACGGAAGCCTAACGAAGCGCCTTATGTGTAACCGGGGTGCCTGCTTGCGCCGTCATGGGCAAGGTGCTGCAATCGGAGCGTCCGCCCTAGGGAGTGTCGTGCCATGCGCCAGGTGTCGCGTCTTTGGTTGCTCGTCGTACTGACCGCGCTGTTGTCGGGCTGCGGTTACAACGCCATCCAGCAGAAGGACGAGGCGGTGAAAGCCGGCTGGTCGGAAGTCCTGAACCAGTACAAGCGCCGCGCCGACCTGATCCCCAACCTGGTCAAGACCGTGCAGGGCTACGCGCAGCAGGAGCGCCAGGTACTCACCGACGTGACCAACGCGCGCGCGCGGGTGGGACAGATCCAGGTGAACGCCGATGATGCGGCCTCGCTGGCGCAATTCCAGCAGGCGCAAACGGAATTGGGTAGCGCACTGTCGCGCCTGCTGATGGTGACCGAGAATTACCCGAACCTGAAATCCGATCAGTCCTTCCGCGATCTGCAGGCGCAACTCGAAGGCACGGAAAACCGCATCACCGTTGCACGCGGCCGCTACATCCAGACGGTGCAGGACTACAACACCTACATCCGCCAGTTCCCGCAGGTGATTACCGCCAAGATCACCGGCGCCAAGGAGAAGCCGAACTTCACCGTCGAGAACGAGGCCGCGATTTCCGAGGCGCCGGCCGTCGATTTCGGCACACCGCCACCGGCCGCACCGCAGGCGCCCACACCGCCGCCGCCGCCGTCGCCCGGCAACTGATCCGCGCCCCGTCGCCCCATGCTGCGCGCGCTGGCGTTCTGCCTGCTGCTGATTGCAGCGCCCGCATGGGCGCAGTCGCTGGCGGCCATTCCTGCGTTGGATTCGCCGGTGGTCGACACCACCGGCACGCTGGATGCCGCGCAGAAGCAGCAGCTCGAACAGCAGGCGCTGGCGTTGCAGCAACGCAAGGGCAGCCAGCTGCAGGTGCTGATCGTGCCCAGCACGCAACCGGAAGACATCTTCGACTACACCCAGCGCGCATTCGACCAGTGGAAGCTGGGGCGCAAGGGCGTGGACGACGCGGCGATCCTGGTGGTCGCCAAGGATGACCGGCGCGTGCGTATCCACACCGGCTATGGCCTGGAGGGTGCGATCCCCGATGCCATCGCGAACCGCATCATCCAGGAGTATCTGGTGCCGAAGTTCCGCACCGGCGATTACGCAGGCGGCATCACCGACGCCACCGGCGTGATGGTGAAGCTGATCGACGGCGAGTCCCTGCCGGCCCCGGTCAGCACGCATCGCGCCAGTCCGCGCGGTGGTCGGGGTGGCGACTGGTTCTTCGCCCTCTTCGCGGCCTTCATCGTGGCGACCATCGTGCGCGGCATGTTCGGCCGCGCACCCGCGGGGTTGCGTGGCCTGTTCACCGGCGGGGCCGCCGCCGGGGTGGCGCTGCTGCTGTCTTCGCTCATTCCCGCCGGCATCGCGGGCGTGTTCGGCCTGCTGTACGGCCTGGCCTCGGTGTCGACGCGCGGTGGTTATGCCCGGCACCGCGATTGGGGCGGCTGGGGTGGCGGTGGAGGCGGCTGGGGAGGGGGTGGCTTTGGTGGAGGCGGGGGTGGCTTCGGCGGCGGTGGCTGGGGCGGAGGTGGCGGCATGTCCGGAGGCGGTGGCGCCTCGGGGAGCTGGTGATGCGCCTGCTTCGCCATCTGTTCGCACGTTCCGCCCGGCGGCTGTTCCCCGAGGACAGCCTGCACCGCATCACCGATGCCATCGCGGCAGGCGAGCGCCTGCATCGCGGTGAGGTGATGTTTGCGGTGGAGTCCAACCTGCCGCCGAGCGCCGTGATCGCGGGCGTGGAGCCCCGGGAGCGCGCGCATGACGTATTCGTCCGCCTGCGCACCTGGGATACGGAAGCCAACAACGGTGTGCTGGTCTACCTGCTGCTGGCGGACCACCGCATCGAGATCGTGGCCGATCGCGGCCTGGCCGGACGGGTCAGCGATGCGCAGTGGCGCGAAGTCTGCCAGCTGATCGAGACAGGCATGGGCGAAGGCCGGGCCGAACAGGCCGTGCTGGATGGCATCGCGGCGGCATCGGCCCTCCTGGCGCGGCATTTCCCGCAGCAGGCCGGCGATGTCGACGAGGATGAACTACCGAACCGTCCGCATCTGCTGGACTGAGCCGGAACGCTCCGGCGCGCGCGCAGTCATCCACGCGCGGGCGGGGTGGGGCAAAATAGCCCATCTCCACCGGCCACGCCGAGGCGCATGATCTACCTCCACCAGATCGATCCGATCATCTTCTCGCTGGGGCCGGTCAAGCTGCACTGGTACGGCCTGATGTACCTGCTGGCCTTCGTCGTCGCCTGGTGGCTTGGCCGCATGCGCGCGTCGCAGGGTCGCCTGCCGGGGGTCAATGCCGACGCGTTCTCCGACCTGATGTTCTACGCGATGCTCGGCGTGGTGCTGGGCGGACGCATCGGCTACGTGCTGTTCTACGGCTTCGGCACCTTCCTCGAGAACCCGCTGGCGATCTTCAAGGTGTGGGAAGGCGGCATGAGCTTCCATGGCGGCCTGCTCGGCGTGATGGCCGCGGCGCTGTGGTGGTCGCGCAAGCACCGTTTGCACTTCTTCGACACGATGGATTTCGTCGCGCCGCTGGCCGCACCCGGGTTGGGCTTCGGCCGACTGGGCAATTTCATCGGCGCCGAGTTGTGGGGCAAATACACGCACGCCAACTGGGGCGTGATCTTCCCGACGGACCCTGAGCTGCGCAATTTCGATGCGCTGCAGCTCAAGGCGCAGTACGCCGCCGGCGCATTGAACCAGTTCGCCCGTCACCCGTCGCAGCTCTATCAGGCCTTCCTCGAAGGGTTGGTGATGTTCGTCGTGCTGTGGACGGTTTCGCGCAAGCCACGGCCGCGCTACCTCGTGTCGGGATTGTTCGCGCTGATGTACGGCGTATTCCGCTTCCTGATGGAGTTCGTTCGCGTGCCGGACGAGGGCCATTATGTCGCCTGGGGCTGGCTGACCAAGGGCCAGGTGCTCAGCGTGCCGCTGGTGCTGCTGGGCCTGTACCTGCTGTGGCTGTCGCGTCGTGCGCCAACGCTGCAACCCGTTGTTCCCGCGCCGGTCGCCGGCAAGTAAACCGTGAAGCCTTTCGCCGGAGACCAGGCATGAAGCAATACCTCGACCTGTTGCGCCATGTGCTGGAGCAGGGTGCCGAGAAATCCGACCGCACCGGCACCGGCACGCGCAGCGTGTTCGGCTGGCAGATGCGCTTCGACCTCAACGACGGCTTCCCGCTGGTCACCACCAAGAAGCTGCACCTGCGCTCGATCATCCACGAGCTGCTGTGGTTCCTGAAAGGCGAAACCAATATCGCCTACCTGAAGGACAACAAGGTGAGCATCTGGGACGAGTGGGCCGACGAGCACGGCGAACTCGGCCCGGTGTACGGCAAGCAGTGGCGCAGCTGGGAAGGCGCCGACGGCAAGACCATCGACCAGATGCAGTGGCTGGTGGACGAGATCAAGCGCAACCCCGACTCGCGCCGCCTGGTGATCAGCGCCTGGAACGTGGCCGAACTGCCGAAGATGGCGCTGATGCCCTGTCACTCGCTGTTCCAGTTCTACGTCGTCGACGGCAAACTCAGTTGCCAGCTCTACCAGCGCAGCGGCGACATCTTCCTCGGCGTGCCGTTCAACATCGCCAGCTATGCGTTGCTGACGCACATGGTGGCGCAGGCCTGCGGGCTGGGCGTGGGCGACTTCGTACATACGCTGGGCGATGCGCACCTGTACTCGAACCACTACGACCAGGCACGCGAGCAGTTGGCGCGCGAACCGCGCGCACTGCCGAAGCTGCACCTCAATCCCGAGGTCAGCGATCTGTTCGGCTTCACCTTCGACGACATCGAGATCCATGGCTACGATCCGCACCCGGCGATCAAGGCGCCGGTGGCGGTCTGACCCGATGCGCATTTCGCTGGTTGCTGCCCTCGATCGCCATCGCGCCATTGGCCGCGATAACGACTTGCCGTGGCGCTTGCCGGACGACCTGAAGCGCTTCAAGGCGCTGACGTTGGGCAAGCCGGTGTTGATGGGGCGCAAGACCGCCGAATCGCTGGGCCGCGCGTTGCCGGGTCGGCTGAATCTGGTGCTGACGCGTCGCGGTACCGTGCCCTTCGAGGGCATGCAGGCCGTCGCGTCGGTCGATGAAGCGCTCGCGATCGCCGAGACGCACGGCGCCGAAGAGCTGAGCGTGATCGGTGGCGGCGAGGTCTACGCGCTCATGCTGGCGCGCGCCGACGTGCTGTACCTGACCGAGGTCGATACGGCGGTGGAGGATGCGCATGCGTTCTTCCCGGCCTTCGATCCGACGGAATGGCGGGAAGTCGCACGTGAGCCGCATCCCGTCGATGCGAAGCACGCGCTGGCATTCGACTTCGTCGAGTACCGGCACCGCTGAGCCGCCCACCCGTAGGCCGGGATGAAGCGAAGCGCAATCCCAGCGCGTCGCCGTGCCATTCGACGTTATCGGGATGCGCCGGATGCCAGGTCCGTCGGCTGGCGGTAATGGCCGATGATCGCGTGATGGAAGAGGATGTCGTCTTCCCGCGTGCCAGCATTAATGTTGTGCAGGATCAACGGCGTACCCTCGTGGCTTCGCCTGTCGGACACGATGCCGATGTGCAGCAGCCCGCTGCCGCTCAGCCGCCACGCGACGATGTCGCCTGCCGCGAAGTCGCTCGCCGATTGGCCGGCCGATTGCTTCCACCCATGCCGTTCGAACCAGCGCATCTGATTCGGTACCCGGCGGTGGTCGATGTTGCGGTCGGTGCGACTCAATCCCCATTGCCGCGGATACTTGTCGAAGTGCGCCCGCATGTCCTCATGGATCGCTTGCTGCAGGTCCAGGCCCTGCGTGCGCAGCGCGCGGATCACCACATCGGTGCACACGCCGCGGTCGGCAGGCACATCGCCGCCAGGATAGGGCAGGCTGAAGTAAGCCGGGTCGTAGAGGCGGACCACGCCGATCTGCATGCGCGCTGCAGCTACCAGCGGCGGCGAGATGGCGGATGGCGTGTGTGCCGCGGCCGCCGGAGGCGCCTCTGGCTCTGTCTCCACAGGCGCCTCGTCGCGGCACGCCGCGAGCGTCAGCAGCATCAGGCACAGCGTGGACAGCCGTGCCGGTCGCATGCTCAATCCTTCGGCAATTCGCCCTTGGGCGGTGGCGGTACATCACGGCCAGCGACCTGGACGAGGCGGACATCATCGGTGTCCAACTGCAATGCCGTGAGCTTCCCGCCCCACACCGCGCCGGTATCGATCGCATGCACGCCATGGCCGATCATCAAGCCCAGCGTCGACCAATGGCCGCAGACGATCTTCAGGTCGCGCTCGGCGCGACCCGGGACCTCGTACCACGGATACAGGCCCTGGGCCTGCCGGCCCGGTGCGCCCTTCTCCTCGATCGCCATACGTCCACGCGGTGTGCAATAGCGCATGCGGGTGAGGACGTTGATGATGGCGCGTGAACGGTCGTGGCCCGATAGGTGCGGGGCCCAGTTCGGCTTGTCGCCGTACATGTTGCGGAACAGCTTGCGGTAGCCGTTGCCATGCAGCTGCACCTCGACCTCGCGCGCGTGCTTCTCGGCCAGCGTGGTGGTCCACTTGGGCGCCAGCCCGGCGTGCACCATCATCCAGCCCAGGTCGCGGTCCACGTGCAGCAGTTTCTGCAGGCGTAACCAGTCCAGCAGCATGCGCGCATCGTCGGCCAGCACCACGCGCTGCAGATCGGCATTGACCTTGCGCTGCTCGTCAGGCGAACGTTCGCCGATCGCGAGCAGGGACAGGTCGTGGTTGCCGAGCACGACAATGCTGTGCTCGCGCAGCGAGTGCACGAGGCGCAGGGTTTCCAGCGACTGCCCGCCCCGGTTCACCAGGTCGCCGCAGAACCACAGCCGGTCCTGCGCCGGATCGAAGCGGATCTTTTCCAGCAATCGCTGCGTTGCGTCGTAGCAGCCTTGCAGGTCGCCGATGGCCCAGACACTCATCGCGCCCGGGCCTCAGTGCAGCGTCCGCGGGACGGACAGGGTGAAGGTGGCGATGGGGGCGTCGAAGCGAGTGCCGTCGTCGGCGAGCATGTCGTAGCGTCCCTGCATGGTGCCCAGCGCGGTCTCCAGGACCGCGCCAGACGTGTAGCGGAAATCCTCGCCCGGCCTCAGCCAGGGTTGTTCGCCCACCACACCTTCGCCGTGCACTTCCTGGACCTTGCCGTTGGCGTCGGTGATGACCCAGTGCCGACGCAGCAGCTGCGCCGGCACGCGGCCGCGGTTTCGGATGCGGATGGTGTACGCGAACACATAGCGCCCGTCCTCGGGCGCGGACTGGTCGTCCAGGAAACGCGTGGCGACGTCGACGTCGATGGCGTAGTCGGGGGAATCCATGCGTTCAGTGTATGCAATGCCACGTCAAAGCGGAAACAACGCCGGTTTGCGTGCGATCACGGCGCTTCGGGTTGGTTCGCCAAACGGATGAAATCAGTGACCGGCACCTGTTCGGCCCGCAGGTCGGGGCGCAGTCCGGCCGCTTCGATCTGCTCGGTGGTGCAGGTGCCGGACAACGCATTGCGTAGCGTCTTGCGGCGCTGGCCGAACGCCGCACGCACCACATCGGCGAAGCGGCGGTGGTCGTGAATGCCGACCTGGTCCGGCGCGCGCAGTACCAACCGCGCTACGGCGGAATCCACTTTCGGCGGCGGCCGGAACGCGCCCGGCGGCACCACGAACAGGCTGTCGACGCGGCAATAGGCCTGCAGCATCACGCTGAGGCGCCCATACACCTTGCTGCCGGGTTCGGCGGCCATGCGGTCCACGACTTCCTTCTGCAGCATGAAGACCATGTCGCGGATGGAGGCCGCGTGTTCGATCGCATGGAAGAGGATCGGCGAAGACAGGTTGTAGGGCAGGTTGCCGACAAGACGCAGCGCCTCGTCGCCCGCGAGTTTGCCGAAATCCACGTCCAGCACGTCTTTGTGGATGATGGTCAGGCGGCCTACGCCTTCCGAGGCTTCCATCAGCGGTGTGATGAGGTCGCGGTCGAACTCGATGGCCGTCAGCTCGCCGTGCCTGCGCAGCAGCGGGAAAGTGATCGCGCCCTGGCCCGGGCCGATCTCGACGAGGCGATCGCCCGGCTGCGGGTTCACGGCCATGACGATCTTTTCGATGTAGGCGCGATCGGTCAGGAAGTGCTGGCCGAGGGCCTTCTTGGGGGGAGCCTTGAAATGCGACATGCGCGGATTATGCGGGAACGCCGCAGGCCGCGCGGCATTGGCGTGCGTCAGCGCGCGCGGCGGGTCGCCGCGATGCGCGCGCAGGTGGCCACGGCAGCGAACAGGCTGGACGGGTCGGCGATGCCCTTGCCGGCGAGATCGAGTGCCGTGCCGTGGTCAACGGCCACGCGTGGATAGGGCAGGCCGAGCGTCAGGTTCACGGCCTGCTCGAAGCCGCTGTACTTGAGCACGGGCAGCCCTTGGTCGTGATACATCGCCACCACGGCATCGAAGCCGCTCAGTTTTTGCGGGAGGAAGGCGGTATCGGCCGGCAAGGGGCCGATGAGATCCAGGCCATCCGCCCGCAGCGCATGCAGGACGGGCTCGATGACCTCGATCTCCTCGCGTCCCAGATGCCCCGCCTCGCCGGCGTGCGGGTTGAGCCCAAGCACGGCGAGTGTCGGCTGGACGATACCGAAGTCGGTGCGCAGTGCGCGGTCGGTGATGCGCAGCACTTCTTCCAGCGCGCTAGCCGTGATGGCATCCGGCACATCGCGGAGCGGAAGGTGGGTGGTGGCCAACGCCACGCGGACGATCTCGTTCGCCAGCATCATGACCACCGGCAGGCCGGCCTGTTCGGCAAGCAGCTCGGTCGTGCCGCTGTAGGCGATGCCGCCGGCGTTGATGGCGGCCTTGTGCACGGGGCCAGTGACCAGGCCATCGAGTTCGCCGCCTAGGCAGGCGCTGGCTGCGCGCGTCAGCGCGTCGATGACCGCGCGCGCATTGCGTGGATCGGTGAGGCCGAAGGTACTCGACGCAGCGTTTGGAACGGGCCGCAATCGCAAGTCGCCAGGACGCGTAGCGACGGCGTCCGCTTCGATCAGCTGCAGGGGTAGCCCCAGGGCCTCAGCGGCCGAGGTCAGCGTGGCCGCGTCCGCGAACGCGAGCAGGGTGCAGTCGGTGCGCGGCTGCTGGGCCAGCCTGATGCAAAGCTCAGGGCCGATGCCTGCCGGCTCGCCCGGCACCAGCGCGAGCCGAGGCAGCATGTCAGCTGCCCGGCGTGGTCCCGGCGCGGTCACCGGTGCGGAAGCTGACGTAGGCTTCGCCGCGCAATTCCTGCAGGTAACGGTTGTACTCGTCCTCGGCCTTGCGGCGACCAATGGTCTCGCGGACCTGTGCGCGGCGGTTCTGGTCTGTCACGTCGGTCTGGCGCGTTTCCATGCGTTGCACGATGTGCCAGCCGGCATCGGTGCGGAAGGGCGCGCTGACCTGTCCATCCTGCAGGCCGGTCACTTCCTGGCCGAATGCGGGACCGAAGGCGTCAACGGGGAACCAGCCCAGGTCGCCGCCGTCATCACGGCTGTTCGCGTCCTCGGTGGATTCCTTCGCCACCGCGGCGAACTCGGCGCCACCGGCGATGCGCGCGCGCAGGGTGTCGATCTTGGCCTTCGCCGCAGCGACGTCCTGTGTAGGCGTGATGCGGACGAGGATGTGGCGAGCATGGTATTCGGTGACGTTGCGCTTCTCAGCCTGGGCGGCATCACGTACTTCCACCAGCTTGAGCAGCTGGAAGCCGCTGGGGCCGCGCATCGGGCCGACCACCTGGCCTGGGCTCATGCCTTTCAGAAGCTCAACGAAGACCGTCGGGATCTCGTCCACGCTGCGCCAGCCCAAGTCACCACCTTCCAGGGCGTTCGGGCTGTCGGAATAACGGACAGCGGCAGCGGAGAAATCCAGCTCGCCTTTGTCGATCAACGCCTTGATGCCATCGACCTTGCCCTTGCCGGTGCTGATCTGCTCGGCATTGGCGCCATCGGGCAGCGCCACCAGGATGTGCGCCAGATGGTACTGCGCGCCGGTGGCGGTCTGGGCCGCGATCGCCGCATCGACTTCACCCTCGCTCACCTGCACGCGGCTCTGCGCATAGCTCTGGCGCAGACGCTGGATCGTGATCTCGTCGCGCAGCGAGCTGCGGAATTCGGCAAACGACATGCCATCGGCTTCCAGACGCTGGCGCAGGCCATCCGGTGTGGTGCCGTTCTGCTGGGCGACTGCGTTGACGGCGTTGTTGAGGTCGGCATCGCCGATGCGAATGCCGCTTTCGGCAGCACGTGCGACCTGCAGCTTCACCAGCACGAGTCGCTCGAGCACCTGTCGCTCCAGCACCGCACGGGGCGGCAACTGGCCGGGCTGATCGGCGTACTGGGACATCACGTTCTGCACCGCGCGATCAAGTTCGCTCTGCAGCACCACATCTTCGTTGACGACCGCTGCAATGCGATCCAGCGGCTGCAGGTTCTGCGCCAACGCTGGGGTGATGGCCGTTGAAAAGGCCAGCAGACTGGCGACCAGAAGGCGGGAAATCGGCTTGTTCATGGAATCGGATCCGGAGCGTAAGAGGTGTCGTCCGGTCGCTGCGCGATATTGCTAGGCGGGACGAGATAGAGATCGTCTCGGTAATAGCCGAGGATAGCACGGCGCAAGGTGCGCTCCGTGTCCTGGCCGGCCGAGCCCAGGCCCTTCAGGACGAACTCGACCTGGAAGCCCGTGTTCATTTCACCCTCGCGATTGCGCACGTAACGGCGCACGAGGGCGCGGACGGCGAGGCAGCAGCTGTCCCACTGGACGCCGGCGACGCCTTCCAGCAGGCCGGGTTCCTGGTCGGTGGCCGCATCGCGATAGAACGAGTGGTAGTAGCGGCCCACGACGCTCCAGGAGGGCGTGACCGGGTACAGGAACGAGAAATCGGCCTGTTCCAGCAGGTCGCGGCGGCGCCTATAGGTGATGTTGACCACGCCGTCGTCCGGCAGCAGGTAGCGGGCACGGACGCTGGCCAGATCTTCGCGACGGAACTTCGGGTCCCACTGGTAGGAGGCACCGATAGTCCAGCGGTCCGTGGGTGCGTAGTTGGCGTCCACGACCCAGGCCGACTTGCCCTGTTCCAGCGGCACTTCACCTGGCAGGACCACGCGGCTGTCGTCGAAGTATCGGATCTGACCGATGCTGGCCGACAAGCGCTCGAAGCCATCCTTCTGCCGCAGCAGGCGGGTGGTCAGTGCCAAGGTCAGCTGGTTCGCATCGGTCTGGCGATCGGGGCCGGTGTAGCGGTTGTCGCGGAACAATTGGCCGTAACTGAAGTTGAAGGGCCGTGTATCGAAGATCGGCAGCCCATCCTGCTCGCGGTACGGCGCGTTGAGGTAGAAGAGCCGCGGTTCCAGCGTCTGCAGGAAACGGTCGCCCTTGATCTCGGTCTCGCGGTCGAAATACACGCCTGCGTCCAGCGAACCGATCGGCAGGCTGCGGCTGGGCGAACGGTCGTAGAACTCGGCGATCTGCGCCGCGCTCACGGGCTGATTTGCCGGAATGCCGTAAGCGGCGCGCGCACGATCTATTGCCGTGGTCTGGGCCAATTCGGGGTCGAGCCGATACTCGGTATGCCGATAGGCCAGAGTGGGCGTGACGTACCAGGCTGCGCCCTGCAACGGGAAGGAGATGGTGGGTTTGATGTCCAGGCGGCTGCCGCCGGGATGCTCATCGTGCTGGAACTTCACGGCTTCGGCATGTCCACCCACGCTGATCCAGCGGCTCAGCGGCTGGTTCCAGTTGAGGTAGACGCGGGGCAGCCGGTTGTAGGGCAGCGAGGCTTCGCTGCTCAGGTAGTCCGAGAGCTGCCAGTGGTCGGCCATCAGGCCGGCGCTCCAGAATTCGCCCGCGCCGTAGACGCCCGCGGTACTCGTCACCGAGGAGTACGCCTGCCCGTACAGCGAATTGCCGAAGTCCTCCTGGTAGCGCGCGTCGCTCAGCCAGATGAGGTTGGCACGGGCCTGCCAGTTCCGATTGAAACGGTGCTCGCCTTCGAACGCAAAGAAGCCGCGGCCGTCGTCGGGATCAGGGTTGTTCGGATTGTCCTCGTCGTAGTCCGCATCGTTCATGCGGTCACGGACCAGGTCGTCCTTGGTCATCCAGGTGCCCTGGATCTCACCACGACCCTTCTCGTAGAGGTAGCGGAACTCCGCGCCCATCTGGAACCCGCGCTCGCTCATGTAACGCGGTTCCAGCGTCGCGTCGTAGTTCGGTGCCAGGTTGAGGTAGATCGGCTGCTTCCAGTCGAAACCATTCCGTCCCGACAGGCCGACCGCCGGATACAGCAGGCCGGTGTGGCGCTGGTCGTCGATCGGGAACTTCAGGTAGGGCACGTACAGCACAGGCACCTTGCCGAGCCGGATCGTTGCGCCACGTGCCACGCCCCAGCCGTCGTCGGTGTTGATGTCGATGCGGCGCGAGCGCAACTCCCACCGGCGGTCCTGGGGATCGCAGGTGGAATAGGTGGAATGCTGCAGGCTGCCTTCGGCACCCTTCATGTCGATGCGGTCCGCGCCACCGTTGCCGCGCCGCGAGACCAACTGATAGCGCACGTTGTCGATCTGGTGCGAATCGGCGCCCTGGTCGCCACGCGCGCTGTCTGCCACCAGGCGGATGCCGGCATCCTGGTAGCGGATGTGCCCGTCGGCGACGTAGGTGTCCTTTTCCTGGTCGTACTTCAGGTTGTCGGCCCCCAGGAACTGGTCGCCCCGGGTGAGCTGCACGGCGCCACTGTACTCGGGGTTCGCCTCGGTGCCGGACAGCTGGTCGCCCTCGATCGAGGTGGGCTGTTCCGCCCGCTGCTCGCGCTTCGCCTGGGCGCTGCTGCCCGCTGCGGGCTGCGGCGCCTCGCTGAAAACCGGGATCACGTCCTGGACCGGGCACAGGGCCCAGCTTTCGGGCTTCTCATCGTCAGCCAGCGCCGGCAGGCACAGGGCGATGCTGAAGGGCAACGGGAGCAGGCGGAGGACAGGACGCACGCGGTGCTGGGCTCGCTGGCAGGTTAAAAACGGTCGTTAGCTTGCCCCATCCCCTGCATGCGGGCAATGAAGGCAGGCGGAGTGGTGTCGGTCAGGGTTCAGCGAGCTCGAAGGTACGGCGTCCGTGGGCTCAGCGGAGTTCGTCGACGTGGGCAGCCACGGAGTCCCGAAGGGCGTCCAGATCGTAGCCGCCCTCCAGCATGGAGACCACGCGGCCGCCGGCATGTCGCTGCGCCAGGGTGCGCAGCTGGCGGGTCAGCCAACCGAAGTCCTCGGTCTCCAGCATCAGGTCGGCCAGCGGGTCGCGCATGTGCGCGTCGAAGCCGGCGGAGATCAGCAGCAGTTGCGGCTTGAAGTCGTCCAGCGCAGGCAGCAACTCGTCCGCCCAGGTATTCTGGAAACGGAACCCGCCGCTGCCCGGCGGCAGCAGTGCGTTGAATACGTTGCCGGCGCCGCGCTCATAAGGGGCACCACTGTGCGGGTAGATGCCCGACTCGTGGCTGCTGAAATAGGCCACGCGCGGGTCGTTGTAGAAGATCGCCTGGGTGCCGTTGCCGTGGTGGACGTCGAAATCCACGACGGCCACGCGTTCCAACCCATGGCGGTCGCAGGCATAGGCGGCCGCCACGGCGATGTTGTTGAACAGGCAGAAGCCCATCGCCGTGCCGCTGGTGGCGTGGTGGCCCGGAGGGCGCACCGCACAGAAGGCCGTGGACGTGTCGCCATTCATCACCGCATCGACGGCCGCGACGCCGGCACCGGCGGCACGCAGTGCGGCAGCGGGCGAGGCCGCGCACATGACCGTATCGGGGTCCAGCATCCGGTAGCCCGCGACGTCGGTCTCCAGTACCTCGTTGACGAGGGTTTCGTCGTGCACGCGGCGGAGGTCGCCCAGCTTGGCGATGGGCGCCTCGCGCCACTCGACGTCGCCGTGTTCGCGGCGAAGCACGTCCAGCACCACCTCGAGCCGCGCCGGGCGCTCCGGATGTTCGGGTCCGGGATCGTGGGCCAGGCAGGCGGGGTGGGTGAAGATGATCACGAGGTCAGCGCGGGGCGTGCCGCCGCTCGTGTTTCCAGAGCACCTCGCCATGGCCGTCGGCGCGGGCCAGCACGCGGGCCAGCACGAACAGCAGGTCGGACAGACGGTTGAGGTAGCGGATGGCCTCCGGCCGCACCGCGTCGTGGCGGGCCAGGGTCACCGTCTCGCGCTCGGCGCGACGCACGATGGTGCGCGCCAGGTGGCAGCGGGAGGCAGCTTCACCGCCGGCCGGCAGGATGAAATCCTTCAGCGGCGGCAGGTCGTCGTTGTAGTGGTCCAGCTGGCGCTCGAGCGCGTCCACGTCCTCGCCGGTGATGGCGGCATGGCCGGGGATGCACAGCTCGCCTCCCAGGTCGAACAACTGGTGCTGCACCGTGGTCAGCAGCGCGCGGATGTCTTCCGCCACGCTGGGGACGGCCAGCAACACGCCGATCGCCGAATTGGCTTCGTCCACCGTGCCGTAGGCGGTGACGCGCGCCGAGTCCTTGCCCACGCGCGTGCCATCGCCCAGACCGGTGCTGCCGTCGTCGCCGGTGCGGGTGTAGATCTTCGAGAGGCGGTTGCCCATCGTCGGCGCGAGGACCGGTCAGTCCGCCGTGCGGCCGTGCGGCTTGGCCAGGCGTACGACCTGCTCGACCATCACGTGCAGGATGACGGCCAGGCCCACGTAGATGGCGGCCACGCGCAGGTAGGGCAGGTACCAGTCGCTGAAGTTCTTCCACCAACCGGCGAAGGTCGGTTCGCTGACCACCGGGCTCAGCCAGTAGAAGCTGCCCTGGCTCAGCAGGTGGCAGGCGGTGGCCGAGACCAGCAGGCTGCCGATGAGCAGGGCGAGCGTGCGGCCGTGGCGCGCGGTCTGGTAGCGACGCACCAGCGCACCGCCGGCCCACATCGCCAGATAGGCGGGGACGAGGAACCAATACGCCGCGGACACGCAGTAGTGCGTCCAGAAATTGATGCCCTGGCCGCTGATGACCACGTAGTCGACCGCGACCGCCGCCGCCATGAACAGCGGGAAGGCCCAGCGCGACCAGCTGCGCAGGTAGTAGCCGCCGATGAAGAATGCCGCCCAACTGGCGTCGGGCAAAGGCCCGATGTGACCGAACGTGGTGGGCAGATGGAGACGGGTGAGGACCAGCAGGGCGGCGACCAGCGCCAGGACGATGGCGCGTTGCGAAGTGGTGTTCATCAGGCACGGTTCCGGAGACTCAGCCCCGCATTCTACCGGAGCCGGCGCGCACCGGGCCGCCGGGTCGGCGCCACGGGGCGGGGCGCTATCATGACGGGATGACAGATCGGCATGACGTAGTAATCGTGGGTGGAGGCCTGGTGGGCGCCAGCCTCGCGATCGCCCTGGACCGGCAGGGCCTGGACGTGGGGCTGGTCGAAGCCGCGCCGGCGGGGCAGATGCCGGTCGTGTTCGACCAGCGCAACCTCAGCTTCGCCGCCGCCACCGTCAATGCGCTCGGCGCGCTCGGCATCATGGCACGCCTGCGCGCGCCGACCGGCCCCATCCGTCGCATTCACATCAGTCGGCAAGGCGACTTCGGACGCGTAAGGCTCGACGCCGCCGACTACGCACGCGAAGCCTTCGGCCAGGTCGTCGTGGCGCGCGACTTCGGCGAGGCCCTGGAGGCGGGGCTGCAGGATCTCCGCAGGCTGACCCGCTACCGGCCCGCGCGCTTCACCGGCCTGGGCGAGACCGAGGACGGCCATCGCATCGTCCGCATCGCCACGGGCGACCAGGAGCGCGCGCTTCGCGCCCGCCTGGTGGTCGCCGCCGACGGCACGCACAGCAGCGTGCGCGAGGCACTGGGCATCGCGGCCGACACGCACGACTACGGACAGACCCTGTTCGTCGCCCGCGTGCGCGCCGAGCGCGCACCGGACGGCACCGCCTACGAGCGCTTCCGCGAAGACGGGCCGACAGCCTTGCTGCCGCGCGGGGACCGCCACTGGGGCATCGTGCACGGCGTGCCGCGTGCGCAGGCCGAAGCGATCGCCGCGCTCGACGAAGCCGCATGGTTGCAGCGCCTGCAGCAGCACGTAGGCTGGCGTATCGGCCGGTTGCTGGAAAGCGGTGAGCGCAGTGCCTACCCGATGACGCGCGTGGTTGCGCAGCGCCTGGTCGGCGAACGCGCGGTCCTGTTGGGCAATGCCGCGCAGACGATCCATCCGATCGGCGCACAAGGCTTCAACCTTGGCTTGCGCGATGCGTTGACGCTCGCCGAGGAAATCGCACGCGCGGGGGACCCCGGCGATCCGGCCGCGCTCGCGCAGTACGCCGCGCGCCGGCAGGAGGATCGCGAGCGCACGCTGTCGTTCTCCGACGGTCTGGCGCGATTGACGTCCAATCCTTCGCCCCTGCTGCGTCCGTTGCGCAGCCTGGGCCTCGCCGCCGTGGATGCCAATGCTTCGCTGCAGGCGTTCCTGGTGGGCGGCGCGATGGGGCTCCGTGGGGACGTGCCGGCCCTCTGCCGGGGAGAAGCGGCATGAAACGTCGCGGACAGATCGATGTCGCCGTGGTCGGTGGCGGCGTGGTGGGTGCGGCCTGCGGCCTGGTGCTTGCGCGCGAAGGCCTGCAGGTGGTGCTGGTCGAAGGCCGCGAACCCGTCCGCTGGTCGCGCGAACAGCCCGACCTGCGCGTGTACGCCTTCGCGCCCGACAACGCCGCGCTGCTCGAAGACGCTGGCGCGTGGTCGTCCGTACGTGAGGCGCGTGCGCATCCCTACCGCCGCATGCGCGTCTGGGATGCCGCAGGCGGCGATGAACTCCGTTTCGATGCGGACGCGTTGGGTCGCACCCAGCTGGGCTGGATCATCGAGAACGCGCTGCTGGTGGACCGCCTGTGGGCGGCCTTGCCTGCGGCCGACGTCGACGTCCGCTGCCCGGCGCGGGTGGAAGCGATGGAGCAGGACGCGGACGGTGTCGTGCTCCGGCTGGACGACGGCACGCGCCTGGATGCGCGCCTGGCGGTGGCGGCCGATGGCGCCGATTCCACCTTGCGTCGATTGGCGGGCCTGGAGGTCAGCGGGCGCGACTATGCGCAGCGTGGCCTGGTTGCGTTCGTGCGCACCGAGCGGCCGCACGAAGACACTGCATGGCAGCGCTTCCTGCCCACCGGACCCCTGGCCTTCCTGCCGTTCGAGCAGGGCCTCAGTTCCATCGTCTGGACGTTGCCCGACGGCGAGGCAGCGCGCCTGCTGGCCCTCGATGAAAGCGAATTCAACCGCGAACTCACGTTGGCGATGGGGGGGCAGCTCGGCGAGGTCACGTTGGCCTCTCCACGCGCCGCGTTCCCGCTGAAGCGGCAGTTGGCGAAGGATTATGTCGCCGGCCGCGTGATCGTTGTCGGCGATGCCGCGCACGTGGTGCATCCGCTGGCGGGGCAGGGCGTCAACCTCGGTCTTCGCGATGTCGCGGCGTTGCGCGACGGCATCCGCGCCGCTAGCGCCAAGCGCGCGGACTGGGATGCGTCGCACCGCCTGGAGCGTTGGGCGCGCCAGCGCCACAGCGAGAACGCCACCGCCGCGCACGCCTTCGACGGCATCAACCGTCTGTTCTCCAACGACGAAATGCACCTGACCCTGCTGCGCGGGCCCTTGCTTGGTCTTGCCGGCAAGCTGCCGCCGCTGGTGGATTTCTTCTGGCGCCATGCGGCCGGCCAGCGGGCGCGCTGACGACGTCCTCCGCAGGCATGCGGTAGCCTCGCGGTTCTCCGACGAGGTTGCCGCGATGAACGACGACGCTTCTTCCGTGCACGATCCCGCGCGCCGGCGCCTGCTCGGCGCGCTCGGTGCAGCTGGTCTGGCCGGTGTGTTGCCACGGGTGCATGCCAAGGGTTCGCGTCCGCTCGGCGTTGCCCTGGTCGGCCTGGGCTACTACAGCCGCGATCTGCTGGCGCCCGCCTTGCGGGCCACGAAGCATTGCCGCTTGGCCGGCATCGTCACCGGCACGCCGGCGAAGGCGGCCGAGTGGCAACGGCGGTACGACATACCCGATCGCAACGTGTACGACTACGACGGCTTCGACCGTATCGCCGACAACCCGGACATCGACGTGGTCTACGTCGTCCTGCCCAACCATCTGCACAAGCCGTTCACCCTGCGTGCCGCGGCGGCAGGCAAACACGTGTGGTGCGAGAAACCGATGGCGATGGATGCCGCGGAAGCGCAAGCGATGATCGACGCCTGCCGCCATCACCGGGTACAGCTCGCCATCGGCTACCGCATGCAGCACGAACCCAATACGCAAGCGGTGATGGCGCTGGCGAAAACGCGGCCGTTCGGGCGCCTGCAACGCATCCGTGCCGAGGCCGGTTTCCACGGATTCGACGGCGCGAGTGGCGACAACTGGCGCCTCGATCCGAAGCGGGGCGGGGGCGCGATGTACGACATGGGCGTCTACGCGCTCAATGCGGCGCGCTACACCACGGGCACGGAGCCCCTCGCGGTCACGGCCACGCAGGAGATCCAGCGGCCGGCGATCTTCCGTGGCGTCGACGAATCGATGCGCTTCCGCCTGGAGTTCCCCGAAGGCGTCGTCGCAGATTGCGCTACCAGTTTTGGCCGCAACATGAACGCACTGCGCGCCGAGTGCGAAAAGGGCTGGTACGAACTGTCGCCGTTCCAGGCCTATGAAGGCGTTCGCGGCGAAGCGAGCGACGGTCGCCGCTTCGACGCAGCCACGGGCGCCACACCCGCGCAGCAAGTGCGGCAGATGGACGACGACGCGTTGGCGATCCTCGAACGACGACCGCCGCGCGTGCCCGGCGAAGAGGGCTTGCGCGACATGCGCGCGCTGGATGCGATCTTCGCCTCCGCGCGTGGCGGCGGAACGCGCGTCGAGATCGCGACGGCGTAAACGGTTTCAGCCAGGGATGAAGGGGAACACGATCTTCAGCAACCCCTTCAGCCCGCCTTCTGCGGTGCTGGCGATGGCCTTGGCGCCCAAGCTGTTCAACGCATTGCGTGCGTCCTGCCAGCGCAGCTTGCCGACATCCTTCTTCAGCAGATCGGCGACCTCTTCGGCTGTAGGCGTCAGTTTCTTCAACTCCGCCACGACCGCCGCCGGATCCGGTTGCAGGTAGCCCCAGCGCTCAGCGATCGCCAGCAGTGTGTCGAAGCGCACCGCGACGACTTCGCGGTTGCGCTCGTAGACCGGCAGCGCACCTACGTCGAGGATGGCCTGCTCGAACTGCTGGTGATCGTCCGGGTGCTCGATGCGGATGGCGAGGAAGCCATCCTTTCGGCTGCGCTCGCTGACGTGCTTCGCGCCGGACTTCAGGTTGGTTTCGGTGAGCACGGTCGCGACGATGCGCTGCAACGCCGCGTCGCGCTCCTCGGGCACCAATGCGCGCCAGCGAGCGTAGCCGTCGCGACGCAGCGCCTTGATCTTGGCGGGCGTGACCCGCAGTTTGCCCGCGACGGTGAAGTTGGATTCATCGCGGCCGATGGCGCCGTCGCGCTCCAGCAGCACGAACATCAGCAGCTCCAGGTCGCGCTTGGTCAGCGACTGGAAGCCCTGCAGCAGGGTCAGGCGCATGAACTCGGTGCCGAAGCCGGCAGGGTCCTTGAGTTCGATCGGCAGCATGGCGGTCTCCTTGTCAGGGAGGCATCTTGCCACGCGGGGGTGTCAGCGCCTGAGACCCGTCGTGTCCCGCATCACAGGCCGGCTTCGCGGCCCGGAGTTTCCGCCCTGAAGGCCTCGATGGCCCCGCGGTCCTGCAGAGTGACGTACACCGTGCGGCCGTCCGGTCCGCCGAACGCGACGTTGGTGGGCTTCCGTCCCTTCAGCGCCACCTCGCGCAGCACGTTGCCCTCGGGCGAGACGATCGCGACCACCCCGGCACCGTAGCGCGCGATGTACAGGTTGCCCTTCACGTCGGTGCGCATGCCGTCCAGGCCGTGATCGACGAAGGCGATCAGCCGGCGCTTGTTCGCCACGCCGCCATCGGCGAGGAGGTCGTAGACCCACACGGTGCGCTGCACGCTCTCGTTGACGTACAGGTGCTTGCCATCCGGGCTGACCTCCACGCCGTTGGTGGTGCCCATGCCCGTTTCGAGGAGATGCGGCGTGCCCGTGCGATCGATCCGCCACAACTGGCCGGTGTTGTCGGCCCACTTGGGGTCGCTGGCGTAAAGCGTGCCGTCCGGCGCGAGCGCGATGTCGTTGGGCTGGTTCGCTTGCGGCAAGGATGCGAAGACTTTCGCTTCTCGCGTTCCTACCGCGATGCGCAGCACATGGTGTCCGCTGTAATCGGCAATCAACATGCTGCCGTCGGCCGCGAAGCGAATGCCGTTGCCCGTGCTGCCTGGCGGCAGGGCGGCGAACAGTGCCGCGTTGCCGCTCCCGTCGGTATCGAACGTCACCCGCCCGATGGTGCCGTCGCGGGCGAAGCTGACCGCATACAGCGCACCATCCGGGCCCCACGCTGGACCTTCGATGCCGGCACTGAAGACGCCGTCGCCCACGACATCGCGCGCCACGTACAAGGCATCCTTGGGAAGTGGCGCGTTGGTGGTCGTATGCGCGCAGCCTGCAAGCAGGAGCACGATGCAGATGGCCAGCTGCATGAAGCGTGTAGCCGTCATTCGTTTCCCCTGGTGGCGTGCGTACGGTATCGCCGGGTCAGCCCGGCGTGGCGAACACGGTGATCTCTTCGCGATCGTGGTACAGCTGCCGTGCGCGGATCTCGAGTGGCCGGCCGGCCTGTTCGGCGAACAGGTCCAGGCAAAGCCGGGTTTCGTCCCAGCGCTTCTTCATCGGCAGCTTGAGGTTGAACACCGCGTGCTTGCACCAGCCTTCGCGGAACCACTGCGCCATGCGCTCAGCCACGCGGCGCGGCTGTTCCACCATGTCGCAGACCATCCAGTCCAGCGCCTGCGGCGGCTTCCAGTGGAAACCATCGGCACGCAGGTGCTCGACCAGTCCGGTGGCCAGCACGTGCTCGCGCAGCGGGCCGTTGTCCACGCTGGTCACGCGCAGGTGGTGTCGGGTGAGCACCCACGTCCAACCGCCGGGTGCCGCGCCCAGATCGGCGGCCGTCATGGCGGGCTTCAGCAGGGCCTCGCGCTGTTGGTCGTCGAGCAGCGAGAGGAAGGCTTCCTCCAGCTTCAGCGCGGAACGCGAGGGGGCATCGGGCAGCAGCTTGAGCCGCGGAATGCCGAGCGCCCAGGGCGCGCTGTCGCGCGTATCGGCGACGCACAGGAACAAATGGTCGCCCTGCACGAACACCACATGCAGCCGCGGCAGCCGCGCGTCCTCTTTCTCGCTGAGGAAGCCCTGCTTGCGCAGCACCGGGCGCAGGGCGTTGCCGAAACTGCGCGCCAATCCGGCCAGCGGCTTGGCGGTATCCGAATCGGGGTGTTCCACCCACAGGTCGCCAAAGCGTCCAGCGCCCGCTAGCGCCGCGAGTAGCGGGGTGATGCGGTCCTTCGGGTCGATGCCGCGCAGCTCGGCAAGCACGCGCAGCTTTTGCCGCGCGAAGATCAGGTCGCGCCAGGGCAGGGCGCGATCCAGACCGGCCGCGTCTTCGCAGACGAACAGCACGTGCCCGTCGTTGCGTTGCGCGCGCGCATAGCCCGCAAAACCCGCGTGCGCCGCGCGTTCGCTCAGCTCGGCGGCGAGTTCGGGTTCGAATCCCTGGCGGCAGTAGCCCAGCAGGCCGGTTGTCGATGACATGGGGACAGTGTAGCCGCGACGCGATGCGCGGCGCAGCCGTCGGATCAGTAACGGTCGCCGCCGCTCTCGCCGTAATGCTTCAGTACGGCGCGCGCGTCGTCGCGACGTAGGTCGCGCACGACCTCGATGCCGCGCTTGTTCAGTTCGCCCACCCAGTCGGTGGGTAGTGGGCCTTCGTCGAACTCGGTCAGCTCCATCACGTCTTCCGCGCGCGCGCCGATCAGCAGACGATCGATGCCGGCCCATACGGTGGCGCCGTAACACTGGCAGCAGGGCTGCGACGAGGTGGCCAGCGTCACCGGTGCGATGCGGTCGTTGAGCCGCGGGGTCTGCAGGCGCTGTTGCGCCAGCATGTAGGCCATGTTCTCCGCATGCGCCAGCGAGCAGGTGTGCGGCATCACCCGGTTCACGCCGAGTGCGATCACGCGATGGTCCGGGCCGAACACGACGGCGCCGAACGGACCGCCGGTGTTGGCGTCCACGTTGCGGCGCGACAGGTCGATGGCCAGCGCGACCTTGTCTTCGTCGCTTGCGAACGTCGCGGCGGGGTCGACCAGGTCGTGGGTCCAGGCAGGCAGGGTCAGATGGATCTGTTGGTAGAGCATTACTGGGCAGGCAAGGTCGAGGAGGAGGGGGAATCTGCTTCGCAGCGACCGCTGACGCACTGACAGGCGGTGACGTCGGCGAAGCCGCAGACGCCAGCCATGCCGCTGGCGGCGCACTGCGCACGTACGCCCTGCGGATCGGTCGGGCTGTTCTTGTTGACGCACGCCGGCATGCTGCCGCAGCAGTTGCCCACGTCCTTCACGGCGCAGTCGGCGTTGCTGCTGCACGCATAGTCGACGGTGATCGCGCCGGCCTGGCGCGGCGGCAGCGTGCCACCGGTCGGCCTCGGGGTGGGCGTGGAGGTGGTTGGCGGTTCGGCGCCATCTCCGGATGACGCAGGCGCCGCACAGCCAGCCATCGAGAGGACGGCAGCCAACATCAACATCAGGGCGAACGGCAGGCGCAGGACAGTGCGGGGCATGGCGAACTCCTTTCCGGGATGGATGAAACGCCAGCCTGAGGCCGGCCGCCTCAACGGCCGGTGAAAGCGGGGGCTCAGGCCTTCGTCGCCCAGGTGTCGCGCAGGGTGACGCTGCGGTTGAACACCGGGCGCGCAGCCGTATGGTCGTAGCGGTCGGTGACGAAGTAGCCGATCCGCTCGAACTGGAACGACTGCTCGGGCGCGGCATCGGCCGCGGCCGGCTCCACGTAGCCGGTGGTCGTGCGGCGCGAGTCGGGGTTCAGGTAATCGCGGTAGGTCTTGCCTTCGGCATCGTCGTCGGGATTCGGCACGGTGAAGAGGCGGTCGTACAGGCGCACCTCCGCTTCGACCGCATGCTTCGCGCTGACCCAGTGGATGGTGCCCTTGATCTTGCGTTCGGCGCCGGCCATGCCCGGGCGGGATTCCGGGTCCAGCCAGCCGCGCAGCTCGACGATCTCGCCGGCGTCGTTCTTGATCACTTCATCGCAACGCACGATGCCGGCGCCACGCAGGCGCACTTCGCCACCCGTGATGAGGCGCTTGAAGCCCTTCGGCGGCACTTCCTCGAAATCCTCGCGCTCGATCCACAGTTCGCGCGAGAACGGCACGCTGCGCTGGCCGAACGACTCGTCCTTCGGATGGTTGGAGAACGTCAGCGCTTCCTCGTGGCCCTCCGGCAGGTTCGTCAGCACCAGTTTCACCGGATCGATGACCGCCATGCGGCGTGCCGCGGCGGCATCCAGGTCCTCGCGCAACGCGCCCTCGAGGATGGAGATGTCCAGCAGCGAGTTCTGCTTGCTGATGCCCACGCGGTCCACCATCAGGCGCAGCGCCGCCGGCGTGTAGCCGCGTCGACGGATGCCCTGCAGCGTGGGCATGCGCGGGTCGTCCCAGCCATCCACCAGCTTGTCTTCCACCATCGCGAGCAGCTTGCGCTTGCTCATCACCAGGTAGTTGAAGTTCAGGCGCGAGAACTCGATCTGACGCGGCTTGCTCGCTTCCTTCGGCAGACCCTTGGCCAGCAGCGGCGCGATCAGGTCCGGCGAGCCGGCCAGGTCCACCTTGTCCACGCACCAGTCGTACAGCGGACGGTGGTCTTCGAACTCCAGCGTGCACAGCGAATGGGTGATGCCTTCCACCGCGTCGCTCAGCGAGTGCGCGTAGTCGTACATCGGATAGATCGGCCAGTCGTTGCCTGTGTTCTGGTGCTCGACGTGCTTGATGCGGTACAGCGCCGGGTCGCGCAGGTTGATGTTGCCGCTGCCCATGTCGATCTTCGCGCGCAGCGTACGTGCGCCGTCCGGGAACTCGCCCGCGCGCATGCGGCGGAACAGGTCCAGGTTCTCTTCGACGCTGCGGTCGCGGTAGGGCGAGTTGCGGCCCGGTTCGGTCAGCGTGCCGCGGTACGCGCGCACTTCGTCCGCGCTCAGGTCGCAGACGAAGGCGTCGCCCTGGCGGATCAGCTTCTCGCCGGCGAGGTACAACACTTCGAAATAGTCGGAAGCGTGGCGCAGGTCGTGCCAATCGAAGCCCAGCCAGCGCACGTCGTCCTGGATGGCGCGGACGTACTCGGGGTCTTCCTTGGCCGGGTTGGTGTCGTCCAGGCGCAGGTTGCAGACGCCACCGAACTCGCCGGCAATGCCGAAGTCCAGGCAGATCGCCTTGGCGTGGCCGATGTGCAGGTAGCCGTTGGGCTCGGGCGGGAAGCGCGTCTTCACCGAGGCATGGCGACCGGCTGCCAGGTCCTCGCGCACGATCTGGCGGATGAAGTCCCGCTTTTCCGGGGCGGCATCGTCAGACAGGGGGGCGGAGGGGGCAGCGGTATCGGACATCGGGGCGGGAGGCGTGGAAAAACGCCAGTTTAGCCGGTCTGGCGCCCGGGCTGGTCTATCCTGAACAGCCATCGCGCACCCGGTCCCCGCATGAGCCTCCCGACGCTCGTCATCGGCAACAAGAACTACTCATCGTGGTCGCTGCGCCCGTGGCTGCTGCTGCGGCACTTCGGCGTGGAGATCGAGGAGATCCGCTTGCCCCTCGACACGCCCGCGTTCGCCGCCGAGGTCGGGCGCCATTCCCCGACCGGCAAGGTGCCCGCGCTGCACGATGGTGGGGTACACGTCTGGGATTCGCTGGCGATCTGCGAATACGCCAACGAGCGCTGGCTGGACGGCCAGGGCTGGCCGCGCGACCGCGCGGCGCGCGCGGTCGCACGCGCCGCGGCGGCCGAGATGCATTCCGGCTTCACGGCGCTGCGCACGCAGTTGCCGATGAACAGCCGGCGCACGCCGGATGCCTACCGCTGGGACGCCGCGGCCCAGCGCGACATCGATCGCATCCAGGCGCTGTGGCGCGCGCTGCGTGCGGCGCATGGCGGCAACGGCGACTTCCTGTTCGGCGAGTTCGGCATCGTCGATGCGATGTACGCGCCGGTGGCGGTGCGTTTCGATGGCTATGGCGTGGAGGTGGACGACACCGCGCGTCGCTATATGCAGGCTTTGTTCGCGTTGCCGGCGATGCAGGCTTGGCGGGCCGCAGCCGCGGTCGAGCCTGAATCGGTGCCGGCCACGGAAGCCTTGCGCAAGCCGTTGCCCGCCTGAGCGGGTGTAGGCTGGCCGCGGAGGACGTATCCATGCGCGTGGTCTACCTGGCCGACAACCTGTTCGATGCCCATCTGGTGAAGCACGCACTGGAGGAGGTAGAGATTCCCGCGTTTGTGTTCGGCGAATCGCTGCTGGGCGGCATGGGCGAACTGCCGCTGTTTGGCGTGCTGCGGGTCTGTGTGCCGGACGCAGCGTTCCCCGAGGCGGAAGGGGTCGTGAAGGGCCTGGGACTGGATTCGGGCGACAACGGCCCCATCTTGGAAGGCGACGACGAAGGCCTGGGCATCCTGCCGGCCTGATCCGCTTTCTCCCGACACACGAGGTTCGCCATGCTGGGTATCGGTGCCTACAAACAGCGCATGCCGCGCGCGGAAGACATGCTGCCCGGACGCGGCACGCCGCTACCGCTGCACAACACCCATTTCGTCAACGGACACCCGCTGCGTGATGCGTTCGACGACCTGCAGCAGGTCGAATTCGGCCTGGGCTGTTTCTGGGGCGCGGAGCGCAAGTTCTGGAACGTGCCCGGCGTGTACAGCACGTCGGTGGGGTACGCCGGCGGCGGTACGCCGAATGCGACCTACGAGGAAGTCTGCTCCGGCCAGACCGGCCACAACGAAGTGGTGAGAGTGGTCTACGACCCGGCACAGGTGTCGTTCGAGCGTCTGCTGCAGGTGTTCTGGGAGAGCCACGATCCCACCCAGGGCATGCGCCAGGGCAACGACGTCGGCACGCAGTACCGCTCGGGCATCCATTGCCATACACCGGAACAACAGGCGGCCGCGGAGGCCAGCCTGGAGGCCTACCAGCAGACGCTGCGCGCGGCGGGCTACGGCGATATCACGACGGAAGTCGTGTATCCCGCGCCGCCGTTCTACTACGCCGAGGACTATCACCAGCAATACCTGGCGAAGAACCCGAACGGCTACTGCGGGCTTGGCGGGACCGGCGTCAGTTGCCCGATCGGGCTGGATGCGTGAGGCCCAGGACGTTGCCCGGCCTTACAGCCGGGTGACGCCGCAGACGTAGACCACTTCGCAGGCGCCGCCACCGGTATCGGTGCGGCTGGTGGAGCTGCGCCAGCGCCAGCCGTCGCGTGCATTGGCTTCCACCAGCCAGCCATCGATCCGCACGCGCTCGCCCTTGCGTACGCCGGCGAGCGCCTGCGCGACGCTGTCGTTGCCGGGGATCATGTGCATGTTGGCGCTGCTGCTGGCGATCTCGTTCGGCGGCAGCGGCGGCTGGTCGCTCCAGCGGTAGTGGTACCAGCGCGATGACTGGCTGATGTCCAGCGCATCGATCACCGCGTCCTCGGTCATGCGGGCCCAACCCAGCGCGAGGTCGGTCGGCGACAGATCCGACTCGCGGCCGCTGCTGTAGTCCTCGCGCGACAGCACGCGGGCTTCCACGCTGAAGCCCGCGAGAGGGGTCAGCGTGGCGGCATCCAGCGCGAACGGCGCCACGCCGCCCGGCACATCCGTCTGCAATGGCGGTTCGCCCGATGCCACGCGGGGCGGCAACGGGCAGGCCAGCGTCAGGTCGCCGGCGGACGCGGGTGCCTTCGGGCCGTGGCGCTTGTCGGAGAACCACCACCCCGCCATGCAGACGAGGATGCCGATCACCAGCAGGGTGCGCAGGCTCACGCGGTGAGCTTCTCGCGGATGGTCGTGCGCAGGGCGGCCAGGTCCTTGGCGAAGATCTCGATGCCGGTCGCGAGCTTTTCCTTCGCCATCGGATCGGCGTCGATCGCGGCGGCGAAGCTGTCGGCCGTCACCGGTGCCGCAGTGACCGCTTCAGCAGCGGCGGGCGACAGCTTGCGCGGCAGCTCGCCATGGTCCTGGTCCAGCTTCTCCAGCAGGTCGGGCGAAATGGTCAGCCGGTCGCAGCCGGCCAATGCCTCGATCTGCGCGGTGGAGCGGAACGACGCGCCCATCACCACGGTGGGCGAGCCGCGGCGCTTGAATTCAGCGTAGACGCCGCGC
This sequence comes from Pseudoxanthomonas sp. YR558, assembly GCF_900116385.1. Taxonomy (NCBI): domain Bacteria; kingdom Pseudomonadati; phylum Pseudomonadota; class Gammaproteobacteria; order Lysobacterales; family Lysobacteraceae; genus Pseudoxanthomonas; species Pseudoxanthomonas sp. YR558. The sequence goes on along the minus strand of NZ_FPCI01000001.1, from coordinate 1,256,037 downwards.
ACGAACACTACGCCCGGGTCTTCGTCGATGGTCGCCGGCGCCTGGCCGTTGGCCACGTACCAGTCGAGGATGCGGCCCACGAACGGAGAGATCAGGAACGCGCCGGCTTCCGCGCAGGCGATCGCCTGGGTGGGGTTGAAGATCAGGGTGAGGTTGCAGTCGATGCCTTCGGCCTGCAGCACGCGTGCGGCTTCCACGCCCTCCCAGGTGGAGGCGACCTTGATCAGGATGCGATCGCGGCCGATGCCCTGGTCGGCGTACATCTGCACGAACTTGCGCGCCTTGGCTACCGTCGCAGCGGTGTCGTAGGCCTGGTCGGCGTCGACTTCGGTGGAGACGCGGCCGGGGATCAGGCCGGCGAGCTTCGCGCCAACGCCGACGGTCAGGCGATCGACCACCTCGTCCACCAGCGCATCACCGCCACCCTGCGCGCGCGCCCAGGCGAGGTGTTCTTCGATCAGCTCGGCGTACACCGGCAGGTCCAGCGCCTTCTTCACCAGCGTGGGATTGGTGGTGCAGTCCACCGGCTTGAGGCGCTTGATGGCGTCGTAGTCACCGGTATCGGCGACGACGACGGAGAGTTCGCGGAGCTGCTGCAGCTTGGAGGGGGACGTATCGGACATGGGGTCGGCGAGGCGGGGGAATCGGGCGACAAGTATGCCCTGTCCCGCGGGGGCAGGCCCGGCCGCGGGAGCGTACTTTTCGTGGATTGACGCGATAGCGCGGGTTGCGCGCTCAGCGGTGCAGGTCGCCGCTGGCTTCGGGTTGGTAGTCGATGGCGGTGACCCGCAGGCGCAGCGGGCGGTTGCCGGGCGCATGCCAGTCGATCGTCTGGCCGATGGCGACACCGAGCAGGGCGCTGCCGACGGGCGCCAGCACGGACACGCGTCCGGTCTCGACCTTCGCTTCGTGGGGATACACCAGGGTCAGGCGATGGTGTTCGCCGGTGAGTTCGTCGTCGCACTCCACGCGCGAGTGCATCGTCACCACGTTGTCCGGCATCCGGTCCGGCGTGCGCACGTCGGCGCGGTTCAGTTCGTCCATCAGCGCGAGCGCAGCCGGGTGCCGGCGCAGCACGGGCGTATCGAGCAAGGCCTCCAGGCGCGACAAATCGCGGCTGGACACGACGAGCGGGGGAAGCGAGGGCGGCAGGCCGCTGGTGCGGGTGTTGTTCATCGGGGGTCCTCTGTGGATTTTGGGGTCGCGCAAAAGGAAACGGGCGACGCGTCGCCGCGCCGCCCATCGGAGTCCTGTTTGCCGCCTTACCGTAGCCCGGAAGGCGGCTCGGTTCAAGCCGCGCGCGCGCGCGGCGTGGGGCGTCCAGCCGGCGGTTGCGCACCGCCTGTATCGGGTTCGAAGAGGCTGGGAGGCAGTTCGCGGAACACGCACGCCAATTGCAGCAGGAAATCGCTCATCGCCGAACTCTTCCGCCACACCATCGCGATCTGCCGGCTCGGGTGCGAATCGCTGAAGCCCAGCAAGTGGATGTTCTCCGATCGCGCCACGGGCGGCTTCACCGCCAGCGTCGGCAGCAGGGTGATGCCGACATCGGCGGCGACCATCTGGCGCAGGGTTTCCAGGCTGGTGGCGCGGAACTCGGACTTCTCGTTCGCGCCCGAAAGGCGGCACACATCGAGCGCCTGTTCGCGCAGGCAGTGCCCGTCCTCAAGTAGCAGCAGGCGTTGGTCGGCGAGCTCCGCCAAGGCCAGCGAGTCGCGGCGAGCGAGCGCATGCGATTCGGGCACGGCGAGCACGAACGGCTCTTCGAACAGGAATTCGGTGTGCAACTGGTCGTCGGCCACCGGCAACGCCAGCAGGCCGGCATCGAGCTTGCCTTCGCGCAGGCGCGAGAGGAGCACGTCGCTCTTCTCCTCGACCAGCAGCAGTTCCAGGTCCGGGAAGCGCGTGCGGATGCGCGGCACGACGTGGGGCAGCAGGTAGGGGCCGAGGGTGGGGAAGATGCCGAGCCGCACGGTGCCGGCCTCGGGATCCTGGCTGCGGCGCGCGGCCTCCTTCATCTGCTCGACCTCGGCCACGATGCGGCGCGCGCGGTCCGCGGCATCGCGCCCGGCTGGCGTCAGCATGACCTTGCGCGGCGCGCGCTCCACCAGCGGCACGCCCAGTTCGTCCTCCAGCTTCTTGATCTGCGTGGAGAGCGTGGGCTGGCTGACGTAGCACGCAGCAGCGGCCCGGCCGAAATGCTTGTGGTCGGCCAGGGCCACCAGGTACTTCAGGTCGCGCAGATTCATCGGAACCCTCCCTCAAGGAACCGCAGGGCGGGCGGCCGGGCCGCCCGCTCGGCACATCATGCCGCGACTGCGTCTGCCGCTTCCACCGGGGCCGAGGTGCGGATCAGGTGGTCGAAGGCGCTCAACGCGGCCTTCGAACCTTCGCCCATGGCGATGACGATCTGCTTGTACGGCACGGTGGTGGCGTCGCCAGCCGCGAACACGCCTGGCACGCTGGTCTGGCCGCGGTCGTCGACGATGATCTCGCCGCGCGGACTCAGCGCCACCACGCCCTTCAGCCACTCGGTGTTCGGCAGCAGGCCGATCTGCACGAAGATGCCTTCCAGTTCGACGCGGTGCGTATCGCCACCGGTGCGGTCCTTGTAGACCAGGCCGTTGACCTTGCTGCCGTCGCCCAGGACTTCCGTCGTCTGTGCGCTGGTGACGATGCGCACGTTCGGCAGGCTGCGGAGCTTGCGCTGCAGCACATCGTCGGCACGCAGCTGGCTGTCGAACTCGATCAGGGTCACGTGGGCGACGATGCCGGCCAGGTCTATCGCGGCCTCGACGCCGGAGTTGCCGCCGCCGATCACCGCCACGCGCTTGCCCTTGAAGAGCGGACCGTCGCAGTGCGGGCAGTAGGCCACGCCCTTGTTGCGGTACTCGTTCTCGCCGGGCACGTTCATCTGCCGCCAGCGGGCACCGGTGGAGAGGATCACTGTCTTCGACTTCAGCGAGGCGCCGTTGGCGAGCTGGATCCCGACCAGGCCATCGGCACCGGCAGGCACCAGCTTCTCCGCGCGCTGCAGGTTCATCACGTCGACCTGGTAGTCCTTGACGTGCTGCTCCAGCGCGGCGGCGAGCTTCGGGCCTTCGGTATACGGCACGGAAATGAAGTTCTCGATCGCCATCGTGTCCAACACCTGGCCGCCGAAGCGTTCGGCCGCCACGCCGGTGCGGATGCCCTTGCGCGCAGCGTAAATGGCGGCGGCGGCGCCGGCCGGGCCACCACCGACGACGAGCACGTCGTAGGGCGCCTTGGCCTTGATCTTCTCGGCATCGCGCTTGCCGGCGTTGGTATCGAGCTTGGCGACGATTTCTTCCACGCCCATGCGGCCGGCGCCGAATACCTCGCCGTTGAGGAAGATCGTCGGCACCGACATCACCTCGCGCTGCTCGACTTCCTGCTGGAACAGCGCGCCGTCGATGGCGACGTGCTGGATCTTCGGATTCAGCACCGCCATCAGGTTCAGCGCCTGCACGACGTCCGGGCAGTTCTGGCACGACAGCGAGAAATAGGTTTCGAAGCGGTACTCGCCGTCGAGCGAACGAATCTGTTCGATCACGTCCTGCGCGAGTTTCGACGGATGGCCGCCGACCTGCAGCAACGCCAGCACCAACGAGGTGAACTCATGCCCCATCGGCAAGCCGGCGAAGGCCAGGTGGATGTCATGGCCGGGCGAGGTCAGCGCGAACGACGGCGTGCGTTCGCCGCCACGCTGCTCGGTGACGGTGATCTTGTCGGAGACGTCCTGCAGGTCCTTCAACAGCGCCTGCAGCTCGGCGGAGCCGGCGCTGTCGTCCAGCTGCGCAATGATGTGGATCGGGCGCACGGCCTTTTCCATGTAGGCGGTGAGCTGCGTCTTCAGATTGGCGTCCAGCATGGCGAACGTCTCCGTGGAGGGATTCTGGGAAGAGAACCGGGGGAAGAGGAAGTCAGGCGTTTGCAGAAGCGGCATGTGCCGGGGAGAGGGACGCCGGTCAGGGAGGAGGGAACCGGCAAGCGGCGCATGCCGCTGCTGCAAACGTCCGGACCAGCCTCCGGGCCCGTGGCCCGGAGGTGGCGTGATGCGGTGTCGCGATGGCGCATCCGCGCGGGGATGCGCCGGTGCTGCGGTGACGCTTAGATCTTGCCGACCAGGTCCAGCGACGGGGCGATCGTCTGTGCGCCTTCCTTCCACTTGGCCGGGCAGACTTGGCCGGGGTTGGCGGCGGTGAACTGCGCGGCCTTCAGCTTGCGCAGGGTTTCCGACACGTCACGGGCGATCTCGTTGCTGTGGACTTCGGCGGTCTTGATGACGCCTTCCGGGTTGATGACGAAGGTGCCACGCAGGGCCAGGCCTTCTTCCTCGATGTGCACGCCGAACGCGCGGGTCAGCTGGTGGGTCGGGTCGCCAACCAGCGGAAACTGGGCCTTGCCCACCGCCGGGGAGGTTTCGTGCCACACCTTGTGCGAGAAGTGCGTGTCGGTGGTGACGATGTAGACCTCGGCGCCGGCCTTCTGGAACTCGGCGTAATTGGCGGCGGCGTCTTCCACTTCGGTCGGGCAATTGAAGGTGAAGGCGGCCGGCATGAAGATCAGGACCGACCACTTGCCCTTCAGGGTGCCGTCGGTGACTTCGACGAATTCGCCGTTGTGGAAGGCGGTGGTCTTGAACGGCTGGACCGCGGTGTTGATCAGGGACATGGAAGATCCTCGTGGATGGAGTGGGTGTGGTGAAGTGATGAGGCGATGGTAGGCAACGGCTATTGATTCCTCAAATCGATTGATGGAATTGGATAGATAGTCTTTGACTATCGATAGACGGGGTCGGAACACACTGCCGACAAGGGTTAAGTAAAAAATAATATGTTTCAGTTACTTACATAAGCCGCAATCTGACTGAAGCAAGACGTCCCCAAGGCTTTCTTGCCGGCCCACGTCTAAACGAGGCTATCGCCAGCACGTTATGAAGCCTCCTGGGCTCCATACGCCATTGAGCACCATGATGGTGCGTCGCGGCGATGCGCGGGCGTGTGGGGCACCGCCGCCCGGTACCATGCATGCCATGTCCGATCCCGCCTCCCTGCGTCTCGACCACGCCCTGCGCGCCGCCGCGAGCCGACTGGCCGGCCTGGACGCCCGGCATGAAGCCGAGCAACTGCTGCTGCACGTGATCGGTCGCGACCGCGCCTGGCTGTTCGCGCATGGCGATGCCGCGCTGGCAGGCACGGACGCGTCGGCGTTCGAGGCGCTGCTGGCGCGCCGGATCGCCGGCGAGCCGGTGGCCTACCTGATCGGGCATCGTGGTTTCTGGACGCTCGACCTGCTGGTGTCGCCTGCCACCTTGATCCCGCGCCCGGAAACCGAGCGCCTGGTCGAGCTGGCGCTGGAGCGGCTGCCGGCGGACAGGCCGTTGCGCATCGCCGACCTCGGCACCGGCACCGGTGCGATCGCGCTGTCGCTGGCGAGCGAGCGGCCGCAGGCGCAGGTGGTGGCGACCGATTTCAGCGCAGACGCGCTTGCCGTCGCACGCGCAAACGGCGTGTCGAACGCCATCGCCAACGTCGAATTTCGCCACGGTAGTTGGTTTGCACCGCTGCAGGGCGAACACTTCCACCTGGTCGCGAGCAACCCGCCCTACATCGCCGACGGCGACGCGCATCTGACGCAGGGCGACCTGCGCTTCGAGCCGCCGACGGCGTTGTCCTCCGGGGCGGACGGGCTGGAGGCGATCCGCGAGATCGTGGGCGACGCATCGACGCACCTCATGCCCGGCGGCTGGTTGCTGCTGGAGCATGGCTGGGACCAGGGCGCGGCGATCCGCGCGCTCATGACCGCCGCCGGCTTCGTCGACGTGGCCACGGAGACGGACCTGGAGCAGCGGGACCGCGTGACCCTTGGGCGCGTCACGGAAGGGCAAGACGCGAGCCGCTAGACTGTCGCTTTCCTCCAGGACGGGCCGCCCATGCGCACGCTGTACCCCGATATCGAACCCTTCGACACCGGCACGCTGAAGGTCGATGACCGCCATGAGCTGTACTACGAGCAATGCGGCAACCCGCAGGGCAAGCCCGTGGTGCTGCTGCACGGTGGCCCGGGCGCGGGCTGCAGCCCGAAGATGCGCCGCTTCCACGATCCCGCGAAGTACCGCATCGTGCTGTTCGACCAGCGCGGCTCCGGCCGCTCCACGCCGCATGCGGACCTGGTAGGCAACACCACTTGGGACCTCGTGGCCGACATCGAGAAACTGCGCGAAAAGCTCGGCATCGAGCGCTGGCAGGTGTTCGGCGGCAGCTGGGGTTCGACGCTGGCGCTGGCGTACGCCGAAGCGCATCCGCAGCGCGTGACCGAGCTGGTGCTGCGCGGCATCTTCATGCTGCGCCGCTGGGAGCTGGAATGGTTCTACCAGGAAGGCGCGAGCCGCCTGTTCCCCGATGCGTGGGAGCATTACGTCACCGCGATTCCGTCCGTCGAACGCCACGACCTGATCTCGGCGTTCCATCGCCGCCTGACCTCCGACGACAAGGCCACGCGCCTGGCGGCGGCGAAGGCGTGGAGCGTGTGGGAGGGCGCGACCAGCTTCCTGCACGTCGATGCGGATTTCGTCAGTGGCCACGAAGAGCCGGAATTCGCGCTCGCGTTTGCGCGCATCGAGAATCACTACTTCGTCAACGGCGGCTTCTTCGAGGTCGAAGACCAGCTGCTGCGCGACGCCCCGCGCATCGCCGACATCCCGGGCGTGATCGTGCATGGCCGCTATGACGTGGTCTGCCCGGTCGCCAACGCGTGGGAGCTGCACAAGGCCTGGCCGAAGGCGAAGCTGGAGATCACGCCCGCCTCGGGCCATTCAGCGTTCGAAGCCGAGAACGTCGACGCGCTGGTGCGCGCGACGGACGCCTTCGCCTGACGGCACACCGCCGCACCGGAGATAAGCTCATGGATTCGTCGCGCGCCACCGCTTCCGCGTTCGACCAGCGCGTGCTGGACCTGTACGACGACTACGTCCATGGCCGGGTCGACCGCCGCGGCTTCCTGTCGGGCGCGGCGCAGTTCGCCGTCGGCGGTACGACGGCGGCCGCGTTGCTCGCGGCGTTGGCGCCGCAGTACGCGTTCGCTGCGCAGGTGGCCGTAGACGATGCGCGCATCACTACGGTCTATCGCACGTTCCCCGCGCCGCAGGGCCATGGTGAAGGACGCGGCTTGCTGGCGATGCCGCGCGAGCCGGGACCGCATCCGGTGGTGTTGGTGGTGCACGAGAACCGCGGACTGAATCCGTACATCGAGGATGTCGCGCGTCGCCTTGCCGTGGCCGGCTTCATCGCGTTCGCGCCGGACGCGCTGTATCCGCTGGGCGGGTATCCCGGCAACGACGACACCGGGCGGGAGATGCAGGCCACGCTGGATCGCGCGAAGGTGATGGCCGATCTCGAAGCCGCCGCGCGCTTCGCGCATGCGCTACCGCGCGGCAACGGCAAGCTCGGCGTGGTCGGTTTCTGCTTCGGCGGGCTGGTGACCAACGTGCTGGCCTCGCGCCTGCCGGAGGTCGTCGACGCCGGCGTGCCGTACTACGGCGGCCAGCCGACCGCGGAAGAGGCGGCGCGCATCAAGGCGCCGTTGCTGCTGCAATTCGCCGCGCTGGATACGCGCGTCAACGCAGGATGGCCCGCCTACGAGCAACAGTTGAAGGCCGCGGGCGTGCCTTACACGGCCTACCTCTATCCCGACGCGAACCACGGCTTCCACAACGACACCACGCCACGCTACGACGCCGCCGCTGCGGCATTGTCCTGGCAGCGCACGCTCGCCTTCTTCGGCCAGCACCTGCGCTGATCGCACTCACGGCGACGCGCGCGCCGGGCTGGCGACGTCGACCTTCATGCGCCGATACGCGCGCTGCAGCCGCACGCTGCCGCCGGGCAGGCGGTCGCCCTCGACGGTGATGTCGATGCGAAGCGCGCCGGAGGCCGCGTCGGGAAGGGTGTAGCGATATGTCGCGCGACGTCCATCGGGAACCTCCAGTTGCAGCGCCAAATGGCCGCCTTCATCGCGCAGCGTGGCGCGCGTGCCGTCGGCGAGATCCAGCGTGCCGGACAGGGGTATCACCACCACGTCGCGACCGTCCGAGGTGCCGAATACCACCGATTCGCGCATCCGTTGCAGCACCAGCACCGCATCGTCGGGCGCGGCGAACGCGCCCTGCGCCGGCAGCAGGCCCTTCAGGCTCGGACGTCCGCCAGCAGGCCGGCTGCCGCTTGAGGGTGGTCCCATCGGGCCGCCGCGCCCTGGCGGTGGACCCATCGATCCATCCCCGTCGTTGCCGGGCGGAGGCCCTCCCGCACCTCCCCGCCGGCCGCCAGGTCCGCCGCCGCGGCCCGGAGGAGCGCCGCGCTCAGGGCGCGCACCCGCAGGCATGGCGCGCTCGGCTTCCTGCAGGAGATGCGTATTCGTCTCCACATCGGGCTGCCATTCGCCCGAGGGGTCGTGCGAGGACGCATGGGCCAGTGCGGAAGGGGAGGTGGCCAGCAGGGCGGCGAGGAGGCAATAGTCAGGCGCACGTCATCGGCTCGTGGGGGACGAGCGCGGAACGCCTGTCAGCGACGTGGGATGACCTTGGATCCCGACACGTTGGCGGGCATTCAGTCGTCGGAGACCGCGCGTGTCCGGTGGCCGAGCGCGGACGCGAACCTCCCGCATGTGTGCCGGCACCTTTCTGCTAGGGGCGGCGACACGGCCCAGCCGCTCCCGGAGAAAGCCATGACGATCGCGCAAACCGAGCCGGTGCACGAAACCCGGATCGGACTGGAGGACGTCGATATTCCCCGCCTGGGCATGTCGGCCATGCGCTTCATCAAAGCGATCGAGCGCGGCCAGCACGAGGTCCTGTGGGAAGCCGCTTCGGACACCATCCGGCGCGCAATGGGCCGTGAAGCCTTCATCGCACTGCTAGCGCAACGCCACGGCGCGCTCGGGCCCGGCCTGGACCGGCGCTGGGCAGCAGTGCGGGTCGATCAGCCGGGCCAGCGTCCGCAATGGCAGCCGGGCACGTATGCGGTGCTGGAGTTCTCTGTCGCGTTTGGCGCAACCGCGGCGCCGCATCGCGAAACGGTGACCCTGCGGCGAGAAGACGAGGGCGTCTGGCGCCTGGCCGGTTACGCGGTCAGGGCATCCTGATCCGCTATTGCCGCGGCGCGCCGTCGAGCGTGTGGTCGATCATCCACAGGCCCGCCCAGAGCTTCGCATCCAGTTCGTAGCCTTCGGCCATCTTCTGCGCCAGCCACGCGGCGGCGCGTACACGCGGGATGGCATGCACGGTGATGTCCTCATCGCCATCGCCGCCGCCATCGCCGACCTTTCGCAGTCCGGTCGCGCGGACGAAGGCGATCTTCTCGCTGCTGCTGCCCGACGAGGTGGGGCCGATCATCAGCACCTCGGCATGCGCGGCGGTCCAGCCGGTTTCTTCCTCGAGTTCCCGGATCGCGGAAACTTCGATGGATTCGTCGGCATGGATATCGCCGACCAGGCCGGCGGGCATTTCGATGGTCAGCGCCTGCAACGGCACGCGGAACTGCTCGACGAACAGCACCTCGTCTTCGGGTGTGACCGCGATGATGATGGCCGCCAGCCCACCGGCGTGCGCGCGCTCCACGTATTCCCAGGTGCCGCGGACCATCATCCGCTGGTATTTGCCTTCCCACACCACCTGCGGCGGCGCCTTGCGCTTGTCGTGTTCGTCCATGGCCCGATGCTAGCCGCTGGCGATGACGATTTACAGGCGGGCGTAGCCGCCATCCTCCAGCCCGGCGGCCACGCGCAGTCGGCGCCGTGTCATCGGGCCGAAGCGCAGGGCGTCCGACAGCCCGGCGAGCATGTCGCCGTCGGCCTGCCCGCGTGCGTGACCGGTGGCGATGTCACCGAGTGGGGCATCCAGCGCGATGGTGGTGAGCTGGCGCCACAGCAGTGCGTGTTCCCGCTGCTCGCGCAAACGCGTCGCCATGGTCGCGGCGCCGCGCAGGCGCAGGAACGCCACTTCGTCCACGCGCGCCAGCAGCGTGTCGAGATCGCCGAAGTGCGCGAGCAGGATGGCGGCCGACTTCGCGCCGATGCCGCTGACGCCCGGAATGTTGTCCACCGCATCGCCGGTGAGCGCGAGGTAGTCGGCGATCTGCCGCGCCTCCACGCCATGGCGCGCCTTCACGCCCGCCATGCCCCAGCGCTGGCCGCGCGCGAAGTCCCATTGCTCGTCGTGTTCGGTCAGCAACTGGGAGAGGTCCTTGTCGGCCGACACGATGACGCCACGGAAGTCCAGCGGCCGCGCAGCATGTAGCGCGCTGCCGATCAGGTCGTCGGCTTCGTATTCGCCATGCGACAGCACGCTCAGGCCGAGCGCGGCGCAGAGTGCCTTGCAGTGGGTGAACTGCCGGCGCAACTCCTCCGGCGCGGGGTCGCGGTTGGCTTTGTAGGCTGGGTACAGACGGTTGCGGAAGCAGCTGTCGAGCGCTTCGTCGAAGGCGATCGCGATATGCGCCGGGCGCTCCTTCTCCAGCAGCTCCAGCAGGAAACGCGCGAAGCCATGCACCGCGTTGGTGGGCCAGCCATCGGCGTCCTGGAATTCGTCCGGCATCGAATGCCAGGCGCGGAACACGTACAGGCTGGCGTCGACCAGGTAGAGCGCGCGCACGCCGGCGGCCTCAGGGCGTCCAGTCGGTCAGCAGCGCGGCCGGATTCGGGCGATCGCGTTCGGGCGCTTCCACCTGTGGCGTGCCGATGTGGATGAAGCCGGCGACGCGTTCGTTCGGCGCGAGACCGAGCGTCGCGGCGACGGCTTCGTCGTAGGCCATCCATCCGGTCAACCACTGCGCGCCGAAGCCCAACGCCAGTGCGGCCTGCAGCAGCGCGAAGCACACACTGCCGGCGGTCAGCAGCTGCTCCTGCTCCGGCACCTTGTGGCCGGCGGTGAGTCGGGCGACCACGGTGATGATGGTCGGCGCATGCGAGAAGCGTGCGCGATCCTTCTCCACCACTGCAGAGGCAGCGCCGGGGTCGAGATGCAAGGTGCGTGCCGCAAGCTGTTCGCCCAGTGCATGGCGGGCGTTGCCCTGGATGCGGATGAAGCGGAACGGCACCAGCTTGCCGTGGTCCGGCACGCGGACCGCGGACGTCAGCATGCGAAGGAGGGTGGCGTCGTCGGGGCCGGGCTCGCCGAGTTGCTTGGAGGGCACCGAACGACGGGCGTCGAGGAACTGCAGGGGGGAGGGAAGCGACATGCGTCAAGTTTAGCGTGTCACATCTTGTTGCATGGCACTAAAATGCCGAGGCCATCACGGTTGCCCGTCCCGCGGATTTCCTACGATGGCGCTGCGGATTCCGGTCCGCCTCCCCCGAACTCCTTTCGCCTGCCAAGGCGGGGAACCTTGTGCATGTCGAACGTCCTCAATATCGCCGATCGTCCCGGCCGGGAAACGCGCATGCTTGATCAAGCGCGAGACGCGGCCATTCCGCCGTTGGTGGATGCCTTCGCGGTGGCGCTCGGCCGTTTCGACGATGCGCTGTTCGACCGTGCCGAGCGTGCGGGTCCGTCGCAGATGGCGTTCCTGGATGCCATGCGCGAGCTGCGCCGCCGGCGCGAAGACATCATCGTGCGCTTCCGCGCCCACCTGCAATTCGCCTGGAAGGCATTGCAGGAAGGTCGCCCGCTGTCGATGGAAAGCGCCTTCGCGCACTCTCCGGACGACGCGCTGACCCTGGTGACCGACCAGGAGCTGGAATCCCGCCTGGCCGTGCGCAACCTGGCCAGCGTGATCCTGCGCGACTGCAAGCCGGTGCTGACGCGCCTGGACCGCCGCCTCGGTTGGCTGGCCGGGCAGGCGGCGCTGGAGGCCGAATTCAATCCTGTGGGCGCTGAGCACATCGGCGTCGCGGTGCACCAGGGCTTCGCCGCCTGCGACCTGACCGCCGAAGTGCGCCTGGTCGTCATCAAGCTGTGCGAGCGCGACCTGGTGCCGGCGATCGCCCGCATCTACGCCGCGCTGGACCAGCGCCTTGCCCAGATGGGCGTGGCGCCGGATATGCCGGAGCGTCGCGCACCGAAGTCGGAAGTCGCGCAGGACATCGAGGACCTGATGTCCGGCGACGAACCCGGCGCACCCGCCTGGGCCGCCCGCTTCCTCAACCGCATGGCCGGCATGAACCGCGGCCTGCAGGCGTCCCATGCGGCGCCCGCATCACCGGCAGGATTCGGCGACGTGCCGCCGGGCTACTCCGCGGCGCCCGGTACCCAGGGCGTCCTGCTGGAAGCCCTGCATCACCTGCTGCAGGAGTCGCGCCGGGGCCGGGACGTGCCGCAGGACCAGCCGCGACCCTCCCATCCTCAGCGCGATCTGTCCCAGCGCGAGATGTTGTCCGTGTTGTCGCTGCTGCAGGCCACGCCGAGCGCCACGCTGCGTGCCGCCATCGGCGACACCGGCGAGTCGCTGTCGCAGCGGCTGAAGAACGAAGTACTCAGCAGCGCCATGCAGCTGGGCGTGGATCCGTCCACCGCGCGCCTGGCGCCGGTCGACGAGGACGCCATCGACCTGGTCGGCATGCTGTTCGACGTGATGCTCGACGAGCGCGACCTGGACGGCCGTCCGCGCGAACTGATCGGGCGCCTCGTCGTCCCGTTCGTCAAGGTCGCCCTGCTGGACCGCAGGATGTTCGTCCAGAAGACGCATCCTGCGCGCCGCCTGCTCAACGTGCTGGCCGAGGCCTGCGAGGGCAACAACGGCGAGAGTGCCGCCGAGCGCACGCTGCTGACCAAGGTCGAAGAGGTCGTCGATCGTCTCACCGCCGAGTTCAACGAGAACCTGGCGATCTTCCTGACCCTGGAAGAAGAATTCCGCTCCTTCCTGGAGCAGCACCGCCGCCGCATCGAGATCGCCGAGCGCCGTGCCGCCGAGATCCAGCGCGGCCAGGAACGCCTGGAAGCCGCGCGCGCGCGGATGAACACCGAGTTGGACGAGCGTTTGTCCGAGCGCACCGTGCCGCAGGCCATCGAGGATTTCCTGCGCCAGCCCTGGGCCCACCACGTCACCATGACCGTGCTGCGCGAGGGCGAGGAAGGCGACGGCCTGCGTGAATCGCTGGCGCTCGCCGACGGCGTGCTGGAAGAACTCACCGAAGCCCAGCGCCATGTCATCGGCAAGCCGTGGCTGCAGGCGTGGCGTCCGGCGTTGGTGAAAGTGTTTTCCAGTGTCGGCATGAACCTCGACGCCGCCGCCGGTGCGGTCGATGCGCTGCACGACACGCTGCAGGCCGTGGCCGCGGCACGCCCGGATCTCGAGCGCGCCTTGCCGGAGTTGCCGCAGGTGGTGCTGCCCAAGCCCGCTGTGGAAGAAGACACCACGCCGATCCAGTTGGTGGCCGGCGCGGACACGCTCGACTTCGACCACAGCGACGCCGACCACTTCCGCAATCTCGCCATCGGCACCTGGCTGGACTTCATCGACAAGGACAACAAGGTGCAGCCGGGCAAGCTGTCGTGGGTCAGCCCGATCTCCTCGCGCCTGCTGTTCGTCAATCGCCGCGGCGTGCGCTTCTGCGTCGCCTCGCCCGAAGAACTGGCCGCGATGGTCCGGCTGGGCCGCCTGCGCACGCACCAGAGCGAGGATGCGTTCGACAGCGCCATGCAGGGCGTGATCGAACGCCTCGAGCCGGTCCCGCCGACCCCGCTGACCTGAGCCTGCGCGGCTCTGCCGCGCTCTGCTAGCATCGTCGTACGGTTGGCCTAACGACGAGGGGCGCATGGCGGTCGAAGTGCAGGTACTGAAGGAGTCCGCGGCCGGTGAGCGTCGCGTGGCCGCCACGCCGGAAACAGTGAAGAAGCTGATCGCCGCCGGCGCGCAGGTCGTCGTCGAGCGCGGCGCAGGTGCGGGTGCCGGTTTCATCGATCAGGCTTACACGGACGCCGGCGCCACCCTGGACGGTGGCGAGGGGCGGGCGCACGCCGACGTCCTGCTCTGCGTGCAGGCGCCGCCTGCCGATGCGATCGCCGCGTTCAAGCCGGGCGCCAGCCTGGTCGGCGTGCTCCAGCCCACCGCCGATCCCGCGCGCGCCGACGCGCTGCAGGCACGCGGCCTGCAGAATTTCCCACTCGAACGGCTGCCGCGCACCACGCGCGCGCAGGCGATGGACGTACTCAGTTCGCAGGCCGGCATGGCGGGCTACAAGGCCGTGCTGATCGCCGCGCAACTGGCGCCGCGCTTCTTTCCGATGCTCACGACCGCTGCCGGCACGATTCGCCCGTCGAAGGTGCTGATCGTCGGTGCCGGCGTGGCCGGCCTGCAGGCCATCGCGACCGCCAAGCGGCTGGGCGCGCAGGTGGAAGGCTTCGACGTGCGTCCGGAGACGCGCGAGCAGATCGAATCGCTCGGCGGCAAGTTCCTCGACTTGGGCGTCAGCGCGGCAGGCGAGGGCGGTTATGCGCGCCAGCTCACCGAAGAAGAACGCGCCCTGCAGCAGCAACGCCTGGCCGACCACCTCAAGGGCATCGACGTGGTCGTCTGCACGGCCGCGGTGCCGGGGCGTCCAGCGCCGAAGATCATCACCGCCGCGATGGTCGCGGGCATGAAGCCCGGCAGTGTCATCGTGGACCTGGCCGCGGAAACCGGCGGAAACTGCGAACTCACCCGGCCGGGCGATACCTACGACCAGCAGGGCGTGACGGTGGCCGGACCGCTGAACCTCGCCAGCCTCGGCGCGGTGCACGCCAGCGAGATGTATGCACGCAACGTGCTGAACTTCGTGTCCTTGTTCATCAAGGACGGTGCGTTGCAGTTCGACTGGGACGACGAACTGCTGGCGAAGACCGTGTGGCCCGAACGGCCTGGCGCGCCCGCACAGGCGGCCTGACGCGAAAGCAGAACGCGATCAGCGCTCTTCGCGCTGCGGCCGGCGCCGCGGCGCGTTGTCTTTCATCCAGGCGTCGCGTTGTTCGGGCGTCATCTTCTTCCACTCGTCGCGGAGCGCGGTGCGCTGTTCCGGCGTGAGCTCCTTCATGCGGCCATAGAGCGCGCGGGCCTGGCGGCGCTGTTCGGGATTCATCCCTTCGAAGCGTTTCATGCCGTGGCGCGCCTGCGCACGCTGCTCGGGCGACATGGACTGCCAGCGCTGTGCGCGCTCCAGCATGCGGGGGCGTTCGTCCGGCTCACGGTTCCAGCGGTCGCGCAGTGGCGCGATCAGCGCTTCGCGCTGCTGCGGGGTCAGCTGCTCCCACGTGGGCAGGGGGGCGGGCGGCGCGGACTGCGCGAATGCCTGCGCGGACGCGAAGACCAGCAGGCAGAGGGCGAGCAGGCGGGCAGTACGGGATGTCATGGGTCACTCCATCGCAAGAGGCTGCGCATCGGCCGACGCCAGCCACAGGTACAGGTCGGGGTCTTCTTCCAGCGTGCCGGTCGTGGCTTCGTCCAGTGAGGCTTCGCCATCGGTCACGGCGACGGGCGTCGCCGCGCCGGGCGCCGGTGCGGTCGACGTGCGCGGCAGGAATTGCAATCCGACGCCCACCGCGAGCACCGCGCTGAATGCGGTCGCGGTCAGCCAGCGCCACGCGCGCGCGCTCCCGGCGGGTGCCGCGCGCTGCGCTTCGTGACGTGCCGTGCGCAGGCGCATCAGGGTCTGCGGGGACACCTGCGCCAGCGATGCGCGATGCAGGCCGCGGGCCTGCGCATCGAAACCGGTGTCGTCGTGGGGATGGACGGGGTTCATCGGAATTCCTCCAGTTGCTTCTGTAGGGCATCGCGCGCGCGGGACAGGTGCGTCTTCACCGATCCCTCCGAGCAGCCCATGACGCGTGCGGTGTCCGCCACGTCCAGTTCTTCCAGCACGCGCAGCGTGAACGCTTCGCGCTGGCGTGCCGGCAATGCGCGCAAGGCCTGCACAAGGCGAGCGTAGGCCTCGCGCTGGTCATGCGCCTGCGACGGGCCCACGCCCGTGTCGGGTGCCCAGTCCACCGGGCTTTCCTCGCCGCGGTCGCCGGTGGGCAGCAGCCAGCGCAGGCGGAAACCGGCGCGGCGCTGCACGTCGACGATCCGCCGGCGCAGGATGCTCCAGAACAACGGGGTCCATTCGTCGGCGGGCCGGTCGCGATACACCAGCATTTTCATCATCGCGTCCTGCACCACGTCCAGCGCATCGTCGCGATGGCGCAGCCCGGCCTCGGCGAAACGGAATGCGCGCGGCCCGATGTCGGCCAGGAACAGCTCCAGCGTCGCCGCAGGCGCGGGCGAGGCGATCGTGTCCGGCAACGGGTTCGGGGTGGCGCTCACCAACATATCTTAGCGACCAGTGCCGTGAATCAGCCGCGACGCGCCGGTCGGACGGCGTGAACAGCCGGCGAGGACGGTTCGGACGGGCACGGCATGGACGGATCTCCCTGAGGGTCGCCGAGGGAAACGCGCCACGTGGCGTGCGGTTGACAGCCCACGGCCGGGGTCCCTGCGGGTTCAGGTACGGTTATGATGCGGAACACGCCCCGCCACGCGGCGACGGCGCCGACAACGTGGACAGGATGGGGGAGCGGATGAGCGACGGGTTCGTGGCGCTGTACATCTTCATGCTGGCGGCCATCGCCGGCCACGTGATCATTTCGCGGGTGCCGGTGATCTTGCACACGCCGTTGATGTCCGGCTCCAACTTCATCCACGGCATCGTGCTGATCGGCGCGATGGTCGTGCTGGGCCACGCCGATACCACGCTGGAAAAAGCCATCGGCTTCATCGCCGTCCTGCTGGGCGCGGGCAACGCGGCCGGCGGTTACGTGGTCACCGAGCGCATGCTGGACATGTTCAAGAGCAGCAAGCCCGCAGGTGGCAAGTGAGCCACGGCGCTACGGCCATGCCGGCACGCGGGCGCGCCACGGCGCGCGACATCTTCCAGTGGTTGAGCTACCTGCAGTACCCCGCGTTGCTGGTGGCGCTGGGGTACGGAGCCAGATCCGGCTGGACGCTCGCGACCGCGGGCGACGGCGGCTGGGCGACGGTCTACGACGACTGGAACTACGTGCTGCTCTACGCCGGCATCGGCATCGGCCTGTCGTCGCTGCAGGACCCCACCAAGACGCAGAACGAAGTGTCCAGGCGCGTCTGGCAGGACCCGCGCAAGGGCCGCTGGCTGCTGCTGCTGATCTCCTTCTATACCTTGGGCGCGATGGTGGCCGGGCTGGTCGGCGCCTATCTCGCCGACACCACGGTGGTGAACCAGTTGTCGCTCGGTCTGGTGGCCTTCGGCCTGGGCATGGTCGGCCTGCTCAAGACCGCCATCGAAATGCGTGAACACCATCGGTTGGACAAGCAACCCGCGTCGTCGTCTGAAGGGAGCCGTGCATGAGTGCGTTGACGCTGGTGAAGCTGAGTTACTTCGTGGCCGCCACCCTGTTCCTGCTGGGCCTGCAGCGCATGGCCAGTCCCAAGACGGCGCGCAGCGGCATCCAGTGGGCCGGCGTGGGCATGCTGATCGCCACGATCGCTACGTTCTTCCTGCCGGGGCTGCACAACATCGGCCTGATGATCGCGGCCATCGTGATCGGCGTCGGCCTTAACTGGATCTGGGGCAAGAAGGTCGCCATCACCGACATGCCGCAGATGGTCGCGCTGTTCAACGGCATGGGCGGCGGTTCGGCCGCGGCGATCGGTGCGGTGGAACTGGTGCGCTATTCCGCCGGTGAACCGGCGCCGTCGACGTTCACGCTGTCGCTGGCCGTCATCGGCGCGCTGATCGGTGCGGTCTCGCTGACCGGCTCGGTGATCGCCTGGGCCAAGCTCGACGGGCGCATGGACAAGCGCTACACCTTCCCGGGCCAGCAGTGGTTCAACGCATTGGTAGCGCTGGCCGCCATCGCCAGCGGCGTGATGGCGCTGACCACCCTGGCGATGCCGTGGATCATCGCGTTCTTCGTGCTGTCGCTGGCGCTCGGCGTGCTGATGACACTGCCCATCGGCGGCGCCGACATGCCGGTGGTGATCTCGCTCTACAACGCCTTCACCGGCCTGGCGGTCGCCTTCGAAGGCTACGTGCTCGGCAACGAAGCGCTCATCATCGCCGGCACCATGGTCGGCGCGGCCGGCATGCTGCTGACGCGGCTGATGGCCAAGGCGATGAACCGCAAGATCACCAGCGTGCTGTTCTCCAACTTCGGTGGCGGCAGCGCGGCGATGCAGGAAATCGGTGGGTCGATGAAGCCGATCGAGGCCGCCGACGTCGCCGCGATGATGGCCTACGCCGAACGCGTGGTGATCGTGCCCGGTTACGGCCTGGCGGTGGCGCAGGCGCAACACAAGATCTGGGAACTCAGCCAGAAGCTGATCGATCGGGGGGTGAAGGTGAAGTTCGCCATCCACCCGGTCGCCGGCCGCATGCCCGGCCACATGAACGTACTGCTCGCCGAAGCCGGCGTGCCCTACGACCTGATCGCCGACATGGACGACATCAACCCCGAGTTCGCCAACACCGATGTCTCGCTGGTGATCGGCGCGAACGACGTGGTGAACCCGGTGGCGAAGACCGACCCGGCCAGCCCGATCTACGGCATGCCCATCCTCGACGTGGTGAACTCGAAGAACACCATCGTCATCAAGCGCGGCAAGGGCACCGGTTTCGCCGGCATCGAGAACGCGCTGTTCTACGCCGACAACACCCGCATGCTGTACGGCGACGGTAGCGAAATGGCCAACGCGCTGGTCAGCGAACTGAAGGCGCTCGACGGCGGGCACTGAGCCCGCCGCTCACCTCGTCAGCGCGACCACCAGGCCGCCAGCACCGGCGCGGCGGCCACCGCGATCCAGTCCAGCGGCGTCATCGCCAGGGTCAGCAGCGTCCACCCGTGGTGCAGGCCCAGCTTCAGCGCCGAATCCCACGGCGTAAGCCCCATCGCGAAGCCCAGCTGCGTCGCCACGATGCCCCAGAGGGACACCCCGCAGATCACCGCCGTCGCCACCAGCGCCAGCACGGCGCGCGGCATGCCCGCGGGCATGCCGGCCAGGCGCAGCACCACGATCACGTCCAGCGCCGCCACCAGCGCCATCCAGCCCGCCTGTCGTTGCAGGTAGAGGGCGGCCGTCACCCAGATCAGGACCAGGCAGGCGCCGCCGAGCAGCAACATCACGGGGACCAGCCAATGGAAGGGGCGACGTGCAGCGAGGGACATGGGGACTCCGGCAGGGGCCGCCAAGGATAAGGCCTCGGCCCTGTCCCGGGGGGTGGGGCTACAATAGGTCGCCTTGCAGCGCCCCACGCGCGCCCCCATCTGATCCGGCATGTATTCCCGCAGCAGCGAACCCGTCCAATTCTCCCGCGACTGTGCGGCCGTCCTCGTCCCCCAGGGTGAGCTCGTGACCTTGCCGGCCGGCAGTTACGGCTACATCACCCAGGCGCTGGGTGGCAGCTACACCGTGTTCGTGGAAGGCAATCTCTTCCGCATCGCCGGCAAGGATGGCGACGCCATCGGCAAGGAGCCGACCGAACCGCTGTCGCTGCCCGACAACGCCAGCGACGAAGAAGTCGAAGCCCTGGTGTGGAACCAGCTGCGCACCTGCTTCGATCCGGAAATCCCCTTCAACATCGTCGACCTCGGCCTGGTCTACGAAGCCAACCTCAGCACCCGCGACGACGGCCAGCGCGGCGTCGAAGTGAAGATGACGCTGACCGCGCCCGGCTGCGGCATGGGCGAGATCCTGGTCGACGACGTGCGCAGCAAGCTGGAGATGATCCCCACCGTCGCCGAAGCCGATGTCGAGCTGGTGTTCGATCCGCCGTGGGGCCGCCACATGATGTCCGAAGCCGCCAAGCTGGAAACCGGCATGCTCTGAGCCGCCGGCTCACCCGATGCAGAACCCGTCAGGAAGGAAGAGATGAACGTGATGAACGCCGCCCCGTTGACCTACCGCGTGAACCGCTCCGACAAGGCCCGCACCCCGGCCGAGCGCGACGCCATCCTCGCCAGCCCCGGATTCGGCCTTCACTTCACCGACCACATGGTCGCCATCACCTGGGACAAGGCGCAGGGCTGGCACAGCGCCGAAGTGCGCGCCTACGGTCCGCTGTCGCTCGACCCGGCCGCCTCGGTGCTGCATTACGGCCAGGAGATCTTCGAAGGCATCAAGGCTTACCGCCATGCCGACGGCTCCATCTGGACCTTCCGTCCCGACGCCAATGGCGCGCGCCTGCAGCGCTCGGCCGCACGCCTCGCATTGCCGCAGCTGCCGGTGAACGAGTTCGTCGAATCGCTGCGCCAGCTGGTCGCCATCGATGGCGACTGGGTGCCGTCGGCGCCGGAAACCAGCCTGTACTTCCGTCCCTTCATGATCGCCACCGAAGCCTTCCTCGGCGTGCGCGCCGCGCACCAGGCCGGCTACTACGTCATCGCCAGCCCCGCCGGCGCGTACTTCGCCAAGGGCGTGGCGCCGGTGTCGATCTGGCTCTCGGAAGACTATGCCCGCGCCGCCAAGGGCGGCACCGGTGCCGCCAAGTGCGGCGGCAACTACGCCGCCTCGCTGCTGCCGCAGCAGGAAGCGCAGGCGCAGGGCTGCTCGCAGGTGCTGTTCCTCGATCCGGTGGAAGGCAAGTACCTGGAAGAGCTGGGCGGCATGAACGTGTTCCTCGTCTACAAGGACGGCCACATCGTCACCCCGGAACTCTCCGGCAGCATCCTGGAAGGCATCACCCGCGACAGCATCATCCAGATCGCTCGCGATCGCGGCCATGCGGTCGAAGAGCGCAAGGTGTCGATCGACGAGTGGAAGCAGGGCGTCACCTCGGGCGACATCGTCGAAGTCTTCGCCTGCGGCACCGCCGCGGTGATCACGCCGATCGGCCAGCTCAAGGGCAAGGACTTCGCCGTCGGCGACCTCAACGCACCGGCCGGCGATGTCACGATGGGCATCCGCAAGGAACTCACCGACATCCAGTACGGCCGACTGCCGGATCGCCACGGTTGGCTGGTGAAGCTGCGCGACTGACCGTCGCCGCATCGCCGCGCAACGGGAGCCCGCCGCATGGCGGGCTTTCTTTTTTTCTTCGCGCGGCGTGCGTTGCGCGAATAAAAAATTCGCACTCATCACACGCAGCGCACGTAAATGAATCTACGCGACGATGTCCACCGGTGACTTCGACTTCATGCATGTATTCCGATGATTACGTTTGTAACGTGATGGCATGAAGTGTGTCTTTCATCGCTGATTCACGTTGTCGCTAACCGCTAGCGTCGACATGCGCCGTGCATTGCATGGTGCGCACCCGGTCGAACGCAACAGCCCGTCCACCCCCTCCCGTGCCAGCCCCTGCGCCCTCGACCGGGCTCTTGCCGTTATTCGGCTTTCGACAACTTTGAGGGAGAGTCTGATGTCTGGATTTGCAAAGCGTGGTTCGCGTGTCCGCCTGCTGTGCCTGTCTTCGGCCGTGCTGGCGTCGTTGTACGCATTGCCCGCCATGGCCGGGCGCGTCGACATGAGTGGCCTGCAGGTGGAAGAACCGGGTGGCTACGACCGCTTCATCGTCAAGTACCGCGACGGCAGTACCGAAAGCACCAACGCAACGCAGCTGCAGCGCTCGCTGACCACCGCGGCCAGCACGGGTGTCGCCAAGCGCGGCGGCCGCGCGCTGGGCCTGCAGAAGCTGCGTCGGCTCGCCGCCGGCGGCGCCGAGGTCGTGCGCGCCGACCGCAAGCTGGACCGCATCGAAGCCGAATCGCTGATGCGCCAGCTGGCCGCCGATCCGAACGTGGAATACGTGGAAGTCGATCAGCGCATGTACGCCGTGCTGACGCCGAACGACACCCGCTTCTCCGAGCAATGGGGCTTCGGCACCACCGCGTCGGGCATCAACGTGCAGCCGGCGTGGGACAAGTCCACCGGCGCGGGCGTGGTGGTCGCGGTCATCGACACCGGCATCACCAACCATGCCGACCTCAACGCGAACATCCTGCCGGGCTACGACTTCATCAGCGACACCTTCGTCTCGCGCGACGGCAACGGCCGCGACTCGAACCCGAACGACGAAGGCGACTGGAACCCGGTCGCGGGCGAGTGCTACAGCGGTTCGCCGGTCACCAACTCCAGCTGGCATGGCACCCACGTGGCCGGTACGGTCGCCGCGGTGACCAACAACGCCACCGGCGTGGCCGGTACCGCGTTCGGCGCCAAGGTAGTGCCGGTGCGCGTGCTGGGCCGTTGCGGTGGCCTGACCTCGGACATCGCCGACGCGATCACCTGGGCGTCCGGCGGCACCGTCAGCGGCGTGCCCGCCAATGCGAACCCGGCCGAAGTGATCAACATGTCGCTCGGCGGCGGCGGCACCTGCTCGGCCACCTACCAGAACGCGATCAACGGTGCGGTCGGTCGCGGCACCACGGTCGTGGTCGCGGCGGGCAACAGCAACACCAACGTGTCCAGCGCCGTGCCGGCGAACTGCCCGAACGTCGTGGCCGTCGCCGCCACCACCTCGGCGGGTTCGCGTGCCAGCTTCTCCAACTACGGCACGGGCATCGACATCTCCGCGCCGGGCCAGAGCATCCTGTCCACGCTGAACTCCGGTACCACCACGGCGGGCAGCGCCAGCTACGCGTCGTACAACGGCACGTCGATGGCGGCGCCGCACGTGGCCGGCGTGGTCGCGCTGATGCAGGCGGCCGCACCGTCGCCGCTGACCCCGGCCCAGGTGGAAAGCCTCCTGAAGAGCACCGCACGCCCGTTGCCGGGCACGTGCTCCGGCGGCTGCGGCGCGGGCATCGCCAATGCGGACGGCGCGGTCGTGGCCGCGCAGGGCGGCACGCCGCCGGGCGGCGGCACGACGACCTACAGCAACGCGACGGACTACTCGATCCCGGACAACAACACCACGGGTATCAGCAGCACCATCGCCGTGTCCGGCCGCACCGGCAACGCGCCCAGCAATGCGCAGGTGGCGGTCAACATCGTGCACACCTACATCGGCGACCTGATCGTGGACCTGATCGCGCCCGATGGTTCGGTGTACGTGCTGCACAACCGCACCGGCGGCAGCGCCGACAACATCAACCAGACCTACACGGTCAACCTGTCGAGTGAAGCGCTCAACGGCAGCTGGCGCCTGCGCGCCCGCGACCGCGCCAGCGTGGACACCGGCTACATCAACAGCTGGAGCATCACCTTCTGAGGATTCCCCTCGAGGGGAGCATAGGGAGGTGCAGGAAGAACCCCGGCCAAGGCCGGGGTTCTTTTTTGCCTTGAAGGCGAGGGTGCCTAAGCCATCGTCATCCTGTGACGGCCTCTTCTCTCACTAAGGTCCAACGCTGGGTGCTCAGAGGTGTCGCACGATGCGTTCGGTGTGATGGAGACACGATGGCATCCATCGCGACGTGTGAGGTCGACGGTGTGCTGAAGGTGGCGGCCAAGGGCAAAGGTGTGGCCAAGGTCCACCCCCGCAACGGGGCTGCCCTAGCGGCGGTTTACAGGTGCTCGGTAGGAAACAAACGGCCCCCCGATGCGAGGCCGTTTCTTTCGCTGAGACGGATAGCGGAGCCAGGTTTTCGGTCCAGCACCGATCACCTTCGATCGATCTGCGCAGTACGCCATGACATGTACATGCGTTTACCTTGGGTAAGCGCTTGCGGGTCCTCAAGTGCGCTGTGGATACTGGTAGTCGCCTGGCACGGGGGTGATCAGGTCGGCACCGACGCATCGGCGCGCTACACGACAGGGGAAGTATGAAAAGGATCTTTGCCGGCCTGTGCTTGCTGATGGCCGTATCACTGGCGAATGCCCAAAGCGCCTCGCCGGGCAAATACACATGGGAAGAGTTCTCGGCGCGTATCAAGGTAAGTCAGGCCATATCGCCGCTGGGCCCCAACGTGGCCGGCGAGCAAGTGAGCCTGTCCAATGGCGCGCTCTCGTTCTCAGCGACAGATGTCAGCCTGCCGGGCAACAGCGGTTTGCCGGTTGCCTTTTCCCGAAGCTATTCGGCGGTCAATCGCAAGGATTTCGGCAATCTCGGAATGCTCGCGGATTGGACGGTGGATGTTCCCAGCATCAATGCCGCCGCTGCCCCGAACTGGGTACTGGGCCCAACAGAGGCGACCAATCGCTGCTCTAGTTCGGATTTCCCCGCGTTGCCCGCCGGCAGCAGGTTCAGGCTCGCCGATTTCTGGCAAGGCGTACAGATCAGCATCCCCGGTATTGAGAGCGACGAGCTGATCCGCACCGCGGCCTCCTCGTCAAGGCCGGCCAATGGATTGACGTATCACTGGATGACGAATAGCCAGGTGCATGTGTCCTGTCTCTCGTCGATCAAGAATGGGGCGGGTGAAGGGTTCTTGGCGGTCGACTCCGCCGGTACGAAGTACTGGTTCGACTGGATGGGGCAGACGCCAGAGCCGCCAAGCCGTTCCGCGTACCTGCGTGTCATCAACGTCGATGGCACGGTCAGCATTCTCCAGCAGACGTTGAACAGAAAGAAGAACTTCCTGTACGCCACACGCGTGGAAGACAAGCTGGGCAACTACGTAACTTACACATACACCAACGCGTGGGATGCCCCTGGAAAGCTGACGCAGATCCAGGCGAGCGATGGTCGGACGATCACGTTGAACTACAACGGCGACACGGTCTCGTCCGTCAGCGATGGGTCGCGGACGTGGACGTACTCGTATGCGACCGGCGCGTCGGGGCGAAAGACACTCACCGGCGTGGCCTTGCCGGACGGTAGCGCCTGGACGCTGTCGCTGTCGGCCCTGACGGATGCGGAGATCAAGTACAACGAGTATCCACCCACGGGCGAGATCCTGCGCACCTGCCTCGTGAACGAGCAGCCGATCAACTACGACGCGACGTTCGTCGGTTCGATACGTCATCCTGCGGGCGCGCTGGCGACCTTCACCCTCGATATCCGGGAGCATGGCAGGAGCTATGTGCCCGTTGCCTGTCGCAATGTCGTCGTACAGAACCCGAATCTAGGGGGGTTGGACAACGACCCCAATGACGACGTCAATCTCTATGCGACGTCTGCCTACAGCCTGACCCTGAAACAGAAGAGCATCTCAGGGACCGGTATTGCGACCGATGTGTGGAACTACGCCTACATTCCCAATACCAGCGTCTATTTCTATCCGGGGACGACCCGGAACTATCCCGTCTGCGATCAGGCCAACTACGACTGTTCCCAACCGCCTTGTACATCGGAAGCCTGTGCACGATCGAGCGTCACCGAGGTGTCGGGTCCGAACGGCGAATGGTCGCGCTACTTCCATGGCAATACGTATCTGTACAACGAAGGCAAACTGCTGAAAGTGGAGTCCGGCACCTCGGCGAGCAACATCCTCGAGCGGGTGACCCATACGTATGACCTGGGCAGGACGAGCCCTCCCGCGTCCTTTGGCGTGAGCCATCGCATGGACGGCGACGGTTTCAGCGCAACGTTCCCACGACCGCTGACGAAGACGACGCGGGACAGGCAAGGCGTCCGTTTCGCTTACCAGGTCGATGCGTTGGATGCGCTCCATCGCCCCACCCGGGTGACCCGTGCCAGCAGCGTCGCGCCTGCCGACCCACCGCCGGACCCTTCAGCCGTGCCCCCGGTGGTGCCCGCCGTACCCGTTCTGTCCGGGCCCTCGAGTGCGGCAAGCGGTGCGATCTTCACGTTGACCTGGACGTCGGTCGCCAATGCCACGCACTACGTGCTTGAGCGAAGTGCGGGAGGCACGCCCTGGGTGGTCTATACCGGGGCAGGAAACAGCTATTCCACCCAGGGACGCGGCACGCCGAGTTTCCGGATCAAGGCCTGCAACAACACGGTCTGCAGCGCGAGTTCCGCCTACAAAACCGTGACCATCACCGGCGGTGGTGGTCCCGGCGGCGGGGGGGCGCAGCCATGAGCCGCGTATTGATGTCCAACACGGATCGTTCGGGGACACTCAAGATGATTGAACTGCAGCGACCTGTGTCTGCACGCCGCGCTGTATTCGGGGTCTGTCTCTTGCTGCTGGTAGCGGCGCCGGCCTGGGCGCAGGTCAGTTACTCGCGCACGGAGGTCATCGCTTACCAGGACAACCCGAGCAAATGGGTGATGGGGCAGACGGCAAGCCTCACCTGTGCCGCGTCAGTGCCTGCCAGCACGGTGTGCGATGGCAACGACGTGGTGTCCTCCGTGACGTTCGATCCCACCTGGAGTCTGCCACTCACGTACTCCAGCTTTGGCAAGTTGGTCCAGACGCTGACGTATCACGCCGACGGCACGGTCGCCACGGTGAAGGACGGCAACAACAACGTCACCACGCTGACGGACTGGTACCGCGGCATTCCCCGTAATATCCAGTATGCCGACGGCGCGGTGGAGACTGCTGGCGCCAATCCCCAGGGGTGGATCACCTCGGTGACGAATGCGGTCGGCAGCAAGACGTGCTACGGCTATGACGCCATGGGGCGGGTGAATCTGGTGACGCAGTCGTCTGAGACGACGGCCGGCGTCTGCGATACCTCCGCGTGGAACGCGACCGTATTGAGTTTCGTCAAGGTCGGGGTGGCCGAATACGGGATTCCCGCAGGACATTGGCGACAGACCGTCACCACCGGTAATGCGCAGAAGATCAGCTACTTCGACGCGCAGTGGCGTCCGCTGGTGACCAAGGAGCTGGATGCGACCGACGCAACCTCCGAAACCCTCACCAAGCGCTTCCAGCGGTTCACGTACGACCATGATGGGCGGGTGACGTTCGCTTCGTATCCCGGCACGACCGATGCGCTGACCACGGGAACCTGGACGACCTACGACGCGCTGGGCCGAGTGACGGCATCGAGCCAGGACAGCGAGCTCTCTCCGACCTTCCTGACCACGACCACGGAGTACTTGGCGGGCTTCAAAACGCGGGTCACCAATCCGCGCGGCCATCAGTCGCTCACGATCTACCAGGTGTTCGACGAGCCGAGCTTTGATGCGCCTGCTGGAATCGATCACCCGGAAGGCGCGTCGACCGAGATTTATCGCGACGTGTTCGGCAAGGTAACGGCGCTGCGTCGCAGGAATGCCGACGCCAGCCTTCAGGTCTGGCGTTACTACGGCTACAACGACTACCAGGAGCTGTGTCGTTCCGAGGAGCCCGAGACCGGCACCACGCTGATGGGGTACGACACAGCGGGCAACCTGAAGTGGTCTTCCTCCGGTCTCCCCGCGGGTCAAGCCTGTGAGCCAAACGGAACGACGCCAGCGGTGGCGGCCAGGCGGAGCGATCGCGTCTACAACAACCGGAATCGCCTGCAGACGCTTAGCTTCCCGGATGGGAAGGGTAGCCAGACGTGGGCCTACCACACCGACGGCCTTCCGCAGTCCATTACGACGAACAACGTCAGTGGTGGCGATCAGGTCATCAATCGCTATTACTACAACCAGCGACGCCTGCTGACGACCGAGCACAGCGAACAGCCGGGCTGGTACACCTGGCCTATCGTCTACACGTATGACCGCAACGCCAGCCTAGCCACCCAAACGTACCCTACGAACCTCGCCATCAGTTATGCGCCGAATGCGTTGGGTCAGGCGACAGAGGCCCGCGACCAATCGGGCTATGCCTACGCGTCCGCCGCTACCTACTATCCAAATGGCGCATTGAAGCAGTTCACCTACGGCAATGGCATCGTGCATTCGATGTCGCAGAACGCGCGCCAACTGCCTCAACGGGTGCTTAGCCCTGGTGTCGCAGATCTGCGATACGACTACGATCAGAACGGTAACGTCACGGTGATCGGCGATGAAACGCCGGGCAGGAATACGGGCGTCTATAGCCGTTGGCTGCATTACGACGGCTTGGATCGCCTCACCGATGCGGGCTCATGCATGTTCGGCGGCGACTGCTGGCATCGCTTCACCTACGATGCGCTGGACAACTTGAAGTCCTGGAAGTTGGCCGGCGTGAAGGACTACGCAGAGTATGTGTATAGCGCGCAGAACCGGCTGAGCAATATCAAGAATGGCTCAGGGGCGAGCATTGTGGGTCTGGATTATGACGCGCAGGGGAATCTGGCCAACAAGAATAACCTCACTCATCTATTCGACTACGGCAACCGTCTAAGATCGGTCAGTAGCGGCGTCACCACGAAAGAGGGCTATCGGTACGATGGTCAGGGTCGCCGCGTGCTGGCCTGGAGTCCCACGTTGGGTGGGATTCTTTCTCAGTACAGCCTGGCGGGTCAGATTCTGTATGAGCAGGATGATCGTAAGGCGATCGCGAGCGAGAACATTTACTTCGCCGGCAGCGTCATCGCACTGCGGGAGCGGGCGTACTCGGGTTCGACCTACGATCTAAAATTCCAGCACACCGATGCACTGGGCAGCCCGGTCGCGGTGACGAACCTGGCTGGCGCCGTCACCGAGCGGCACGACTACGAGCCCTACGGCACCATGATCGGCAAGCCGACCTATCAGGGCATCGGCTACACGGGGCATGTGCAGGACGGGGTTACCGGGCTGACGTATATGCAGCAGCGGTATTACGATCCGGGGATTGGGACGTTCCTGTCCGTTGATCCGGTGACGGCGCTTGGCGCTCCAATTGGGCAATTCCATCGCTACCGCTACGCAAACGGCAATCCCTACAAGTTCACGGATCCGGATGGACGGCAAGTCTATAGCATGACGCCGCCGAAGCTGGAGCGCGAGGGAGGAATATTGCTCCTGGAGACTACTGCGGATTTGACGCCAGTGGTTTCGGACATCAAGGCTATTGGTGAGGCGGTGCGGGATCCGACTGTTCCAAATATTGCTTCTGCTGGCGTGGGGCTGGTGCCCGTGGTCGGCGACGTAGTCGCAAAAGGGATAAAGACTGGGGACAAGCTCTTAGATGCTGGCAGAGCGGTAGATGGCACTCGTGGCACAATCTTTGTGGATTCGAAGGGAAACGCGATAGTTACACCGCCTGGGGGTAAGATTGAGGGATCGCCTGACGGTCGCTTTATTCAGGCAAGGGATGCGAACGGCCAACCTACAGGGGTACGAATTGATGGCGGACATAGGCCCTCTACGCATCCCGATCCAAGGGCGCAGCAGCCCCATGGCCATGTCCCAGGTGTCAAGAATGAGGATGGAACGCCGTGGCTCCCACTAAAATAGAACAAGTGAGGCCCACTTCATGTCGTCTGGCGAATTAGCTACTGCCCTTGCCCGGTCCACTCAGGTGGTGCGGAGATTTATTAGTGGTGAGCTATCGGCTCAAGAATTCATTTCTGAGTATGACAATTTTTTTTACTTCGAAGCATTCGATGGTCATGAAGCCTCAAGTGCGCGAGAGTATGAAGATCGAGCTCGTCGATGGATCGCAATAGAACTGCATCGTCGGATTCAAGAAGAAGTAGTGAATAGCATTGTATTGTCAGGATACTCGCAGGAAGTGATGCGAGAGTCCGGGCGAATTGGCGAGCTGGAAGCAAGAGAAAGGGCTAGGGCTATCTGCGCTGAGAAAGGGTTGGATGCGATTCTTGAGGATCTCGGGCGTGATTGACGAGGCTGGACCATAGGTTGGGGTGAGCTTGCAAACGCCAGCAGGCCGAGACGAGGATGGGCCCGACTCCGATGACACGTCCGCCAGGCCAAACCATCGGAAAATAGGGGTCAGAGTGCATTTTCCGACAGGACGTGGTGGGTGCTTCTGACCGTGAATCACGCCTCGTGCGGCTTTATGTGTCCCGCGCTATCTCGCACAGTGCCCTCCAGGACATGGAGGGTGGGGCTATGCCGAGAGCGAAACGTCTGGATCTGCCCGGAGTGGCGCAGCACCTGGTGCAACGAGGGAATGACAGGCAGGCTTATGTCTTCCAGCTTCAGGATTGCGAGTGCTATTCCCAGGATGTTCCGCCAACGAAAGGAATAGGGGTCAGAGTACGTTTTTCGACAGGACATGGTGGGTGCCTCTGACGGTGAATCACGCCTCGTGCGGTTTTCCATGTCCTGCGCTATCTCGCACAGTGCCCTCCAGGACATGGAGGGTGGGCTATGCGGAGAGCGAAACGTCTGGATCTGCCGGGAGTGGCGCAGCACCTGGTACAGGGCCATAGGTTGGGGTGAGCTTGCGAACCCCAACATGCGGGAGATGACGGGGCATGGACTATCGGCGTACCCGTTGAGATGGCGGCACCTACTTCTTCACGGTGAGATTTGCTGAACGTTCCGGCAGCCTAGTTGCCGAGCGCGTCGACGATCAGGGTCGAGGCTGTTGGGGGCCGCTGCGCTCACCCCGCCCTATGTGGTGCCTGACGCCGCCGGCATGTCGATCCGCCACCTGCTGCTTCGTCGAATGGGCAAGGGCCGGGCAGTCCATCCAGTTCTGCGGCCGCCGCCACACCACCCCAAGGAGCGATGCATGACGACGAACGAGAAGGTGAAAGGCCCGGCTTCCTACTTTCCCTCGATAGAGAAGCAGTACGGCAAGCCGGTGGAGCACTGGTTCAAGGTCCTGGACGCCGTCCGCGACCGGAAGCACATGGAGCAGGTGGCCCTGCTGAAGAGCGAGCACAAGATGGGCCATGGTCATGCCAATGCCCTGGTGGCGTATCACAAGGCCAAGCGAGGGGGCTAGGAAGCGGGTGAGGGGACTTACCCCCCAGTTCCCGTCTTGTGAGCTGAATCGGGCCGCCCTAAGATCGGGTCGTATCAATGAAGGGGCGCTCACGGTCGTGGGCGAGGGAAGTCGCGGACGGCTCAGGGGGTTCGCACATCGGCTGTTTTGCAGAAGCTCGGTGGAACGCCGTTAGAGGCGAAATTCAGGTCAGGCGCAAGGGATTGCAGTGAAGATATTCAGTAGCCCCATCCTCCATATCCAGATCTCTCCCGACCACGTCGTGGGTCGCGTCGTGGGTCAGTCCGGCTCGATCAGACGCGAGTGCGCGGCTCTGGGGCGCGATTTGAATGCCGCCGACATTCGCGAAGTCAAGCAGTGCTTGCGGAGTCTCAAGAAGGCGCTAGTCCCGGGATTTTCCCTACGCAAGCCGCGAGCCTTCCTGCATTTCCTGCCTGCACAGTTTCCAGCGACTCCTGGGGTGCAGAAGAAGTTTGCGGATGTGGTCTACGCAGCCGGCTTCGATGAGCACCTTCAATCGGTCCATGACTCCCTCCACAGTGACGATCAGATCCGTCATTACTTCAGCTCTGGGCATTGGGTTTAGGTTGACCAGCGGACAGTGCCCAAGCTGGGACGATCGCTGCACGCTTAATGCATCGCATCACCGTCGAAGCAACTGGCTGCACGCGGGACGCCGCCATTTTCATCCTGACCCGTTCACAAGGCACTCAATGCGAAACCGAATTGCCCACCTGGGCTGCATCGTCCTGCTGGCCACTGCTTTCACCGGTTGCACGCGGGAAGACCCCGACTGCGTGGCCGCTGGCAAGGCGCTCTCCGATGCGGCGTATCGCACCCAATTGAAAGACGCCGTGCAGCGGCAGTTCGATGCGGGTGAACTCGGCGAGGTCAACACGCTGGTGAGGCCGGACACGCCGCCTGATCTGCCTGGCCGGTACGGTGTCGCCGTCGCTCCCGAGTTCGATGCCGTGGCATCCAAGTCTCTGTACCAGCGCACCCTCTTCGACGCGCGCGGCCACCTGGTCGCAGTGTTCGTGGGCTGGGCCGCAGGCAAGGGCGCCGTCGTGGACGTGCAGGACTCTGATGGTGCCGTGCCGCCGGAGACCCTCACCCCGACCACCGATTACGGTGATGGCGTGTGGCTGGTGTGTGCGGCCGGGGAGGGGTAAGGCAGCGTCATGGACAGGATCTTTGCAAACCTTGAGGCGAATCTCCGTCGGGCGGCCTGCGTCCTGCTGCTGGAGATCGTCGGCGGTCTGCTGCTTTTTTTCTTGTTGCCGCTGTTCGGTGTCGAGCGGGACTGGATTGTTCTCTTGCCATGACACGACTGCATCGGCTATGCATCTTCGCGCTCATGACGGTCATGGTTGGCTGCGCCCCTTCCGTCTCGCGCGACCACGCCAAGGGGCTGGTCTCGTCAAGCGCCGCTCTCCTTGCCTATCCGGAGGGCGACATTCCCGAATCCCGCTGGCCAGCGTCCGTCGTCGAGCTCGAGCCGAAGCGGGTCTACCGGAACGATCAAGGTGTCTACATCTGCACCTACGCGTTCTTCGTGGAAGAGTACGGCGTCTTCATCCTTGATCCGGCGTCGTCGTTCGTGCCAAGCCTCGCCGGGGATCCCAGCTATGATGTCATCGCTCCGGGTGTCTATATCTACCGCAGTTTGGGGTAAGGGCGCCTCCGCGCCGACACTGCGTCGCGGCCTGGCTCGAATCAGGCGTTAGTTCTCAGGGGATGCGTACGTGCAAACGAAGCAGAAGATTCTTGTCGCGATCGCGGCTGTGTCTTTCCTGGTGGGTGCCGCGGGCCAGTATTTCTATCCCGGTCATGAGGTCTCGCCGGTGGATATCTGGGTCATTCCCGTCTTTGCGTTGCTGATCTTCTGGTGGTATCGCCTGGACACGGCCCAGCAAGGCTACAAGCGGACGCCTTGGTTGAATGTGGCCGTGATCGCCATCGCGGCGCTGGCGCTCCCTTACTACTTCTTCCGCTCCCGGGGCTTCAAGCGTGGCGCGCTCGCGACGCTCGCATTGTTCGGCGCGCTGATAACCTCGGGGTTGCTTACCTTCGGCGGTCAGTGCGCGACGTACTTCGGGCTGCAGAGCTGACGGTTCATTCAAGACGAACCCGCTTCGCGGGTCGGCCTAGCTGAGGGGCAAGAAACCATGGAAGAATCCAAGCGTCGCGCAGCACTCCTCCGCGAGATCTTCGCGCAGGGCTTTCGTACACCGGATTGGCGGCACAAAGAGCCACCTCCTGTGGTGCCGGCCGAGATGTTCTTCGCCGACAACGATGACAACGAATGCATCGCCGCCAATCTCGACAATCACCCCGGCGTCGGCTTCTTCCGTACCAGGCTGGCGGACATTGCAGCCAAGCCTGACGTAGCGGCGGTGCTGGTGAACATCTACGACATGGACCCCGTCGTCTATGGCGGCTGGCCGTACGTGGAGAACGTCCACATCCTTACCTCGGCAGCGGAGGACGTGGTCCAGAACTGGGCTGTAGAACTGCGTTCCGATGGTGCAGGAGAGGGATGGCCCTATGGAGCGCCTCGCGTGTACCCACAAGCGGCAGAGGGCCAGCGTTGGTGGTGGCTGTCGTGGGACTAGCCCGTCAGCAACGCGTTGGATCCGATCCCGCTTTGTGGCGCGCCTGAATCCGCTCGTCAGGAGGCAGGGTGGACAACTACATCACGGTGAGTGAACTGATCGGGCTGCTTACCGTCCTGTGGCTGCCCATCTTCGGCGTCGCCGCCCTGCTGCACTGGCAGCTGCTCCGCGGCCGGCGTTGGCGCGTGGCTTGGGTGAGCGGGTCCCTTGTTCTTGGGGTCGTGCTCGCATGGGCCTTCTGGCTTTCCCCTGTCCACCTCCTGTTCCCGTACTTGGGCGACCTCGGGAGCGTGTTTGCTATCGGGGGAATCCCGATACAGGCGGCGCTGCTGTCTGTGCTGATCACCACGCTGCTCTTGCTGGCGCTTCGCGGTGGGGGGCGTCTTCCCTGACTTACGCTGCTGCCTGACGCAGCATAAGAAAGGCCCGCATCAGCGGGCCTTTTCGTTGCCGAACGGAAGCAGGTCGGGTCAAACCGCCTCGAAGCGATTCGCTTCCACGTTCTTCCTGCCCTGCGCGGGCCCCGGATGCGGAGATTCATGGTGATGTAGACGCCGGACGGCAGCGACTGTCCTGCGCCGAGCGGAGATTCAGCTCGGAGAAGGTATCCTGCCTCCCGCTTCCGGCCTGTCTTCCTTCGCCCAGGCCGCGACATGGCCTGGCTTGACTCGGGTGTGCGGCCATCGCACCCACGTGGACCCTCATTGAAAGCAACCCCCCTCCAATGGAAAACAGACTGGCGCTTCGAGGAGAGCCAGCAGCGGCGGCACTATGTCATTGAGCCCTGGCTCGATGGCCGCCGGGTAGGTCGTGCCCATGGCTGGTTCGAGTCCGGCGAGCGTTTTGTGCTGGAGAAGATCGAGATCGATTCGAGACAGCGCTCTCGCGGCTACGGAAGTACGGTGATCGAGCGGCTGCGCCAGAAGGCGCGTGACGAGGGGTGCCGCGAGCTTGTGATCAACAATGTGCGTTCCAGCAACCACAGGGCCATCTCGCTCTATGAGGCCCTGGGTGCAAAGGCCATCCCGCTGTCGGCAAGCCTCTGCGCGTTCGCCATTTCACCGCCGTAGGTCATGGGGGTGGGAGAACATGCCTTCTTCCGCAGAGCAAAAGGCCCGCATCCGCGGGCCTTTTCGTTGCCGGGCCGAAGCAGCTCGCCTCAAACCGCCTCGAAGCGATTCGCTGCCACGTTCTTCCTGACCTTCGCCGGGTCCCAGATGCGGCCGTTCATGGCGATATAGACGCCGGACGGCAGCGACTGCACGGCGCCGATGGCGCAGCCGATGTTGAACTCCGCATCCGAGCCGCGGAAGCGGGCAGGGCTGAGCGCGCCGGTCATCACGATGGTCTTGTCCGGGATGGAGGCGAGCACGTGGCCGGTCTGCACCATGCTGTCGGTGCCGTGGGTGACCAGCACGTGCCTGGTCGGCTGCGCGGCGATGGTCGCGCGGATCAGCTCGCGGTCCTCATCGCTGATGTGCAGCGAATCCTTGCGCAGGATCGGGATGACCGTGAAACGGAACGTCACCCCCAGCTCGCGCAGGATCATGCCGATCTGCGGGTCGCCGATCTGGTAATCCGACTTGTCGTCGAAGTAGATCTTGTCGATCGTGCCACCGGTGGTGACGATCAGCAGTTCTTCCATCTCAGTGCTCCTGCCGGCGCTCACGGCGCGCCTGGCGTTGTGTCCGGGGGTGTCAGGTCGTAGGGCTCGCCGTAGTGCTCGCAGATCTTTTCCAGCGCGCGCGAGGGCGGGGCCACCACATGGGAATTATCGCCGCTTTGCCGGGTGAACGTGCATTCCACCCCGGTGACGTTGCCGTCGTCGTCGCCGCTGGCGCCCACCTGCACCATCAGGTCCATGTTGTCGTACTCGAGGGGCAGCGGACGGGGCAGGTCGAGCTTCCATAGGTGGAACTCCCAGCTGCAGCAACTGCTGCGGCCGGCTTCCACCAGCCAGCCATCGATGACCTGCAGCTCGTAGTAGCCGCCGCTGAAGAACGGCTGCAGCGTGCGCGTGGCGGGATCGATCCGGTAGACGTTGCCTTCGCAGTTCGGCCCCGCACCGCACATGCCGCGGACTTCGACCTCGTGCATGCCGTCCTGGTCCAGGTCGATCAGATCGGCGTGGCCCATGCTGTTGTAGACGACCTCCTGCGTATACGCCTGCCGGTCGCAGGTCCGTCCGTCGTCGCAGGTGAGCGTGGCGACGTAACGGCGCAGTTCCGGTGACGCGCATTCGGTCTGCACCGTCAGCACGCTGCCGTCGCGATTCTCGGCGCGGACGGGATCGGCCGGCTCGCACACCGCGTCCTGTGCCCAGGCGACCGGCGCCCACAGGCAGAACAGCAGCGCAGCGGCGAGGCGCATCACGCCTTCTTGCCGAACCGCTTGGCGAAGGCCGGCCAGCTGGTGGCGATCACGATCGCGATCGACAGCACGATGCCGCCCCAGGCGAAGGGTGCCTTCACCTGATCGGCCCACGCGACCATCACCGCGTGCGAGAACCAGAACAGCGCGGCGACGCCCGCCCAGAACGCGGCCGTGCGCCGGCGCGTCATCACGCCGATCATCAGCAACAGCGGCGGCAGCGAGAACACCAGCAGCGCCAGCGTGTACTGGCGATCGCCGAAGAACCACGCGGCGTAGAGGATGGCCAGCAACTGCAGCAGGCCGGCCAGGACCAGGCGCGAACGCTCCATCAGCGCACCTCCAGCCGACGGGCGATATCGGCGACGCGGCGGCCGAGCGCGCGCGCGAGCGCGGCTTCCTCTTCGCTGGGATGCGGATCGTCTTCGCCGCCGGCCACATGGCTGGCGCCGTAGGGCGTGCCGCCCGTGCGGGTGGTGCTGAGCTGCGGTTCGGTGAAGGGAATGCCGACGATCACGCAGCCGTGGTGCAGCAGCGGCACCTGCATCGAGAGCAGCGTGGATTCCTGCCCGCCGTGCTGGGTGGCGGTGGAGGTGAACACCGCCGCCGGCTTGCCGACCAGCGTGCCGCTGGCCCATTCGGCGCCGAGCCCATCGATGAAATGCTTGACCGGCGCGGCCATGTTGCCGAAACGGGTGGGGCTGCCCAGCACCAGGCCCGCGCACTCGGCCAGGTCCTGGCGGTCCACGTAGGGCGCGCCGTCCTCGGGCACTGGCGGGGACGCTTGCTGCGTCACCGCAGCCACCGGCGGCACGCTGCGGAGGCGGGCCGTCATGCCGTCGACCTCGCCCACGCCACGCGCGATCTGCCGGGCCAGCTTCGCTACGGAACCGCCGCGGCTGTAGTAGAGCACCAGGATCTCGGGCATGGGCCGTCTTCGTCGTTCGGGGAGCGCCTAGTATCGGCGATGTCGTGCCCTTGGCCTATCGGTTACCCTTCCGCCCATGGAGCCACTGGACTCGTTGAACCGCTGGACCGAACGCGTGCGCGACCGCGCGCGCATGGGCACGTTCTTCCGTTTCCTGGCCAAGCGCTTCCTCGACGACCGCCTGTTCCAGGCCGCGGGTTCGCTGGCTTACACCACCCTGTTCGCATTGGTGCCGCTGGCGATGGTGGTGTTCGGCGTGTTGTCGGCGTTCCCCGTGTTCCAGGAATGGAGCGCGCAGCTGCGCGATTACATCTTCGCCAACTTCCTGCCGGGCGCAGCGGTCAGCCTGAAGGCGAAGCTTGATGGCTTCCTCGCCAACACCGGCAAGCTGACGGCCGTGGGCGTGATCGCGCTGGTGGCGTCGCTGCTGATCACGCTCAACAGCATCGAGGCCACGTTCAACCGCATCTGGCGCGTGCGCAGCGCACGGCCCAAGTTGTCGCGCTTCCTGGTCTACTGGACCGTGCTGACGCTCGGCGCGCTGATGGCGGCCGCGTCGCTCGCCCTGTCGGCGCGCTTCTACGCTCTGCCGGTATTCGCAACCAGCGGGGGCAAGTGGTTGCAGACGCTGTCGCTGAGCCTGGCGCCGGTGCTGATCGAGCTGCTGGCCATCGTGGTGATCTACCGCGTGGTGCCGCACCGGACCATCAAGTGGCGCTACGCGGTGGCGGGTGCGCTGCTGGCCACCGTGTTGCTGGAACTGGCGAAATGGGGCCTGGGCCTCTACCTGAGCAGCTTCAACGCATACGAAAAGATCTACGGCGCGGTCGCGGCGGCGCCGATCCTGCTGCTGTGGATCTTCCTGTGCTGGGTGGCCGTGCTGCTGGGCGCGTCGCTCGCCTCGGGCATGGCGGCGTTCCGCTACCAGCCGGTCGCGCTGCGCCTGCCGCTGGGCTACGAGTTGTATGGCCTGTTGCGCATGCTGGGGCGGTTCTCGCAGGCGCGCGAAAAGGGCAAGGGGCTGCACAGCGACCAGATCCTCGCGATGGAGCCGATGCTGACCGATTCGCTGATCCAGCAGATGCTCGGCCAACTGTCGGAAATCAACCTGCTGCGTCGCGACGAGGAAGGCGAATGGCTGCTGGCCCGCGACCTGGAAGACCTGACCCTGTGCGACCTTTACGAAGCCTGCCAGCTGCGCGTGCCGGTCGCCGAGGCGCACCTGCCTTTCCATGACGATGCGCTCGGCCGGGCCGCGCGCACCGCGCTGGACGATCTGCGCGTGCCGCTGCGCGAGCTGTTGAAGAAACGCGTCAGCGATCTGTACGTCGAACCCCCTCAGGAGTCTGCATGAAGTCGTTCCTTTCCCTTCCGCTGGCGATGGTGCTGTCGCTGGCGGCCTGCAATGCCGGCTCCGCGCCCACCGAAGCGGCGACGCCCGCGATCGAAGCGCATGTGCAGGCGGTCGATCCAGCCACCACCCGCGCGGCGGACCGCACGGCCGAGATGCCGACACTGCAGGTGAAGACCCTGGATGGCGCCGACTACGCGCTGGCCGCGCATCGCGGCAAGTGGGTGGTGGTGAACTTCTGGGCCACGTGGTGCGCGCCATGCCTGAAGGAAATGCCGGATCTGTCCGCGCTGGACAAGGACAACGAGCACATCGAAGTGATCGGCCTGGCCTACGAGGAAATCGAGGCGGACGAGCTGAAGGCGTTCCTGGAAGAGCGGCCCGTCGTCTATCCGATCGCGATCCTCGACGTGTACAACCCACCGGCGGATTTCGCCACGCCGCGTGGCCTGCCGCTGACCTACCTGATCGCGCCGGACGGCAAGGTGGCCAAACAGTTCCTGGGCCCGGTGACGGGCAAGGAGATCGAAGCGGCGATCACCGCGGCAGGTGGGCCGAAGGTCAAGGCGTGATGCCGGCCGCGAGCTTCCTCGTCAGTGGCAAGGTGCAGGGCGTGTTCTTCCGCGCCTCCACCCGCGAACGCGCGCTCGATCTGGGCGTGAACGGACGCGCGACCAATCTGCCCGACGGGCGCGTGGACGTCGTGGCGGAAGGATCGACCGAGGCACTCGATGCGCTCGAGGCCTGGTTGCGTGTGGGACCGCCTGCGGCACGTGTCGATGCGGTGGTGCGGACGCCCTGGCACGATGCGGTGAACGAAGGCTTCGTCACCGGCTGAGTAGGCTCAGGGTTCGCCCGCTTCCTGCAATCTCAACGCGCGGGCCGCCTGTTCTTCACTCAACGGCGGCGGTCGCGCGACGGCCGCCTGCACGGGCTCCTTCCAACCCGGAATCTTGCGCGCGCCCTTCTGTATCTGCTGCGCCGCCATGCCCGCCAGCACCGGCACGATGCCGCCGTTCTTTCCGAGTTCTTCCAGGCTGGGCGGTTCGCGCCAGGCGTCGCCGAGGCCGCCGGTTTCCACTTCTATGGGGTTCCGGAAGCGATAGAGATCCACCACTTCTTCCGGGTCCGGCCGGACGACCATGGTTTCCAGCGTGGTCGCCGAGGCGTCGTCTTTCGGTGTGTCGTCCGCGCCCGCGGCGTCCTGGGCCACCGCACGCGATGCCGCCAGCCACAGCGCGGCCATGAAGGGCAGGCGCACGCTCAGCCGCCGCGCTGCGGTTTGATCGGCTTGAGGACGCCGTAGCGTTCCTTGTGCAGCTTGCCCCGCAGCGGTGGCAGGCCCAGCGGTTCGACCGGCACCTGGGTATCGGGCAGGCGGTCGAGCAGGTCGCGGATCAGGGTCAGGCGGCCCACGCGCTGGTCGTTGAAATCCACCAGCGTCCACGGGGCATTGGCCGTGTGCGTGGCCTTGAGCATCGCTTCGCGCGCGGCGGTGTAGTCGGCGTACTTCTCGCGCGCCTTCAGGTCGATGGGCGACAGCTTCCAGCTCTTCAGCGGCTCTTCGGCACGTTCGGCGAAACGTTCTTCCTGCTGCGCCTGGTCCACGCAGAGCCAGTACTTGAACAACAGGATGCCGTCGTCGGTGATGCCACGCTCGAACACGGGCGCCTGCTGCAGGAAACGTTCGTATTGGTCGTCGGTGCAGTAGCCCATGACCTTCTCGACGCCCGCGCGGTTGTACCAGCTGCGATCGAACAACACGATCTCGCCCGCCGCCGGCAGGTGGGAGATGTAGCGCTGGAAATACCACTGCGATGCCTCGCGTTCGCTCGGCTTGGGCAGTGCCACGACGCGGCACTGGCGTGGATTGAGGTGCTCGGTGATCGCGCCGATGGCGCCGCCCTTGCCGGCGGTGTCGCGGCCTTCCATCACCACCACGATGCGTGCCCCGCAGTGCGAGGCCCAGCGGGCCATCGCCGCCAGTTCCAGTTGCAGGGGCTTGAGGCGGGCTTCGTAATCCTTGCGCTTCAACGGCTTCATCGCATCGTCCTGTGCGGCGGGGGGAAGGTCAGCGTTTGCGGCGTGAGGCGTGTCCGGCCATGCCGCGTGCGACTTCCAGCAGCGCGCCCTGCTGGCGCGTGTTGAGTGCGCGATAGGCGGCGAGCAGGTCGTGCTCGCCTTGCGTGCGTGCGGGGTCGAACGTGGAAGCGAGTTCCGACAGCAGCGCGCCGGCCGGCACGCCGAGCGCGCGGGCGAGGGCATTGAGCTGGTCGCGGCCGGGCAGCTTGTCGCCGGCCATCCAGGACTTCACCGTCGCCACGCCGGCGCGCGGGATGGCGGCGGCGAGGTCCGCGGCGGTGAGGCCGCTCGCCTTGGCGAGCAGGCGCAAGGTGGTATCAAGCGACATCGCGGATCTCCTGGCTCATTCCTTCAGGCGGGGACGCAGCGTGGCGAGGTTGCAGGGCTTGGTGCGCGCATCCAGCTGCGCGCGGATGATCCCTTCCCACGCGGTGCGGCAGGCGGACGTCGAACCCGGCAGGCAGAACAGGAAGGTCTGGTTGGCGAGCCCGGCGAACGCGCGCGATTGCAACGACGAGGTGCCGATCTCTTCGAAGCTGATCTGCCGGAACAGTTCGCCGAAGCCCGGCATCTCCTTGTCCAGCAGCGGCAGCAGCGCTTCGGGCGTGGAGTCGCGGCCGGTGAAGCCGGTGCCACCGGTGACCAGGATGCCGTCGACGGCGGGATCGGCGATCCACTGCGACACCTGCGCGCGCAGGCGGTAACGGTCGTCGGGCAGCAGCGCACGGGCATGCAGGTGATGGCCTTCGTTCGCGAGCGCATCGACCAGGTAATCGCCGGAGCGATCCTCGGCCAGGCTGCGGCTGTCCGACACGGTCAGCACGCACAACTGCAAGGGAATCAGTTCATCGGCATGGCTCATGCCGCGCAGGGTAACGCAATCGCGCGTCAGCGGAGCGGCAGGCGATAACGCAGTGTGCCGTCGTACAGCGTCCAGCCCATCGCGTGGTACAGGGCCTGCGCCGTGCGGTTGTCGTGGTCGGTTTCCAGCTCCAGCC
The DNA here is from genome assembly GCF_900116385.1 of Pseudoxanthomonas sp. YR558. Classification (NCBI taxonomy): domain Bacteria; kingdom Pseudomonadati; phylum Pseudomonadota; class Gammaproteobacteria; order Lysobacterales; family Lysobacteraceae; genus Pseudoxanthomonas; species Pseudoxanthomonas sp. YR558. The sequence continues at coordinate 1,215,143 of NZ_FPCI01000001.1, read as the reverse complement.
GCAAGGCGCCGTCCGCGCGCGCGAAGTCGGCGGCGGCCGTCAGCAGGGCGCGCGCCACGCCACCGCGACGTGCCTCGGGCAGCACCAGCAGGTCGTTGAGGATCCACACGTGGGTGGCGCTGACGGACGAGAACGCGGGGTACAACTGGACGAAGCCGACGGCCTTGCCGTCATCGAGGGCAAGCAGGATCACCGACTGCGCGCGCGCGATCCGCGCCTGGATGAAATCGCGCGCGAGTGCGGGCTCCGACGGCTTGCCGTAGAACACGCGATAGGTATCGAACAACGGCGCCACGAGATCCAGGTCGGCCGAGGTCGCGCGGCGGATATCGAGGGTCATGGTGCCTCCGACAGGCGGGCCAGTTCGTCGGCCAGGTGCTCGCGGCCGAGGCGGTCGATCAGGTCGTCCAGGTCGCCCTGGATGATGTTGGGCAGATCGTAGAGCGTGAGGCCTTCGACGCGGTGATCAGTGATGCGACCCTGCGGGAAGTTGTAGGTGCGGATGCGCTGGCTGCGGTCGCCGCTGCCGACCTGCAGGCGGCGCGATTCGGCCTGCGCGGCCTGTTGCTTGCTGCGCTCGGCATCCAGCAACTGCGCCTTCAGCCGCTTCATCGCCTTGTCGCGGTTGGCGTGCTGGCTGCGCTCGGTCTGGCACTCCACCACCACGCCGGTGGGCACGTGGGTGATGCGGATCGCCGATTCGGTCTTGTTGACGTGCTGGCCGCCCGCGCCGGAGGAGCGGAAGGTGTCGACCTTCAGGTCGGCGGGGTTGATCGTGATGTCGTCCACTTCCTCGACATCCGGAATGATCGCCACCGTCGCCGCGGAGGTATGGATGCGGCCCTGCGATTCGGTTTCCGGCACGCGCTGGACGCGGTGGGTGCCGGATTCGAACTTGAGTTTGGAATACGCGCCGCGGCCGACCACGCGGGCGACGACTTCCTTGTAGCCGCCATGCTCGCCGGGATTGTCGGATTCGACGTCGACCTTCCAGCCCTGGCGTTCGGCGTAGCGGGCGTACATGCGGAACAGGTCGCCGGCGAAGATCGCCGCTTCGTCGCCGCCGGTGCCGGCACGCACTTCGAGGAACAGGTTGCCTTCGTCGCGACTGTCGCGCGGCACCAGCAACAGCATCAGTTCGCCATCCAGTTCGCTCAGGCGCGCTTGCGCGGCGGCGATCTCTTCCTCGGCGAGGTCGGCCAGTTCCGGGTCGTTGCGCATCGCCTGTGCGGCGACGAGGTCGGCGCGCGCGCGCTGCTCGTCGGCCAGGGCGACGGCCACCGGTTCCAGTTGGGCGAATTCGCGCGAGAAGTTGCGGAAGCGCTCGACGTCGCCGATCACGCCGGGATCGGCAAGGAGGCGTTCGAGTTCTTCGCGGCGTTCGGCCAACGCTTCGAGCTTACGGCGCAGCGTCGGCGTCATCGTCTTTCTTCAGGTGCGAATACGGGGCGTGCACCGGGAACAACCGGTCGGCGGCGCGGGTCAGCTCGGCGTCGCCGCTCAGCGCCGCTTCGCGCAGCGCGGCGGTGGGCGGGTGCAGCAGGCGGTTGGTCAGCGTATGGGCGAGGAATTCCAGCACCTGCTCCGGCTCGCGGCCGTTGGCCAGTTGCTGGCGCGCCTTGGCCAGCACGTCCTCGCGCGTGGATTCGCCCAGCGCGCGCAGGCGCTTGAGCGGCTCGGTGCGGGTGCCGGCCTGCAGCGTTTCCATGAAGCGGCCGACCTGCACGTCGATGATCGCCTCGGCGGCGTCGGCGGCTTCGCGCCGGCCGCGGCGGTTGTCTTCGACCGCGCGCTCCAGGTCGTCCACGGTGTAGAGGTAGGCGTCGCGCAGGTCCGCCACGGAGGCTTCGATGTCGCGCGGCACGGCCAGGTCGAACAGCAGCATCGGCTTGTGCTTGCGCTTGGCCAGCGCGGCGGACACCTGCGCCTGCAACACCACCGGTTCGCGCGCGGCGGTGGCGGAGAACACCACGTCGGCTTCGGCCAGGTGGCGGTCCAGTTCGGTCAGCGGCAGTGCGTAACCGCCGTGGCGCGTGGCCAGTTCCTGCGCATGCGCCAGCGTGCGGTTGGCCACCAACAGGCGGCGCACGCGCCCTTCGCTGAGGTGCTTGGCGGCCAGTTCGATGGTTTCGCCGGCACCGACCAGCAGCACGGTGGATTCGCTGAGCCGGGCGAACGCGTTCTGCGCCAGACGAACGGCGGCGGAGGCGACCGACACGGGATTCGCGCCGACGCGGGTATCGGTGCGCGCGCGCTTGGCGACGGCGAAGGTCTGCTGGAACAGGCGGTCCAAGCGATTGCCCAGCGCGCCGTGTTCGCGCGCGGTGGACCACGCGTCCTTCACCTGGCCCAGGATCTGCGGCTCGCCCAACACCATCGAGTCCAGCCCCGTCGCCACCCGGAACAGATGGCGTACGGCATCGGCATCACGGTGGCGGTACAGGTAGCCGTCGAGGCCGTCGGCGTGCGTCGCCAGCCAGCTGGCCAGCACGTCGCCATCCTCGGCCACCGCATAGAGCTCGGTCCGGTTGCACGTGGAGAGCAGGGCGGCCTCGGCCACGTTCGGCAGCGCACGCAGCGACGACAGCGCATGCGCCACCGTGCCGGCGTCGAACGCCACCCGTTCGCGCAGGTCGACCGGCGCGGTCTGGTGGTTCAATCCGAGGACCCACAACGTCATCGTTCAGGTGCTTGCAGTAAGCTGCTGGCTCATCAGGGCCGCCATTTTACGGCCGACATGACCTTCATGCCCGAAATGATTCGCACCACGCTGGCCGTGCTGGTCCTGGGGGCGTTGGCCCCGATGGCAATGGCGGCGCCTTCCGCCGCGCGCGCCGAGAAGGATGACGCGCTGACCACGGTCATGGCCGGTGAATTCGCCCTGCAGGCCGGCCAACTGCCGGATGCTTCCCGCTGGTACCTCGAAGCGGCCCGCCAGGACGACGATGCCGGCCTGGCCGAGCGCGCCACCCGCATCGCCTTGCTGGCCAAGGACGACGCGCGCGCCGCCGAGGCCATCAAGTTGTGGCGCGCCCGCTCGCCCCGCACGCTGGCGCTTCGCGGTGCGGAGGCGACGCTCGCCCTTCGCCAGGGGCAGGCCAGGGTGGCGCGGCGCGAACTGGCCTCGCTGATGAAGGAGCCCGACGAACTGGGCTGGCGCCATGCGCTGACGGCGCTGGCCAGTGGCGGCAAGGATCCTCAACTGGCGGCGCGCCTCCTGCGCGAACTCGTCGACGATGGCGCGATCCCCGGCACGTTGCAGGCGTGGCTGGCCTTCACCGGCCTGGCCCAGCAGCTGGACCAGCCGGCGCTGGCCGAGCGCATGGTGGCCGACGTGGTAAAGCGCTTCTCGGGCGAGCCCCAGGTCGCGTTGCTGCAGGCCAGCCAGTTCATCCAGGCCGACCGCAAGGACGAAGCGCGCAAGGTGTTGGACGGCCTGTTGCCCAAGGCGGCGGACGACAGCGGGCTGCGCCTCAAGCTGGCCGAAGAGTACGACCGTTTGGGCGATTCGGCGGCCGCTTCGCGTGCGCTGGGCCAGGGACCGCAGGACACGCTGACCTACGGTCTGCGCGCGCGGCTGCTGGCGAAGGCTGAGGACTCGGAAGCGCTCGCCGCGCTGTATGAAGAAGTGAAGAAGACCGCGAACGGCACGAACCAGCCGACCGAGTTCAGCCCGGACCGTCGGTTGTTGCTGGGCCAGATGGCCGAATTCCTCAAGCGGCACGACGAGGCGCTCGCCTGGTACCGCAGCGTGCCGGCGGGCGAACAGCGGTCCGAGGCCCGGTTGCGCGCGATCTCGGCGCTCTTCGACCTTGATCGCAAAGAGGAAGCTTTCGCCGAAGCGCGCAAGCTGCAGGCCGATGCGAGCGTCGAGGATGGCGCGCGCCGCGACGCCTATCTGATGGAAGCCGAGCTGCGCCAGAAGGACGGGCAGGTCGAGGGAGAACTCGACGTGTTCGCGCGCGGGTTGGCGGCGTATCCGGACGATCTCGCGCTGCTCTATTCGCGTGGCCTGGCGTGGGAGCGGCGCGACAGCATCGAGCACGCCGAAGCCGACTTCCGCCGCATCCTGGTGATCGAGCCGGACAACGTGGCCGCTCTGAATGCGTTGGGATACACACTGGCCGACCGCACGACGCGTTACCAGGAAGCGTTGGAACTCATCGATCGCGCACGCACTGCGGCGCCAGACGATGCCGCGATCATCGACAGCTATGGCTGGGTGCTCTACCGGTTGGGCCGCAATGCCGAAGCGCTGGTTGAGCTGCGCCGTGCCTTCACGATGCAGAAGGATGCCGAAATCGCCGCCCACGTCGCCGAGGTGTTGTGGGTGATGGGGCAGAAGGATGAGGCGCGCCGGTTCTTCGAAGAGGCGCGCAAGATCGATCCCGACAACCGCTCGCTGCAACGGGCGCTGGAGAAGACGGGCGCATGAGTGTTTCTCGAATCCTCGTGGCAGGGCTGTTCGCCCTGTTGATAGCCGGCTGCGCCACGCGCGGGCCGGCGTCCGATGCGCCGGTGTTGCGCGATCCCGCAGCCTTGGCCGCCGCGCGCAGCGCGCAGGCCGAACGCCAGGCCTGGCTGGAGAAACACACGGCATGGTCGTTCTCCGGCCGCGTGGCCGTGAACGCCAACGGGAAAGGCGGCAGCGGCCGGATCGATTGGCAGCAGGGCGCGTCGGCCTACGAGGTCGCGCTGAGTGCGCCGGTGACGCGGCAGAGCTGGCGCCTGAGTGGCGATACAGGCTCGGGCGGCGGGCGTCTAGAAGGACTCGAAGGCGGCACCCGTGAGGGCGCCGACGCCGAGGGCTTGCTCCGGGAGGCGACCGGCTGGGACATTCCGGTGGCCTCGATGGCGCAGTGGGCGCGGGGGCTGGAAGATCCGGCGGTAGCGACCGGGGCAGCCGATTACGGCGCCGATGGCCGTCTGCGCACGCTCCGCCAGCGCGGCTGGCGGGTGGACTATATGGAGTGGAGTCCCGCCGAGGCCGGCCAGCCAGCGATGCCGCGCCGGATCGAGGCGCGGCGCGAGGGCGCCACGGTGAAGCTCGCCATCGACCAGTGGCAGCTGGCGTCGCCGTGACCCGCTTCCCCGCGGACCAGGGCTGGTCGGCCTGGCCGGCCCCCGCGAAACTGAACCTGTTCCTCCAGATCACGGGGCGGCGAGCCGACGGCTACCACCTGCTGCAGACCGTGTTCCGGATCCTGGCGTGGGGTGACACCGTGTACCTCAGGCTGCGCAACGACGATCAGGTGCGCCGTGTCGGCGACTCGGTCCCGGGCGTGACCGAAGCCGACGACCTGTTGGTTCGGGCGGCGAAACTGCTTCAATCTGAAGCCAATGTCGCCAAAGGTGTCGATATCGGCATCGAAAAGCGGATTCCTGCGGGTGGGGGATTCGGCGGCGGGTCGTCGGACGCTGCGACTGTCCTGGTCGCGCTGGACCGGCTTTGGGGCACCCATCTGGGCATGGAGCGGCTTGCGGGCCTTGGCCTGCTCCTGGGGGCCGATGTTCCGGTCTTCGTCCGCGGTGAGAACGCCTGGGCGGAAGGGGTAGGCGAGGTGCTGGCCCCTCTGGACCTGCCGCCGGCCTGGTATCTGGTCGCTGATCCGGGGGTCCATGTCCCCACGGCAGGGCTGTTCCAGTCTCCGGATTTGACGCGTGATGCTGCACCCGCGAAAATATCGGACTTCGTTTCGGGATCATTGCTCGGCAATGCGTTCGAGCCGGTCGTGCGTCGCCGTGAATCTGCCATCGAGGCAGTGTTTTCGGCCCTTTCGCACGTCGGCCGCCCGCGTCTGACCGGCTCCGGCGGCGGCTGCTTTGTGGAGTTCGCCAACCGGGCCGCCGCCGAGGATGCGCTGGTGTCCCTGCCTGCCGGGCTTCGTGCCTGGGTGGCGGAGGGCGCGGCGCGCTCGCCGCTGCTGGATGCGCTGGCGCAGGTTCGCGGGACGGAGAAAAACGCCTAGGGGCGTCGCCAAGTGGTTAAGGCACCGGGTTTTGATCCCGGCATTCGTAGGTTCGAATCCTTCCGCCCCTGCCAATCCATAGTCCAGCCGCATCCGCCGAGACGACCATGCAAGACGAACGTAACCTGCTTGTGTTCTCCGGCAACGCCAACAAGCCGTTGGCGAACAGCATCTGCCGCGAGCTGGGCGTGCGTCCCGGCAAGGCGCTGGTGTCCCGGTTCTCCGACGGCGAAGTGCAGGTGGAGATCCAGGAAAACGTGCGCCGGCAGGAAGTGTTCGTCGTGCAGCCGACCTGTGCGCCGAGCGCCGAGAACCTGGTGGAGCTGCTGGTCCTGATCGACGCGCTGAAGCGCGCATCGGCCAGCAGCGTCACCGCGGTGGTGCCGTATTTCGGCTACGCGCGCCAGGATCGCCGCATGCGCTCTTCGCGCGTGCCGATCACGGCGAAGGTGGCGGCGAAGATGTTCGGTGCGGTCAGCGCGGATCGCGTGCTGACGGTCGATCTGCACGCCGACCAGATCCAGGGCTTCTTCGATATTCCGGTCGACAACGTGTATGCGTCGCCGCTGCTGCTGGCCGACATCTGGCGCGCCTACGGCACGGAAAACCTGCTGGTCGTGTCGCCCGACGTGGGTGGCGTGGTCCGCGCCCGCGCGGTCGCCAAGCGCCTGGACGACGCCGACCTGGCGATCATCGACAAGCGCCGTCCGCGCGCCAACGTGGCCACGGTGATGAACATCATCGGCGACGTGGAAGGCAAGGACTGCGTGCTGGTGGACGACATCGTCGACACTGCCGGCACACTCTGCGCCGCGGCTGCGGCGCTGAAGCAGCACGGCGCCAACAAGGTGGCGGCGTACTGCACCCACCCCGTGCTCTCGGGCCCGGCAGTGGACAATCTGAACAACTCGGTGCTCGACGAACTCGTCGTCACCGACACCATCCCGCTCTCGCCGCAGGCGCAGGGCTGCAGCAAGATCCGCCAGCTGTCGGTGGCGGAACTGCTGGCGGAAACGATCCGCCGCATCGCCTTCGGCGAATCGGTCAGCTCGTTGTACGTGGATTGAGTCTCCGCCGCGCGCCGGTTCACCGGGGTGTGGCTTTTCGGGTTCATCTGGTCGCGGATGAGCCTTCATCAGATCGCCGAAAGGCGGTCCAACAACCTAGGTAGTGAAGCAAATGGCTAAGACACATGAAATCAAGGTCGAGCGCCGCGAAGACGAGGGTAAGGGTGCGAGCCGCCGCCTCCGTCACGCGGGCACCGTGCCTGCCATCGTCTACGGTGGCGAACTGAAGCCGGTCAGCATCCAGCTGAACCACAACGAAGTCTGGCTGGCCTCCCAGCACGACTGGTTCTACGCGTCGATCCTGGACCTGAGCCTCAACGGCGACATCCAGAAGGTCCTGTTGCGTGACATGCAGCGCCACCCGTTCAAGCAGCAGATCATGCACCTGGACTTCCAGCGCGTGAACGAGAACGAGACGCTGCGCACTGCGGTGCCGCTGCACTTCCTCAACGAAGACAAGTCGCCGGCCGGCAAGTCCGCCGAAGTCGTGGTCACCCACGAACTGAACGAAGTCGTCGTCGAGTGCCTGCCGAAGGACCTGCCGGAATTCATCGAGATCGACCTGGTCGACCTGGCCATCGGCGCGGTGGTCCATCTGTCGGAAGTGAAGCTGCCGGCCGGCGTCACCATTCCCGAGCTGAAGCTGGGCAAGGAACACGACGTCGCCGTCGTGATCGCCAAGCACGGCAAGGAAGAAGCCGAAGAAGCCCCGGCGGAATCGGCCGACGTGCCGGCTTCCAAGGTCGCCAAGAAGGACGACAAGTAATCGCGTGATCCTGCGCCCGCTTCGGCGGGCGCAGGTGCGCGGTGCGTCCCCCATGGCAGGCTTGCGCCTCATCGTCGGACTGGGCAATCCCGGTGCCGAACATGCCCGAACCCGGCACAACGCCGGGTTCCATTTTGTCGACGCCCTGGCGGAGCGGCAGGGTGAGCGGTTCGGCCTGGACAGCAAGCTGTTCGGCGAAACGGCCAAGATCATCGTGGCGGGGCAGCCGGTCTGGCTGCTCAAGCCTGCCACGTACATGAATCTGAGCGGCAAGTCGGTCGCCGCCGCGCTGCGCTTCTGGAAGATCGCGCCGGAAGAGGCATTGCTGGCGCACGACGAGCTCGATCTGGCGCCGGGCGCCGCACGCTTGAAGTTCGACGGCGGCCATGGCGGCCAGAACGGATTGCGCGACACCATGCAGCACCTGGGGCATGGCAAGTTTCATCGCCTGCGGATCGGCATCGGCCATCCCGGGCACAAGGATCGCGTCACCGGGTGGGTGCTCGGCAAGCCGGGCAAGGACGACGAAATCCTGATCGCGCGCGCCATCGACGATGCGATGGATGCATTGCCGCTGGCGGTGCAGGGCGATTTCAACGAAGCGATGAAGCGGTTGCACACCTCCAAGGCCTGAGGGTTGATTGGGGATTCGGGATTCCGGCTTTGCCGCGAGTGCCGAATCCCGAATCATCAAGACGGATTCACGATATGGGCATCAAATGCGGCATCGTCGGCCTGCCGAACGTCGGCAAGTCCACCCTGTTCAATGCGCTGACCAAGGCGGGTATCGCCGCGGCCAACTTCCCGTTCTGCACCATCGAGCCGAACGTAGGCGTGGTGCCGGTGCCGGACCTGCGCCTCAATCAGCTCGCTGACATCGTCAAGCCGCAGAAGGTCATCCCGACCGCCGTGGAATTCGTCGATATCGCAGGTTTGGTGGCCGGCGCGGCCAGTGGCGAAGGCCTGGGCAACAAGTTCCTCGCGCATATCCGTGAAGTGGACGCGATCACCCACGTGGTGCGCTGCTTCGAGAACGACGACGTCATCCACGTCAACAACCGGATCGATCCGATCTCGGACATCGAGACGATCGATACCGAGCTGGCGCTGGCGGATCTGGAAAGCGTGGAAAAGGCGTTGAACCGCGCCGAGCGTTCCGCGAAGGCGGGCGAGAAGGACGCGATCGCACGCAAGCCCGTGCTGCAGAAGTTGCAGGCCGGCCTCAACGACGGCAAGCCCGGCCGTGCGCTGGGCCTGGACGACGAAGAGAAGGCGCTGGTTCGCGACCTGTTCCTGCTGACCCTGAAGCCGGTGATGTACGTGGCCAACGTGCTGGAGGACGGGTTCGAGAACAACCCGCACCTCGAGGCGGTGCGTGCCCGTGCCGTGACCGAGGGTGCCCAGGTGGTGCCGGTGTCGGCCGCCATCGAGGAAGAGCTCTCCCAGCTCGACGATGCCGACCGCGATGCGTTCCTGACCGACCTCGGACTCGACGAGCCGGGCTTGAACCGGGTGATCCGGGCCGCGTACACGCTATTGGGCCTGCAGACCTACTTCACGGCCGGCGTGAAGGAAGTGCGCGCCTGGACGGTGAAGGCCGGCTCCACGGCCCCCCAGGCGGCGGCCGTCATCCATACGGACTTCGAGAAGGGCTTCATCCGCGCCGAGACCATCGCGTTCGACGACTTCCTGAAGTATCGGGGCGAGGCGGGTGCACGCGACGCCGGCCGGCTGCGGCTGGAAGGCAAGGAGTACCGCGTGCAGGAAGGCGACGTCCTCCATTTCCGATTCAACGTCTGAGAAAAAAGTGCGTCGGGCGCGTTGACAGACGGGTCCGCACACGCCAAAATCTCGGGCTGTTTCACCCTGGTTTGATTTGGCCGCCTGGCCGGTCAGTCCGGTGATCCCGGAGGGATACCCAAGCGGCCAACGGGGGCAGACTGTAAATCTGCTGGCTTACGCCTTCGGTGGTTCGAATCCACCTCCCTCCACCAGTTTTTCGTTGTTGTTTTGAGTTGTAGTGGTCTCCCGGTGCGGGAGTAGTTCAATGGTAGAACTGTAGCCTTCCAAGCTACTAGTGCGGGTTCGATTCCCGTCTCCCGCTCCACTGAACGCCAGTACAGGGTCTGCAGCAAGTCCAGGCAACACCAAACGGTTTCACGCTCACGTAGCTCAGTCGGTAGAGCACCTCCTTGGTAAGGAGGAGGTCGAAGGTTCGATTCCTTTCGTGAGCACCACTTCCCATTGACGATTCACTCGAGAACTAGCAGCCATGGCAAAGGGTAAATTCGAACGCACCAAGCCGCACGTGAACGTGGGCACGATTGGTCACGTTGACCACGGCAAGACGACGCTGACGGCGGCGCTGACGAAGATCGGCGCGGAGCGTTTCGGTGGCGAGTTCAAGGCATACGACGCGATCGACGCGGCGCCGGAAGAGAAGGCGCGCGGCATCACGATTTCGACGGCGCACGTGGAATATGAATCTGCTTCGCGCCACTACGCGCACGTGGATTGCCCGGGCCACGCCGACTACGTGAAGAACATGATCACCGGTGCTGCCCAGATGGACGGCGCGATCCTGGTGTGCTCGGCCGCTGACGGCCCGATGCCGCAGACGCGCGAGCACATCCTGCTGTCGCGCCAGGTCGGCGTGCCGTACATCGTCGTGTTCCTGAACAAGGCCGACATGGTGGACGACGCCGAGCTGCTGGAGCTGGTGGAGATGGAAGTCCGTGAACTGCTGAGCAAGTACGAGTTCCCGGGCGACGACACCCCGATCATCTCGGGCTCGGCCCGTCTGGCGCTGGAAGGCGACCAGAGCGAGATCGGCGTGCCGGCGATCCTGAAGCTGGTCGATGCGCTGGACACCTGGATCCCGACCCCGGAGCGTGACGTCGACAAGCCGTTCCTGATGCCGGTGGAAGACGTGTTCTCGATCTCGGGCCGCGGCACCGTGGTGACCGGCCGTATCGAGCGCGGCGTGATCAAGGTGGGCGAGGAAATCGAAATCGTCGGTATCCGTCCGACCCAGAAGACCACGGTCACGGGCGTGGAAATGTTCCGCAAGCTGCTGGATCAGGGCCAGGCGGGCGACAACGCCGGTCTACTGCTGCGCGGCACCAAGCGTGACGACGTGGAGCGTGGCCAGGTGCTGGCCAAGCCGGGTTCGATCACCCCGCACACCGAGTTCGAGTCCGAAGTCTATGTGCTGAGCAAGGACGAAGGCGGCCGTCACACCCCGTTCTTCAAGGGCTACCGTCCGCAGTTCTACTTCCGCACGACCGACATCACGGGCGCCGTGACCCTGCCGGAAGGCGTGGAGATGGTGATGCCGGGCGACAACATCAAGATGGTGGTCACCCTGATCAACCCGGTAGCGATGGACGAAGGCCTGCGTTTCGCGATCCGCGAAGGCGGCCGTACGGTCGGCGCCGGCGTGGTGGCCAAGATCATCAAGTAAGCCCCTGCGGTCCCGGCGACGGGTTCGCCGGATAGCGCGAAGGGCGGGCCGGAACCTCGGTCCGCCTTCGCCGTCTAAGGGAAGGTTGTAGCTGTATCGATACGCCAGTAGCTCAATTGGCAGAGCAGCGGTCTCCAAAACCGCAGGTTGGGGGTTCGAGTCCCTCCTGGCGTGCCACTTCCTTCCCCGCGGAGTGCGGGATTCCCGCCACTCCCTCCAGAGCAAAAGAGCGACACTGACTTGAACAGCAAGGTCGAACAATCCAAAGCGACCGCCACCTCCGCGGGCGATATCGCCAAGTACGTGCTGGCGCTTGCGCTGGTCGTGGCGGGCCTGGTGGCCTGGTGGTTCTTTAATGGCCAATGGGCCACGCCGCTGCGTTCGCTCGCTGTGGTTGCGGGCCTCGTGCTGGGCGCCCTGGTGTTCCTGGGTACCGCTAAGGGCCGCGATACGCGCGAGTTCCTGGCTGAGTCCCGCTTCGAGCTGCGCAAAGTCGTGTGGCCGACCCGCGAAGAGGCGACCCGCACGACGTGGGTGGTCATCGTGGTGGTCATCCTGCTCAGCCTGATCCTGGCCGGCTTCGATTTCGCCATCCAGAAGGCGATCGAGCTGTTCTTGAATTTTGGCCGTTAAGGAGAGCGCCTCAGTGAAGCGTTGGTATGTCGTCCATGCTTATTCGGGCTTCGAGAAGTCGGTAGCCCAGGCCCTGCGTGACCGCATCGTCCGCGACAGCATGCAGGAGAAGTTCGGCGACGTACTGGTCCCGACCGAAGAGGTCGTGGAAATGCGCTCCGGCCAGAAGCGTCGTTCCGAGCGCAAGTTCTTCCCCGGCTACGTGCTGGTGCAGATCGAGACCCACGACGAAGGCGGCATCCCGCGCATGGACAGCGAGAGCTGGCACCTTGTGAAGGACACCTCCAAGGTGTTGGGTTTCATCGGCGGCACCGCCGACCGCCCCCTGCCGATCCGCGACGAGGAAGCTGCGGCCATCCTCGACCGCGTCCAGGAAGGCGTCGAAAAGCCGAAGCCGAAGGTCCTGTTCGAGCCGGGCGAGATGGTGCGCGTCACCGATGGCCCGTTCAACGACTTCAACGGCGTGGTCGAGGAAGTCAATTACGAGAAGAGCCGCCTGCGCGTCGCAGTGCTGATCTTCGGCCGCTCCACCCCGGTGGAGCTGGAATTCGGACAGGTCGAGAAGGCCTGATCCGGTGGCCGGGCCCGCTCGAGCGGGCCCGCCAAAACCCTGTTATACTGCGCGGCTCCCTGAACGGCTGGCCGGGCAGGAGCCGTGGCCGCCTTTGGGCGGCCGTTGGCGCGTTCGAGATACGCGATGCCGGGACGCGTGATTTTCCCGGTCCGATGGGGAGCCTTCACAGGCGCTAGCACCCGGAGAGTACTCACATGGCAAAGAAAGTTGTCGGTTACATCAAGCTGCAGGTGAAGGCCGGTCAGGCCAACCCCTCGCCGCCGGTCGGTCCTGCGCTGGGTCAGCGCGGCCTGAACATCATGGAATTCTGCAAGGCGTTCAATGCCGCCACGCAGAAGCTGGAGCCGGGTCTGCCGATTCCGGTGGTCATCACGGCCTATTCCGACCGTACCTTCACCTTCATCACGAAGACGCCCCCGGCGTCGATCCTGCTGAAGAAGGCCGTCGGCATCACGTCCGGCTCCAAGCGCCCGAACACCGAGAAGGTGGGCAAGGTCACCCGCAAGCAGCTCGAGGACATCGCCAAGGCGAAGGAACCCGACCTGACCGCGGCCGACCTGGACGCAGCGGTGCGCACGATCGCGGGTTCCGCCCGCTCCATGGGCCTGACGGTAGAGGGTTAAGAGATGGCACAGAACAAGCGACAGAAGGCCATCCTGGCCGCCGTGACCCCCGGCAAGGCATACGCCATTGACGAGGCCCTGAAGATCATCAAGACCGCGGTCAAGTCCAAGTTCGTCGAGTCCGTGGACGTCGCCGTGCGCCTGGGCGTGGACGCCAAGAAGTCCGACCAGCAGGTGCGCGGCTCCACCGTGCTGCCCGCCGGTACCGGCAAGTCGGTCCGCGTGGCGGTGTTCGCCCCGGCCGGCGCGAAGGCTGACGAAGCCGCCGCCGCTGGCGCCGAAGCCGTCGGCATGGACGACCTGGCCGAGAAGATGCTCGCCGGCGACATCAACTACGACGTGGTCATCGCCACGCCGGACGCGATGCGCGTGGTCGGCAAGCTGGGTACGGTCCTGGGCCCGCGCGGCCTGATGCCGAACCCGAAGGTCGGCACCGTGTCGCCGAACCCTGCCGAGGCGGTGAAGAACGCCAAGTCGGGCCAGGTGCGCTACCGCACCGACAAGGCCGGCATCATCCATTGCACGATCGGCAAGGCGAGCTTCGACGACGAAGCGCTGAAGTCGAACCTGCAGGCGCTGCTGATCGACCTGGTGAAGGCCAAGCCGGCCACCTCGAAGGGCCAGTACCTGCAGAAGATCTCGGTCAGCTCGACCATGGGTCCCGGCGTGACCGTGGACCAGTCCTCGCTGTCCCTGAAGTAATCGCATCACCCCTGCCTCGCGACGCGGGGCAGGGCGCAACGAATTTTGAGGGCAGTCGCCCAGGCCGGGAGACCGGTGCGAGCGACAGCCGTCAAAGACCGCAGGTGCGGTCAGCGCGCAACGACGACGGGCAGGGAAGCTCGTGCTGGCAGGGAATCGCCGTCGTGGCTAGCGGGATCGCTTAATCCATTCCCCTCGGGGGATGCGCCTGCGTAGATGGTGCCGCCTTCTGGAAGTTTTCTGGAGCACGACCGCCAGGTCGCCAGTCAGACAGGCCACCGCCGGGACCTCTGCGTCCCCGGTACCCACGGAGGGGTGCCGTCCAGGACCGCGAACGGCAGGAGCCGCGAGCGGAGTCAATAAGTGAGGAGTGTATGGCTCTCAATCTGTCCCAGAAGCAAGAAGTAGTCGCCGAACTGGCAGACGTCGCCGCCAAGGCGCACTCCCTGGTCGCCGCCGAATACGCAGGCACCACGGTCAGTCAGATGACCGCGATGCGCAAGAAGGCTCGCGAGACCGGCGTGTACTTGAAAGTTGTCAAGAACACGTTGGCCGTGCGTGCCGTGGCCGGTACCGAGTTCGAGGTTGTCCAGGACAAGCTCGTCGGTCCGCTGCTGTATGCGTTCTCGACCGAGGAGCCCGGCGCTGCCGGTCGCCTGATCAAGGAATTCGCCAAGGGTAACGACAAGCTTCAGCCGAAGGTCGTCTCCGTGGGTGGTCAGCTGTATCCGGCCAGCCATGTGGAAGTCCTGGCGTCGCTGCCGACCCGCGATCAGGCCCTGGCCATGCTGGCCCGCGTCCTGGCCGAGCCGGCCTCGATGTTCGCCCGTGCCGTCAAGGCCGTGGCCGACAAGCAGGGTGGTGGCGAAGCACCGGCGGAAGCCGCTGCCGAAGCCCCGGCCGAAGCCTGATTCGACGTCTTCTACGGTTCTACGAACCCTAATCCCAGATAATTTCCAAAGGTAAACACAATGTCCCTTTCCAACGAACAGATCGTCGACGCCATTGCCGGCAAGACCCTGATGGAAGTGATGGAGCTGGTCAAGGCCATCGAAGAGAAGTTCGGCGTCTCCGCCGCCGCCCCGGTCGTCGCCGCTGCCGGTCCGGCCGCCGCCGCCGCCCCGGTCGAAGAGCAGACCGAATTCACCGTCGTCCTGAAGGATGCCGGCGCCAAGAAGGTCGACGTGATCAAGGCCGTTCGCGCCATCACCGGCTTGGGCCTGAAGGAAGCCAAGGACCTCACCGAGGCCGGTGGCGTCCTGAAGGAAGCCGTGTCGAAGGAAGACGCCGACAAGTTCAAGAAGGAACTCGAAGCCGCTGGTGCGAGCGTCGAAGTCAAGTAAGTCGTATCCGTCGCCGGATTGCTCAGGCGACAACCCGAGGCCGGGGGCGAAAGCCCCTGGCCTTCGGTCGTTTCAAGATGCAGTGATGTAAATGCGAGTTTGTAGTTGGAAGTAGCGGCAGAAGGCGTGCTGGTGCCGGCAATACCAGCGACTTCCAACTGAAAATTCACCCGTTCGAAAGAATGTCCCCCCGTGAGGTCGCGGACGCGCGCCCCACGCTGCCAAAGGCACAGTCACATGACGACATATTCGTTCACCGAAAAGAAGCGCATCCGCAAGGATTTCGGCAAGCAGCGGTCGATCCTCGAGGTCCCGTTCCTGCTGGCCATCCAGGTCGATTCCTACCGCGAATTCCTGCAGGAACACGCCGATCCCGCCAAGCGCGACGACAAGGGCCTGCACGCAGCGCTGAAGTCGGTCTTCCCGATCGCCAGCTACAGCGGCAATGCCGCATTGGAATACGTCGGCTACAAGCTCGGCGAGCCGGTGTTCGACGAGCGCGAGTGCCGCAACCGTGGCCTGTCCTACGGTGCTCCGTTGCGCGTGACCGTGCGCCTGGTGATCTACGACCGTGAGTCGTCCACCAAGGCGATCAAGTACGTGAAGGAGCAGGAGGTCTATCTGGGCGAGATTCCGCTCATGACCGACAACGGCACCTTCATCGTCAACGGCACCGAGCGCGTGATCGTGTCGCAGCTGCACCGTTCGCCGGGCGTGTTCTTCGACCACGACCGTGGCAAGACGCACAGCTCGGGCAAGCTGCTGTACAGCGCCCGCATCATCCCTTACCGCGGCTCCTGGCTGGACTTCGAGTTCGACCCGAAGGACGCGCTGTTCACGCGTATCGACCGTCGCCGCAAGCTGCCGGTTTCGATCCTGCTGCGCGCGCTGGGCTACAACAACGAAGAAATGCTCAACGAGTTCTTCGACGTCAACACCTTCCACATCCTGCCGGAAGGCGTGCAGCTCGAGCTCGTCGCCGAGCGCCTGCGCGGCGAGACGCTGAACTTCGACCTGGCCGACGGTGACAAGGTCATCGTGGAAGCCGGCAAGCGCATCACCGCGCGCCACGTGAAGCAGCTGGAACAGTCGGGCATCGCCGCTCTGGCCGTGCCGGACGAATATCTGGTCGGCCGCATCCTGTCGCACGACGTGATCGACGCCAACACCGGTGAGCTGCTGGCCGCCGCCAACGATGAAATCACCGACGACCAGCTGACCAAGTTCCGCAAGGCCGGCGTGGATGCCGTGGGTACGCTGTGGGTCAACGACCTGGATCGCGGTCCGTACCTGTCCAATACCCTGCGCATCGACCCCACCAAGACGCAGCTCGAAGCGCTGGTCGAGATCTATCGCATGATGCGTCCCGGCGAGCCGCCGACCAAGGATGCCGCGCAGAACCTGTTCCACAACCTGTTCTTCACCTTCGAGCGCTACGACCTGTCCAACGTCGGTCGCATGAAGTTCAACCGTCGCGTGGGCCGCAAGGAAACCACCGGCGAAGCCGTGCTGTACGACAAGAAGTACTTCGGCGCGCGCAACGATGAAGAAGCCAAGCGTCTGGTCGCCAGCCTGGGCGAGACCTCGGACATCCTGGACGTCATCAAGGTCCTGACCGAGATCCGCAACGGCCGCGGCACCGTGGACGACATCGACCACCTGGGCAACCGTCGCGTGCGTTCGGTCGGCGAAATGGCCGAGAACGTCTTCCGCGTGGGCCTGGTCCGCGTCGAGCGCGCCGTGAAGGAGCGCCTGTCGATGGCCGAGTCCGAGGGCCTGACCCCGCAGGAACTGATCAACGCCAAGCCGGTGGCCGCCGCGATCAAGGAGTTCTTCGGCTCCTCGCAGCTGTCGCAGTTCATGGACCAGAACAACCCGCTGTCGGAAGTCACGCACAAGCGTCGCGTGTCGGCCCTCGGCCCGGGCGGCCTGACCCGCGAGCGCGCCGGCTTCGAAGTGCGCGACGTGCACCCGACCCATTACGGCCGCGTCTGCACCATCGAGACGCCGGAAGGTCCGAACATCGGCCTGATCAACTCGCTGGCCGTGTACGCGCGCACCAACAGCTACGGTTTCCTCGAGACGCCGTACCGCAAGGTCGTGGACGGCACCATCACCGACGAGATCGAATACCTGTCGGCGATCGAAGAGAACGAGTACGTCATCGCGCAGGCCAACGCGCTGCACGATGCCAAGAGCCGCCTGACCGAGCAGTTCGTGCCGTGCCGCCACCAGGGCGAATCGCTGCTGAAGCCGCCGAGCGAAGTGGACTACATGGACGTCTCGCCGATGCAGACCGTGTCGGTCGCTGCGGCGCTGGTGCCGTTCCTGGAGCACGACGACGCCAACCGCGCACTGATGGGCGCCAACATGCAGCGCCAGGCCGTGCCGACGCTGCGTGCGCAGAAGCCGCTGGTCGGTACCGGCATCGAGCGCGCCGTGGCGCGCGACTCGGGCGTGACCGTGAATGCCCGTCGTGGCGGCGTGGTCGAGCAGATCGATGCCGGCCGCATCGTGGTCAAGGTCAACGAAGTCGAAATCTCCGGTGAAACCGATGCCGGCGTCGACATTTACTCGCTGATCAAGTACACGCGCTCCAATCAGAACACCTGCATCAACCAGCGTCCGCTGGTGAACGTGGGTGATGTGGTCGCGCGCGGCGACGTGCTGGCCGACGGTCCCTCGACCGACATCGGCGAGCTGGCGCTGGGCCAGAACATGCTGATCGCGTTCATGCCGTGGAACGGCTACAACTTCGAAGACTCCATCCTGCTCTCCGAGCGCGTGGTGGAAGAGGATCGCTACACCACGATCCACATCGAAGAGCTGACTTGCGTCGCGCGCGACACCAAGCTGGGGCCGGAGGAAATCTCCGCCGACATCCCGAACGTCTCCGAGCAGGCGCTGAACCGCCTCGACGAGAGCGGCGTGGTGTACATCGGTGCAGAAGTGCGTGCCGGCGACATCATGGTCGGCAAGGTGACGCCGAAGGGCGAAAGCCAGCTGACTCCGGAAGAGAAGCTGCTGCGCGCGATCTTCGGCGAGAAGGCCTCTGACGTGAAGGACAGCTCGCTGCGCGTGCCCCCGGGCATGGACGGCACCGTCATCGACGTGCAGGTCTTCACCCGCGACGGCATCGAGAAGGACAAGCGTGCGCGCCAGATCGAGGAAAACGAGATCAAGCGCGTCAAGAAGGACTTCGACGACCAGTTCCGCATCCTGGAAGGCGCCATCTACGCCCGCCTGCGCTCGCAGCTGGTCGGCAAGGTCGCCAACGGTGGCCCGGGTACGCTGAAGAAGGGCGACGCGATCTCCGACGCCTACCTCGATGGCTTGAAGAAGTCGGAGTGGTTCACCCTGCGCATGAAGGACGATGACGCGTCCGACGCCATCGAGCGCGCCCAGATGCAGATCCAGGCGCACGAGAAGGAGTTCGAGCGTCGCTTCGCCGACAAGCGCGGCAAGATCACCGCCGGCGACGACCTCGCCCCGGGCGTGCTGAAGATGGTCAAGGTCTACCTGGCCGTGAAGCGCCGCATCCAGCCGGGCGACAAGATGGCCGGCCGCCACGGCAACAAGGGTGTCGTGTCGACCATCGTGCCGGTCGAGGACATGCCGTACATGGCCACCGGCGAGACCGTGGACATCGTGCTAAACCCGCTGGGCGTGCCGTCGCGTATGAACATCGGCCAGGTGCTGGAAGTGCACCTCGGCTGGGCCGCGAAGGGGCTGGGCAAGAAGATCCAGGACATGCTGGAAGCCCAGGCCAAGGTGGCCGACCTGCGCAAGTTCCTGACCCAGATCTACAACCACGACCAGAAGCTGGGCGAGGACCGCGTGGACCTGGACCAGTTCAGCGATGCCGAACTGATTGCGCTGGCCAAGAACCTCACCGACGGCGTGCCGATGGCTACCCCGGTGTTCGACGGCGCGGCGGAAACCGAGATCAAGCACATGCTCGAACTCGCGGACCTGCCGATCAGCGGCCAGACCCAGCTGTTCGACGGCCGCACCGGCGAAGCGTTCGATCGCCACACCACGGTCGGCTACATGCACATGCTGAAGCTGAACCATCTGGTGGACGACAAGATGCACGCGCGTTCCACCGGTCCGTACTCGCTCGTCACCCAGCAGCCGCTGGGCGGCAAGGCGCAATTCGGTGGCCAGCGCTTCGGTGAAATGGAAGTCTGGGCGCTGGAAGCCTACGGCGCGGCGCACACCCTGCAGGAAATGCTGACGGTCAAGTCGGACGACGTGCAGGGCCGCAACCAGATGTACAAGAACATCGTCGATGGTGCCCACGAGATGGTCGCGGGCATGCCGGAATCCTTCAACGTGCTCGTGAAGGAAATCCGCTCGCTCGCCATCAACATGGAACTGGAAGACTGATCGCAACGGCGCGGAGCGGCCTGCCGCTCCCGCGCCTTCCGAACACGGTCAACCCGCCCTCGACAAAGATTCCTCCTGACGGAGAAACAAAATGAAAGACCTGCTCAACCTCTTCAACCAGCAGCGCCAGACGCTGGACTTCGACGCGATCAAGATCGCGCTGGCCTCGCCGGACCTGATCCGTTCGTGGTCCTTCGGCGAAGTGAAGAAGCCGGAAACCATCAACTACCGCACGTTCAAGCCCGAACGCGACGGCCTGTTCTGCTCGGCCATCTTCGGCCCGATCAAGGACTACGAGTGCCTGTGCGGCAAGTACAAGCGCATGAAGCACCGCGGCGTCGTCTGCGAGAAGTGCGGCACGGAAGTGACGCTGGCCAAGGTGCGCCGCGAGCGCATGGGCCACATCGACCTGGCCAGCCCGGTCGCGCACATCTGGTTCCTGAAGTCGCTGCCGTCGCGCATCGGCCTGATGCTGGACATGACCCTGCGCGACATCGAGCGCGTGCTGTACTTCGAAGCCTACGTCGTCACCGAGCCGGGCCTGACCTCGCTTGAGCGCCGCCAGTTGCTGACCGAAGAACAGTTCATGCAGGCGCGCCAGGAGCACGGCGATGATTTCGACGCCGCCATGGGAGCCGAGGCCGTCTACGACCTGCTGCGCACGATCGACCTGCAGGCCGAGATGGTGAACCTGCGCGAGGAAATTGCCAGCACCGGTTCCGAGACCAAGCTGAAGCGCCTCACCAAGCGCATCAAGCTGATGGAAGCGTTCCTGGAGTCGGGCAACCGTCCGGAATGGATGGTCATGACCGTGCTGCCCGTGCTGCCGCCGGACCTGCGTCCGCTGGTGCCGCTGGATGGTGGCCGCTTCGCGACCTCCGACCTGAACGACCTGTACCGTCGCGTCATCAACCGCAACAACCGCCTGCGCCGCCTGCTGGAGCTCAACGCTCCGGACATCATCGTGCGCAACGAAAAGCGCATGCTGCAGGAATCGGTTGACGCCCTGATGGACAACGGCCGTCGCGGCCGCGCCATCACCGGCACCAACAAGCGCCCGCTCAAGTCGCTGGCCGACATGATCAAGGGCAAGCAGGGCCGCTTCCGCCAGAACCTGCTCGGCAAGCGCGTCGACTACTCCGGCCGTTCGGTCATCGTGGTCGGCCCGACCCTGCGTCTGCACGAGTGCGGCCTGCCGAAGAAGATGGCGCTGGAGCTGTTCAAGCCGTTCGTGTTCGCCAAGCTGCAGCGTCGCGGCCTGGCCACCACGATCAAGGCCGCCAAGAAGCTGGTCGAGCGCGAAGAAGCGGAAGTCTGGGACATCCTGGAAGAAGTCATCCGCGAGCATCCGGTTCTGTTGAACCGCGCGCCGACGCTGCACCGCCTGGGCATCCAGGCGTTCGAGCCGGTGCTGATCGAAGGCAAGGCCATCCAGCTGCACCCGCTGGTCTGCACCGCGTTCAACGCCGACTTCGACGGTGACCAGATGGCCGTCCACGTGCCGCTTTCGCTGGAAGCCCAGCTGGAAGCGCGCGCGCTGATGATGTCTTCCAACAACATCCTGTCGCCGGCCAACGGCGAGCCGATCATCGTGCCGTCGCAGGACGTCGTGTTGGGCCTGTACTACATGACCCGCGCGCTGGAGAACAAGAAGGGCGAGGGCATGGCGTTCGCCAACATCGCCGAAGTCAAGCGCGCCTACGACAACCGCGCGGTCGAGCTGCACGCGAAGGTCAAGGTCCGCATCAGCGGCACCGTGATCGACGAGGACGGCAACCGCAGCAAGCAGACCAGCATCGTGGACACCACGATCGGCCGTGCGCTGCTGGCCGAAATCCTGCCGGAAGGCCTGCCGTTCGCGCTGGCCAACACCGAGTTGAACAAGAAGGCCATCAGCCGCCTGATCAACTCCAGCTACCGCATGCTGGGCCTGAAGGACACGGTCGTGTTCGCCGACAAGCTGATGTACACCGGCTTCGCGTACGCCACGCGCGCCGGCGTCTCGATCGGCATCGACGACATGCTGATCCCGGCCGAGAAGAAGGGCATCCTGGGCGAAGCCGAGCAGGAAGTGCTGGAAATCCAGGAGCAGTACCAGAGCGGTCTGGTCACCGCCGGCGAGCGCTACAACAAGGTGGTCGACATCTGGTCGCGCACCAACGAGCGCATCGCCAAGGCGATGATGGACACCATCGGTACCGACAAGGTGAAGAACGCCAAGGGCGAGACCATCAACGAGAAGTCGATGAACTCGCTGTACATCATGGCCGACTCCGGCGCCCGTGGTAGCCAGGCGCAGATCCGCCAGCTGGCCGGCATGCGCGGCCTGATGGCCCGCCCCGACGGTTCGATCATCGAGACGCCCATCAAGGCGAACTTCCGCGAAGGCCTGAACGTGCAGGAGTACTTCAACTCCACGCACGGTGCCCGTAAGGGCCTGGCCGATACCGCGCTGAAGACCGCGAACTCCGGTTACCTGACCCGTCGCCTGGTCGACGTGGCGCAGGACGTGGTGATCACGGAAGTCGACTGCGGCACCGTTGAAGGCCTGACCATGACCCCGATCGTGGAAGGCGGCGACGTGGTCGAGCCGCTGCGTGACCGCGTGCTGGGCCGCATCGTGGCCGAGGACGTGTTCCTGCCGGGCAACGACGAAGATCCGATCGTCACCCGCAACACGCTGCTGGACGAAGCCTGGGTGCAGAAGCTGGAAGATGCCGGCGTGCAGTCCCTGAAGGTGCGCTCCACCATCACCTGCGAATCCGAATTCGGCGTCTGCGCGCACTGCTACGGTCGCGACCTGGCCCGTGGCCACATCGTCAACATCGGCGAAGCGGTCGGCGTCATCGCCGCGCAGTCGATCGGTGAGCCCGGCACGCAGCTGACCATGCGTACGTTCCACATCGGTGGTGCGGCATCGCGTGCGGCGGCGGTCGATAACATCACCGTCAAGACGACCGGTTCGATCAAGTTCAACAACCTCAAGTTCGTCGAGCACGCCAACGGCAGCCTGGTCGCGGTTTCGCGTTCGGGCGAACTGTCGGTGCTCGATGGCCATGGCCGCGAGCGTGAGCGCTACAAGCTGCCCTACGGCGCGACGATCACCGTCAAGGACGGCGACCAGATCACCGCCGGCCAGGCCGTGGCGAACTGGGATCCGCATAACCACCCGATCGTGTCGGAAGTCGCCGGTTTCGTGCGCTTCGTCGACTTCGTCGACGGCGTCACCGTCATCGAGAAGACCGACGATCTGACCGGCCTCGCTTCGCGCGAGATCACCGATCCGAAGCGTCGCGGCTCGCAGGGCAAGGACCTGCGTCCGATCGTCCGTATCGTGGACAAGGACGGCAAGGACCTGAGCATCCCCGGTACCGACCTGCCGGCGCAGTACCTGCTGCCGCCGCGCTCGATCGTCAACCTGCAGGACGGCGCGCCCGTTGGCGTGGGCGACGTGGTCACCAAGGTGCCGCAGGAAGCCTCCAAGACCCGCGACATCACCGGTGGTCTGCCGCGTGTTGCCGACCTGTTCGAAGCCCGCAAGCCGAAGGACCCGGCCATCCTGGCCGAGCGCTCCGGCGTCATCAGCTTCGGCAAGGACACCAAGGGCAAGCAGCGCCTGATCATTAAGGACACCGACGGTTCCGAGCATGAAGAGCTGATCCCGAAGTTCCGCCAGATCATCGTGTTCGAAGGCGAGCACGTGGCGAAGGGCGAAACCATCGTGGACGGCGAGCCGAGCCCGCAGGACATCCTGCGCCTGCTGGGTGTCGAGCCGCTGGCGGCCTACCTGGTCAAGGAAATCCAGGACGTCTACCGCCTGCAGGGCGTGAAGATCAACGACAAGCACATCGAGGTCATCACCCGCCAGATGCTGCGCAAGGTGGAAATCACCGACGCCGGCAACAGCAAGTTCCTGGCGGGCGAGCAGATCGAGAAGCAGCGCTTCATTGAAGAGAACGCCAAGCTGGCGGCCCGCAATGAGATCCTGGCGAAGTACGACCCGGTGCTGCTGGGCATCACCAAGGCCTCGCTGGCCACCGAGTCGTTCATCTCCGCGGCGTCCTTCCAGGAAACCACCCGCGTGCTGACCGAGGCTGCCGTCCGCGGTACCCGCGACAGCCTGCGCGGCCTGAAGGAGAACGTCATCGTCGGTCGTCTGATCCCGGCCGGTACCGGCCTGGCGTACCACAACCAGCGCCGCCGCAACGCCTCCGGTCTGACCGAGGCCGAGGTGGACGCCCTGTCGGGCGGCAGCAGCGAGGCCGCCCCGGCGGCCCCGGTGGTCGCCGCCGACGAAGCCGGCGAGGAGTCCAGCGCCAGCTAAAACGCACCATCCGGCGGCCTCCGGGCCGCCCCAGACCACGAAAAGAGGCGCAGGACGCGCCTCGTTTTCGGCCCAGGAAGGGCGGGATCGCAGTCAGTTGGCAGGCATCCACCTCCGTCGCGTTGACGGTCGGGCGGGTTGCCGGCTATACTTTTCCGTCTAGGTGGGCCGTCATACGGCCTGCCTTCGTTTTCATGTCAAACAAGGCTCCGGCCTTCACACGAAGAATCCACTATGGCAACCGTCAATCAGCTGGTCCGCAAGCCGCGGCAGGCCCCCACGTACAAGAGCCAGTCGCCCGCGCTGGACAACTGCCCGCAGCGTCGCGGCGTGTGCACCCGCGTCTACACGACGACCCCGAAGAAGCCGAACTCGGCTCTGCGCAAGGTCGCCAAGGTGCGCCTGACCAACCAGGAAGAGATCATCAGCTACATCGGCGGTGAAGGTCACAACCTGCAGGAGCACTCCGTGGTGCTCGTGCGCGGCGGCCGCGTGAAGGACCTGCCGGGCGTGCGTTACCACACCGTGCGTGGCTCGCTGGACGCCTCGGGCGTCGCCAAGCGTCGCCAGGGCCGTTCCAAGTACGGCGCCAAGCGTCCCAAGGCTTAAGGAATAAACGAACATGTCGCGCAAAGGCTCTGCCCCCCAACGTGAAATCCTGCCGGACCCCAAGCACGGCAGCCAGACGATTGCCCGCTTCATCAACATGGTGATGCTGAGCGGCAAGAAGTCCGTCGCCGAGAAGATCGTCTACGGTGCCATGGACGTCATCGGCGAGAAGAACCCCAATGCCCTCGAGCTGGTCGAGAAGGCACTGGACAACGTCTCCCCGGCTGTCGAGGTGAAGTCCCGCCGTGTCGGCGGCGCCACCTACCAGGTGCCGGTCGAAGTGCGTTCGTCGCGCCGCATGGCGCTGGCGATGCGCTGGCTGATCGAGTCCGCCCGCAAGCGCGGCGAGAACTCCATGCCGCGCAAGCTGGCCGCTGAGCTGATGGATGCCTCCGAGAACCGCGGCGGCGCCATCAAGAAGCGTGAAGAAACCCACCGCATGGCGGAAGCGAACAAGGCGTTCGCGCACTACCGCTGGTAACGGCCTGCGGGCCCTTGCGAGCAAGGGCCTTCGGCACCATCTAGGTGCCCCTGGGACGCGCTTCCGCGTTCCGACCCCGAAGGCCGCCGAAAGGCGGCATTCGGCCATCTGAAGATCCGCCCTCCACGGAAGGCCCTGGCATCCCGCCGGCCCTCCATCAGAAAAGAGAGACTGTCGTGGCTCGCACCACTCCCATCGAGCGTTACCGCAATTTCGGCATCATGGCGCACATCGACGCCGGCAAGACCACCACGTCCGAGCGCATCCTGTTCTACACCGGCGTCAGCCATAAGATCGGTGAAGTGCACGACGGTGCCGCGACCATGGACTGGATGGAGCAGGAGCAGGAGCGCGGCATCACCATCACGTCCGCCGCCACCACGGCGTTCTGGACCGGCATGGACAAGTCGCTGCCGCAGCACCGCTTCAACATCATCGATACCCCCGGCCACGTCGACTTCACCATCGAAGTCGAGCGTTCGCTGCGCGTGCTCGATGGCGCGGTGTTCGTGCTGTGCGCCGTGGGCGGCGTGCAGCCGCAGTCCGAGACCGTGTGGCGCCAGGCCAACAAGTACGCGGTGCCGCGTCTTGCGTTCGTCAACAAGATGGACCGTACCGGTGCCGACTTCTTCAAGGTCGTCGACCAGCTGAAGACCCGCCTGGGCGCGTACCCGGTGCCGATGCAGGTGCCGGTTGGCGCCGAAGACGGCTTTGAAGGCGTCATCGACCTGCTGAAGATGAAGTACATCCATTGGGATGTCGCTTCTCAGGGCACCAAGTTCGAGTACCGCGACATTCCCGCCGAGCTGGCCGACAAGGCGGCAACGGATCG
The DNA here is from genome assembly GCF_900116385.1 of Pseudoxanthomonas sp. YR558. Taxonomy (NCBI): domain Bacteria; kingdom Pseudomonadati; phylum Pseudomonadota; class Gammaproteobacteria; order Lysobacterales; family Lysobacteraceae; genus Pseudoxanthomonas; species Pseudoxanthomonas sp. YR558. Next base: position 1,189,368 of record NZ_FPCI01000001.1, on the reverse strand, counting down.
TGCCTTCATGGTCGAAGCGGCTGCCGAAGCCAGCGAAGAGCTGATGGACAAGTACCTCAACGAGGGCGACCTGTCCGAAGCCGAGATCATCGCCGGCCTGCGCGAGCGCACGCTGAAGGTGGAAGTGATTCCGGTCTACTGTGGCTCCGCGTTCAAGAACAAGGGCGTGCAGGCCATGCTGGACGGCGTGATCCAGCTGCTGCCGTCGCCGACCGATCGTCCGCCGGTGCAGGGCATCGACGAGAACGAGAAGGAAGACAGCCGCAAGGCGGGCGACAACGAGCCGTTCTCGGCGCTGGCGTTCAAGATCATGACGGATCCGTTCGTGGGTTCGCTGACGTTCTTCCGCGTCTATTCGGGCGTGCTGAACTCCGGCGACGCGGTGTACAACCCGGTCAAGTCGAAGAAGGAGCGCGTGGGCCGCATCCTGCAGATGCACTCCAACCAGCGCGACGAGATCAAGGAAGTGCGCGCGGGCGACATCGCTGCGGCGGTGGGTCTGAAGGACGTCACCACCGGCGATACGCTGTGCTCGCTCGACCACATCATCACCCTGGAGCGCATGGTGTTCCCGGAGCCCGTCATCTCGATGGCGGTGGAGCCGAAGACCAAGTCCGACCAGGAGAAGATGGGTCTGGCCCTCGGCCGCCTGGCGCAGGAAGATCCCTCGTTCCGCGTCAAGACGGACGAAGAATCCGGCCAGACGATCATCTCGGGCATGGGCGAGCTGCACCTGGAAATCCTGGTGGACCGCATGAAGCGCGAGTTCAACGTGGAAGCCAATGTCGGCAAGCCGCAGGTGGCGTACCGCGAGACGATCCGCAAGTCGGTCAAGCAGGACGGCAAGTTCGTGCGTCAGTCGGGCGGTCGCGGCCAGTACGGCCACATCGTCATCGAAATGTCGCCGGTCGAGCGCGGGGTGGGCTTCTCGTACGAGAGCGCCATCGTCGGTGGCGTGGTGCCGAAGGAATACGTCGCTGCTGCGGGCAAGGGCATCGAAGACGCCATGAAGAGCGGCCCGCTGGCCGGCTTCCCGGTGGTCGATATCGCCATCAAGGCGGTCGACGGTTCGTTCCATGACGTCGACTCCAACGAAATGGCGTTCAAGGTCGCTGGCTCGATGGCGTTCAAGGAAGCTTTCAGCAAGGCCCAGCCGGTCCTGCTGGAGCCGATGATGAAGGTCGAGATCGTCACCCCGGAAGACTACCTGGGCGACGTGATGGGCGACGTGAGCCGTCGTCGCGGCATCCTGCAGGGTCAGGACGACAGTCCGTCCGGCAAGGTGATCGCCGCGATGGTGCCGCTGGGCGAAATGTTCGGCTACGCCACCACGCTGCGTTCGATGTCGCAGGGTCGCGCCACGTTCTCGATGGAGTTCGACCACTACGCGGAAGCGCCGGCGAACATCGCGGACGCGGTCATCAAGAAGAACTGAGTGGGGTCGGGAGGCCTGTAGTGCCTCCCGGCGTTCCCGTCACGAATCACAGATAAAAAGGTAGAAGACAATGGCAAAGGGTAAATTCGAACGCACCAAGCCGCACGTGAACGTGGGCACGATTGGTCACGTTGACCACGGCAAGACGACGCTGACGGCGGCGCTGACGAAGATCGGCGCGGAGCGTTTCGGTGGCGAGTTCAAGGCATACGACGCGATCGACGCGGCGCCGGAAGAGAAGGCGCGCGGCATCACGATTTCGACGGCGCACGTGGAATATGAATCTGCTTCGCGCCACTACGCGCACGTGGATTGCCCGGGCCACGCCGACTACGTGAAGAACATGATCACCGGTGCTGCCCAGATGGACGGCGCGATCCTGGTGTGCTCGGCCGCTGACGGCCCGATGCCGCAGACGCGCGAGCACATCCTGCTGTCGCGCCAGGTCGGCGTGCCGTACATCGTCGTGTTCCTGAACAAGGCCGACATGGTGGACGACGCCGAGCTGCTGGAGCTGGTGGAGATGGAAGTCCGTGAACTGCTGAGCAAGTACGAGTTCCCGGGCGACGACACCCCGATCATCTCGGGCTCGGCCCGTCTGGCGCTGGAAGGCGACCAGAGCGAGATCGGCGTGCCGGCGATCCTGAAGCTGGTCGATGCGCTGGACACCTGGATCCCGACCCCGGAGCGTGACGTCGACAAGCCGTTCCTGATGCCGGTGGAAGACGTGTTCTCGATCTCGGGCCGCGGCACCGTGGTGACCGGCCGTATCGAGCGCGGCGTGATCAAGGTGGGCGAGGAAATCGAAATCGTCGGTATCCGTCCGACCCAGAAGACCACGGTCACGGGCGTGGAAATGTTCCGCAAGCTGCTGGATCAGGGCCAGGCGGGCGACAACGCCGGTCTACTGCTGCGCGGCACCAAGCGTGACGACGTGGAGCGTGGCCAGGTGCTGGCCAAGCCGGGTTCGATCACCCCGCACACCGAGTTCGAGTCCGAAGTCTATGTGCTGAGCAAGGACGAAGGCGGCCGTCACACCCCGTTCTTCAAGGGCTACCGTCCGCAGTTCTACTTCCGCACGACCGACATCACGGGCGCCGTGACCCTGCCGGAAGGCGTGGAGATGGTGATGCCGGGCGACAACATCAAGATGGTGGTCACCCTGATCAACCCGGTGGCGATGGACGAAGGCCTGCGTTTCGCGATCCGCGAAGGCGGCCGTACGGTCGGCGCCGGCGTGGTGGCCAAGATCATCAAGTAAGCCCCTGCGGCCTAGCGTGTCGCGCCTCTGCGCGCGGCACGCAACGACGTAGATAGGCCTGCGCTGAGGCGCAGGCCGCCGGCATCAACCGCTTGCGGCGTGCGCGCCGTACGGCTACAATGCCGGCCCCCGAATAGCGACCCGCTATTCAGGATCGCAATACCCGCCGGCGCCCCCTGGGAGGAGGCCGGCCTACCGCGAAAAGAGGTGCAGGAAGCGCCTCGTGTTCGCCAGACACGGAGTGTCGCGTGCCATCCTGCAGGCCTTGGGCCGGGCAGGGCGTCCCGGTGGTTGACGGGATATGTCACGCGTCCTATACTTTCATGTCTGGGCGGGCCGGTTTACCGGCCTGCCTTGTTTTTCAGGAAGAATCCCCAGCCGATTCAGGCGCTTTCCGTCCGTGGAGCACTCGCGGGTGGTGGGGAGCTGGATCAGCTTGGACTAACCGGGGCAAGGCATCCCAGAGGCCGCGCCCGTCGCTCTTTAACGAAGGAAATTTCCGTCATGGCGGACCAAAAGATCCGAATCCGGCTCAAGGCGTACGATCATCGTTTGATCGACCGCTCGGCCAGCGAGATCGTCGAGACGGCCAAGCGGACCGGCGCGCAAGTGCGCGGCCCGATCCCGCTGCCGACCAAGATCGAGCGCTACACCATCCTGGTTTCCCCGCACGTCGACAAGGACGCGCGCGACCAGTACGAGACCCGCACGCACAAGCGCGTGCTCGACATCGTCGACCCCAACGACAAGACCGTGGACGCGCTGATGAAGCTCGAACTGGCTGCTGGCGTCGACGTTCAGATCAAGCTGACCTGAGGCCCACGACCATGACCGCGAAGAAATATTCGTTGGGTCTCGTCGGTCGCAAGGCCGGCATGACCCGAGTGTTCACCGAGGACGGCAAGTCCATTCCGGTGACGCTGATCGAAGCCACCCCGAACCGCATCACCCAGATCAAGACCCCGGAAGCCGACGGCTACAGCGCCGTGCAGGTTGCCGTGGGTTCGCGTCGCGCCTCGCTGATCACCAAGCCGGTCGCCGGTCACCTGGCCAAGGCCAAGGTCGAAGCCGGTCGTGGCCTGTGGGAGCTGCGCGTCGAAGCCGACAAGCTGGGCGATTTCGCCATTGGCGGCGAGATCAAGGCTGACATCTTCGAAGTCGGCCAGAAGGTCGACGTCCAAGGCGTGACCAAGGGTAAGGGCTTCCAGGGCACCATCAAGCGCTGGAACTTCACCATGGGTGACGCCACCCACGGTAACTCGCTGTCGCATCGCTCGCCGGGTTCGCTCGGTCAGCGCCAGACGCCGGGTCGCGTGTTCCCGGGCAAGAAGATGTCCGGCCACATGGGTGCCGTGCAGCAGAGCACGCAGAACCTGGAAGTCGTCCGCGTGGACGCTGAGCGCGGCCTCATCGCCGTGCGTGGCGCCGTGCCGGGTGCACCGGGTGGCGACGTGATCGTGCGTCCGGCGAGCAAGGGTTGAGGAGAACGACCATGGAACTAGCCATTACAGGTAGCGCCAACAAGCTGTCGGTCTCCGACGACGTGTTCGGCCGAGAGTTCAGCGAGGATCTGGTCCACCAGGTCGTCGTTGCCTACCGCAACGCCGGTCGTGCCGGCACCAAGGCGCAGAAGACGCGCGCCGAAGTCAACGGCACCACCAAGAAGTCCAAGAAGCAGAAGGGTGGCGGTGCTCGTCACGGTGCCCTGACCGCGCCGATCTTCGTCGGCGGCGGCGTGACCTTCGCGGCGAAGCCGCGCAGCTTCGCGCAGAAGGTCAACCGCAAGATGTACCGTGCGGCCATCAGCTCCATCCTGTCCGAGCTGAACCGCCAGAACCGCCTGAAGGTCGTGGAAGCGTTCGACGTGGACGCCACCAAGACCAGCGCCCTGATCGAGAAGCTGAAGGGCCTGGACCTGGGTCAGCGTCCGCTGATCGTCACCGAGGATGCCTCCGAGCACCTGTACCTGTCCGCCCGCAACCTTCCCTACGTGGAAGTGCGCGACGTGCAGGGCCTGGATCCGGCAGCGCTGGTCGGTGCCGACTCCGTGCTGATCACGGCCGACGCCGTCAAGAAGATCGAGGAGTGGCTGGCATGATCAGCAACGAAAAGATTTTTGCCGTGCTGCGTGCTCCGCGCGTCTCCGAAAAGACCGTGCGCCTGCAGGAACTCTCCAACCAATACGTCTTCGAAGTCTCGAACGATGCCACCAAGGCCGATGTCAAGGCCGCGGTCGAGCAGCTGTTCGACGTCAAGGTCGAGACGGTCAACGTGGTCAACGTGAAGGGCAAGAACAAGTCCTTCCGTAACCGCGCCGGCCGCCGCGGCGACTGGCGCAAGGCGTACGTGCGTCTGGCCGATGGTCAGGCCATCGACGTGTCGGCCAAGGCCTGAGGTAGACCCACATGCCATTGATGAAATTCAAGCCCACCTCCCCCGGTCGCCGTTCGGCGGTCCGCGTGGTGACGCCCGACCTGCACAAGGGTGCTCCGCATGCTGCGCTGCTGGAAAAGCAGAGCAAGACCGGCGGTCGCAACCATCACGGTCGCATCACCACCCGCCACATCGGCGGTGGTCACAAGCAGCATTACCGCATCATCGACTTCAAGCGCGACAAGGAAGGCATTCCGGCGCGCGTGGAGCGGATCGAATACGATCCCAACCGCACCGCGCACATCGCGCTGCTGTGCTACGTCGATGGTGAGCGTCGTTACATCATCGCCCCCAAGGGCCTGAAGGCCGGTGACCAGGTCATCGCCGGTAGCGATGCGCCGATCAAGGCCGGCAACACGCTGCCGCTGCGCAACATCCCGGTCGGTACGACCGTCCACGGCATCGAACTGAAGCCCGGCAAGGGCGCGCAGATCGCCCGCGCCGCTGGCGCCGCCGTGCAGCTGGTCGCTCGCGAGCAGGGTTTCGCCACGCTGCGTCTTCGCTCCGGCGAAATGCGCAAGGTGCAGGTCGAGTGCCGCGCCACGGTGGGCGAAGTCGGCAACGACGAGCACAGCCTGGAGAAGCTCGGCAAGGCTGGCGCCAAGCGCTGGCGCGGTGTCAAGCCGACCGTCCGCGGTGCGGCCATGAACCCCGTCGACCACCCGCACGGTGGTGGTGAGGCGAAGGCCGGCCAGGGCAACCCGCATCCGGTCACCCCGTGGGGTGTGCCGACCAAGGGTTACAAGACGCGCAAGAACAAGCGCACGCAGCAATTCATCGTCCGCGATCGTAGGGGCTAATCGACCATGGCACGTTCACTCAAGAAGGGCCCGTTCGTCGATCACCACCTCGTCAAGAAGGTGGAGGCCGCGGGCGGCAGCAAGAAGCCGATCAAGACCTGGTCGCGCCGTTCGATGATCCTGCCGGAAATGGTGGGCTTCACGATCGCCATCCACAATGGCAAGAACCACGTTCCCGTGCTGGTTAACGAGAACATGGTCGGCCACAAGCTCGGCGAGTTTGCCGTCACCCGTACCTTCAAGGGTCACGGTGGCGACAAGAAAGCCGGCGGCAAGAAGTAAGGAGAGATGACCATGGAAGCGAAAGCCATCCTGCGCACCGCGCGCATCTCCCCCCAGAAAGCCCGCCTGGTCGCTGACCAGGTGCGCGGCCTGCCGGCCGAACGCGCCGTCAACCTGCTGAAGTTCTCGGACAAGAAGGCTGCCCACCTGATCAAGAAGGTCGTGGAGTCCGCCATCGCCAACGCCGAGAACAACCAGGGCGCCGACGTCGACGAGCTGAAGGTCAAGACCATCATGGTCGACGAAGGTCCGGTGCTGAAGCGTTTCATGGCCCGTGCCAAGGGTCGTGGTACCCGCATTCTTAAGCGCACCAGCCACATCACTGTGGTCGTGGGCGAGGGCAAATAAGTATGGGTCACAAAGTTCATCCGACCGGCATCCGCCTGGGCATCGCCAAGGACTGGAATTCCAAGTGGTTCGCCAACAAGCGCGACTACGCCGACTACCTGGCCGCGGACCTCAAGGTGCGCGAGATGCTTCGCAAGAAGCTGGCCCAGGCCGGTATCTCCAAGATCCTGATCGAGCGTCCGGCCAAGACAGCGCGCGTGACCATCCACACCGCCCGTCCGGGCGTGGTGATCGGCAAGCGCGGTGAGGACATCGAGAAGCTGCGCAAGGAAGTGAGCGACCTGATGGGCGTCCCGGCGCACATCAACGTCACCGAAGTGCGCAAGCCCGAGCTGGACGCCCAGCTGGTGGCCGAGTCGATCGCGCAGCAGCTGGAGCGCCGCATCATGTTCCGTCGCGCGATGAAGCGCGCCGTGGGCAATGCGATGCGCCTCGGCGCCCTGGGCATCAAGGTCAACGTGGCTGGCCGCCTCAACGGTGCGGAAATCGCCCGTTCGGAGTGGTACCGCGAAGGCCGCGTGCCGCTGCACACGCTGCGTGCCGACATCGATTACGGTTTTGCCGAGGCGAAGACCACCTACGGCATCATCGGCATCAAGGTGTGGGTCTACAAGGGCGAAATCTTCGATTTCAGCCAGGTGGGTCAGGAGAAGCAGGACGACGCGCGCCCCGAGCGCAGCGAACGTCCGTCGCGCCCGGCTCGTGACCGCGACGCGAGGTAATCAATCATGTTGCAACCCAAGCGAACCAAATACCGCAAGATGCACAAGGGCCGGAACGAAGGCCTGAGCTGGAACGGTAACCTCGTCAGTTTCGGCGAGTACGGCCTGAAGGCCACGGCGCACGGTCAGCTGACCGCGCGCCAGATCGAAGCGGCCCGCCGCTCGATCAGCCGCTACGTCAAGCGCGGCGGCAAGATGTGGATCCGTGTGTTCCCCGACAAGCCGATCACCAAGAAGCCCATCGAAGTCCGAATGGGTTCGGGTAAGGGCAACGTCGAATACTGGGTCGCCCAGATCCAGCCGGGCCGCATGATCTATGAAATCGAAGGCGTCAGTGAGGACATCGCGCGCGAGGCGTTCCGCCTGGCCGCTGCCAAGCTGTCGGTCACCACCACTTTCGTGACCCGGACGGTGCGCTAATGGAACTCAAGCAACTCCGCGAGAAATCGGCTGACGAGCTGAAGGCCCACCTGACCGAGCTGCGCAAGGAGCAATTCTCCCTGCGCATGCAGAAGGTGACCGGCCAGCTGCCGAAGACGCATGAAACCCGTCGGGTCCGCCGCGAGATCGCTCGCGTCAAGACCCTGCTGGGCAGCCAGAAGTAAGGAGCGACCAAGATGAGCGATAACAAAGACAAAGCGCAACGCACCATCGAAGGCCGCGTCGTCAGCAACAAGATGGACAAGACGGTCACCGTCCTGGTGGAGCGTCAGGTCAAGCACGCCCTGTACGGCAAGTACATCAAGCGTTCCACGAAGCTGCACGCGCACGACGCGGACAACAGCTGTAAGGAAGGCGACGTGGTGCGCGTGACCGAGATCGCCCCGATGTCCAAGACCAAGAACTGGCGTGTGGTGGAAATCATCACCCGCGCGGCTGAATAAAAGGAGATCTGAATCATGATCCAGATGCAGAGCTACCTTGACGCGGCCGACAACTCCGGCGCCAAGGAACTGATGTGCATCAAGGTGCTGGGCGGCTCGAAGCGCCGTTACGCCGGCATCGGCGACATCATCAAGGTGACCGTCAAGGACGCCATCCCGCGCGGCAAGGTCAAGAAGGGCGAAGTCTACGACGCCGTGGTCGTGCGTACCCGCAAGGGCGTTCGCCGTCCCGACGGTTCGCTGATCCGCTTCGATGGCAACGCTGCCGTGCTGCTCAACAACAAGCAGGAGCCGATCGGTACCCGCATCTTCGGGCCCGTGACCCGCGAGCTGCGTTCCGAGAAGTTCATGAAGATCGTTTCGCTCGCGCCTGAAGTGCTCTGAGCGGAGGACATAGAAATGGCTAACCGTATCAAGAAGGGCGACCAGGTCGTCGTTATCACCGGCAAGGACAAGGGCAAGAAGGGCGACGTGGTGCGCGTTGATGGCGACCGCGTGGTCGTCTCCAACGTCAATGTCGTCAAGCGCCACACCAAGCCGAACCCGCAAGCCGGTGTCGCGGGTGGCGTGGTGGAGAGCGAGCGCTCGATCCACATCTCCAATGTCGCGCTGTTCAACCCGGCGACGGGCAAGGGCGAGCGTATCGGTTTCAAGGTGCTGGAGGATGGACGCAAACTGCGTGTGTTCCGCTCCAGCGGTGAGGCGCTCGACGCCTGAGGAATGAGGACATGACCACCCGTCTCGAAAAAATCTACAAGGAAGAAGTGGCGCCGGCTCTGATGAAGAAGTTCGGCTACACCAATCCGATGGAAGTGCCGAAGATCACCAAGATCACCATCAACATGGGTGTGGGTGAAGCGGCGACCAACAAGAAGATCCTGGAAAACGCCGTGGCCGACCTGGCCAAGATCACCGGCCAGAAGCCGATCACGACCAAGTCCCGCGTGTCGGTGGCTTCGTTCAAGATCCGCGATGGTTGGCCGATCGGCTGCAAGGTCACCCTGCGTCGCGCCAAGATGTACGAATTCCTGGATCGCCTGATCAGCATCTCGCTGCCGCGCGTCCGCGACTTCCGTGGCGTGTCCGGCCGTTCGTTCGACGGCCGCGGCAACTACAACATGGGCGTGAAGGAACAGATCATCTTCCCGGAAATCGATTTCGACGCCGTCGACGCGATCCGCGGCATGGATATCGCCATCACGACCACCGCCAAGAACGACGCCGAAGCAAAGGCGCTGCTCGAAGCGTTCAAGTTCCCGTTCCGCAACTGATTCGCTAGGAAAAAGACATCATGGCAAAGACCTCGATGGTCAACCGCGACATCAAGCGGGAAAAGCTGGCCAAGCAGTACGCCGCCAAGCGTGAAGCGCTGAAGAAGATCATCTCCAGCCAGGACGCGTCGTACGAAGACAAGATCGACGCGGTGACCAAGCTGCAGAAGCTGCCGCGCGACTCGTCGCCGAGCCGCCAGCGCAACCGCTGCGAGCTGTCCGGTCGTTCGCGTGGCGTGTACCGCAAGTTCGGCCTCGGCCGCAACATGCTGCGCAAGGCGACGATGAACGGCGACGTGCCGGGCCTGCGCAAGGCCAGCTGGTAACAGCAGCTCCTGGCGACACCTTCAAGGGGTCGCACGGAGGTGGAGGACAAGTCCGGCACATGCCGGACTTGTTGCTGTACAATATTCGGCTCCCATGGCTTTGGCCGGGGAGGGCGGTCGACCCGCCACCCTACCTGGGGGTGTCCAGGCACAACCTAGATTTTCGCGAAAGCGGATATCGGTGCTACTCATAAGGCAGACTCTAATGAGCATGACTGATCCCATCGCCGACATGCTGGTGCGCATTCGCAATGCCGCCGCTGTTGGCAAGCAGACGGTGAAGATGCCGTCCTCCAAGATCAAGACCTCGATCGCCAACGTCCTGAAGGCGGAAGGCTATATCGGCGACGTCCGCGTGACGAAGACCGAGAACAACAAGGCCGAGCTCGAGATCGTCCTGAAGTATTTCGAAGGCAAGCCGGTCATCGAGAAGCTGAGCCGCGTGTCCCGTTCGGGCCTGCGCCAGTACCGTGGCAAGGCTGAACTGCCGAAGGTCCTCGGTGGCCTGGGCGTCGCCATCATCTCCACCTCGAAGGGCATCATGACCGATGCGCAGGCCCGTGCGGCCGGCGTCGGTGGCGAAGTCCTGTGCTTCGTGGCCTAAGCGAAGGAGCCCACACATGTCCCGCGTAGCCAAGAAGCCGATCAATCTCCCGAAGGGCGTCGAACTGACCGTCCAGGGCGAGACCCTCAACGTCAAGGGCCCGAAGGGCACCCTGTCCATCGCCAAGCCGGCCGGCGTCGATCTCAACATCGACAATGGTGTGGCGAACCTGTCGCCGGTGACCCCGGCCGACGACGCCCTCACCGGCACCATCCGCGCGATCCTGGCCAACATGGTCAAGGGCGTGTCGGAAGGCTTCGAGCGCAAGCTCGAGCTGGTCGGCGTGGGTTACCGCGCCGCGATGCAGGGCAAGGACCTGAACCTGTCGCTGGGTTTCTCGCATCCGGTGCTGTTCAAGACCCCGGAAGGCATCACCATCGTCACCCCGACCCAGACCGAAATCCTGGTCCAGGGCGCCGACAAGCAGCGCGTTGGTGAAGTCGCCGCCAAGATCCGCGGTTTCCGTCCGCCGGAACCCTACAAGGGCAAGGGCGTGAAGTACTCCGACGAAACCATCATCCGCAAGGAAGCGAAGAAGGCCTAACAGGGCTTTCGGCTTCGAGGAACCAGATCATGAGCATCAAGAACACCGCCCGCCTGCGCCGCGCCAAGTCGACCCGCGCGCACATCCGAGAGCTCGGCGTGCCGCGCCTGTCGGTGCTGCGCACCGGTCAGCACATCTACGCCCAGCTGTTCACCGCCGACGGCGCCAAGGTGATCGCGTCGGCGAACACGCTGCAGGCCGACGTGAAGGATGGCCTGAAGAACGGCAAGAACAGCGACGCGGCCGCCCGCGTCGGTTCGATCATCGCCGAGCGCGCCAAGGCTGCGGGCATCGAGAAGGTCGCGTTCGACCGCTCGGGCTACCGCTACCACGGTCGCATCAAGGCGCTGGCCGACGCAGCCCGCGAAGGCGGCCTGCAGTTCTAAGCTTGAAAGGCATGGGGGCGACCCCATGCCTTGCCCTGCCGGCGCAGGTAGCGCCGGGCGCGGTCGCCCTTCTGTGGCGACCGTGGCTCCACCGCTCCACACCACAACCATAAGCGGCCAAGCCGTACATACCTCATCAACCAAGGAATTCAAGCAATGGCAGAAGAACGTCAGCCGCGGGGTCGCGATCGCGACCGCAACCGCGAAGAGAAAGTCGACGACGGCATGATCGAGAAGCTGGTCGCGGTCAACCGCGTCAGCAAGACCGTCAAGGGCGGTCGCCAGTTCACCTTCACCGCACTGACGGTGGTGGGTGACGGCAACGGAAAGATCGGTTTCGGCTACGGCAAGGCGCGCGAAGTGCCGGTCGCCATCCAGAAGTCGATGGAATATGCCCGGAAGGGCATGCTGAACGTCGATCTGAACAACGGCACCTTGTGGCACCCGGTCAAGGCCGGCCACGGCGCGGCGCGCGTGTTCATGCAGCCCGCCTCGGAAGGTACGGGCGTCATCGCCGGCGGCGCCATGCGCGCTGTGCTGGAAGCGGTCGGCGTGAAGAACGTGCTGGCCAAGGCCGTTGGTTCGCGTAACCCGATCAACCTGGTCCGCGCCACGCTGAAGGGCCTGAGCGACATGCAGTCGCCGACCCGCATCGCGGCCAAGCGCGGCAAGAAGGTGGAGGAACTCCTCAATGGCTAACGAGTCCAACAAGACCGTCAAGGTGCGCCTGGTGCGCGGCCTGCGTGGTTCCCAGTCGCGTCACCGCCTGTCGGTGAAGGCGCTGGGCCTGAACAAGCTCAACGATGTGCGTGAACTGAAGGACAGCCCGCAGGTGCGCGGTCTGATCGCCAAGGTCCACTACCTCGTCAAGGTCGAGGAGTAATCAACATGCGTCTCAACACACTGAAGCCCGCCGAGGGCGCCCGCACCGAACGCACGCGCGTCGGTCGCGGTATCGGTTCCGGCCTGGGCAAGACCGCTGGTCGTGGCCACAAGGGTTCGTTCGCGCGCGCCGGCAAGGGCAAGATCAAGGCGAAGTTCGAAGGCGGCCAGATGCCGCTGATCAAGCGCCTGCCGAAGGTCGGCTTCCGCTCCAAGCTGAAGCTGGATTGCGCCGAAGTGCTGTCGTACCAGCTGGACAAGCTGGAAGCCGGCGAGATCGACTTCGCCGCGCTGCGTGCCGCCAAGCTGGTGCCCAGCACCGCCAAGCGCGCCAAGATCGTCAAGAAGGGCGAACTCACCAAGAAGTTCGTGCTGAAGGGCGTGGCCGCCACGGCCGGCGCCAAGGCCGCCATTGAGGCTGCCGGCGGCAGCGTGCAGGAGTAACGGACGCATGGCGCAGGGTAATGCCGCCAGTGCGCTGGCAGGCGCAGGCAAGTTCACCGAACTCCGCCAGCGCCTGCTGTTCGTGCTGGGCGCGCTGATCGTCTACCGGATCGGCTGTTTCGTGCCGGTGCCGGGCGTCAATCCCGATGCCATGCTTGCGATGATGCAGGCGCAGGGCGGCGGCATCGTGGACATGTTCAACATGTTCTCGGGCGGCGCCCTGCACCGTTTCAGCATCTTCGCGCTCAACGTCATGCCCTACATCTCGGCGTCGATCGTGATGCAGTTGGGCGTGCACATCTTCCCGAGCCTGAAGGCGCTGCAGAAGGAAGGCGAGTCCGGTCGCCGCAAGATCACCCAGTACTCGCGCATCGGCGCCGTGCTGCTGGCGGTCGTGCAGGGCGGCAGCATCGCCACCGCGCTGCAGAACCAGGTCGCCCCGGGCGGCATGCCGGTGGTGTACGCGCCTGGCATGGGCTTCGTGCTGACCGCTGTCGTCGCGCTGACCGCAGGGACCATCTTCCTGATGTGGCTGGGCGAGCAGGTGACCGAGCGCGGCATCGGCAACGGTGTTTCGCTGATCATCTTTGCCGGTATCGTGGCGGGCCTGCCCGGCGCGGTCATCCAGACCGTCGGCGCGTTCCGCGACGGCACGCTGAGCTTCATCTCGCTGCTGGTGATCGCGTTGGTGGTGCTCGGCTTTACGTTCCTGGTCGTGTTCGTCGAGCGCGGACAGCGGCGCATCACGGTGAACTACGCGCGCCGCCAGGGTGGCCGCAACGCGTACATGAACCAGACGTCGTTCCTGCCGCTGAAGCTCAACATGGCCGGCGTGATCCCGCCGATCTTCGCCTCCAGCATCCTGGCCTTCCCGGCCACGCTGGCGATGTGGTCCGGCCAGGGCACCGGTGCCGCCACGTGGTTGCAGCGTATTTCCAACGCGCTGGCCCCGGGCGAGCCGCTTCACATGATCGTGTTCGCGGCGATGATCATCGGCTTCGCGTTCTTCTACACGGCCCTGGTATTCAACTCCCAGGAAACCGCGGAGAACCTGAAGAAGTCCGGTGCGCTCATCCCGGGTATCCGTCCGGGCAAGGCCACCGCCGACTATGTCGACGGCGTGCTGACCCGACTGACAGCGATCGGTTCGCTGTACCTGGTCGCGGTCTGCCTGCTGCCGGAAGTGATGCGCACGCAGTTGGGCACCTCGTTCTACTTCGGCGGCACCTCGTTGCTGATCGTGGTGGTGGTGGTGATGGATTTCATTGCGCAGATCCAGGCGCACCTGATGTCCCACCAGTACGAGAGCCTGCTGAAGAAGGCCAATTTGAAGGGTGGTTCGCGGGGCGGTCTTGCCCCCCGTGGCTGACGTATAATCGCGGGTCTTCCCGCACCAGTCCGGCCCTTCGCGGCCGGCTGACTTAGATGGGCGGCCTCCGCGGCGATCCGGCGCGGGGGTGAGAACCAGCCAGTCCCTGCGCCAGAGTAGCGCGGGCGGGGCAGGGCGAGGGGCAACCCCCGTCCCGCACCAGGCCGGTTCCGGCGCCGGAGCATGGGCACACTCCCCATGCCGGGTCTGCGGCCGGCTTTGCCGGCACGGACTTCCAAGGAACCCCGGATCTTGCTACACTTTCCAGTTCACTCCGCCTGTCTGCGCGAATCCCGCCCGGGATGACCGTACACGGGCCAATACTCACAGTTGGAGAACCGCGTCATGGCGCGTATTGCAGGTGTCAACCTGCCTGCCCAGAAGCATGTCTGGGTCGGTTTGCAAAGCATCTACGGCATTGGCCGTACCCGTTCCAAGAAGGTCTGCGAAGCCGCTGGCGTCGTCTCGACCACCAAGATCCGCGACCTGTCGGAGCCGGAAGTCGAGCGCCTGCGCGCCGAAGTCGGCAAGTACGTGGTCGAAGGCGACCTGCGCCGTGAAGTCGGCATCGCCATCAAGCGCCTGATGGACCTGGGATGCTACCGCGGCCTGCGCCACCGTCGCGGCCTGCCGCTGCGTGGCCAGCGCACCCGTACCAACGCCCGTACCCGCAAGGGTCCGCGCAAAGCCATCAAGAAGTAAGGGGCGACCATCATGGCCAAGCCAGCTGCTGCCAAAGTCAAGAAGAAGATCAAGCGCGTCATCACCGATGGCGTCGCCCACGTCCACGCTTCTTTCAACAACACCATCGTCACCATCACCGACCGCCAGGGCAATGCGCTTTCCTGGGCGACCTCGGGTGGTGCCGGTTTCCGCGGTTCCCGCAAGTCCACGCCGTTCGCGGCGCAGGTCGCTGCCGAAAAGGCCGGCCGTGCAGCTCTGGACTACGGCGTGAAGTCGCTGGAAGTCCGCATCAAGGGCCCGGGTCCGGGTCGTGAGTCGGCCGTGCGTTCGCTGAACAACGTGGGCTACAAGATCACCAACATCATCGACGTGACGCCGATCCCGCACAACGGGTGCCGTCCGCCGAAAAAGCGTCGCGTCTAAGGGGGCGATAAGAAATGGCTCGTTATATCGGTCCTACCTGTAAGCTCGCGCGCCGCGAAGGCGCCGACCTGTCGCTCAAGAGCCCGGCCCGTGCGCTGGACTCGAAGTGCAAGCTGGAGCAGAAGCCCGGCCAGCACGGCGCCACCGCCCGCAAGGGCAAGCTGTCCGACTACGCCACCCAGCTGCGCGAGAAGCAGAAGGTCAAGCGTATCTACGGTCTGCTGGAGCGCCAGTTCCGCAACTACTACAAGAAGGCCTCGACCAAGAAGGGCAACACCGGCGAGAACCTGCTGCAGTTGCTGGAAACCCGCCTCGACAACGTCATCTACCGCATGGGCTTCGCCGTGACCCGTCCGGCCGCTCGCCAGTTGGTCTCGCACCGTGGCGTGCTGGTCAACGGCAAGCCGGTCAACCTGCCTTCGTACCAGATCAAGGCCGGTGACGCGATTGCGCTGTCGGAGAAGGCACAGAAGCAGCTCCGCGTGCAGGAGTCGCTGACGGTCGCCGAGCAGCTCGACCTGAACCCGTCGTGGGTCGAAGTCGATGCGAAGAAGTTCAGCGGCGTGTTCAAGGCGGTTCCGGCGCGTTCGGATCTGCCCGCCGACATCAACGAAGCGCTGATCGTCGAGTTGTACTCGAAGTAATTCATTCACGCACCCCCGGGCGACCGGGGGACCGCAGGAGACAAAGCAACATGACGGGTATTACTCAGCAAGTGCTGCGCCCCCGCGGCCCGCAGATCGAGCGCCTGACCGGCAACCGTGCGAAGGTGGTCATCGAACCGCTGGAGCGTGGTTACGGCCATACGCTCGGCAATGCGTTGCGCCGCGTGCTGCTGTCGTCGATCCCCGGCTTCGCGATCACCGAAGTCGAGATCGATGGCGTGCTGCACGAATACAGCACCATCGAAGGCATGCAGGAAGACGTGCTGGAAGTGCTGTTGAACCTGAAGGATGTGGCCATCCGCATCCACTCCGGCGATTCGTCCACCCTGAGCCTGGCCAAGCAGGGCCCGGGCGTGGTGACCGCCGGCGATATCAAGACCGACCACAACGTCGAGATCCTGAATCCGGAACTGGTCATCTGCAACCTGACCAAGGACACGGCGCTGAACATGCGCTTGAAGATCGAGCGTGGTTTCGGCTACCAGCCGGCCGCTGCCCGTCGTCGTCCGGATGAAGAAACCCGTGCGATCGGTCGCCTGGTGCTGGACGCTTCGTTCTCGCCGGTCCGTCGCGTCGCGTACGCGGTGGAAGCCGCGCGCGTCGAGCAGCGTACCGACCTGGACAAGCTGGTCCTGGACATCGAAACCAACGGCACGATCGATGCCGAGGAAGCCGTGCGCACCGCCGCCGATATCCTCAGCGACCAGCTGTCGGTGTTCGGTGACTTCACGCACCGCGACCGCGGCGCGCCGAAGCAGGCTGCCAGCGGCGTGGATCCGGTGCTGCTGCGCCCGATCGACGACCTGGAGCTGACCGTGCGTTCGGCCAACTGCCTGAAGGCCGAGAGCATCTACTACATCGGCGACCTGATCCAGAAGACGGAAGTCGAACTGCTCAAGACCCCGAACCTCGGCAAGAAGTCGCTGACCGAGATCAAGGAAGTCCTGGCGCAGCGCGGCCTGTCCCTGGGTATGAAGCTGGAGAACTGGCCGCCGGCCGGTGTCGCCCAGCACGGCATGCTCGGCTGATGAAGCAACACGAAGCTCCCGCGCTCGCGCGGGAGCTTCGCTGCAACACCCTCGTCGACGGACCTGAAGGCCCGCGACGCTCCGGTCAAGGATGGCCGGTTCGGACCACCCGCAGTCCACTGTTCCACCGCCTGGATGGCGACAGCGAAGTCCAACGTCCCACTCTTCTTTAGGAATCCAACCCATGCGCCACCAGAAAGCCGGCCGCAAGTTCAGCCGCACCAGCGCCCATCGCGAAGCGATGTTCCGCAACATGGCCGCCTCGCTCATCAAGCACGGCCTGATCAAGACCACCCTGCCGAAGGCCAAGGAACTGCGTCGCGTCGCAGAGCCGCTGATCACCCTCGGCAAGATCGATGGCGTCGCCAATCGTCGTCTCGCCTTCTCGCGCCTGCGCGACAAGGAAGCCGTCGGTACGCTGTTCACCACCCTCGGCCCGCGCTACCAGTCGCGTCCGGGTGGCTACCTGCGCATCCTGAAGTGCGGTTTCCGCGCCGGCGACAACGCCCCGATGGCGTACGTCGAGCTGGTGGACCGTCCGGAAGCGGCAACCGAGTAAGGTCCGCCTCCTGCATCACGCGAAGACCCCGGCCTTGCCGGGGTTTTTGCGTTTCAGGGGTCCGTCTCGCCTGCCGTGGCAAACGGTCGCAGGTGACGCGGGAGCGTCCGCATGTGGATAATGCGGCAACCCCCATCCGACCGGTGACGATGAATCCTCTCCGCTGGAGTTTCCGCGCGCAGTGCTTCCTCGGCTTTGCGATCTGTGCGGGCCTGCTCGGGTATGCGCTGTATGTGCAGTTCGTGCAGCACCTGGAACCGTGTCCGTTCTGCATCTTCCAGCGTCTGGCCTTCGCGGCGACGGGTGTGATGTTCCTGCTTGGCGCCCTGCACGGGCCGCGTCGTTCCGGCGGCAGGAGGATGTATGGCGTGCTCGCCTTCCTCGCTGCAGCGACAGGGATCGGCATCGCGGGACGACATGTCTGGGTGCAGGTATTCCCGCCGCTGATGCCGAGCTGTGGCCCAGGCTGGGACTACATGATCGAGACGAACACCTGGCTGGGCGTCGTGCAGAAGGTGCTGTCCGCGAAGGGCGACTGCAGCACCGTCGACTGGAGTTTCCTCGGCCTGACCATGCCCATGTGGAGCCTGGTGTGGTTCGTGTTGCTCGCCATCTGGGCCCTGTGGATCGGTTCCCGCGCCCGCAAGATCTCGACCTTCCGCTGATTTGACGCGGCGCACCAATCTGTCAGGATGGTGGGCCGCAAGGAGTCCCGCCATGAACCCTACCGAGCGACCGCTGCGCGCTGTCAGCCTGCCCCCGAACTGGGCGCCCGACAGCTGGCGCGCGCGTCCCGCGATGCAGATGCCGACCTACCCGGATGCCGGGGCGTTGGAATCCGCGCTGGGCGAGCTGCGCCAGTTGCCGCCGTTGGTGACGTCGTGGGAGATCTTCGCACTGAAGAAGCAGCTGGCCGAAGCGCAGGAAGGCAAGCGCTTCCTGCTGCAGGGCGGCGATTGTGCGGAGAACTTTTCCGATTGCGAATCCGGCCTCATCTCCAACCGGCTCAAGGTGCTGCTGCAGATGAGCCTGGTGCTGGTGCACGGCCTGCGCCTACCCGTGGTGCGGGTGGGTCGGTTCGCCGGCCAGTATGCGAAGCCACGGTCGGCCGACCTGGAAACGCGCGATGGCGTAGCCCTGCCCAGCTACCGTGGCGACGTCGTCAACGCGCCCGAATTCACGGCCGAAGCGCGCGTGCCCGATCCGCGACGCATGATCAAGGCGCATGCGCGCTCGGCGATGACGATGAACTTCGTTCGTGCGCTGATCGACGGCGGTTTCGCCGACCTGCATCATCCCGAGTACTGGAACCTCAACTGGGTAGGCTATTCGCCGTTGGCGAACGAGTACCAGCACATGGTCGCCTCGATCGGTGACGCAGTGAGGTTCATGGAGACCCTGTCGGGCTCCGAGGTGCATAACCTCAACCGGATCGATTTCTACACCTCGCACGAGGCGCTGCTGCTGCCTTATGAGGAAGCCCTGACGCGCGAAGTCCCGCGACAGTGGGGCTGGTTCAACCTCAGTACGCATTACCCGTGGATCGGCATGCGCACGGCAGCGGTGGATGGCGCGCATGTGGAGTACCTGCGTGGCGTACGCAACCCCATCGCCATCAAGGTGGGGCCGTCGGTCACGCCGGACCAGCTGCTGCGTCTCATCGACGTGTTGAACCCGGAAGACGAAGCGGGGCGCCTGACCTTCATCCATCGGATGGGCGCCGCGCAGATCGCGGAGAAGCTGCCGTCGCTGCTGGATGCGGTGCGTCGCGATGGCCGTCGCGTACTCTGGGTCTGCGATCCGATGCACGGCAACACGGAAAGCACGAGCAACGGGTTCAAGACGCGGCGCTTCGACAACGTGCGCAGCGAGGTGGAGCAGTCCTTCGACCTGCATGCGGCAGCCGGCACCCGGCTGGGCGGCGTCCATCTGGAATTGACCGGTGAAGACGTCACCGAGTGCACCGGCGGTGCGCGCGAACTGACCGATGCTGACCTGGAGCGCGCGTACCGCTCGACGGTCGATCCGCGCCTCAACTACGAGCAGTCGCTGGAAATCGCGATGTGCATCGTGCGCAAGCAGAACCAGGTGGCTGCGCCGGCGACGCGCTGAGTCGTTCGTTCACGCGCCGAGCGTGGGCACGGCATGCGGCGCCGGCGGGATACTCCATGTCTTGGCGCGCGCGTACATGCGCGCGAACTCGGCCGCTGGAACCGGCGTACTGAAGTAATTTCCCTGCAGTTCGTCGCAGCCGTTGGCGACCAGCCAGGCCGCCTGCGCGGCAGTCTCGACGCCTTCCGCGATGGTGCGGCACTGCAACTGGTCCGCGAGTCCGATGATCGCGCGCGTGATCGCGGCCTGATTCGGTTCCGAGACATCGCGAACGAAGGACTGGTCGATCTTCAGTACGTTGAAGCCATAGTTGCCCAGGTAGCTCAGGCTGGAAAAGCCCGTACCGAAGTCGTCGATCGCGATGCGCACGCCCAGCGCCTTCAGCGCGCGGAGCGTACGGTCCGTGCGTTGCACGTCGCGCATCAGCGTCGTTTCGGTCACTTCAAGTTCGAGGAACTCGGCCGCGAGCCCGCTGTCTTCCAGTGCGCCAACGACCGTGTCGACCAAGTCGTCGGTATCGAAGTTCGCCGCGGCGATATTCACCGATACCCGGATGGGCGGAAGACCGGCCTGTTGCCAGATGCGGTTCTGCCGGCAGGCGGCGCGGATCGCCCACTGGTCGATGTCGACGATGAGGTTCGTCTCCTCCGCGATCGGCAGGAACTCGCCCGGCATGACCAGGCGATCGCCACGCTGCCAGCGGGCGAGGCCTTCGACGCCGACGATGCGGCCGGTAAGGCAGTCGATCTGCGGCTGGTAGTGCAGGAAGAGGTCCCCGTTGCGCAGGCTGCGGCGCAGGCTGTTCTCCAGCTCGATGCGCGCATCGACGCTGGAGGCGAGTTCGCGGGTATAGAAACGCGTGGCGTTGCGGCCGTTGCGCTTGGCGAGGTACATCGCGGCATCGGCACGCATCATCAGCGTGGCGGCGTCATAACCGTCTTCCGGGAACAGGCTGATGCCGATGCTAAAAGCCTGATGCAGCTCATGCGAGGCGACCGTGTAGGGCGTGCCGCCGAGCGACAGCAAGCGATCAGCGACCTGCAGCACGTTCTCGCGCGTCACCACGTTCGGCAGCAACACGACGAATTCGTCGCCACCCGTACGATAGATCGTGCCGAGGTTGCCGATGTTGCGCTGGATGCGACGCGCGACCTGCTGCAGTAGCTCGTCGCCGGTGTGGTGGCCGAGCGCATCGTTGACGTGCTTGAACAGATCCAAATCCAGGAACAGCACCGCGATGCCGTTGCCGTGGTTGGTGGCATGGGTGATCGCCTGGCCCAGCCGTTCGTTGAGCTGCAGGCGGTTCGGCAGACCTGTCAACGCGTCGTGGTGCGCCAGGTAGGTCATGCGCGAGCTGAGCGCGCGCGGTTCGGTAATGTCGCGCAAGACCATGACGCTGCCGACAAGACGCTCGTCGCGGTCATGGATGGACGACAGCGACCGCTCCACGAGGATCCGGGAGCCATCGCGGCGCGCCAATTGCAGGTCGCCGGTCTGCGCGAGCGGGTGGGCGGCATCTGCGTCGTCGGGGGCTTCCGCGCGGACCAGTGGCGCAATGTGGTCCAACGGCTGGCCGAGCGCCTGCTCCAATCCCCAGCCACTCAGCGCTTCAGCAGCGGGGTTCATGTAGGTGACACGACTTTCGACATCCACGGTGATGACGGCTTCGCTGATCGAGGTCAGTGTCACTTCGGCCAGTTCGTTCGCGGTGTGCAGCGCATGTTCCAGGCGGGCCTTCTCGGTGATATCGATCGCCATCACGAAGAATCCGCACACCGTGCCATCTTCGTCGACGTCCGGCGTGTAGAAGCTGTGTAGTCGACGCACGCCGTCGACCATGCTGAAGCTGCTTTCGAAATCGCCATCGCGCCCGGCGAGTGCGGCCTCGATATGCGGCAGGCGGCGCGTGTAGGCTTCTTCGCCGAACAGGTCGCGCATGTGTGCGCCGACGCGGAGCGGAGCATGCCAACGGATCTGCTCTGCGCAAGCTCGGTTGTTGAACACGAGCCTGTGCTTCGCGTCGAACTGCGCGATCAGGGCGGGCAGGCGCTCGGTGACGCGCTTGAGATGATCGCGCGCCATGGCCAGTTCGCGATGGGCCTGACGCTGTTCGCTGACGTCGTTGCCCATCAGGTACCAGCCGGCGATCCGCTGGTTGCGCTCCACATCGGGCACGAGATAGAGGTGCACCGGGCGCGCGGGCTTGCCGATCTCCGCATCCCAGGCGATCCAATGTTCGGCCGTGCAATCGTGCATCGCACGCTTGAGCGAGGCAAGGAATGCCGGATCGTCCGCGTGTACGTCCTCGACGTGCCGTTCGTTCCAGCCGTCACGCGCACCGGACCACGTGCGGCTGGCACGGTTCGCGAATCCGTAACGCCCCTCTGCGTCGATGTAGGCGATCAGCGCCGGGAGATGGTCAGCGACCGCATCCAGCAGGGCGCGACTTCGGCGCTCCGTACGCGCCAGGCTGCGCAGCAGCAGGAACAGGAGTACGCCTAGGCCGATGCCGCACAGGGAAAGCATCAGGATAGGCAGCTGTCCCGGCAGGGCTTCGCGAATCGGCGGGGAATGCAGCACCAATTGCCATTGGCTGCCCAGCAGGCGCAGATCACGCTGCGAGGTGAAGGCAGGCTTCCAGTCCTCGCCGTGCCGGTCGCGCAGCGCGCGGGTCTGGTAGATCGGTTCGCCACCGTGATCGCGCGCGATGAGTTGCAGGTCGAACTCGCCGCCGTCGGTACGCCCGATGGCATCGTCCATCACCTGCTGCCAGCCGAAGCCGGCCGTCGCGAAGCCGCGTAGCGACGAGCGCCGCGCCTCCACGCTTTCGCGTGCCGCCACGGAGTCGGCGTACACAGGGGAATACAGTAGAAAGCCGGGTAGGCCGGTGCTGCCGCGGGAAGCGTCGCCCAGCGCCACCAGCGGTGCGGCCGCGAGTTCGCCTGTATCGCGCGCGGATTCGATCGCGCCACGTCGCACGGTTTCCGCCATCACGTCCTTGCCCAGCAGCGGACGCATGCCGGGTGCGTCGGGGTACAGCAGGTCGATCACCACGTATTCGCTGCGATCACCTGCGGGATGGATCGCGAACGCATCTCCGTAGTGCGCGCGGCGCGCGGCGACATAGGCGTCCCGTTCGGCGGCACGCACGTAGCGGGCGAACCCGAGCCCGTGCACGCCGGACTGGCGCGTGGGCACCTGCAGTTTCTCGACGAAGGCGTAGAAGCTGTCCTGGTCGATATCCTGGCGCCCCTCCAGCACTGCGGCGGCGGCGCGCACGGTGTCTTCGTAGGCATTCATGTGGGTGGCGACCGCGGTGGCCACGGCATCCGCACGTGCGTCGAACTGCGCACGCGCGTGGTCGCGCGCCTGTCGCCAGGTGATCAGGCCGGTCCACAGGGAGAGGAGGCAGGCCACGACCAGCACGCCCCAAGCCAGCGAGTTGAGGTTGCGCTCTCTACGACGCGCCGTGGATCCGGATCCACCGAACGCCCGCCGCTCCGCCCCCCGGTCCGCGCCAGACTCCACGCGTGTCTTCCCCGCCTGCTGGTTACGGCTATGACGCCACGAACCCGTGGCGCCTGCAAGCGTTCCCTTGCGCCGGACGACTCACCTTGAGAGGCGCTGTCAGCGCCCTTCGGCGCGTGCGGGCAGGGTGGGCCAGTATTCGGGCGGCTTGCGCGCCCGTGTGCGCTGTTCATAGTCGTAGCCCAGCGCGATCAGGCGTGCCTCGCTCCAGGCGGGCCCCATGAACGTCAGGCCCAGCGGCAGGCCGTCGCTGTGGCCCATCGGAACGGTCAGGCTGGGGTAGCCCGCGACCGCCGCAGCGCCGTAACCGGCGCCGGGGAAATGGTCGCCGGCCTTGTGGTCGGTCAGCCACGCCGGGCCGGTGGTGGGCGCGATCAGCGCATCCAGTTGCTGCGCCTTGAGCGCCGCATCGATGCCTTCCGGTCCTGCCAGCCGCCGCGCCCGGCTGCGTGCGGTGATGTAGTCCGCCTCGCCCAGGCCGCCCTTGTCGTTGGCGCGCTCGAACAGGTCCTGACCGAAGTACGGCATCTCCGACAGCCGGTACTGCTCGTTGTAGCCGATCAGCTGCGTCAGCGTCGTCAGCGGCGCCTTGCGTTCGGCCAGGTAGCGCTCCAGGCCGTGCTTGAACTCGTAGAGCATCAGGTTGAGTTCGTCCGTACTCCATTGCCCGTCGGTGGGAATTTCCGCATCGACGATGACGGCGCCGGCCTCACGCAGCACCTGGAGCGCCTCCTCCAGCGCGGCGGCGGCGTCGGGGTGGATATCCGCCTTGCTCCGCAGCACGCCGATGCGCGCGCCCTGGAGCGCGCCAGGCTTCAAGCGGGCGCTGTAGTCCAGAGTGGTGTTCCAGGCGGCGTTGATCGTCGCGGCGTCGCCCGGGTCCCGTCCCGCCAGCACGCCCAGCAGCAGGGCCGCATCCGACACGCTGCGGGCGATGGGTCCGGCCGTGTCCTGGCTGTGGGAGATCGGCAGGATGCCTTGCCGGCTCACCAGCCCTACCGTGGGCTTCAGGCCGACCACGCCGTTGACCGCCGCCGGGCACAGGATGCTGCCATCGGTTTCGGTGCCGACACTGATCGCGGCCAGATTGGCCGAGACGGCGACGGCGCTGCCCGAGCTCGAGCCGCAGGGATTGCGGTCCAGCGCGTACGGGTTGCGGGTCTGGCCGCCACGACCGCTCCAGCCCGAGGTGGAATGCATCGAACGGAAGTTCGCCCACTCGCTCAGGTTGGCCTTGCCCAGGATCACCGCGCCGGCTTCGCGCAGGCGGCGCACCAGGAAGGCATCCTGACCCGGGCGGAAGTCCTTCAGCGCCAGCGAGCCGGCGGAGGTCGCCATCGGGACGGCGTCGATGTTGTCCTTCAGCAGCACCGGAATGCCGTGCAGCGGCCCGCGCACGGCGTTGGCGCGTCGCTCCACGTCGCGCAGCGCGGCTTCTTTGAGCGCATCGGGGTTCAGTTCGATGACGGCGTTGAGTTGCGGGCCGGCCTTGTCGACGGCCGCGATGCGGTCCAGGTAAGCCTGCGTCAGCCGGCGGCTGTCCAACTCGCCCGATTGCATGCGCGACTGCAGGTCGGCGATGTCGAGTTCGGCGTAGATGAAGTCGGTGGGGGCCGGCGGAGCGGCCGCCTGCGGCGGCGCCGGCTGGCAGGCCGCCAGGGCGAGCATCAGGCCGAACGGCAGCAGGGATCGACGCATGCGGACACCTTCGCGAAGTTGCCGCAGGCTACGCAGCCGTCGCCCTGCGCGTCAAATCCGCTTGCGCCGGCGGATGTCGCGCCAGAGCACCCACACGATCACCAGGTTGACGATGAGCAGCGCCCACGTATGCCAGCCGGGGTGGTGGTAAAGCGCGTAGACATCCAGCGGGAGGTAGGCCGCCGAGCCGATGCAGCCCAGCCACGAGGCCCACGCGCGGGCGCGCCACAGGCCCCAGGCTTCCAGCAGGCGCATGCCGGCGTACACGGCGATGATCAGCACGGCCACGTGGACCGACTCGGGGTTGATGCGGTCCAGCCACTGGCTCATCACGCCGGGACCGGCGTCGGGGATGAAGCGGGTGACGATCGCCTGCACGCTCTCGCGCAGGCGATCCGGGCCGAACGCCAGCAGTCCGCCGGCAAAGGCGAGGGCCAGCACGCCCTTGGCGCCCTCGAACAGGGCGATGGCGTGCAGGCCGGGATGCGCCTTGGGGTCCGGGTTGTAGGCGGTCTCGTCCAAGGCGCGGCGCGGCAATCAGGCCGCGCGGGAGGCGCGCTTGCGGTCGCTCTCGGTGAGGAACTTCTTGCGCAGGCGGATTTCCTTCGGCGTGATTTCCACCAGCTCGTCGTCGTCGATGAAGTCCAGCGCCTGCTCCAGCGAGAACTTGATCGCCGGGGTCAGCTGGATCGCATCGTCCTTGCCCGAGGCGCGCATGTTGGTCAGCGGCTTGGTCTTGATCGCGTTGACGGTCAGATCGTTGTCCTTGGAGTGGATGCCGATCAGCTGGCCTTCGTACACGTTGTCGCCCTCGGCGGCGAACAGCTTGCCGCGCTCCTGCAGCGGGCCGAGCGAGTAGGCCGGCGTGGCGCCCGGCGCATTGGCGATCATCACGCCGTTGAGGCGCTTGGCGATGGCGCCCTGTTCCTTCGGACCGTAGTGGTCGAACACGTGGAACAGCAGGCCCGAGCCCTGGGTCAGCGTCTTGAACTCGTTCTGGAAGCCGATCAGGCCACGCGCCGGGATCTGGTAGTCCAGGCGCACGCGGCCCTTGCCGTCCGGCTCCATGTTCTTCAGCTGGCCCTTGCGGACGCCCAGCTTTTCCATCACGCCGCCCTGGTGGTTCTCTTCCACGTCGACGACAAGCTGCTCGATCGGCTCCATCTGCTGGCCGTCGATTTCCTTGATGATCACTTCCGGGCGCGACACGGCCAGCTCATAGCCTTCGCGGCGCATGTTCTCGATCAGCACCGACAGGTGGAGTTCGCCGCGGCCGGAGACCAGGAACTTGTCGGCGTCTTCCAGCTGCTCGACCTTCAGCGCGACGTTGTGCACGGTCTCGCGCTCCAGGCGCTCCTTCAGCTGGCGGCTGGTCAGGAACTTGCCGCCCGACAGATCCTTGTTGCCGGCGAACGGCGAGTTGTTGACCTGGAAGGTCATCGAGATCGTCGGTTCATCGACCGTCAGCGCCGGCAGCGCTTCCGGGGTGTCCAGCGCGCAGACGGTGTCGGAGATCGTCAGGTCCTGGATGCCGGAGATGGCGACGATGTCGCCGGCTTCGGCGCTGTCCTGCTCGATGCGCTCCAGGCCCAGGAAGCCCAGCACCTGCAGCACCTTGCCCTGGCGCTTCTTGCCTTCACGGTCGATCACGGCGACCGGCATGTTCTTCTTCAACGTGCCGCGCTGGATGCGGCCGATGCCGATCACGCCGACGAAGTTGTTGTAGTCCAGCTGGCTGATGCGCATCTGGAATGCGCCTTCCGGATCGACTTCCGGCTTCGGCGCGTGCTTCATGATCGCTTCGTACAGCGGGGTCATGTCGCCGCCGCGCACGCTGTCTTCCAGACCGGCATAACCGTTCAGGGCCGACGCGTAGACGATCGGGAAATCCATCTGCTCGGGCGTGGCGCCCAGGCGGTCGAACAGGTCCCACACCTGCTCCACGACCCACTCCGGACGCGAGCCGGGGCGGTCGACCTTATTGATCACCACGATCGGCTTGAAGCCCATCGCGAACGCTTTCTGGGTGACGAAGCGCGTCTGCGGCATGGGGCCGTCCATCGCGTCGACCAGGATCAGGACGGTGTCGACCATCGACAGCACGCGCTCGACTTCACCGCCGAAGTCGGCGTGGCCGGGGGTGTCGACGATGTTGATGCGGTTGCCATTCCAGGTGATGGCGGTGTTCTTCGCCAGGATCGTGATGCCACGTTCCTTTTCCTGATCGTTGCTGTCCATCACGCGCTCAGCCAGCACGGTGCGCTCGGAGAGGGTGCCGGACTGCTTCAGCAGCTGGTCGACGAGGGTGGTCTTGCCATGGTCGACGTGCGCGACGATCGCGATATTGCGGAGGTTTTCGATGGACATGGATTCTGGGATCGGAAAAACGCACCCGGGTACCCCCTTCGAAGGGGCAGGGCGCGAGGACGGGGAGGAAAGAAGGCGGCGTATTATAGCGGGCTATCGGGTGCTAAGCACCTGATTTTCCGAATAACGCCAGAATGGATGCCGTCAACCGGGAAGGAGCGCCCTTGAAATCGCCCCGGATCGTCGTGATCTGGGATTCAGACGGCGCCTGAACGGGCGTCTGCCTTCCTTGGCGATCCCCGCGGCCCGCCCCCTTTCTACCCCTGGAGAACCACCCGATGAGCCAGCTGACCGCCACTTTCGACACCTCGCGCGGCCCGATCACGATCGAGCTGTACCCCGACAAGGCCCCGCTGACGGTGGCCAATTTCGTGAACCTGGCCAAGCGCGGTTTCTACGACGGCCTGAACTTCCACCGCGTGATCCCGGACTTCATGATCCAGGGCGGCTGCCCGGAAGGCTCCGGCCGCGGCGGCCCGGGCTACCGCTTCGAGGACGAAACCACCAACGGCGTGCGCCATGAGCGCGGCGTGCTGTCCATGGCCAATGCCGGCCCCAGCACCAATGGCAGCCAGTTCTTCATCACCCACGTGCCCACCCCGTGGCTGGACGGCAAGCACACGGTATTCGGCAAGGTCACCGAAGGCCTGGACGTGGTCGATGCGGTGAAGCAGGGCGACCTGATCACCAAGGTCACCATCGAAGGCGACGCCGAGGCCGTGCTGGCCGCCAAGGCCGAGCGCGTGGCCGAGTGGAACCGCTTCCTGTCGGCGTAATCGAATGAAAGGGCCGGTCAGCGTACCGGCCCTTTCTTTTTGGGGAGCACGATCATGAAGGACCATTGCCGGCGCGCGCTGCGCGCGGCCCTGCTGCTGGCCGCTGTCCTGGCGCTGGGCGCGTGCAACAAGGGCACGGACACTCCGCCGGATCCCGTCGCAACGACCGCCGTGGAGGCGTCGGCGGAGCACTTCCAGCAGAGCCTGGAAGGCCTGTGGAGTACGAATCACAGCGAAGGCGACGACGCCGAGACCCTGTACGCCATTGCCTGGCAGCCCGACGCCGGTCTGCAGGTCGTGCGTGACGGCGCCTGGCTGGATGGCAAGGTGGAGGACGTCGACCTCGACAATGGCACGCTGGCCCTGCACCTGGCCTCCGACACCGGGCCCAGCGAGACGGTGACGTTGCGCAAGCTGCAGGACCAGAGCGGAAACGGCTTCACCCTGCGTATCACCTGGGGTGCCGGCCAGACCGACGACCTGGGCTTCGTGCGCCGGCTGACCGAACGCGACCGCAGCGAGCTTGCCGCTGCCGTGGCCGCGGCGCAGGCACCGGATCCCGCAGCGGAATGCGAAACCGATGCCCCGGCGGGCAGCGTCCGCGCCACCCTGGTCTGCGGGCATGAGGAGTTCGGCGCGCTGGATGCCGGGATGCGAAAGCAGTTCAAGGAACTGGCGGATCGCTATCCCGACGGCGACCGCACGGTCCAGGCCGCCACCCGCCAGTTGGACGCTTGCGATACCCCTGCCTGCCTGCGCGCGGCGTACGCGCAGTGGCAAGCGTATTTCGACGAGAACTACGACCTGGGCGACGTGGTGGATTACCAGTAGCCGCGCCCTGCTGTGCGGCCCGGGGTAGACCATGGGCTAGTCGGTCGCGGCGGGGTGGCGTGATACCATTTTGCGCCGCAAAAAAAGACGGCGGCGACGCTCCCTAACCGTTTCCACGCGAGGTTGTGCAATGCCCCTGCTTGCCCGGCGCATCGGTCGCGCCAAGCCAAGTGCGATCATGGCGGTGGCCGAAAAGGCCAAGAAGCTGAAGGCCGAAGGCCGCGACATCATCAGCTTTTCGATCGGCGTTCCCAATTTCCTGCCCGGCGACCACGTCTACCAGGCCGCGCGCGACGCGCTGGCGAAGGACTCCGGCCAGTACGGCAGCAACCGCGGCACCGACGCGCTGCTGGATGCGTTCCTGCAGCACATCGAAGCGCTGGGCCTGACCGGCTACACGCGCGCCAACGTGTCCACCGGCATCGGCGCCAAGCACATCCTCTACAACCTGGCCGAGTCGCTGCTCGACGAGGGCGACACCATCGTCTATCCGTCGCCGTACTGGACGACCTACGCCGACATCGCCGACATCGTCAACGCGAAGGCGGTGCCGCTGCCGTGCCCGGCCAGCCAGGACTACAAGCTGACGCCCGCGCAGCTCGACGAAGCGCTGACGATCCACACGCCCAAGGTGTTCCTGTTCAACAACCCGTCCAATCCGACGGGCATGGTCTACACGCGCGAGGAAGTCGCCGCGCTGGCCGACGTGCTGGTGAAGCATCCGGAGACCTGGATCGTCACCGACGACATCTACAACCGCATGCTGTTCGACGGGTTGGCCTACACGAACTTCGTGCAGGCGCGGCCGGAACTGCGCGATCGCACGGTCTTCGTCGATTCGCTGTCCAAGACCTATGGCATGCCGGGCTGGCGCGTGGGCTTCATGGCCGGTCCCGAGGTGGTCGCCAAGGCGCTGACCACGATGAACTCCAACCACATCACCAACGTGCCGGAAGTCGTCACCGCCGCGGCCATCGCCGCGCTGACCGGCCCGCAGGACGTGCCCGTCGCGAAGAATGCCGAATTCCAGGCCAAGCGCGACCAGGTGCTGGCCGCGATGGAAGCCATCCCGGGCGTGGTGTGTCCGCGTCCGCAGGGAGCGTTCTACGTGTTCCCCGACATCAGCTGCGCCTTCGGCAAGTCGCATGAGGGCGTGAAGATCGAGAACGACGTCGACTTCTGCAATGCGCTGCTCGAAGCGAAGGGCGTGGCCTGCGTGCCGGGCTCGGCGTTCGGCGAGCCGCGCGCGCTGCGCATCAGCTACACCTGTCCGACGCCGCAACTCGCGCCGGGCCTGCAGCGCTTCCAGGAATTCTTTGCCGAACTGAAGTAACCGTTGCGTGGGCGCAGGCCCACTCTTTCCCCACGCGGTGGGCCGACGCCCACCCTACGAAACCCCGAGGAACCGCACCATGAAAACCCCCGTCCGTGTTGCCGTCACCGGCGCTGCTGGCCAGATCGGCTACGCGCTGCTGTTCCGCATCGCTTCCGGCGAAATGCTGGGCAAGGACCAGCCGGTCATCCTGCAGCTGCTGGAGCTGCCGCTGGAGAAGGCCCAGGCCGCGCTGAAGGGCGTGATCATGGAGCTCGAAGACTGCGCGTTCCCGCTGCTGGCCGGCGTCGTCGGCACCGATGATCCGGAAGTCGCGTTCAAGGACGTCGACGTGGCCCTGCTGGTCGGTGCGCGTCCGCGCGGCCCCGGCATGGAGCGCAAGGACCTGCTGCTGGAGAACGCCAAGATCTTCACCGCCCAGGGCGCCGCGCTGAACAAGGTCGCCAGCCGCAACGTCAAGGTGCTGGTGGTCGGCAACCCGGCCAACACCAACGCCTACATCGCGATGAAGTCCGCGCCGGACCTGCCGTCGAAGAACTTCACCGCCATGCTGCGCCTGGACCACAACCGCGCGCTGTCGCAGCTCGCGAACAAGGCCGGCGTGGCCGTGGGCGATATCGACAAGCTGGTCGTGTGGGGCAACCACAGCCCGACCATGTACCCCGACTACCGCTTCGCCACGGTCAATGGCCAGTCGCTGAAGGACAAGATCAACGACGCCGACTGGAACGCGAACACCTTCATCCCGCAGGTCGGCAAGCGCGGCGCCGCGATCATCGAAGCGCGCGGCCTGTCGTCGGCCGCTTCGGCCGCCAACGCCGCCATCGACCACGTGCGCGACTGGGTGCTGGGCAGCAATGGCAAGTGGGTGACGATGGGCATTCCGTCCGACGGCAGCTACGGCATCCCGGAAGGCGTGATGTTCGGTTTCGCCGTCACCACCGAGAACGGCGAGTACACGATGATCAAGGACCTGCCGGTCGACGATTTCAGCCAGAAGGCCATCGACAAGACCCTGGCCGAGCTGGAAGAAGAGCGCAGCGGCGTGGCCCACCTGCTCTGATCGCGGGCATGTCGCAGGCGATGAAGAAAGGGGTGGCGCGAGCCACCCCTTTTTTTGTCGTGTTACTTTCGGGTTTTCCACACAGGGGGTGCAGGATGCGGAAGGGAAAGATGTTGTGGGCCATGGGGTTGGCCTTGGCGATGCCCACGCTAGCAGTGGCGCAGGAGGCGCGATACCTGCAGCCTCCCGAGCCGCTGCTGCAGGTGTTCCGTGCACCGCTCAATCCGTCGCCGTCGCTGGACCCCACGGGTACGCGCGCGATCCTGATCAGGCAGTCGCAGTATCCGCCGATCGCCCGTGTCGCCGAACCCTATCTCAAGCTCGCCGGCGTCCGTGTGGAGCCGCGCAACCACAGCCGCCACGATCGTTCCAATGGCTACGGCATCCGGACCTGCCTGGAGAGCTTCAGCGTGCTGGAGCTGGCCAGTGGCAAGGAAACTGCCGTCGCGCTGCCTGCGGGCGCCTGCCCGGGCAACCCGTCGTGGTCGCCGGACGGCACCCGGTTCTCCTTCGACAACACCACCGACGCAGGCGTGGAGTTGTGGGTCGGCCGCGCTGCTGACGGCCAGGTGCGTCGCGTTGAGGGCGTGAAGCTCAACACCATCCTCGGCGGGGCCGTGCAGTGGCTGGGCGACAAGCCCGCGCTGCTGGTGAAGCAGGTGCCTGCCGACCTCGGTGCGGCGCCGGCGCGTTCGGCCGTGCCGCCGGGCCCGGAGATCAAGGAGGCCATCGCCGGGAAGGGCGAGAGCAGTACGTATGAAGCGCGCGACACGTTGTCCGGTCCCGAAGACGAGACCCTGTTCGACTACTACGCCACGTCGCAGTTGGCGGTGGTCGATGCCGACAGTGGCACAGTGACGCCGGTGGGCGCCAAAGCCGTGTACGGCGCCGTCGACGCGGCGCCGGACGGTCGCCACGTGTTGGTGGAAGTGCTGGCGCGCCCGTACTCCTACGTGACCACCTGGCAGCGCTTCGCCAAGGACCTGGGTGTCCTCGATGTGAGCAATGGTCGTGTGACGCCGCTGGCGAAGCTGCCTGTCGCCGATCGCGTGCCCGTGCGCGGCGTTCCCACCGGTCCGCGCAGCCACGCGTGGCGCGCCAACCAGCCGGCGACCCTCGTATGGGCCGAAGCGCTGGACGGCGGCGACTGGAAGAACGAGGTGCCGGCCCGCGACCGCCTGCTGATGCTGGCGGCGCCATTCACCGGCAAGCCGAAAGAGATCGCCCGCCTGAAGCAGCGCTACGCCGGCGTCGCGTGGTTCCGCGATGGCGGCCGCGCGCTGACGCATGAGTACGATGCGAACCGCAACTGGCAGACCACGACGCTCGTCGATGTGGACAAGCGCGGCACGCCGGCGCGCGTGCTATGGGACCTGTCCAGCGATGAGCTGTACGCCGACCCCGGCAACCCGGAGTACGACCGACTCCCCAACGGCGCATGGGTGTTGCGCGAGGAAGATGGCGCGTTGTTCCTGAGCGGCATGGGCGCCACGCCACAGGGCAACCGGCCGTTCCTCGATCGCTACCTGCTCAAGGACGGCAGCACGCGCCGCCTGTTCCGCAGCGACGCAGCCGCGTATGAGGTCTTCGTCGGATTCGAGGGGGACGACACTCGGCGCCTGCTTACGTGGCATCAGTCGCCGAAGGATCCACCCAACCTGCAGCGGCGCACGCTCGGTGATGCCATCGAGACCGCCAACCCGGCCGAAGCGACGGTGCGCTCGGAGATCGCGCCGCTGACCCGCTTCCCGGACCCCACGCCGCAGGTGCGCGACATCAAGAAGCGCCTGGTGACTTACAAGCGCAAGGACGGCGTGGAGCTTTCCTTCACCCTGTACACGCCGCCGGGCTACAAGGAAGGCGAACGCGTCCCCGCGATCCTGTACGCCTATCCGATGGACTACGCCGATCCTTCGAAGGCCGGGCAGGTGAGCGGTTCGGAGCAGACCTTCACGCGCCTGTCGAACTATCGCCTGCTGTTGCTCGCCGGCTACGCCATCATCGACAACGCATCGTTCCCGATCGTGGGCGATCCGAAGACGGCTTACGACACTTATCTGGAGCAATTGGTGGCGAACGCAGAGGCCGCGGTCGACAAGGCCGTCGAACTCGGCGTGGTCGATCGCGACCGCATCGGCGTCACCGGGCACAGCCACGGTGCACTGATGGCGGCCAACCTGCTGGCGCACTCGGACATGTTCCGCGCCGGCGTGGCGTCCAGCGGCGGTTACAACAAGACGCTGACCCCGTTCGGCTTCCAGAATGAGCGCCGCTCGTTCTGGGCGGCACCGAAGGTGTACGACCAGGCCTCGACGTTCTTCCACGCCGACAAGGTCAACGAACCGCTGCTGATCGTACATGGCAGCGACGACGCCAACCCGGGCACCGAGTCGCTGCAGTCGCCGCGGTTGTTCCAGGCCATCCGCGGCACGGGCGGCACGACACGGCTGGTGATGCTGCCGTTCGAGCCTCACTGGTACACGGCGCAGGAATCGAACGAGCATTTCATCGCCGAGATGCTGGCCTGGTTCGACCGCTACGTGAAGCCTGAGCCCGCCACGCGGAAGTGACGCTCCACTGCTACGGTTTCAAGGAAACGCCGGGCCCATGCCCGGCGTTTTTCTTTTGGGTGCGACGGAATGTCCCATGCGACCAAGGTAGGAAGGTTGCGGCGGCGGGGCGGGTCTATGCTGGTCCCGATGTCGGATCTGGGAGGTTCGCATGGCATACGAAGACGTCTATCGGCGCTCGATCGAGCAGCCCGAGGCCTTCTGGGGTGACGAGGCGAAGGCCATCCATTGGCACGTGCCGCCGCGGCAGGTGCTGGAGTACTCGCAGCCGCCGTTTCGTCGCTGGTTCGTCGGCGGCCAGACCAACCTCTGCTACAACGCGGTGGATCGCCATGTCGCCGAGCGCGGCGACCAACTGGCGCTGGTGGCGGTGTCCACCGAAACCGATGTCACCCGCGAAATCAGCTATCGCGAGCTGCATCGCGAAGTGAACGCTTTCGCGGCCGTGCTCAAGCGGCTGGACGTGGGCCGTGGCGATCGCGTGGTCATCTACATGCCAAACATGGCCGAAGCCGTGTTCGCGATGCTGGCCTGCGCGCGCATCGGTGCCGTGCATTCGGTGGTGTTCGGCGGCTTCGCTGCGCACAACCTGGCGCTGCGCATCGACGACGCGCAACCGAAGCTGTTGATCGCCGCCGATGCGGGCAGCCGTGGCGGCAAAGTCATTCCGTACAAGGCGCTGGTCGACGAGGCATGCGCGAAGGCGAGCACGCCTCCGGCCAAGGTGCTGATCGTGTCGCGCGGCCTGGATGCGGCGGAGCCGAAGGTCGCCGGTCGCGATGAGGACTATGCGACGTTGCGCGCCGCCGTCGGCGATGCCGAGGTGCCGGTCGAATGGCTGGAGTCGAACGAGCCCAGCTACCTGCTCTACACCTCCGGCACCACCGGCAAGCCGAAGGGCGTGCAGCGCGATGTCGGCGGGTATGCGGTCGCGCTCGCGCTGTCCATGCGCACGGTGTTCGACGTGGGGCCGGGGCAGGTGATGTTTTCCACGTCCGATGTCGGTTGGGCGGTGGGGCATTCCTACAACGTGTACGGCCCGCTGATCGTCGGTGCGACTTCGGTGCTCTACGAAGGCCTGCCGATCACGCCCGATGCCGGCATCTGGTGGGCGCTGTGCGAACAATACGGCGTGCGCACGATGTTCTCTTCGCCGACGGCGGTACGCGTGCTGAAAAAGCACGACATTGATTTCATCAAGCGCCACGACTTGTCGGAGCTGAAATACCTGTTCCTCGCGGGCGAGCCGCTGGACGAGCCGACGGCGCACTGGATCACCGATGCGATCGGCAAGCCAGTGATCGACAACTACTGGCAGACCGAGACCGGTTGGCCGGCGCTGACGCTACTGCCGGGCCTGGACATGAAGCCCGTGCGGTTCGGTTCGCCCGGGTTCCCGAACCTCGGCTACAAGATGAAGGTGATCGACGAAAGCACCGGCGCGGAGGTCGGACCCGGTCAGAAGGGCGTGCTGGTCATGCAGCCGCCGTTGCCGCCCGGGTGCATGACGACGATCTGGAACGACGACGCGCGCTTTCTCTCCAACTACTTCAGCCACTTCAAGGAATTGCTGTACAGCTCGCTGGACTGGGCGATCCGCGACGAGGACGGCTACACCTTCATCCTCGGCCGCACCGACGACGTCATCAACGTGGCCGGCCATCGCCTGGGCACGCGCGAGATCGAGGAATCCGTCTCCGGGTTTCCTGCCGTGGCGGAGGCCGCCGTGATCGGGGTGGCTGACGAACTGAAGGGTCAGGTGCCTGTGGTGTTCGCGACGCTGCGCCAAGCCACCGACGAACCGCACGAACGCGTGCAGGCCGCCGATGGCATGCGACGCACGGTGGAGCAAAGTCTGGGCGCGGTCGCGCGGCCGGCGCGCGTTTACATCGTCAACGCGTTGCCGAAAACGCGCTCGGGCAAACTGCTGCGGCGCTCGCTGCAGGCGCTGGCGCAGGGCGCCGATCCCGGCGACCTGTCGACGCTGGACGATCCCAATGCGCTGGAGGAAGTGAAGCGCGCACTGCAGCGCGGCCCGGACGTCGGCAGCTGATCAGGGCTTCGGCGGCGACGGCGTCGCCGGGTCCACGCTGCCATCCAGCGTCCACACCACGTCGCGGCCCTGCGGATCGCGGCTGAGCACGAAATGCGCGCTGGCGCCGGGTGTCAGCGGCAGCGGCGAGGGCGGCTCGTCGTTGTCGCCGTCGTCGTTGGCTTCGATCAGCGTGCGTTCGCCCGCATGCCCCGGCAGCGGCACGATGAACAGTCCTTGTGCGTCGATGCGACGCCGTGCCCTCGTGTTGCCCAGGTCGCCCACGCCGGCGATCGCGCCGTCGGTTTCCGCCAACGGGTTGCGGAAGTTGACCAGCAGGTCGGCCTTTGTCGGCGGGTGCCCCGGCACCGACAGCGTGCCGCCACGCACCAGCAGATCGGGCCACACATCGCCGTTTTCCGGCAGTTCGCGGTAGAGCCCATGCGGCACGCCGGCGTGGCTGCCGGTCGCGATGCTGTCCAGCGCGGCCACCAGGCCGAGGAAGTAGAGCTTGCGCAGGCGCTGCTTCTGCACGTCGCCCTCGATGCCGCCCGCTTCGATCAGTACCGTGCTGGCGCCCCATTGCGTGGTGAGGTCGCCGAACGCGCGCGGGTCGAAGGTTTCGTCCCAGCGTGCAATGTGGCCGGCCAGATAGGGTTCCAATGCCGTGCGGATCACGCCGGCCACTTCGATGGCGCGCGTGCGCACATCGTTGACGTCGGCGGCGTGGTTGTAGGGCGGCGACAGCAACGCGATGGCGGTACCGCGATCGGAATCGCCGGCGCGATAGCCGACACGCTGGTCGTGCAGGTTGAAGCCGTATTTCGGTTTCACCCGGTCGTACAGCGCTTTCAGCGTGCGTGCTTCCGGCGTCGCCAGCATGCGTGCATCGCGGTTGATGTCGATGCCCTGCACGTTGCGGCGCTGGAACCGCGCGGCACCGTCGGGATTGAGGATGGGCAGGACGTGCAGCGTGGTGCTCGCCCGCAACGCCTTCACCTGCGGATCGTCCGGGTGTTCGCCGAGGTAGCGGAACAGATCCGCCAGCACCATCGAAGCCGTGCTCTCGTCGCCATGCATCTGCGACCACAGCAGCACCTGCGTCTTGCCTTCGCCCCAGCGCACGTGGCGCAGCGGACGGTTTTCCACGCTGCGGCCGATGTCCTCCACATGGAAGCCACGCGAGCGTTCCAGCAGCGGCGCGGCGACGGTCCACCAGTGCTCTGCCGTGAACACGCGGTCGTCCAGCCCGGCCGCGCGCAGGTCGCCGTCGTAGCGCGCATCGAGCGCCGCCAACCACACGGGCGGAGGCGGCACTGGCGTGGAGACCGCAGTCGATGGGTGCGGGTTGGAAGCGTTCCGGGCGATGGTGGTCGGGGTCATCATCGTCAGCAGCAGGCACAGGACGAGGGCAGGGCGCATTGCGAGCGATACGGTGGACGGACGTCTGCAGGGTCCCTGCACGCGTCCGCGATGTCAAACCCGCGCGCAAGCGTCACGCCGGTGGCGTGATGCCGGTGTAGCTGGCGCGAGGACGGATCAGACGGCCCTGCGCCTGCTGTTCCAGCGCGTGCGCCAGCCAGCCGGCGAGGCGGCCCGCGGCGAACATCACCAGCGCGGGCGTCGCCGGCAGGCGATTGAGGTGGCAGATCGCCGCAAGCATGAAGTCGATGTTGGGGCGCAGGCCGCTGATGTCTTCGGTGGCGGCGATCAGCGTTTCCAGTGCGGCCATTTCGCGCTCGCCTGCGTGGCGTTCGCGTGCGCGCGCCAGCAGCTCGGCACCGCGCGGATCGCCCTGCGGATACAGCGCATGGCCGAAGCCAGGAAGATCATCGCCACGCTGCCAGCGCTCGCTGATGAAGCGGCGCGCGTGGCCGGCTTCGCGGGCATCGGCGATGAGTGCATACGCACGTGCCGTCGCGCCACCATGACGCGGCCCGGATAGCGCGGCAAGGCCGCTGCAGACGGTGGCGTGCAGGTGTGCGCCGGTGGAGGCGACCACGCGCGCCGCGAAGGCGGAGACATTCAATTCGTGGTCCGCGCAAACGACCAGCGCGGCACGCACGAGGTCGGCGAATCCGTCGTCGCCCGGATGCCAGGCCTGCGCGAGCACGCGATGCACCGGCGCGCCGGAAGGCGGCTGTGCGACCAGCAGCGCCGCGTTGTGGCGCAGCAGTCCCGCGGCGATCTCGTGGCGCACGCGGGGCGCCGAATTGAAGGAGTGGCGCACGTCCAGCGCCAGCAACGGGATCGCCGCCATCGCGCGCTCCAGCGGCGGTAGCGAGGCATCGGAGGCGAGCGGCGCGACGACCGGCGGCCACGGCGGCGACGAAGGCGCGGCGAACGGGTCCTCCTCGCCGCAGTCCCAGAGTTGCCGCGCGACGTCTTCCAGCGAGGCGCCGTCGTGGACCATGCCGATCGCCGAACGACCGCGGTAGTAAGGGCCGTCCGGACGGATCAGGGAGATCTGCGTTTCCAGCACGGGCAGGCCCCGGTCCAGGCTCTGCGCGGCACCGCGCGCCGCGCCGCGCCCCACCTGTTTGCGCTGGGCTAGGCGCTCCACGTCCTGGCGCAGGTAGAGGCGGCTGCGGTGGTCCTTGCCCGGGCGGGATTCCAGCAGGCCACGGCTGACGTAGGCGTACAGCGTGGCCTGGCTGATGCCGAGCAGGCGGCAGGTGTCGCGGGCGGACAGGAGGTCGGTCGCGGAGGCCATCGAGAAATATTGATTCGTTCGATCAAGATTGATCAACCCTGAGGATGGTGCCAGATTTGCGTCCCGAAGAGGGGCGTACCCTTCACGCACCTCCGGCACCGGCCCCAGGCCGAGGCCGCTCGCTGACCGATGAGGAGTCACGTCGCATGAGCACCCCGTCCGCAGGCGCGCAGTTCCGCGCCGCGCTCGCCGCCGAATCGCCCCTGCAGGTGATCGGCGCGATCAACGCCAACCACGCCCTGCTCGCCAAGCGCGCCGGCTACAAGGCGATCTACCTGTCCGGCGGCGGCGTCGCCGCAGGGTCGCTGGGCCTGCCCGACCTGGGCATCAACACGCTGGAAGACGTGTTGATCGACGTGCGCCGCATCACCGATGTCTGCGACCTGCCGCTGATGGTCGACATCGATACAGGCTTCGGCCCCAGCGCGTTCAACATCGAGCGCACGGTGAAGTCGCTGATCAAGGCCGGCGCCGCCGCATGCCACATCGAGGACCAGGTGGGCGCCAAGCGTTGCGGCCATCGTCCGGGCAAGGAAATCGTGTCCGCCGGCGAGATGGTCGATCGCGTGAAGGCGGCCGCCGATGCGAAGACCGATCCGGACTTCTTCCTGATCGCGCGCACCGACGCCATCCAGGTCGAAGGCGTGGACGCCGCCATCGAGCGCGCCATCGCCTGCGTGGAGGCCGGCGCGGATGGCATCTTCGCCGAAGCCGCCTACGACCTGCCCACCTACCAGCGCTTCGTCGATGCGGTGAAGGTGCCGGTATTGGCCAACATCACCGAGTTCGGCAAGACGCCGCTGTTCACCCGCGACGAACTGGCCTCGGTCGGCGTGGCGATCCAGCTGTATCCGCTGTCGGCGTTCCGCGCGATGAACAAGGCCGCGGAGAACGTGTACGAAGCGATCCGCCGCGACGGCCACCAGAAGAACGTGGTCGACAGCATGCAGACGCGCGAGGAACTGTACGACCGCATCGGTTACCACGCCTTCGAGCAGAAGCTCGATACCCTGTTTTCCGCAAAGAAGTGACGTAGGGAGTCCACCATGAGCGAAACCACACCCGTACCCGGCTTCAAGCCGAAGAAATCCGTCGCCCTGTCCGGCACCGCCGCCGGCAACACTGCGCTGTGCACCGTCGGCCGTAGCGGCAACGACCTGCATTACCGCGGTTACGACATCCTCGATATCGCGACGACCAGCGAGTTCGAGGAAGTCGCCTACCTGCTGGTGCACGGCAAGCTGCCCAATCGCGCCGAGCTGGCCGCCTACAAGGCCAAGCTGAAGTCGCTGCGCGGCATCCCGGCCGCGGTGAAGGCCGCGCTGGAAGAGCTGCCGCCATCCGCGCACCCGATGGACGTGATGCGTACCGGCGTGTCGATCCTCGGCTGCGTATCGCCGGAGAAGGACGACCATAACCATCCCGGCGCGCGCGACATCGCCGACAAGCTGATGGCTTCGCTGGGGTCGATGCTGCTGTACTGGTACCACTGGAGCCACAACGGTCGCGCGATCGACGTGGAGACCGACGACGACTCCATCGGTGGCCACTTCCTGCACCTGCTGCACGGCGAGAAGCCGCGCGAGTCCTGGGTGCGCGCGATGCACACCTCGCTGATCCTGTACGCCGAGCACGAGTTCAACGCCTCCACCTTCACCTGCCGCGTCATCGCCGGCACCGGCAGCGACATGCATTCGGCCATCGCCGGCGGCATCGGTGCGCTGCGCGGCCCGAAGCACGGCGGCGCGAATGAAGTGGCCTTCGAAGTGCAGAAGCGCTATGAGACGCCCGACGAAGCGGAAGCCGACATCAAGGCGCGCGTGGAGCGCAAGGAAGTCGTGATCGGCTTCGGCCATCCGGTGTACACCACCGGCGACCCGCGCAACGACGTCATCAAGAACGTGGCGAAGGATCTTTCCGCCGAGCAGTCGAGCATGAAGATGTACGACATCGCCGAGCGCCTGGAATCGGTGATGTGGGACATCAAGAAGATGTTCCCGAACCTCGACTGGTTCAGCGCGGTCAGCTACCACATGATGGGCGTGCCGACGGCGATGTTCACCCCGCTGTTCGTGATCGCCCGCACCAGCGGCTGGAGCGCGCACGTGATCGAGCAGCGCATCGACGGCAAGATCATCCGCCCGAGCGCGAACTACACCGGCCCGGAAGATCTGGCCTTCGTGCCGATCGACCAGCGCTGACGCCAGCGCCGCCGTCCCGCGGGGCCGTTTCGACGAAGGTCGGGCGGCCCCGTGTCGTTTGTGTGACCCGCGTGGCAGCCGCACATGGACGCGCCGGGGTACTACTGGCGGACAGGGGAACGTCGTAGCCGCGGGAGGGTCCCGCCGCGCGTCGTGGGGGGGGGATGCCATGCAGACCAGATGGTGCAAGACCGAGGCCGGGCGCAACGAGATCCAGCAACGCACGCGCAAGCTGCCGGCGGGGCTGCGTTCGATCCTGCTGCTGGTCGATGGCCAGCGCAGCGACGACGAGCTGCAGGCGATGATGAGCGGCCTGCATGCGCCCGACGATGCGCTCGGCCAACTGGCGACGGACGGACTGATCGAACGCCGCTCCGGCGCCGCCTCGATGCTGGCTGCCGTGGCCGCAACGAAATCGAACGACGGCATACCCGCGGTGGTGATGACCTCCGCCGAACGTTACAACCTGCTGTATGCGCGCATCACCGACGACATCCGTTCGCACATCGGCCTGAAGGGCTACTTCCTGCAGCTCAAGGTCGAGCGTTGCGCGAACGCCGATGATCTGGAAGCGCTGCTTCCCGATGTCGCCACCGCGATGACGAAGGCG
The DNA here is from genome assembly GCF_900116385.1 of Pseudoxanthomonas sp. YR558. Classification (NCBI taxonomy): domain Bacteria; kingdom Pseudomonadati; phylum Pseudomonadota; class Gammaproteobacteria; order Lysobacterales; family Lysobacteraceae; genus Pseudoxanthomonas; species Pseudoxanthomonas sp. YR558. Next base: position 1,148,184 of record NZ_FPCI01000001.1, on the reverse strand, counting down.
CGCGACCATACCTTCGCCACGCGGTGGCTGGAGGACGTGCGCGCGTCGTTGGGCTGACGCGCGCCACGCAGGATCAGGCCAGGCCTTCGGCGTTCAACGCGGCCTGCACGCCGCCATCGGCCTCCATGCGCTGCTTGAACGTGGCGACATTCTGCAAGCCCGACAGATCCACGCCCGTGCGGTCGGCCCAGCGCAGCGTGATGTAGAAATAGGGATCAGCGAAGCTGCGGAAGCCGGCCAGCCAATCGCGGCCCTGCAACTGCCTGTCCGCCTGCTCGAACAACCCGCGCAGGCGCTTGCGCGCCGCGTCCTTCACCGCATCGAACTGCGTGTCGTCGCCGATGAAGCGGGCCGGTCCGAACAGCGGATGGAACGCCGGGTGCACGTCGGAGTTCACGAAGGACAACCACTTCGCCGCCAGCGCGCGCTGCTGCGGCGAACCGTCGCCCGCTAGGTGCGCCTGCGGATACGTGTCGGCGATGTAGCCCATGATCGCGGCGTTCTGGGTCAGCACGAAATCGCCATCGACGATCGCCGGCACCGCGCCGGTGGGATTGATCGCCAGGTACGCCGGCTCCTTCATCTCGGCGGCCGTCATCACCTGTACGTCGAACGGCTGGCCCGTCCACTGCAGTGCGATGTGGTCGGCGGTCGAGCACGCGCCGGGCTTGGTGTAGAGCTTCATGGTGTCCCCTGGCAAAAAGAAAGGCCCGCGATTATCGCGGGCCTCGAATGTTTCCAGCGTGATGCGCGGTGCAACGGATCGTCGCGCCACGACGGCTTGCTGTCTTACGAGCGCGGCTTGAGCTTCTGCACGCGCAGGAACGTGTGGTCGCCGATCGTCGCCACGTGATAGGCATTGCGCCAGCTCGGGCTGGCGATCTGGTGCGCCATGAAGTGGCTGGCACCGGGCACGATCTCCTTGCGCTGGCCGGGCGGCAGGGCCCAGTTGCGTTCGGCGTTCAGGGCGACGCTGACCGACTTGGCCCAGGCATCCGCGTTCTTGAGGCGGGTGTTGGGGCCGACGATGGTCGGGGCGAACTGCTTGCGGGCGGTCACCACGGAGCAGACGGAGTCGCCCCACAGGCCGCTGTCGCGGCGGCGCAGGGCCACTTCGGCGACGGCCTGCTGGCCGCGGAGGGTCTGGTCGCGGGCTTCCAGGTAAACGGTGGTGCTGAGGCAAAGCGAATCGGCGGCCGGCTGCGGCAACATCTGCGACAGCCATAGGATCCAGGCCAGTTTCATGGGAACTCCTTGCTCCGTCTTTCCCGCGCCCCTGCCTCTCCCGTTACGCAGGGAAGGACATCGATGGGACGCGGCAGGGCGTTATGGGGAGGCAGCCGTCACACGGGCTGCCCGGGGGACCGGCAAGGCCGGATCAAGAAGGGATCCGAGCGCCGGGCTCAGCCCGCCTGAACTGGGCGGCGGGCCGGAAAGTGGGCGCAAGGTAGGGGGGGGCGGCCCAACTTGGCCTGAACGGGCCGGCTTGACTCGGCCCCCTCGGGTCTGGCTGGAAATTGTGAGGTGCGTCGCAGGCCGAGGGAGCGGAAACCGGGTTTCCGACCCTGCTCCCGGCGCTTCTCGACGCGATTAGAGGCGTGCCGCCAGCCGGCTGCCCTGGTCGATGGCGCGCTTGGCGTCCAGTTCGGCGGCGACGTCGGCGCCGCCGATCAGGTGCGGTGTCCGACCGGCGGCCACCAGGGCGGCCTGCAGCTCGCGTCGCGGCTCCTGGCCGGCGCAGACCACCACGTGGTCGACCGGAAGCAGCTGTTCGGTGGCGTCCACCTTGATGCGCAGGCCGGCGTCGTCCACGCCCACGTATTCCACGCCGCCCAGCATCTTCACCTGCTTGGCCTTCAGCGTGGCCCGGTGGACCCAGCCGCTGGTCTTGCCCAGGCGGGCGCCCGGCTTGCCCGGGCTGCGCTGCAGCAGCCAGACCTCGCGCGCCGGGGGCTCCGGCCGCGGGCGCGCCAGGCTGCCGCGGGCCTCGAAGGTCGGGTCCACGCCCCATTCGGCCATCCAGCGGGCCGGGTCCAGCGAGGGCGAATGACCTTCGTGGGTCAGGTATTCGGCGACATCGAAGCCGATGCCGCCGGCGCCGATCAGCGCGGCACGCGCGCCCACCTTCACCCGGCCTGACAGCACGTCCACGTAGCTGACGACCTTGGCGTGGTCGACGCCCGGGAAGGCGACCCGGCGCGGGGTGATACCCGTCGCCAGCACGACCTCGTCGAAGCCGGCCAGGTCGGCCACCGTCGCCACCGTCGACAGTTTCACCTCTACACGGGTCTCTTCCAGCCGGTGGCGGAAGTAGCGCAGCGTTTCGTGGAACTCCTCCTTGCCCGGGATCCGTTTGGCGTAGTTGAACTGCCCGCCGATCTCGTCGGCCGCGTCGAACAGGGTGACGCGGTGGCCGCGCTCGGCGGCGACCGTCGCGCAGGCCAGTCCGGCAGGGCCGGCGCCGACCACCGCGATGGTCTTCGGCGCGAACGTCTTCTTATAGGTGAGGTCGGTCTCGTGGCAGGCGCGCGGATTGACCAGGCAGCTGGCGAGCTTGTTCTCGAACACGTGATCCAGGCAGGCCTGATTGCAGGCGATGCAGGTGTTGATGGCCTGCGGCGTGCCGGCGCGCGCCTTGGCCGTCCACTGCGGGTCGGCCAGCAGCGGGCGCGCTAGCGACACCATGTCGGCCTTGCCGGCGGCGAGGATGCCTTCGGCGACCTCGGGCATGTTGATCCGGTTGGTCGCCACCAGCGGCACGCGCACGTGCGGCTTGAGCTTGGCGGTCACGTCCACGAACGCCGCGCGCGGGACCGAGGTGACGATCGTGGGCACGCGCGCTTCGTGCCAACCGATGCCGGAGTTGATGATCGTCGCGCCGGCGGCTTCCACGGCCTTGGCCTGCTGGACGATCTCGTCCCACTGGTTGCCGTCTTCGACCAGGTCCAGCAGCGACAGCCGGTAGATGATGATGAAGTCCGGGCCCACCGCCTCGCGCACGCGCCGCACGATCTCCACCGCGAAACGCATGCGCTTCTCCGGGGTTCCGCCCCAGGCGTCGTCGCGCTTGTTGGTGCGCGGCGCGGTGAATTCGTTGATGAAATAGCCCTCCGAACCCATGATCTCGACGCCGTCGTAGCCGGCGTCGCGCGCCAGCTTCGCCGCATTGGCATACGCGCTGATCTGGCGTTCGATTCCGCGGGCCGACAGCGCGCGCGGAGTAAATGGATTGATCGGGGCCTTGAGCTTCGACGGCGCGACGGTCAGTGGGTGGTAGCCGTAGCGGCCGGCGTGGAGCAACTGGGCGCAGATCTTCGCCCCATGCTCGTGGACCGCCTTGGTCACGAACTTGTGCGGGCGCGCCTCCCAGGGCCATGACAGCTTGCCGCCGAACGGCTTCAGCCAGCCCACCAGGTTGGGGGAGAAGCCACCGGTGACGATCAGGCCCACGCCGCCCGCCGCGCGCTCGGCGAAATACGCCGCCAGGCGCGGGAAATCCTTCGCCCGGTCCTCCAGGCCCGTGTGCATCGAGCCCATCAGCACCCGGTTGCGGACCGTGGTGAACCCCAGGTCCAGCGGGGTGAACAGGTGGGGGTAGGGCGTGGAGTCGTTGGCGGTGGCGGTCGACGTCATGCGGGCGATGGATACGCGTGCGTATGGAAAGGGCGAACGATGCCGCGCCGGGGCGTCCGACGCAAGCGGCATCCGCGGCGCGAAGCAGGGCACAGACCCGGCCGGCTTGCAAGAGTTGTCCGGCGCCGGCGGCTCGGGGACCATGGGCCACCCAGGTTCCCGGCCCTTCATGGATATCGCCTCACCGCCCCTGCACGACTACCTGCGCGCCGGCATTGCCGCCGCGGACCTGCCGGACCTCCACCCCCTGCTCAACGCCCGCGACCTGCTGCGGGCCTTCTCGACGCTCTTCCACGGCGGCGAGGAGAGCGTCATGGTGCGCCTGCTGGTCCTGCGCACCATCGGCGAGCGCGGGCAGGCGCCTGACTGGTCGCCGCAGGAACTGCGCGACCAATTCGCCTACCTGGACCCGGTCAAGTTCGACACCGTGCTCGGCCGCTTGCGCGAGAACGGCCTGCTGCTGTGGGAGGCCGCCAGCCAGCGCTACCGCATCAGCCCGGTGGGCCGCCAGGCGCTGGCCTCGATCGGCCTGTTGCTGCAGTTCAACCGCGAAGGCGACGAGCTGGCCTATGTCACCGCGCAGCTCGCCGCGGGCCAGGCGATGGGGCGTGTCGGTGCCGACGATCTGCAACACCTGCTGTCGCGTCTCAATGAATTGCGCGAGGACTTCGACCAGGCCGTACTCAGCGGTTCCGAGCACCGCATCCAGCGCGCCGCCGATACCTTGCAGTCGGTCTGGCAGTGGGTGGAGAAGGGCACGGCGCTGATCCGCGATATCGCCGCCGACGGCGAGCTCGACACCGCCACCCACCGCGTCGCCCAGCAGATCGGTCGCGCGCAAAGCGCGTTGCTGCGGCAGGCATCGGTGTTCCAGCGTGCACTCAACCAGCTCGACCGCCACCGCGTACACCTCGGCGCCAGCGGCCTGTCGTCGTCCGATGTGAACCGCTACCTGCGCGCGCTCGATGTCGCCGCACTCGCGGACCTGGCGGACGATGTGCTCGCGCGGATGCCGCAACCGGCGTTCGCACTGGGACCGATCGCGCTGGACGTGGCCGAATACGAACTGGTCGAACGCGAGCGCGCGGCACAGGACGACGCCTCGTTGCCGCCGGCGCAGGCCGCGCCCGTGGACACCCAGGCGCCGGTCGTGCAGAACGACTACGGCCATGCCGAGCAGTGGTTCGACCAACTCGCCGCGCTCGACGCCGAAGCGCCGCTGTCGGACTGGGTGCCGCAGGACGGTTTCGCCGTCAGCGCATACCGGTTGTCGCTGCTGGGCCTGATCGGCGACGCCGGTGCGGAAAATCGCAACGGCGTGGCGGCATCGCTCGCGCAGCTACCGATGCAGTGGCATGTCGATGCCGAATTCGAATCCGTGCAGCGCGCCGGTGTGGCCTACATGAGCCGCGGCCGCCTGCTGCCGCAGGCACCCCAGGCGCAGGCCGAACCTGCGCCTTCCCGCAAGAAGAAAGCCCGTACCGCATGAATGACCCCATCGCTTCCCTGATCGCCCGGTTGCTGGCCGAGCGCTGGCTGCCGCGCGAGGACCGCGCCGTGCGCCAGGTGCTCGTCGACGCCGACCTGCGTGACGACCTGGACCGCCGCCTCGCCGCCGCCGGCCTGCGCCTGCTTGAACATCCTTACGCCGCGCATGTCGCGGTCGGCATCGCGCGCCAGCAGGAGAGCGAGGTGTTCGGCCACGGCGACGCGTGGGCGGCCAGCAACCTCTCGCTGGGGCGCGACGCCATCGCGTTGCTGGTGGTGCTGTGGGCCCTGCTGGTGCTGCCCAAGCGCCAGCGACAGATCGCGCGCCAGGAAGGCGAGCGCCAGCACGAACAGGAACAGATGTTCGCCGAACTGAAGCCGGTGCCGGTGGGTAGCGACATGGTCGAGCCGCTCAACGAACGCACGCTGCTGGCGGACTTCGCCGACCGCCTGGGCGGCAAGGGGCGCGTGCAGATGAGCCTGGGCACCTTGCAGCGGCACGGCTTCATCGTGCGGCGTCGCGAGCGGATCCAGGAAGGCCCGCTGCTCGACCTGGCGTTCGACTACGAGCGGATCGCCAGCCGCGTGATGGATGGCGCGCTCGCGCACGTGATCGAAGAAGCGCGCGCCTCGCAGGCGAACGCGCCCGAGATGCCGGTGGACGACAGCATGGACGAAGCGAACGAGGAGCAGGCCGATGTTTGAGTTCCGCAGCCTCGAAGTCGTCCACTGGGACTACTGGCAGCGCTACACGTTGCCGCTGGATGCCTCGATCATCACCGTCGTGGGCCCCAACGGCTCGGGCAAGACCACGTTGCTCGATGCGCTGCGCACGCTGCTGGCCATCGACGACCGCGACATGGCCCGCGACTACAAGACCTACCTGCGCCACAACGGCAAGCCGTACGCCTGGCTGCGCGCGGTGGTCAGCAATCCGGTCGACCGGCGAGGCAAGCGCGCGTTCTTCCCGCACATGGACGAGCAGGTGACCATCGCGTGCCGGATCCGCAAGCGCGGCGGCGATTGGTCGCGCGACTACCAGATCGTCGCCGGCGACGTGCCGGTGGAAACGCTCGACCAGGGCGGCGACTGGCTGGGCGTGCGCGACTACCGCGTGCGCCTGGCGGGCGCGGGCCTGAGCCGCGCGATCTGCCGCGTACTGACGCTGGAGCAGGGCGCCACCGACAAGCTGTGCCAGCTGTCGCCGCGCGAACTGCTGCAACTGGTGTTCGACGTGTTCGAAGACAAGGCGGTGCTGGACGACTACCAGCGCGCCCGCAACGAGCAGTTCGACGTCGAGAAGGAGATCACGCAGCTCCAGCAGGGCCTGGCCGAGCTGCATGTCAGGCTGGAGTCGTCGCGCGCCGATGTACGTTCGTTCGAGGATGGCCTGTCGTTGCGCTCGCAACGCAACCGGTTGCAGACCGAGATCGCACCGAAGGTGGAACTTGCGGACCAGCGCGCCACCATCGAAGGTGCGCGCCCGCGCCTGACCGGCCTGCGTCGCGCGCTGCGTGAGCGCCAGCGTGCGCATGCGAACCTGCTGGCGCAGGAAGTGGCTGCGCAGCTGCAACGCGACCGCGCTGGTACGGACTTGATCGATACACGTGCGCAGCTCAAGCAGGCGGAGGCTGCCTTCACGCAGGCGCGCGACCATGCACGCGACGCCGACTCGCTGGTGCGCCGTCACGACGAACTTGCGAAGCTGCAGGCCGAGCGCGGCGTTGCCGATGTGGATGTGCTGAGCCGGGAACTGGAAGACGGCCGCAGGCGCCAGGCCGAGCTGAAGCTCGAGGCTGAGCGCGATCGCCAGCGTACCGGCGAGATTACGGCGCAGGTTGCTGCTCTCAGCGGCGGCGGTCGCGTGGTGGAGTCGTTCGAGCGCGATTTCCGCGCTGCACTGGATCGCCAGAACATCGGCCATCGGGTGCTGACCGAACTGGTCGATGTCGTCGATCCTGACTGGGCGACAGCGGTGGAAGCCGTGCTCGCGCCGTATCGCCACCTGGTGCTGCTGGAGCACCCGAAGGATGCGCGTGAGGCCTGGCGCCTCGGCGAGCAACTGCAGTACCGTCATTTCGTCGTCGCCGACCGCGCGCCGGTGGAGAAAGCCACCAAGGGTTCGCTGCTGGAGGTGGTGCGGTTCTCCGACGATCCGCCCGCCTGGCTGCCGCGCCACCTCGATCGCATCCAGCGCGTGGCCGACGTGGAAGCGGGCCATCGGCTGCCGAAGGGCCAGGATTGGATCACGGCCAAGGGTTACCTGCGCGAACAGCGTGGCGGTCGCCACGTCGGCGGTGGCGCGCATCATTTCGGCGCGGGTGCCCGCCAGGCGAACCTGGTGTCGTTGCGCTCCGAGCAGGCGATGCTGCAGGACCGGGCGCAGCAGCGCGAAGACGCCTTGGCGACCTTGCGCAAGCAATTGGACGCCGCGCAGTCGCGCCTGCTGGGCCTGGACGCTGGCCAGGAGCTGGTGACGCGTGCGGCGGAGTTCGCCGACGCCTCGGAACGCCTCCCGGCGCTGGCGGACGCTGCGGCACGGGCCGCTGCGATGTTGGCCGACGCCCGCCAGCAGCTCGACGCGCTGGAGGCGCAGGACAAGGCCGAAGGCATCGCCGCAGCGAGTCGCGCCGGCGAGATCAGGGCGCTCTCGGGCGAGCTGCACGAGCGTGGCCAGCAGATTGGCCAGGAACGCCTGGCGCTCGCGCAGCGGATCGTCGACTTCCGCAAGCGCCGTGCGCAGATGCCCGTCGCGTGGCGCAGCGCAGCGGCACTACGTTCGGCGCGCGAGGAGTACGAAAGCGCCAGTGCGGTGCGGCGTGAACTCGAACGCATCGACGAGCGCATCGCGCGCGGCGGTTATGTCGAGGACGAGGGGTGCGTCGCGTTGCGCGACAAGTTCGCGGCCGACCACGCAGGACTGGAAGCCGCCATCGGCAAGCGTGAAACCCACTTGCATCGTGCGCGCCGCCTGACCGAAGAAGCACGCGGCGCCTACATCAACGTGCTGCGTGCCACCGTGCGTCGCTACAAGCGCAACCTGGCCTCGCTCGGCGAACTGGCCGGCATCGGCGTGGATGCGGAACTGCCCGAACTGGTGAACGAAGACACGGCGCTGGCGCAGGCCGGCCTGACGGTGCGCTTCGATTTCGATCGCAAGGGCTGGATCGGCCTGGACGACGGCGAAGCGTCGGGCGGCCAGCAGGTGATGAAGTCGCTGCTGTTGCTGGTCGCGCTGCTGCGCGACGAGGAGCAGCCGGGCGGCTTCGTCTTCATCGACGAACCGTTCGCGCACCTGGACGTGGCCAACATCGAGAAGGTAGGTCGCTTCCTGCGCTCGACCGATGCGCAGTACATCCTGACCACGCCGATCACGCACAACGTGAACGTGTTCGAGCCGTCCGACCTGGTGCTGGCGACCAGCAAGCGTCGCGCCGGCAGCACGTGGGCGGAGCCGGTGGCGGTGTTGAAGCGCGACCGCAGCGGAGATGCAGCGGCGGCCTGAGGCCGCCGCGTCTCGTCGGCGACTACCAGCCGGCGAGCACCAGTTTGCCGATCGTCGTGCCGGACTCCAGCCGGCGATGCGCTTCGCGCAGGTTTTCCGCATTGATCGGCGACAGCGTATCGGTCAGCGTGCCGCGCAACTGGCCGGCGTCGATCAGGTCGGCGACGCGGTCCAGCAGGGCGCCCTGTTCGCCCATGTCGGCGGTACGGAAGCGCGGACGGGCGAACATCATCTCCCAATGGATGCCGATGCTCTTGGCCTTGTAGGGGTCGCCGATGCGCAGTTCGCCCTTGGGTTCGACGATCAGTCCGACATGGCCGAGCGGCGCCAGCAGTTCGCCCAGCTCGGTCCAGTAGCGGTCGGTGTCGGCCAGGTTCAGTGCGGCGTCGATCGTGTCGAAGCCCAACGCCTTCAGCTGCGGGCCCAACGTTTCGCGGTGATTGATCACGTGGTCGGCGCCCAGCGCCTTGCACCAGTCGATAGTATCCTGGCGCGATGCCGTCGCGATGACGGTGAAGCCGGCGCGCTTCGCCAACTGGATCGCGATCGACCCCACGCCGCCGGCACCGGCGATGACGAGCAGCGACTTGCCTTCACCGCCACCGTCGATGGCGTACGGCATGCGGTCGAACAGCAGTTCCCACGCGGTGATCGTGGTCAGCGGCAGTGCGGCCGCCTGGGCGAAGTCGAGCGATGCGGGTTTGCGGCCGACGATGCGTTCGTCGACGAGTTGGAACTGCGCGTTGCTGCCGGGGCGCGTGATATCGCCGGCATAGTAGACCGCGTCGCCAGGCTTGAAGCGGGTCACGGCTTCGCCAACCGCTTCGACCACGCCCGCGGCGTCGTAGCCCAGCACCTTGGGTTGCGCTTCGATCTGCGGCTTGGGCGAGCGCACCTTGGTGTCGACCGGGTTCACCGACACGGCCTGCACGCGCACGAGGATGTCGTGGCCGGAGGCGGAGGGGGTATCGAGTTCGACGTCCAGCAGCGATTGCGGATCGTCGATGGGTAGGTAGCGGGTGAGTGCGATGGCTTTCATGGCGGTTCCTCGTGGGGAGTCGGGACACGTACCGCGATGATGCGGCGCGCGGAACAAAGAGGCGATGCGACGAAGGGAGGATCAGGCGCAATCGGCGGCGAGCGCGAAGCGCTGGCGGCGCTCCAGCGCGAGCGCCCACAACGCGACGGCGAATGCGGAGGCGGGGACCAGTGCGGCGACCCACGGCAATGCGGAAAGGCCAAGCCCTTGCGAGATCACCACGCCGCCCAGCCACGCGCCGAGCGCGTTGCCGAGGTTGAAGGCGCCGATGTTCAGACTGGACGCCAGGCTCTGCGCATCGCTGGCCTTCTGCAGCACCCACAGCTGCAGCGGCGACACCGTCGCGAACGCCGCAGCGCCCAACAGGCCGGTGAACAGGATCATCGCCCAGCGGCTGTGCAGGGCGAAGCTCATCACACCCATCACCAATGCGAGCGCCGCGAGCGTGCCGAGCAGCGCGGTGGCGAGACGGCGATCGGCGAAGCGCCCGCCCAGCAGGTTGCCGATGATCATGCCGACGCCGAACACGAGCAGGATCGGCGACACGGCCGCATCAGCGAAGCCGGTTACCTGCGTCAGCAGCGGCTGGATGTAGGTGTAGACGGTGAACATGCCGCCAAAGCCCAGGACCGTCATCAACAGGCCCAGCAGTACCTGCGGGCGGCCGACCACGCGCAGTTCGTCGCGGAACGACAGAGGCGCGGACGCGCTGCGATCGGCCGGCACCAGCGTGGCGATGATGACGGTGGCGAACACGCCGATGGCGGTTACGGCCCAGAAGGTGGCGCGCCAGCCGTATTCCAGGCCCAGCCAGGCGCCGGCCGGCACGCCGAGCAACGTGGCGACGGTGAGACCGGTGAACATGATGGAAATCGCCGAGGCCTTGCGGTCTTCACTGACCAGGCCGGTAGCGACCACCGCGCCTACACCGAAGAAGGTGCCGTGCGCCAACGAGGTGATCACGCGCGCGGCCATCAACAGTTCGTAGTTCGGCGCGAGCGCGCAGGCCAGGTTGCCGAGCGTGAACACGATCATCAGCGCGACCAGCACCGCCTTGCGCGGCATGCGGTTGGTGGCGGCCGTCAGCAGGGGCGCACCGACGAACACGCCCAGCGCGTAGCCGGAGATCAGCAGGCCCGCGGCGGCGATGGAGACCTGCAGGTCGGCGGCGACCTGCATCAGCAGGCCCATGATGACGAATTCGGTGGTGCCGATGCCGAAGGCGCCGGCGGTGAGCGCATATAGGCCCAGCGGAAGCCGGGAGGACGTGGGAGCGGAAGGCATGGTGGGAGCCCGGAAGGAACAAGGCGCGCAGCTTGCGCCTTCCCTTCCTGATGGGAAACGGTGAATATGTCGAATCACTATCAATGGAATACTGATAATGGATCGTATCGGTGACCTGGCCCTGTTCCTCCGCGTGCTCGATCTCGGGTCGATTACCGCGGCCGCCCACAGCCTGGACCTGTCCGTGGCGGTGGCCAGCCAGCGCCTGAAGCGGCTGGAGAAGGAGTTGGGGGTGCGGCTGCTGCACCGGACCACCCGCCGCCTGCACCCGACGCCGGAGGGCGCCGCGCTGGCCGAGCAGGGGCGGGTGCTGGTGGAGGAACTCGAAACGCTGGGCACCGGCCTGCGCGAGGCCGCGCGCGAAGTCGCCGGCACGCTGCGGGTCACGACCTCTGCTTCGTTCGGGCGCCAGTACGTCTCGCCGCTGTTGCCGGCGTTCCTCGCACGGCACCCGAAGCTGCGGCTCAGCATCCATCTCAGCGATAACGTGGTGGATCTGGTCAGCGAGGGCTTCGACCTCGCGATCCGCATCGGCGCACTCGACGACTCGCGCTTGGTGGCGCGACGGATAGCGCCCAACCGTCGCGTGCTTTGCGCCTCGCCCGATTACCTGCGCCGACGCGAGCGACCGCGCACGCCCGAAGACTTGGCCCGGCATGACTGCCTGCTGCTGTTCGGCAGCGGTGGCCGCCAGGACGTGTGGCGGCTGAGCACACCGACGGGGGGTGAGGTCGCCGTGCGCGTGCAGGGACGCTTCGAAAGTAACTTCGGTGAAGTCCTGCGCGATGCCTCGCTGGCGGGTGAGGGCATCGTCATCCATTCGTTGTGGCACGTCGCCGACGACCTGCGCGCCGGCCGGCTGGAGGTGGTGTTGCCGGACTACCCGCTGGCCACGACCGCGATCAGTGCGGTGATGCCACAGCGTCGCCTCGTACCGCCGCGCGTGCGGGCCTTCACCGACTTCCTGATCGAGCAGTTCGGTGACCACCCGCCATGGGAGCGCGATCTTTAGGGCGGGTCAGGCGGTGTCGAAGGCGAACGCATCCAGCGCCAGGCCGCCCATTTCCACGTCGCGATGGAGCAAGCGCCCCTTGGCGCCAATGCCACCGGCGCCTAGCGCTACATAAAGCGGGAAGAGGTGTTCGGTCGTCGGATGGTTGCGATGGGCCTCGGGCAGTGCCGTCCAGTCGAGCGCGCCCGCGACGTCTCCGGCCAGAAGCCGCTCGCGCAACGCATCGGTGAAGTGGGCGACCCAGTCGTAAGGCGCGGCATGCCCATGCTGCCAGTCGAGCGCACGCAGGTTGTGCGAGAACCCGCCGGAGCCGACCACCAGGACGCCCTGGCTACGCAGAGGCGCGAGCGCCAAGCCCATGCGGTGGTGCCATTCGGCCGTCTGCGCCGGATTCACCGACAGCGCGACGACCGGAATGTCGGCATCGGGATACATCCGCCGCAACGGCACCCAAACGCCATGGTCCAGCCCATGGTGGCCATCCACCTGTGCCTGAAAGCCTGCATCCCGCAAGTGCGCGGCGACCTCATCCGCAAGCGCCGGTGCACCTGCGGCCGGGTATCGGATCCGATACAGCGCCTCGGGGAAGCCGCCGAAATCGTGGATCGTGTCCGGCGCGGGCGTGGCGGTGACCGTGGGGCTTGCGTGGATGAAATGGGCTGACGCCACGACGATCGCCAGAGGGCGCGGCAGTCGTCCGCCGAGCTGGTCCAGGAAACGGCCGGTCGGAGAGTCCTCGACGGCCAGCATCGGCGAACCATGCGACAGGAAGAGACTGGGGAGACTGGGCGCGGTTGAGATGTCCATCGCAACAGCATCGTGGCTGGGGCGGTGATGACCAAGTCGCCCTGCTGCATCAATGTGTTGCTGCGGCAGCGCTTGAAGCTGTGTCGAGCCGACGGGCGGCGGTGGACGGCCCATCCAGGTGCCAGTTCTCGGGAAGAGTGTTAACCTTGCCCAACTTGTTATGGTACCGTTAACACAGTCTTCACGTACCCACGCATAATCTGTTCAGCAAGGCGACGGGAGTCTGTCGCCTCGAATAACAAAAAGAATCGCCGGAACCAACGAACAAAGTCTTTCGGTTTCTCTACAACTGAACTTTCCAAGGAGCTGCAAATGAACAAGAAGATTCTCTGCGCCGCGCTGCTGGGCGGCCTGAGCCTCGCAAACACCGCGATGGCGCAGGAATTCGATGATCGTTGGTACCTGACCGGTTCCGCTGGCTGGAACCAGCAGGATACCGATCGTCGTACCGAAGACACCCAGTTCCTGACCCTGGGCCTGGGCAAGTTCATCAGCCCGAACTGGTCGCTCGACGGTGAGCTGAACTACCAGAACCCGAACTTCAACTTCAACAGCGATTTGAACTGGAGCCAGTACGGCGTTTCGCTGGACCTGCGTCGCCACTTCATCCAGGACGGTCGCGGCTGGAACCCGTACATCGTGACGGGTCTGGGCATGCAGCGCTCGGAAGAAGAGTACGTGATCAACGCCCCGAACTCGCCGGCGCAGCGTCGTGACAACAACCTGGCCGCCAAGCTGGGCGTGGGCCTGCAGACCACCTTCGACAAGCGCATTGCCGTGCGTGCCGAAGTGGCCTACCGCGCCGACTTCGACGATCAGAGCTACACCGCCGAAGGCGGCATCCACCAGCAGGAAGAGAGCTGGTTCGGCGACGTGCTGGCTTCGGTCGGCGTCGTGATTCCGCTGGGCCCGAAGGCGGAAGCCGCCCCGGCCCCGGCCCCGGCTCCGACCACCACCTGTGCGGACCTGGATGACGACGGCGACGGCGTCAACAACTGCGACGACAAGTGCCCCGGTTCGCAGGCTGGCCAGACCATCGGTCCGGACGGCTGCCCGGTGCAGGTCTCGATCGACCTGAAGGGCGTGAACTTCGACTTCGACAAGTCGACGCTGCGTCCGGACGCGATCGCGATCCTGAGCGAAGCCGCCGAGATCCTGAAGCGCTACCCCGACCTGCGCGTCGAAGTGGCCGGCCACACCGACCTGTGCGGCAAGGACGCTTACAACCAGTCGCTGTCGCAGCGTCGTTCGCAGACCGTGTACGACTACCTGACCAGCAACGGCGTCGACGCCTCGCGTCTGGTGGGCCCGGTGGGTTACGGCGAGAGCCGTCCGCTGGAGCCGACCGCGCAGACCCTGCCGGGCTGCAAGAGCGAGCGTAACCGTCGTACGGAACTGAACGTCCAGAACTGATCGGACGCTCTTCCCGCAGTACCGAAGCCCGGCTTAGTGCCGGGCTTCTTTTTTCGGCGTCGTTCGCGCGGCTTGCGTGACCCAGCGCCGTCTTTTCGCATCGTCGCGCATGCTTCCGTGCATTTTCTTGCCATGCCCGGATGCGCTGCCTACACTCGCGGCACGTAGAAAAGACTCAGGAGTCGCCCGATGCGCCGTCATGTTCTCGCCAGTCTGCTGTGCATCGCTGTCGCCCCCGCCGCATACGCCGCCCCGGATTGCGCGAATGGCCTCGCACCGGCCCCGCTGAAGACGCCTGCCACGGTCATCGCGCCCGTCGCCCCGGAGTTCGCCGCCACCGCCACCCAGCTCGGCGCTCCCTCGGGTGTATTGGCATCGCATGCGTTCGATGAAGCCCAGTCGGTCGACCGTGTCCTGCTGCGCCTACGCATCGAAGGTTGCCGCAACGTCGCCAAGGCGCTGCCGGCGCCGACCGGCGCGCCAGCGGCGGCCGTCGCCAACAGTCCTGCGGCCTACCAGCCGAAGACTGCGCACGACAACACGCCGTGGCGCTTCGACATGAGCCAGAACGGCAAGCGCATGACGGCCGATGAATTCGATGCCTGGATGAAGTCGCGTGGCGTGCGCGTGGTCAAGGCGCCGGGTACGCCGGCAGCCGCGCCGGCGCCGGCCGAACCGGCCAAGAAAAACTGATCCCCACGGCCGGTCTCCCGGCCGTTTCTTCATGTCTCCACGCGATTCCGTGCCACGACCTCCTCGTGATCCGCGCGCGCGCGTTCATACGCGTGCGGAGCGCGCTCAGGGCGTCCGCCATGGACTGGCGCGCGTGTTATCCAAGCAGGGCGTGTGCTCGCGCAGCGACGCGGCGCGTTGGATCATGGAAGGGCGCGTTTCCGTAGATGGGCGCGTCGTCCGTGATCCCGAATTCCCCATCGTCGCTGGCCGTCACGTAGTGCGTGTGGATGGCCAGGCACCAGCTTCGACGCCGCGTCACTACCTGATGCTCAACAAGCCGCGCGGCCTGGTCACCACCGCCCGCGACGAACAGGGCCGCGACACGGTGTATCGCTGCTTCGAAGGCGCGGATTTGCCGTGGCTCGCGCCCGTGGGGCGACTGGACAAGGCGAGCGAAGGGTTGCTGCTGTTTACCAACGATCCGGAGTGGGCGGCGCGCATCACCGATCCTGCGCATGGCCCGGACAAGACCTACCACGTACAGGTCGATTGCGTGCCTGACCCCGCCTTGTTCGAGGCTCTGCAGGCCGGCGCGCACGTCGAAGGTGAGCGTCTTTCCGCGCGCCATGCGCGGCTGCTACGGGCGGGCGAGCGCAACGCGTGGCTGGAGATCGTGCTCGACGAAGGCCGCAACCGGCAGATACGCCGGCTCCTTGAAGCATTCGACATCGGCGTGCTGCGGCTGGTGCGGGTGGCTATCGGTCCGCTGGCGCTGGGGACGCTAGCGAAAGGCGCATGGCGTCCCCTGGATGCCGGTGAGCGTGATGCGCTCGCGCCGACGGGCGGACGCTGATTGCGCGACCACCGTCCGGGTTCCGCGCGTAGCGCCTGCCTACACTCGCTCTCGCCTGACCAATGGGGAAAAGACATGTTGAACCTAACCGCGCGCCTGTCGGCGCGCTGCGCCCTGCTGCTTGCCATCGGCGTGCTGGCGGGGTGCGCCAGCCACACGCCGCGCAGCGCCAGTAAGGGGGCATCCAAGGAGGACGTGGTGACCGTCGCACCGGGGCCGCACGGCCATCGCTTCGACATGCAGCAGAACGGCCGCAGCATGACGGCCGAAGAGTTCGACGCCTGGATGAAGGCGCGCGGCATCCGCGTGGCGAAGGGCGCGCCGGCCAAGCCGAAGAGCTCGACCGCCTCGACCAAGCGCGCCCGCTGAGCGTGGTGGGAACGTGGTGCCGGTTACGCCGGCACCACGCCCAGTTCGCGGCCGATGCGGATGAACGCGTCGATGGCGCGATCCAGGTGCTCGCGCGTGTGCGCCGCGCTCATCTGCGTGCGGATGCGCGCCTGGCCCTTCGGGACGACCGGGAAGAAAAAGCCGATCGCGTAGATCCCTTCTTCCAGCAGCCTTGCAGCGAAACGCTGCGCGAGCGGCGCGTCGTACAGCATCACCGGACTGATCGGGTGCACGCCAGGCTTGATGTCGAAGCCGGCGGCCGTCATGCGCTCGCGGAAGTAGGCGGTGTTCTCGCGCAACTGCTCACGCAGCTCTCCGGCCGAGGACAGCATCTCGAACGCCTTGATACCGGCCGAGACGACGTGCGGCGGCAGTGAATTGGAGAACAGATAGGGACGCGAGCGCTGGCGCAACAGCTCGATCACCTCTTTGCGCGCCGTGGTGAAGCCGCCCAGCGCGCCGCCCATCGCTTTGCCCAGGGTGCCGGTGAAGATGTCGATACGGTCCATTACCCCTTTCACTTCCGCCGAGCCGCGACCCGTCGCGCCGAGGAAACCGGTGGCGTGGCATTCGTCGATATGGACCAGCGCGCCGTATTTCTTCGCGAGCGCCGTGATCTCGTCCAGTGGTGCGATGAAGCCGTCCATCGAAAACACGCCGTCGGTGGTGATCAGCTTGGTCTTGCAACCAGCCGCGTCGGCGGCCTGCAACTGCGCCTCGAGGTCCGCCATGTCGCAGTTGGCGTAGCGGAAGCGCTTGGCCTTGCACAGGCGCACGCCGTCGATGATCGAAGCGTGGTTCAGTGCGTCGGAGATGATCGCGTCGTCCTCGCCCAGCAGCGGCTCGAACAACCCGCCGTTGGCATCGAAGCAGGCGGCGTAGAGGATGGTGTCCTCGGTGCCGAAGAAGTCGGCGATCGTCTTCTCCAACTGCTTGTGCAGGTCCTGTGTGCCGCAGATGAACCGCACCGACGCCATGCCGAACCCGTGCGTGTCCAGCGCATCCTTCGCGGCCTGGATGATGTCGGGGTGATCGGCCAGGCCCAGGTAGTTGTTGGCGCAGAAATTCAGCACCGTGCGCCCGTCTTCCAGGGTGATCTCGGCGGACTGCGGTCCGGTGATGATGCGTTCGGCCTTGAACAGGCCCTGGGCGCGGATGTCGTCCAGGGTGGCGGCGTAGTGGGCGGTCAGCGGGTTGGACATAGGGCGGGTGCGGAATGGGCAGGCCGACATTCTACCCGCGCCTCCTGATCGCCCCAGCCACGTCATGCGGTTACGGCATAAGCGGACGGCCTTTCGTCATTTCCCTGCCGGCATGTGCACACGCAGCATCGCGTTTCCGGCCATTCGCGGCCTTCACGCGGGGAAAAGCGGTCATGCGGACACACTCGGGCTCAGGCAAGCATGCAGGCAAGGGCAGCACCCTCCTGGCCGCGCTGGCCTGTTGCCTCGCCTTGCCCGTGTCCGCACAGAGCCAGCCCACCGTGGAACAACTGCTGCAACGCCTGGAAGCTCTGGAGCGCCGCGTGGGCGAAGCACCGCCTGCGGTTGCGGACGAGCAGGGTGAGGGTGCGCCTTCCACGCTGGGCGATCTGGACCAGCGCCTGCGGGTGCTGGAGCGCCGGCTGGAGCTGCAGCAGGAGGAAGCGGCCACCAAGGCGAAGGAGGCTCCCGTGGTCGCCGTCAACGACAAGGGCGCCTCGCTGAAGTCGGCCAACGGCGACTACGAGATCAAGATCCGTGGCCTGCTGCAGGGCGATGGACGCTTCTTCAGCAGTGGCGTGCCGTCGGGCACCTACGACACCTTCCTGCTGCGCACGGCGCGACCGACCATCGAAGGCACGCTGGGCAAGTGGATCGGCTTCCGCTTCACCCCGGAATTCGCCGGCGACAGCGCGAGCATCGTCGATGCGTATGCCGACCTGAAGTTCTCGCCGGCGGCCAGCGTGCGTCTGGGCAAGTTCACTTCGCCGGTCGGCCTCGAGCGACTGCAGTCGTCGTCGGCGCTGTCCGACATCGAGCGCGCGCTGCCCAGCGAACTCGCGCCGAACCGCGACATCGGCGTGCAGCTGCAGGGCGAACTGGCGGGTAGCAAGGTCAGCTACGCGATCGGCGTGTTCAACGGCACGGTCGATGGCCGCGATGCGGTGACGACCAACCCCGATGATGAATTCGAGTATGCCGGGCGACTGTTCTTCGAACCTTTCAAAGACGGCGCCGGCTTCTGGTCGGGGCTGGGCTTCGGTATCGGTGGCAGCGTCGGCGACACGGTGGGTACCGGCAACAACATTCTGCCGCGCTATCGCACGCCGGGGCAGGTGCAGTTCTTCAACTATCGCAGCGCCGTCGCCGCGGACGGACGCCGGACGCGCTGGTCGCCGCAGGGCTACTTCTACCGCAACCGCTTCGGCCTGCTGGCCGAGTACATCGCCTCCAAGCAGGAACTGCAGGTCGGCGCGACGGCGGCCGAACTGGAGAACACGGCCTGGCAAGCCACGGCCAGCTATGTGCTCACCGGCGAGGACGCGAGCTATCGCGGCGTGGTGAAGCCGTCGCATCCCTTCAGTCCCGGCAAGGGCGGGTGGGGTGCCTGGGAGTTGGTCGGCCGCTACGGCGTTCTGGAAATCGATGATCGCGCGTTCCCGGTGTTCGCCGATCCCGCCGTGTCGGCGCGCCAAGCGAAGTCCTGGACGCTGGGCGTCAACTGGTACCTCACCAGCAACCTGAAGCTGGTCCTCAACTATCTCGACACGCAGTTCGAAGGCGGAGCCGCCGCTGGCGCCGACCGTGAGGACGAGAAGGCCGTGTTCTCGCGACTGCAGGTCGCATTCTGATGCCCGGAGATGACGCCATGACGCATTCCTTCCTCCGCCGCCACGCCCGCAGCGCACTGCTGGCATTCGGCCTCACGCTCGCGGTCGCCGCCAGTGCCAAGGACGTCGAGCTGCTCAACGTTTCCTACGATCCCACGCGCGAGTTCTACCGCGAGTTCAACACCGCCTTCGCCGCCGAGTGGCAGAAGACCAAACAGCAGAAGGTCAGCATCGAGACCTCGCACGGCGGTTCGGGCAAGCAGGCGCGTTCGGTGATCGATGGCCTGGAGGCCGACGTGGTCACGCTCGCATTGGCGTACGACGTGGATTCCATTTCGCAACGCGCCAAGCTGTTTCCCGCGAACTGGCAGTCGCGCCTGCCCGAGAACAGCGCGCCGTATACCTCGACCATCGTGTTCCTGGTACGCAAGGGCAATCCGAAGAAGATCCGCGACTGGCACGACCTGCTGAAGCCCGGCGTATCGGTGATCACGCCCAACCCGAAGACATCCGGTGGCGCGCGCTGGAACTACCTCGCCGCGTGGGCTTACGGGCTGAAGATCTTCAAGGGCGACGAGGCCAAGACGCGCAACTTCGTGCGCGCGCTGTTCCGCAATGTGCCCGTACTCGACACCGGCGCGCGCGGCGCCACCACCACGTTCGTGCAGCGTGGGATCGGCGATGTGCTGCTGGCCTGGGAGAACGAAGCCTTCCTGTCGATCGAAGAGCTGGGGCCCGACAAGTTCGACATCGTCGTGCCTTCGCTCTCGATCCTGGCCGAGCCGCCGGTGGCGTTGGTGGACCGCAACGTGGACAAGCACGGCACGCGCGACGTCGCGCAAGCCTACCTGAAGTACCTGTATTCGCCGACCGGCCAGCGGCTCGCGGCCAAGCACTACTACCGCCCACGCTATCCGCAGTACGCGGCGCCGGAAGACGTGGCGCGCTTCCCGAAGCTTGAACTGGTCACCATCGACGGCGTGTTCGGTTCCTGGGCTAAGGCACAGGCCACGCATTTCGCCGACGGCGGCGTGTTCGACCAGATCCAGGCGAAATAGGCGTGGCGGTAGTGGCGCCCGCATTGCCGGGAAGGACGCGCACGCGACGCGTCATTCCCGGCTTCGGCCTCAGCCTCGGCTACACGTTGTTGTGGCTGGGGCTGATCGTGTTGATTCCGCTGGTAGGCGTGTTCGCCAAGGCGAGCGGCCTGGGACTGGCGGGACTGTGGGCGGTCTGGACCGAGCCGCGTGTGTTGGCCGCATTGCGCATCAGCTTCGGCACGGCGCTCGCGGCGGCTGCGTTCAACGCGGTGATGGGCACGCTGGTCGCGTGGGTGTTCGTGCGCTACCGGTTCCCGGGCAAGCGCCTGTTCGACGCCATGATCGATCTGCCGTTCGCACTGCCGACAGCCGTCGCTGGCATCGCGCTGACCGCGCTCTATGGCCCGACGGGCTGGATCGGCCAATGGCTGGAGGCCGCGGGCGTCAAGGTGGCCTACACGCCGCTGGGCATCACGGTGGCGCTGATCTTCATCGGGTTGCCGTTCGTGGTGCGCGTGGTGCAACCCGTGTTGGCGGAGGTGGAGCTGGAGCTGGAGGAGGCTGCCGCGACGCTCGGCGCCAGCCGCTGGCAGACCGTGCGGCGCGTGGTGCTGCCGACGTTGTGGCCGGCAGTGCTGGCGGGATTCGCGCTCGCGTTCGCGCGTGGCGTGGGCGAGTACGGTTCGGTCATCTTCATCGCCGGCAACCTGCCGGGCGTGTCCGAGATCGCACCGCTGCTGATCACGATCAAGCTGGAGGAATTCGACTATGAAGGCGCCACCGCCATCGCGGCGGCGATGCTGCTGCTGTCCTTCGCGCTTCTGCTGGTGATCAATACGTTGCAGGCGCGCCTGCAGCGTACCGGCAAGCGGGCGGGGGGCTAACATGGGCGACACCATCTCGGCCGTCATCGCCTTGCCGCCGGAGTCCGTATCCGTGGAGCCTCGTGCCACCGCTTCGCCGCGCCCACGCAGCGCGACCAGCGAACCCATCTGGGTGCAGGTGCTGCTCGTGCTCGGCGCGCTGGGTTTCCTGCTGTCGTTCCTCGTGCTGCCGCTGATTCTGGTCTTCGTGGAGGCGCTGCGCGGCGGTGCCGCGGCGTTCCTCGCCGCCGTGAGCGAAGCCGACGCCCTGGCGGCCGTGAAGTTGACGCTGCTGGTGACCTCGATCGTGGTGCCGCTCAACCTCGTATTCGGTGTGGCGGCGGCGTGGGCCGTCAGCAAGCATGAGTTCCGCGGCAAGCGATGGCTGGTGACGCTGATCGATCTGCCGTTCGCGGTATCGCCCGTGGTGGCCGGCCTGATCTATGTCTTGATCTTCGGCGCGCAAGGCTGGGCATATGCGCTGGTCGACGAAGGCTGGCGCCTGTCGCTGCCGCTGCTGGGCGAGCTGCACGTTCAGTTGCCGAAGATCATCTTCGCGTTGCCCGGCATCGTACTGGCGACGATCTTCGTTACGTTCCCTTTCATCGCGCGCGAGTTGATGCCGCTGATGGAGCAGCAAGGCACCGACGAAGAGCTCGCCGCGCTCAGCCTGGGCGCCACCGGCTGGCAGACGTTCTGGCGGGTCACCTTGCCGAACATCCGCTGGGCGCTGCTGTACGGCGTGCTGCTGTGCAGTGCGCGTGCGCTCGGCGAATTCGGTGCGGTCTCCGTGGTGTCGGGCCATATCCGCGGCCGCACCAACACGCTGCCGCTGCACGTGGAGATCCTCTACAACGAGTACGCCTACAGCGCGGCGTTCGCGGCAGCGTCATTGCTCGCGCTCACCGCGTTGCTGACGCTGGCACTGAAGACCTGGCTCGAATGGCGTCACGGCGAAGCCCTGGCCGCCAACCACCGGCATTGAGACGACGACATGAGCATCAAGATCGAGCACCTGCAGAAGACGTTCGGCAACTTCACGGCGTTGGATGACGTTTCCCTCGATATCCGTCAGGGCGAGTTGTTGGCCTTGCTCGGCCCTTCCGGCTCTGGAAAGACCACGCTGCTGCGCGTAATCGCGGGGCTCGAGCAAGCCGACAGTGGTCGCGTGCTGTTCGATGGCGAGGATGCTGCCACGCTCAGCGTGCAGGCGCGGCGTGCGGGCTTCGTCTTCCAGCATTACGCGCTGTTCCGCCACCTGACGGTGGAAGAGAACATCGGCTTCGGTCTGCGCGTGCGTCGCGGCAAGGCCCGCGTCGCCGAAGCCGCCGTGCGTGCGCGCGTCGCTGAACTGTTGTCCCTGGTGCAGCTCGATGGCCTCGACGGCCGCTACCCGGCGCAGTTGTCGGGCGGACAGCGCCAGCGCGTCGCACTGGCCCGTGCGCTCGCCATCGAGCCGCGCGTGCTGCTGCTGGACGAACCTTTCGGCGCGCTCGATGCGCAGGTACGTCGCGATCTGCGCCGTTGGCTACGCGAGTTGCACGACCGCACCGGGCTCACCACCGTCTTCGTGACCCACGACCAGGAGGAAGCCCTGGAACTGGCCGACCGTGTCGCCATCCTCAATCGTGGACGGATCGAGCAACTGGGGAGCCCGGCGGACGCCTACGATGCGCCTGCATCGCCCTTCGTCTATTCCTTCGTCGGTGCCGTGAACCGCCTGCCCGCGCGCTGGGAGTCCGGAGAGCTGCATGCAGCGGGGTTGCCGCTGACGGCGAAGGGTGCGCGCGGGCAGGGCGACGCGGAGGTTTTCGTGCGGCCGGAAGACCTCCGCCTGGTCGATGACGGTGCGGGCTGGCCGGCGACCATCGTCGGGGTCCAGCGCAACGGGCCGAGATTGCGGATCCGCGCGCGCTTGGACGCTGGCGACCAGATGGAGATCGAGCTGCCGTCGGACTTTCACGGTCCGGCCACCCACACGGGACAGGCGATCCACTTGGCACCAAAACGGTACGGATGGTTTCCCCGCGATGGTGCAAAGGCACCAGCGTGATGCAGCGTAAACCACTGAATTAATTAGAAAAGAAACCAATTCTCCGCTCGTCTGGCGGGCACTTGACGTGAGTGATTGTTGCGGCGCACTATCAAGGCGCAGTTAAAAAATAGTGAAGTCGTGATGACGGTTGTACGACGTTCCACGGCCCGCTTGCCCAACGCACGATCCACATCGCCACAGGAGAACCCGGATGAAGCCCGTCAAGCTCTGCACCGCCCTCGCCACCGCCCTGCTGTTGGCGTTGCCGATGTCCGCCTTCGCCCAGGACGCAGAGGAAGAAGAATCCCCGTTCAGCGCAACCTTCACCGCGACGTCGGACTACGTGTTCCGTGGCGTGTCCCAGACGGACAACAAGCCCGCCTTCCAGGTCGGCGCGACGTACTCCGCTCCGTTTGGTCTGTATGCCGGTGCCTGGGCGTCGAACGTCGATTTCGGCCGGGGTGGCCCTGACATCGAAGTGGATTATTTCGTCGGCTGGAACAAGGATCTCAACGATTCCTGGAACATCGACCTGGGCGTGAACCGTTACACGTACGAACGCGCTTCCAGCGACTATGGCGACATCGACTACAACGAGTACCTCGCGAAGGTGACCTGGAGCGGCCCGGTTACGGTCGGCGGCATCCTGGCTTACGCGGATGACTACAGCAACACCGGCGCCGAGGAAATCTATGCCGGCGTTTCCGCCAGCTACGACATCGGCGACAGCGGCTTCTCGGTGGGTGCGAGCACCGGTTACACCGCGATCGATGCGGGTAGCGAAGGCCGCGCCGACTACTACGACGGCTCCATCACCGTGTCCAAGGCATTCGGCCCGGCGACCGCGACCCTGGGGTACTACGACACGTTCGGTTCGGATGCGTCCGAGCTGCGCAGCGCGTCGGACATCTACAAGCCGGGCCTGGTGTTCACGATCGGCATCGCCGTTCCCTGAGTTTTTCGGGACGCATGAAAAAGGGCGCCTTCTGGCGCCCTTTTTCTTTGTTCCGGTGCAGGCGCTGCCTCAGTTCCAGCTCAATACCACCTTGCCGGCCTTGCCCTGTTCCATCAGGTCGAAGCCCTTCTGGAAATCGTCGATCGGCAACTGGTGGGTCAGCACTTTGCCCAGCGGGAAGCCGCTCAGCACGAGTTGCGTCATCTTGTACCAGGTCTCGTACATCTTGCGGCCGTAGATGCCCTGCACGGTGAGGCCCTTGAAGATGATGCGGTCCCAGTCCACGCCGGCGCCCTTGGGCAGGATGCCGAGCAGGGCGATCTTGCCGCCGTGGTACATGCAGTCGAGCATGTCGTTGAAGGCGCGCGGGTTGCCGCTCATCTCCAGGCCCACGTCGAAGCCTTCCATGTGCAGGTCGGCCATCACGTCCTTGAGCGACTGGTTGGCCACGTTGACCACGCGGGTGGCGCCCATGTCGGCGGCCAGCTTCAGGCGGAAATCGTTGACGTCGGTGACCACCACGTTGCGTGCGCCGATATGCTTGCAGATGCCCGCCGCGATGATGCCGATGGGGCCGGCGCCGGTGATCAGCACGTCCTCGCCGACCACGTCGAATTCAAGCGCGCAGTGCGCGGCATTGCCGTAAGGGTCGAAGAACGCGGCCAGCTCGCTGGGGATCTGGTCCGGGATCGGCCACAGGTTGCTGGCGGGCATCACCATGTATTCGGCGAAGGCGCCATTGCGGTTCACGCCGATGCCGACGGTGTTGGGACACAGGTGCTGGCGACCGCCGCGGCAGTTGCGGCAATGGCCGCAGACGATGTGGCCCTCGGCCGACACGCGTTGGCCGACTTCGTAGCCGGTCACCGCGGAGCCGAGCTGGGCGATGCGGCCGACGAACTCGTGGCCGATGGTCAGGCCGGGCTTGATGGTGCGCTGGCTCCACTCGTCCCACAGGTAGATGTGCAGGTCGGTGCCGCAGATGGCGGTCTTCTCCAGCTTGATCAGCACCTCGTTGGGGCCGGGCTGTGGGACGGGAAGTTCTTCCATCCAGATGCCCTTGCCGGCCTCGCGCTTCACCAGCGCCTTCATCGTCTGCGTCATCGGACGTGGATCCAGGGAAATGAGGGCGCGGATTATACGCCCCGGCCATGGGGCGCCCTGTTGCAGGGCGCCTTGACAGGGCCGGAGGGGCGGGAAACCGGGTGCCGTAGGGCGAAAGTCATGGGTCGGCCGTGGTGACAGGTTCATTACAATCGGAACTTTCCTGTCAGTCCCGGGGTTTCCATGCGTCCGAATCTGCTCGCCGCCGCCATCGCGGTCCCCCTGTCCCTGCTTGCCGCCCAGATCGCCCAGGCGGGCGAGGGCATGTGGGTGCCTCAGCAACTGCCCGAGATCGCCGGGCCGCTGAAGAAGGCCGGCCTGAAGCTATCGCCGCAGCAGATCTCGAACCTGACCGGCGACCCGATGGGTGCCGTGGTCGCGCTGGGCGGCTGCACCGCCAGCTTCGTGTCGCCGAACGGCCTGGTGGTGACCAACCACCATTGTGCTTACGGCGCCATCCAGCTGAATTCCACCGCCGAGAACAACCTGATCAAGAACGGCTTCAACGCGCCCACGACCGGCGATGAAGTCAGCGCGGGTCCGAATGCGCGCGTGTTCGTGCTGGACGAAATCACCGACGTGACGAAGGACGCGAAGGCCGCCATCGCCTCCGCAGGCAACGATGCACTGGCGCGTACCAAGGCGCTGGAGACGTTCGAAAAGAAGCTGATCGCCGATTGCGAAGCCGACGCAGGCTTCCGCTGCCGCCTCTACAGCTTCTCCGGCGGCAACACGTATCGCCTGTTCAAGAACATGGAAATCAAGGACGTGCGCCTGGCATACGCGCCCCCGGGCAGCGTGGGCAAGTACGGTGGCGACATCGACAACTGGATGTGGCCGCGCCACACCGGCGACTTCGCGTTCTACCGCGCGTACGTGGGCAAGGACGGCAAGCCGGCCGCGTTCTCCAAGGACAACGTGCCGTACCGGCCGAAGCATTGGCTGAAGTTCGCCGACCAGCCGCTGGGTGCGGGCGATTTCGTGAT
The DNA here is from genome assembly GCF_900116385.1 of Pseudoxanthomonas sp. YR558. NCBI lineage: Bacteria > Pseudomonadati > Pseudomonadota > Gammaproteobacteria > Lysobacterales > Lysobacteraceae > Pseudoxanthomonas > Pseudoxanthomonas sp. YR558. The sequence goes on along the minus strand of NZ_FPCI01000001.1, from coordinate 1,122,290 downwards.
GGTGGCCGGCTATCCCGGCTCGACGAATCGTTACGCGCTGGCAGCCGAGTTCGACAACACCGCGCAATGGACTTACCCGACCATCGCGCGCCATTACAAGAACCAGATCGCGATGGTGCAGGAGGCCGGCAAGAAGAACGCCGACATCCAGGTGAAGTACGCCAACACGATGGCCGGCTGGAACAACACCAGCAAGAACTACGACGGCCAACTTGAAGGCTTCAAGCGCATCGATGCCGCTGGCCAGAAGCAGCGCGAAGAAGCAGCAGTGCTCGCTTGGCTGAAGGGGCAGGGAGTGAAGGGCGAGCCGGCACTGGATGCACACGCCAAGTTGCTGACCCTGCTGGAGCAGAACAAGGCCACGCGCGAGCGCGACCTGACCCTGGCGATGTTCAACAACACCGCGATGGTCGGTTCCGCCACGCAGCTGTATCGCCTGTCGATCGAACGGGAGAAGCCGAATGCGGAGCGTGAGTCCGGTTACCAGGACCGCGACCTGCCGGCCATCGAGGGCGGCCTGAAGCAGCTGGAACGCCGTTACGTGCCCGCAATGGACCGTCAGCTGCAGGAGTACTGGCTGGGCGAGTACCTGAAGCTGCCGGCCGACCAGCGCGTCGCCGCGGTGGATACCTGGCTGGGCGGCAACGACGCCGCGGCCGTCAAGCGTGCGCTCGATCGGCTGGCCGGCACCAAGCTGGGCACCACCGAGGAGCGGCTGACGTGGTTCGCCGCCGACCGCAAGGCATTCGAGACCAGCAAGGATCCGGCGATTCAGTACGCGGTGGCGGTGATGCCGACGCTGCTCAAGCTCGAGCAGGAGCGCAAGACGCGCACCGGCGAGAACCTGGCCGCGCGTCCGGTCTATCTGCAGGCGCTGGCGGACTACAAGAAGAGCCAGGGCGAGTTCGTCTATCCGGACGCCAACCTGTCGCTGCGCATCACCTTCGGCAATGTGATGGGTTACACGCCGAAGGACGGCGTGGCGTACACCCCGTTCACCACGCTGGAAGGCGTGGTGGCGAAGGAAACGGGGCAGGATCCGTTCGACTCGCCGAAGGCGCTGCTCGATGCCGTGGCCGCCAAGCGCTACGGTGGACTCGAGGACAAGCGCATCGGGTCGGTGCCGGTGAACTACCTGTCCGACCTGGACATCACCGGCGGCAATTCCGGTTCGCCGGTGCTGGACGCGCACGGCAAGCTGGTGGGCCTGGCGTTCGACGGCAACTGGGAGTCGGTGAGCTCCAACTGGGTGTTCGACCCCAAGATGACCCGCATGATCGCCGTCGATGGACGCTACCTGCGCTGGATCATGCAGGAGGTCTATCCGGCACCGCAGTTGCTGAAGGAAATGAACGTCGGCAAGTAACACCTGCAACGGTCGCCAGACACGGGACGGGAGCGGGTATCATCCGCTCCCGTCTTCGTTTCTAGCCCAAGGAAACGATGCCGTTTCTCCCGAATGGACACATCGACGCATGCGCATCCTGCTTGCCCGCCACGGCGAAACGCCGTGGAACGCCGAAGGCCGCTATCAGGGCCAGATCGACATCCCGCTCTCGCCGGTCGGCGAAGGGCAGGCGAACGCATTGGGCCTGCGCCTTAAGGACATCCGCATCGACCGCGCCGTGGCATCGCCGCTGGCGCGCGCGCAACTGACCGCGCGCCTTGCCCTGGGAGAAGCGCGTGCCGACATGCTGCAGACCGATGCCGACTTGCAGGAAATCGCGCACGGCGAGTGGGAAGGTCTGCTGGCCAGCGAAATCCAGGACAAGGACCCGGCGCGTCTGCTGGCTTGGCGCGAGGAGCCTGATACGGTGCTGATGCCGGGCGGCGAATCGCTGCGCCAGGTGCTGGATCGCTCATGGCGCGGGCTGACGCGCGCCGCGGAGGGCCTGGGTGACGACGATACCCTGCTGATCGTGGCGCACGACGCCGTCAACCGTGTCCTGCTGTGCCGCATCCTCGGCCTGCCGATCGCCAAGCTATGGACCTTCCGCCAGGCACCGACCACGCTCAACCTGCTGGAAGGTCCCTCGGTCGAGCAGCTTGAAGTCGTGCGCCTCAATGACTGCGCGCACCACACACCGTTCTTCGGCGAAGCGAAGCATCGCGCGCTGTAACACCCCGGCCAACATGGCGCCTACCGATCTCCCGCAGTGGCTCGCCTACATCGAGCAACAGCACCCCACGTCCATCGACATGGGGCTGGAGCGTGTGCGCGATGTCGCGGTGCGGCTGGCGCTGGGAAAGCCGGCCGTGCGCGTCATCATCGTCGGCGGCACCAACGGCAAGGGCTCCACCGTTGCCTTCATCGAGGCCATCGCGCGCGCCGCGGGCTGGAAGGTGGGCGCCTACACCTCGCCCCACCTACTGCGCTACAACGAACGCGTGCGCATCAACGGCGTCGACGCCGTTGATGCATCGCTGATCGAGGCATTCGAAGCGGTCGAAGCCGCGCGCGGCGACATCTCGCTGACGTATTTCGAATTCGGCACGCTGGCGGCGTTGTGGTTGTTCGAGCGTGCGGGCCTGGACCTGGCGGTGCTCGAAGTCGGATTGGGTGGTCGGCTGGATGCCGTGAACATCGTCGATCCTGACGTCGCCGTCATCACCACGGTGGACATCGACCACACCGATTGGCTCGGCAACGACCGCGAAGCCATCGGTGCCGAGAAGGCCGGCATCGCGCGCGCTTGGAAGCCGCTGGTGCTCGGCGAAGTGGATTCGCCCTCCAGCGTGCTTCGCCATGCCTATGCCATCGGCGCGAACGCATTGCGGCTGGGCAGCGACTTCTTCCACGAACCCATCGACAGCCAGCGGTGGCGCTGGCGGGAAGTCGGCGCCGAACTGGTGCTGCCGGTGCCGGCGCTCTCGGCGCCGGCACAGCGGGCGAACGCCGCCAGCGCGATCGCCGCGTTGCGCGCATTGCCGGGCGATGCGCTGCCCGACGAGGCGTTCGCACAGGGCATCGCCAATGCTGCGCTGCCGGGACGCCTGCAACACGTATCGCACGATGACGTAGACGTGGTGCTCGACGTCGGTCACAACCCTCAAGCCGCGCGCGAACTGGCAGCGTGGCTGCAGACGCATCCGATTCCAGGCCAGACCCATGCGGTGTTCGCCGCACTCGCCGACAAGGACGTGGCGTCGGTCGTGGCGTCGTTCGCGGGCCTGCCGCTGCAGTGGTACCTGGCCGGACTCGATGCAGGGCCGCGTGCGCAGTCGGCCGACCAACTGGCGGCACGGCTCGTCGAAACCGCAGCGGCAGAGGCGAATCGCCATCACCGGGTCGTCGACGCATTGCAGGCTGCATCGGCGGCAGCGCGCCCCGGAGACCGCGTGCTGGTGTTCGGCTCGTTCCACACCGTCGCCGAGGCGATGCAGGCGCTGCATTCAGGTCGATGACGGGGAGCGGCCGGAACGGCGCCGTATAATCGCGGCGGCATTCCCGCCGCTGCTGCCCTGGACCTGGATGGATACCGCCCTGAAACAGCGCCTGATCGGCGCCGTCGTGCTGGTCGCACTGGCCGTCATCTTCCTTCCCATGCTGGTCAAGGGACCGGCGCCCGACAGCGGCGTGTCCGACGTGCCGCTCGAGGTGCCCGCCGCACCGGATGGCGAGTACGAAACACGCGAGCTGCCCCTGGTTACGCCCGGCAATGCACCGGCCAATGGCGCGGTTGGACTGGACGGGCAAGTGTCAGCGCCCGCCGCCGAACCGGCGCCCGCCGAGGGTGCGTTACAGCCGCCGGCGACCGCGGGCGGCGATTTCGCGGTCAGTTTCGGTGCTTATGCCACCCAGGCCGATGCCGACGCCGTGCTGACCCGCGTGAAGCAGGCCAAGCTGCCCGGTTTCGTCGAGCCGGCCACCATCAATGGCAAACAGGCGTTCCGCGTGCGTGTGGGTCCCTACGCGGATCGCGCGCAGGCGGAAGCGGCGCGGCTGGATGCGATCAAGGTGCGCGGCGACGTCAACGCGCAGGTCGTCACGCTGGACGCGGCCGTGCCGGGCAGCACGCCCGCGCCTGCACCGGCGCCGTCCGTCGCGACCGCCGCACCCTCGACGCCGGCGGTGACCACGCAGGCGCTCCCGCCCGAACCGGCCAAGCCGGTGGCGAAGCCCGCCCCCACGGAAACCAAGCCGGTCGCCAGCGAGACGAAGCCGGCCCCCACGCCGGTCATCAAGCCCGCGGCGCCGGCACCCAAGCCGGCAGAGCCTGCCAAGCCCGCGGCGGCCGGCGTCGGCTACGCCGTGCAGTTGGGCGCGTTCTCCAATCCGGCCGATGCAACCAAGCTGCGCGATCGCGCGCGGGCGGCGGGCTTCAGCGCGTTCGTCGAACAGGTGCGCACCGATAAGGGCACGCTCAGTCGCGTGCGCGTGGGGCCCGTGGCCGATCGCGCCGAAGCGGACCGCTTGAAGGCGCAGGTCGCCTCGAAGGTCGGCATCGACGGCATGGTGCGTCCGCACCCCTGATGCCGATCCTCGTCGCCGTGGCCGACGGGCGCGCCGCGTGAGCGCGCTCGACCTCACCCTGCTGGCCATCATCGGCGTCTCGACGCTGTTCGGGCTGATGCGCGGCTTCATCGGCGCGCTCGCCTCTGTCCTGGCATGGCTGCTGGCGGGCTGGGTGGCGTTCCACTACGGCGCCGAGGTCGCGGCCTGGTTGTCCGATGACGGTCCACCGGGATCGGCGGATCTGCTCGGTGGCTATGCGCTCGCGTTCGTCGGCGTCATGGTGGTGGTGGGCGTGACCGGGTGGTTGGTCCGGAAAATGGTCAAGTCCGTCGGGCTTTCGGGCGTCGACCGTGCGCTGGGCCTGGTGTTGGGCTTCCTGCGCGGCGCCCTGATCGCCTGCATCGTGTTGCTGCTGGTGGCTTTCACCGACATGCCGCGTGAACCTGAATGGAAGCGTTCATCCGTCGTGCCGGTCCTGCTGCCGGGCGCGCAATGGCTTTCACGCTGGTTGCCGGAATGGACCGTGCAGGAACTGGACTTTGGCAACGGCGTTCCGGCGGGCGATAATGCGCGCCTGCAACCCTTGCCCCTGCCGCTGGACGACTCCGGCGCATCGCAGGAGCGCGCCCCCCCGCCAGCTTCGCCCGAGTCGAAACCGGAGTAGGTCACCATGTGCGGCATCGTCGGAATCGTCGGCAACCAGAACGTTGCCGGCCAGCTTTATGACGGGCTGACCGTCCTCCAGCATCGCGGCCAGGATGCGGCCGGCATCGCCACGGCCGACGGCACGCGGCTGCGCGTGCACAAGGACAACGGGCTGGTGCGGGACGTGTTCAACGCCAAGGCGATGAGCGTGCTGGAAGGGCGCGTGGGCATCGCCCACTGCCGCTATCCCACCGCCGGCTCTGAGGGCATGGACGAAGCGCAGCCGTTCTACGTGAATTCGCCGTATGGCATCGCGCTGGCGCACAACGGCAACCTGATCAACACCGACAGCCTGCGCCAGGACGTGTTCGCGCAGGACCGCCGCAACATCAACACCGATTCGGACAGCGAAGTGCTGCTGAACGTGTTCGCGCACGAGCTGGACCTGCAGCGCACGCTCACCCCGGAAGCCGCGATCCGCGCCGTAGCCGGCGTGCACCGTCGCGTGAAGGGCGGCTACGCGGTCGTCAGCGTGGTGCTGGGCCTGGGCCTGGTGGCCTTCCGCGACCCTCACGGCATCCGTCCGCTGGTGCTCGGCAAGCGCGAGCACAACGAAGGCACCGAATACATCATCGCCTCCGAATCGGCGGCGCTGGACATCCTGGGGTTCGTCCGCGTGCGCGACGTGCAGCCGGGCGAGGCCATCGTCATCACCGCGCGCGGCGAGATGTTCAGCGAGATCGTCGCCGAACCGCAGGAGCACGCGCCCTGCATCTTCGAGTACGTGTACTTCGCGCGCCCGGACTCGATGATCGACAATGTGTCGGTGCACAAGGCCCGCATGCGCATGGGCGTGAAGCTGGGCGAGAAGATCCTGCGCCTGCGTCCGGACCACGACATCGACACCATCATCCCGATCCCGGATACCTCGCGCGACGCCGCGCTGGAGATCTCCAACGTGCTGGGTGTGAAATACCGCGAGGGGTTCATCAAGAACCGCTACGTGGGCCGCACGTTCATCATGCCGGGGCAGGGCGAGCGGGTGAAGTCGGTGCGCCGCAAGCTCAACCCGATCAACCTGGAATTCCGCAACCGCGTCGTGCTGCTGGTCGACGACTCCATCGTGCGCGGCACCACGTCCAAGCAGATCGTGCAGATGGCGCGCGATGCCGGCGCGCGCAAGGTCTACCTGGCCAGCGCCGCGCCGCCGGTGCGCCACCCGAACATCTACGGCATCGACATGCCGGCCGCGGACGAACTCGTCGCGCACGGCCGCAGCGTCGAGGAAATCGAGAAGCTGCTCGGCTGCGACTGGCTGATCTACCAGGATCTGGACGATCTCGAAGCCGCCGTACGCGAGGGCAATCCGAACCTGCCGCGTTTCGACTCCTCCTGCTTCGACGGCAACTACGTCACCGGCATCGAGACCGGTTACTTCGAGCGCATCGAGCAGATGCGTTCGGACGAAGCCAAGCGCAAGCGCCGCGTCGGCTAAGCCGGCGCCCGCGGCATGGCCACGCTGTTCGAGGCCGCGCACGCCTGTCTGGCAGCGGCCGATGTCGACGAGAAGGTGGGCCTGACGCAGCGCTACGCCGATGCGTTCCGGCGTGGTGAGCTCGACCTGCCCGAAGACGCACCCGAGCCCGAGCCGATCCGGATGCCCGGTCGTCCGTCGAAGCCGCGTCTGGTGCATCCGCGCGACCTGCCACGGCGCGGTCTCGGCAGCGTGCAGGGGCGCGCGGCCTTCATCCATGCCATCGCGCACATCGAACTCAACGCGATCGATCTGGCCTGGGATGCGGTGTACCGCTTCCGTGGTCTTCCCCAGGCGTTCTATGCCGATTGGGTGCAGGTGGCGCACGACGAATCGCGCCATTTCGTGCTGTTGCAGGATCGGTTGCGCGAACTCGGGTATGCCTACGGCGACTTCGATGCCCACAATGGCCTGTGGGAGATGACCGAGAAGACCGCCCACGACGGGCTCGCGCGGATGGCACTGGTGCCGCGCGTATTGGAAGCGCGCGGCCTGGACGTGACGCCCGGCATGATCGTGAAGCTGCGCGACCTCGGCGATGAGCAGACCGTCGCGATCCTCGACGTCATCCTGCGCGAGGAAGTCGCGCACGTCGCCGCGGGGTCGCGCTGGTTCCGCTGGTACTGCGAACAGCGCGGCATCGAACCGCGCGCGCGCTTCCGCGAACTGCTCAGGGAATACGCGGGCGGCTACCTGCACGGCCCCTTCAATATCGAGGCGCGGCTGCTGGCTGGTTTCGACGAGGATGAGCTGGCGGCGCTGGAAGCGCCGTAACGTCGAGGGTGGAACAGCGGTGGGAGCGACGTAAGTCGCGATGACGGCACCGCAGTAGTTCATCGCGACTTACGTCGCTCCCATGGACTGCATCTCATGGCACGCAGCGCTTAGAGCGAATCCAGCGCCATCCCGTCAGGCTCGACGCGCAGTACGGATCCCTGTTCGTACCAGTCGCCCAGCACGATGTGGCGGCAGGCGATATCACCGATCGCGAGATCGTGGATCGCTGGGCGGTGCGTATGGCCGTGGATCAGCGTGTCGATGCCGAACTGGGCCAGCGTGGCGTCCACCGTCGCCGGCGTCACGTCGGTCAAGGTTTCGAACTGCGCCTTGTCGTTCTGCTTCATACCGCCCTGGTGCGCGGCGCTGGCGGCGCGTGCCTGCGCCGCGAAGGCCAGCCGTGCGGCCAGCGGCTGCGCCAGGAACTGCGCCTGCCAGGCCGGATTGCGTGTCTGCGCGCGGAACGCTTGATACGCGACATCACCGGTGCAGAGCAGGTCGCCGTGCATCAGGATCGCCGGCTCGCCGTACAGCATGACGACGGCGGGGTCGGGCAGGATGCGCATGCCGGCCCGGCGTGCGAACGCATCGCCGACGAGGAAATCGCGGTTGCCACGGATGAAGGACACCGGCACCCCGGCGTCGGCCACCTCGCGGATCCGGGCGGCCACGTAGGCGCCGGTCTCCGACGGGTCGTCATCGCCCACCCAGGCCTCGAACAGGTCGCCCAGGATGTACAGCGCATCGGCGCGGCGGGCCTCCCCCTGCATGAAGGCCCCGAACAGCTCAGTCACGGCGGGGCGTTCGGCGTCCAGGTGCAGATCGGAGATGAAGAGCGTGGTCATGCGGGGATTCTAAGCCCTCCCCCTGAACGAGCAGGGGGGAAACGAGGTGCGCGCGGGTTAAAATCGCCGTATTCCGTCCATCGAGTTGCCCATGGCCTGCCGTACCCGCTTCGCCCCCAGTCCCACCGGCTACCTCCACATCGGTGGCGCCCGCACGGCGCTGTACTGCTGGCTGGAAGCGCGTCATCGCGGCGGCGATTTCATCCTGCGCATCGAAGACACCGACCGCGAGCGCAGCACGCAGGCCGCGATCGACGCGATCCTGGATGCGATGGACTGGCTGGGCCTGGGCTACGACGAAGGCCCGATCTACCAGACCCACCGCATCGACCGTTACCGCGAAGTCGCCGAGCAGCTGGTGTCGGCCGGCAAGGCGTACTACGCCTACGAGACGCGCGAAGAACTCGACGCCATGCGCGAGGCCGCGATGGCGAAGCAGGAGAAGCCGCGCTACAACGGCGCCGCGCGCGAGCAGGGCCTGCCGCACCGCGACGACCCGAACCGCGTCATCCGCTTCAAGAATCCGCTCGACGGCGTGGTCGCCTTCGACGACCTGATCAAGGGCCGCATCGAGATCGCCAACAGCGAGCTCGACGACATGGTGATCTTCCGTCCCGACGGCTACCCCACGTACAACTTCGCCGTGGTCGTGGACGACTGGGACATGGGCATCACCGAAGTGATCCGCGGCGACGACCACATCAACAACACGCCGCGCCAGATCAACATCTACGAAGCGCTGGGCGCGCCGGTGCCGAAGTTCGCGCACATGCCGATGATCCTGGACGAGCAGGGCGCCAAGCTGTCCAAGCGCACCGGCGCGGCCGACGTGATGCAGTACAAGGACGCCGGCTACCTGCCGCACGCGCTGATCAACTATCTGGCGCGACTGGGCTGGTCGCATGGCGACCAGGAACTGTTCTCGAGGCAGGAGCTGATCGCGCTGTTCGACGTGAAGGACGTGAACTCGAAGGCCGCGCGCCTGGACATGGCCAAGCTCGGCTGGGTGAACCAGCACTACCTGAAGACGGACGCGCCGGCGGACATCGCACCGCACTTCGTCTACCAGTTGGAGAAGCTGGGCGTGGATCCTTCCACGGGCCCGGCGCCGGCCGACGTGATCGTCGCCCTGCGCGACCGCGTGCAGACGCTGAAGGAAATGGCCGAGAAGGCGCTGGTCTGGTACCAGCCGCTGGAGAACTACGACGATGCCGCGGTGGCCAAGCACCTGGTGGCGGCCGCGCATGCGCCGTTGTCCAAGGCGCGTGAGTCCCTGGCCGCGTTGGGCGACTGGACCGCCGAAGCGGTGGGCGTGGCGCTGCACGATGCCGCGGCCGCGCTCGGCATCGGCATGGGCAAGGTCGCCCAGCCGCTGCGCGTGGCCATCACCGGTACCCAGGTGAGCCCCGATATTTCCCACACGGTTTACCTGGCCGGCCGCGACGAAGCCTTGAAACGCATCGATGCCGCACTCATCAAGACCGGTGTGACCGCCTGATCCAGGACCGCCCATGCCGCACGCCCACGCTTGCACCGACCCGAAGCACCACGTCCACGACGCCCGCGCGTTCGTGGCGGCAGTGGAGCGCGCGTGCCAGGAGCGCGGCCTGCGGCTGACGCCGATCCGTGCCCGCGTGCTGGAGCTGATCGCCGAAGCCGGCAAGCCGGTGAAGGCGTACGAGCTGCTGGAGTGGGTCAGGGCGACGAAGGGCGTGGGGGCGGATGCGCCGCCGACGGTGTATCGCGCGCTGGATTTCCTGATGGCGAACGGTTTCGTGCACAAGCTCGAATCGATGAATGCGTTCGTCGCCTGCCATCACCCAAACAGCGCACAGCACTCGGTGCCGTTCCTCATCTGCGACCGCTGCCACAGCGCCGTGGAGCTCGAGGACCGCGAGGTGGTCGCCGCCTTGGACGCACGCGCGAAGGCGCTCGGCTTCCAGCCGCAGGCGCAGACGCTGGAAGTGCACGGGCTGTGTGCGCGCTGCGCTGAGGCTTAGGCCTCAGGTTGCTGTGGGAGCGACGTAAGTCGCGATGAACCACCTTTGGCATGTCATCGCGACTTACGTCGCTCCCACAAGGCAACGCTCTACGCCGCTGCCGGCACTGCTTTAGGCGACGCTTCCCGGATCGGCAGGTTCGCCGCCGCGGCGATCAGCGCCAGCACCATGTCCGCGTACCACATCCAGGTGTAGTCGCCGAAGCGCTCCAGCGCCAGGCCGCCGAGCCATGCGCCAAAGAAACCGCCGATCTGGTGCGACAACAGGGTCAGCCCGAACAGCGTGCCCAGGTAGCGCGGGCCGAACAGCTTGCCGACCAGTCCGGCGGTCGGCGGCACCGTGGCCAGCCAGGTGAAGCCGAGCGCGGCCGCGAAGATGTAGAACGTCAGCGGGGTAGGTGGCGATACCAGGTAGAGCGCGATCATCACCGCGCGGCTGGCGTACATCACCGCGAGGATCCATTTCATCCGCACGCGCTGGCCCAGTGCACCGGCGATCAGGCTGCCCGCCACGTTGAACAGGCCGATCAGCATCAGCGCCACGGCCGACACGCTGGCGGGCAGGCCGCATAGCGCCACTTCGCCCGGAAGGTGCGTCACCAGGAAGGCGATGTGCACGCCGCAGGTGAAGAAGCCAAGGTGCAGCATCCAGTAACTACGGTCGCGCAGGGCGATCGCGATCTGCTGCTTCAGGCTGATGTCGCCGATCGCGGTGGCCGTGGTTGCGCCCGTCGTCGTCACGGCCTTCTTGCGCAGCGGGAAGGCCAGCGGGATCGCGAGCAGCGACGCGACCGCGAGCGTGTACATCGCACTGGCCCATCCGGCGAAGGCAATGACGGCCTGCACCAGCGGCGCGAACACGAATTGGCCCAGCGAACCGCCTGCGTTGATGAAGCCGGCGGCGAAGGAGCGCTTCTCGGGCGCCAGTTGTTGCGCGGTCGCACCGATCAGGATCGAGAAGCTGCCGGCGCCGGCGCCGGCCGCTGTCAGTACGCCCAACGTAAACATCAATCCCCATGGCGAGGTCAGGTGGGGCGTGAGCGCGAGGCCCAGCGAGAGAAGGACGGCGCCGAGTACCAGCACGCCGGTCGAACCGCGCTTGTCCGCCACCGCGCCGAACACGGGCTGCACCGCGCCCCAGGTGAATTGGCCGATGGCGAGGGCGAAGCTGATCGCGGCGATGCCGATGCCGGTTTCCTGGTGGATCGGGGCGACGAACAGTCCGGTCGTCTGCCGCGCCCCCATCGTGATCATCAGGGTGGCGGATGCGGCGAGCAGCAGACCCCAATGCATGCGCGGTGCGGGCGATGGCATGGCGGTGTTCATGCGGCTTCTCCGAGGTGCTGGCGCAGCAGGCTGTCGAGACGGTCGAGGTCGTCGTGCAGCCGTTTGACGGCGGTGTCGCCCACCAGGTTGTCGATGACCGCTTGCGCGCGCTGCCAACGGGGTTTCGCGCGGGTGAGCCGCGCCCGTCCTTCGGTCGTCAGTGCGACCAGCCGTTGGCGCGCGTCTTCGCCGCGGACGGTTTCCAGCAATCCGGCGTCCACCAACGGTGAGAGGTTGCGGGTCAGCGTGGTGCGATCCATGCCGAGTTCGTCCGCGAGTCCGCCGAGCGCGCGAGGCTCGCGTTCCGTGCGGCGGAGGATCGAATACTGGTTGAGGCTCAGGCCGACGGCTGCCAGTTCGTGGTCGTACACCTGGGTGACGCGCCGGCTGGCCCGTCTCAACCGGAAGCAAGTGCAGACGCTGGGCGTTGGAGTGGGCATGCACGGACTCGCACGAGAGGATGCCAATTATGTGTATATGCACATAATTGATGTCAAGAAGGGCGGCTGCCATGGAGGCCAGCCGCCGGGGGAGGACCGTCAGGCGTCGATCAGAAGTACGCGCGCAGGCCGAACGCCACACCGCGGCCCGGCAGCGGCGCGTAGTCGCGCAGCATCGAGGTATGCGGGCGGGCTTCTTCGTCGGTCAGGTTGCTGCCATCCAGGAAGACCTCCCAGCTGGAGGCGGTGCGATCCCAGCGGTAGGCCAAGTGAGCGTCGACCAGCGTATAGCCGTCGCTGGGTGCCTCGTTCTGCGCCACGTCGTCCTGCTTGCTGTAACGCACCGCGCCCAGCGACGCACGCCAGCCGCCGAGCGACCAGCCAAGGTCGGCACCGAATCGCATCGGTGAAATGCGGGGCAGGTAGCCGCCCTGCGCGATATCGACTTCGTAGGCATGCGTGTGGTCGCCATGCGGCACCTCGAACGCCACGGTACGCGTCCCGTTGCCATCCAGCTTCGCGCGCACGTAGTCGCCATACAGGCGCAGGTCCCACGCGCCGGCAGACGTGTCGGCCAACTGGATCTTCGCTTCGGCTTCGGCACCGGTGAAGGTAGCGTCGTCCTGTGCCCACAGGCGCACCGGATAGCCTTCTTCCTCCACGCCGGTATCGGTGAGGTAGATGAAGTCCTTGAACTTCGTCTGGTAGACGGCCAGCTTCAGTTCCATGCGATCGGTATGCCAGTGCGCACCGACCTCGGCCCGCACGCCCTTTTCCGTTTCAAGCGCGGCATCGCCGATTTCGATGGACTGTGTGGCCACGTGCGTGCCGCCCGCGAACAGCTCCTCGTTGGTCGGCGCGCGTTCCGAGCGATCGAGGCCGAAGCGCAGGTCGAAGCCGTCGCTCAAGCGCCAGATGGCCGCGGCAGACAGGTTGACCGCATCGAAGTCGCGGGATGCGCGATCGTCGGGCTTCAGCTTGACCTGGTCGTAGCGACCGCCCAGTTCGAGCTTCCACGGGCCGAAATCCTTTTCCTGCACCACGAACACGCCCAGGCTGTCGGTGGTGGTGGCAGGAACGAAGGCTTCGGCACCGACGGCGTTGAAATCGGTGCTGCCAAACTGCAGGCCGAAGGCCCCGCGCCAGCCGTTCCAGCTCTTCTGCACGGCTTCCAGGCGCGCGTCGTAACCTTCGTTGGTGAAGCGCGTACCGATCTCGTCGCCTTCCAGCTCGACGTGCTCGTAGTCGTTCCATGCGGCGCGCAGGTTGACGCTCTGCAGGAACGAGACGGGCTCGTAGATGCCGGCCTTAAGGTCGAACCGGTTCTGGGTCATGTCGATGCGCACCGGACCTTCCTCGTGCGCTTCGTCCTCATGGTCGGCCTCGCCGTCATGATCGTGGTCATGGTCGTCCTCGCCATGCACGTGCGCGCCGGCGGGGATGCCGTAGTTGGTGCGATACGTGCTGGCGGCCAGGCCGAAGTAGCCGCGGTCGCCCAGGTAGGTCGCGCCAACGGCACCCGCGCGCGTCTTCACCGAACTGTTGGGCAGCGTGCCGTTCGGCTGGGGCGCTTCCTCATGTTCTTCGCCTTCGTCGTGGTCGTGCAGGATCGCCACGCCGGGGATGTCGTAGTCGTCGGTGTCGCGTACCAGGCCATCCACGTGCAGCACCCACTTCCCGCTGACGCCATCGAGGCGGAACATGCCGGTGCGCTCGTCGTTCACCGTATTGCCGCGCACTTCCGCACGGCCGCTCAAGGGTTCGTCGGGAATCGATTCGGCCAGCCGACCGTCGACGACGTTCACCGCGCCGCCGATCGCGCCGCTGCCGAATAGCAGCGTGGCCGGGCCCTTCAGCACTTCGACCTGGTCGGCCAGGAACGGCTCGATGCTGACCGCATGGTCGGCGCTGACGGTGGAGGCGTCCATCGAACCGATGCCACCCGACAGTACCTGCACGCGCGGACCTTCCTGGCCACGGATGATCGGGCGGCCGACGCCGGTGCCGAAGTAGGTGGTCTGCACGCCGGGCAACTTGGCGACGGTCTCGCCGAGGGTGCCGGCCTTGGCCTTGTCGAGCTCCTCGCCGTAGAGCACATCGACCGGGGTGGCGACGGACTCCGCATTGCCCTTCAACGGCGATGCCGTGACGACTACCGCGTCCAGGTCCTTGGCCTGGGGAGCGCCGGCGTCGTTGGCGAAAGCGACGGGTGAGGCCAGCGCTAGGGCAAGGGCGGTCACGAGCAAGCGAGGGGCGGGAAGGGCGATACGGCGTGGGGATGGCATGGGATGGGGATCACTCAGGTGGGGTTACGAATGATGTTATAATATACCAGTAGTGACAATATAACCCCCCCGGAAGTCATACTTGTGGCCATGAAGTCCTCCCTCCGCTCCTTCATCGACCGGTTCGCCGCCGCGGGATCGCTGGTCTGCGCCCTGCATTGCGCGATCACCCCGCTGCTGCTGGCGGCCATCCCCTCGCTGGGGTTGTCGGTGTGGCTGGGTGATGGCTTCGAGCGAGCCTTCGTGACCTTCGTGACGGTGCTGGGGCTCTTCAGCCTGATCTGGGGCTACCGCCGCCACCGCGCCTTCCGTGCACTGGGCATGTTGTTGTTCGGACTGGCGGCGCTGTGGGCGGGCGTGTTGTACGCACCGCTGCACGAATCCGTCGTCCCCCACGCGATCGTGATGACGGTGGGCGGCATGCTGGTCGGCCTGGCCCACCTGCTCAACCTGCGCCTGAACCACTGGCACATCCACGACGCCAGCTGCGCCCACTGACGCCGGGTGGCGAAGTCGGGCAAGGAGCCGGAGGCCCCGCTGTGGTAGGCTTTGCGGCCCTGCGCGGGTGCCCCGGAACGGTCGGCGCCCCTGCTACCGCCCTTACCCCCGGGCGGACTTTTCAATGAATCAGGAGAACTACGATGGGCAAGGGTGATCGCAAGACGGCCAAGGGCAAGCGCTATTCGTCCAGCTACGGCAACGCGCGCAAGCGTACGGTGGCCAAGGCGGGCATCGCGGCGACCGCAACCGCGAAGAAGGCGGTGGTGAAGGCGCCGGCGAAGAAGGCCGTGACCAAGAAGGCTGTCGCCAAGTAAGCCCGCCGCGCCGGTACGCCGGTCGCGAACGCAAGACCCCGGCTCTCGCCGGGGTTTTTGTTTTTCAGGGGGGACTCACGACCCGACCGCCCACATGCACGGCCGAGACCAGATCGCCGCCCAGCCAATACGCCAGTTGCGCTGGCCGGCCGATGCGCCAGCGCACGAAGTCCGCGCGCTGTCCCACCATCAGGCGGCCGCGATCCTTGAGGCCCAGCGCCTGCGCTGCATGCACGGTGGCGCCGCGCAACGCTTCTTCCGGGGTCAGGCGGAAATGCGTGCAAGCCAGCGACATGGCCAGGCGCAGCGACTGCAGGGGCGAGGTGCCCGGGTTGCAGTCCGTCGCCACCGCCATCGGCACGCCGTGGGCGCGGAAAGCGTCCAGCGGCGGCAGTTTCGTTTCGCGCAGCACGTGGAAGGCACCCGGTAGCAGGACGGCCACGCTGCCCGCGCGCGCCATCGCCGCAACGCCGGCCTCGGACGTGTATTCCACGTGGTCGGCCGACAGGCCATCGAACGCCGCGACCAACGCCGCGCCGCCCCCATCGCTGAGCTGGTCGGCATGCAGCTTCACCGGGATGCCCAATGCGCGCGCCGCTTCGAACACGCGCTGCGTCTGCGCCGCCGTGAAGCCGATGCGCTCGCAGAAGGCATCCACCGCGTCCACCAGACCTTCCTCGTGCAGCGTCGGCAGCCACGTGCACACGGCGTCGATGTAGTGGTCCTCGCGACCGGCGAACTCGGGCGGTAGCGCATGCGCGCCAAGGAAGGTGGCGCGCACCGTGATGCCCAGGAGGTCGCCGATGCGGCGCGCCACACGCAACATCTTGCGTTCATTGTCGAAGTCGAGGCCGTAACCGGACTTGATCTCCAGCGTCGTCACGCCGTCGTCGCGCAAGGCGCGTGCGCGCGGCAGTGAGGCGTCGAGCAGGGCGTCCTCGCTGGCGGCCCGCGTGGCCCGCACGGTGGACACGATGCCGCCGCCGGCGCGCGCGATGTCTTCGTAGCTGGCGCCCTGCAGGCGCTGTTCGAACTCACCGGCCCGGTCGCCGGCGAACACCACATGCGTGTGGCAATCCACCAGGCCAGGCGTCACCCAATCGCCCTGCGCGTCCACGACCTGATCGGCCAGTGACGCCAGTGGAGCCGGCAGATCCACGAGACTGCCCGCAAACACGAGCGTGCCATCGCGCCAGCCCAGCGCACCGTTCTCCACCACGCCATAGCCGGCATCCCCGGCCAGCGTGACCAGTCGGACGTTGACCAGCAGGCCATCCCAGCGCGTCTCCATGTCGTCAGTCGCCTCCACCGCCACCATCGCAGCCGCCGCCATCGGATGCGCACGCCGTGTCGGTGTGCGTGGAAAGCCCGGGCTCGGTGGCGCTTTCGCCGGCGCCGTTGCCGGCGCCACCTTTCTTCTTCTGCGCCTGCACGGCGATGAAGACCGCCATCAGCGCGAGGGCGACGGCAACCAGCGAGAGGGCAATGGCAAGCATGGCGGCGGGCGTGTCTTGGCGTGGGCGACGCGGTAGCCTAACGCACCCCTGTCGCCGGCCGTAAGCACCGCCATGTCGAATCCCGATTCTCCCGCAGGCCTGCCCGTCCTGACCGACGCAGGATGGCGTGTTCCCGGCATCGCCGACCTGCATTCGCACGCCTTCCAGCGGGCGATGGCGGGGATGGCCGAGCACCAGACGAATCCGGAAGACAGTTTCTGGACCTGGCGGGAAATCATGTACCGCTTCGCCGCGCGGATGACGCCGGAGAGCACCTACGCGGTGGCGACGCAGCTGTACGCCGAGATGCTGGAAGCCGGCTACACCCGCGTGTGCGAATTCCATTACGTGCATCACCAGCCCGACGGCGCGCCCTACGACGACCCCGCGGCGATGTCGAACGCCTTGATCGCCGCTGCGCGCGACACCGGCATCGGCATGACCCTGTTGCCGGTGCTGTACATGACGGGCGGCTTCGACGGCCGTGAACTGTCGGCGCGCCAGCGAAGGTTCGGGCACGACGTGGATGGTTTCCTCCGTCTGCTCGAAGCCTTGCGTCCGCTGCAGGACGCGCGGTTGCGCGTCGGCTGTGCGTTCCACAGCCTGCGTGCGGTGCCGGAAGCCGCCATGCGCGAGGTGCTGTCGGCACTGCCTGCCGATGCACCGGTGCACATCCACATTGCCGAGCAGGTGGGCGAAGTACAGGACTGCTTGGCGCTGCGCGACGCGCGGCCGGTGGAATGGTTGCTGCGCGAATTCCCGGTCGATCGGCGCTGGACACTGGTGCACGCCACGCACCTGACCCCGGAAGAAACATGTGGCATCGCCGACAGCGGCGCCACCGTCGCGATCTGTCCCACGACGGAAGCGAACCTCGGCGATGGCCTGTTCCCGCTGCGCGAGTTCCTGCAGGCCGGCGGCCGCTGGGGCATCGGTTCGGATTCGCACGTCTCGGTATCGCCGGTGGAAGAGCTGCGCTGGCTGGAGTACGGCCAGCGACTCATCACGCGCCATCGCAACATCGCGGTGCTGCCGGGTTCGCCGAGTGTCGGCCGTACCCTGCTGGCGGGAGTACTGGACAGCGAGGCGGATGCCACGGGCCTTGCGCCGGATCCACAGGACGCCGTCTGGCTGGATGCGGATGCCCCCGCGCTGGCAGCTGCGACGACCGACGACGTGGTGGACCGCTGGCTGTTCGCAGGCAACCGGCCGCTGGTCCGCTCGGTCCGTGTCGGTGGCCGCGAGATGGTCACCGAAGGCCGCCACGTGGACGGCGATGCCATCGCGCGTCGTTACGGCGCCACCGTGCGCCAGTTGCTGGGCGACTAGGGCTTGGCGCGTCGGCCATCCGCGGGATCGCGGCGTTCATCGCGGCCACCGGGTCGCCCATCGCAGACCCGCACGCATGGCGAAGGCGTCCGCCAGCATGGCCACCATCCCGTCAGGAGAACCGCCATGGCCTACGCTCATTCGATCGCCCTCGCCGTTGCCGCCGCCGGCTTCGCCGCCGTCACGCCCGCCCATGCCATGACCGACCAGGCGCTGGCCGGCAAGGTCCAGCAGCGCCTGCAGGGCGATCGCACCGGGGCCTGCATGGCGGCCGCGGTCGTCGAAGCCGGCACCGTCGCCCGCACGTACCAGTGCGCGGATGCGAAGGATGCGTCGCGCATCGGGCCCGATGCCGCCTTCGAGATCGGCTCGGTCAGCAAAACCATGACCGCGGCCTTGCTCGCCGATCTGATCGGGCAGGGGAAAGGTTCGCTGGACGATCCGCTCTCCGCCTGGTTGCCCGAAGGCACGAAGCTGCCGCAGTTCCAGGGCAAGCCGATCCTGCTGCGCCACGTCGTGACCCACACCTCCGGACTGCCGGCGCTGCCTTCGCGCATGGGGGCGCCCGACATGACGGACCCCTACGCGAAGCTGGACGAAGCCGCACTGCTCGCGTCGTTGGGCGACGTCACCCTCACCGCAGCGCCCGGCACCAAGTTCGAATATTCCAACTTCGCCTCGATGGTGCTCTCGTACGCCGTCGCGCGTCGTGCGGGCACGGATATGGAAACGCTGCTGAAGCAGCGCCTGTTCGCGCCGCTCGGCATGCAGCATGCCTATGTCAATGCGGCGCCCGCCGGTGTGCGCGCAGCCGTGGGCCATACGCCGAACGCACGGGCCACGTCGGCCTGGCATTTCCAGACCAACCTCGCCGGTGTCGGCGGCGTGCGCGCCACGCTGGATGACATGGTGCGCTACGTGCAAGGCCAGTTGGGAACCGAATCCACCGCGATCTCGGCCGCTTTGCAGCGTTCGCAGCAGAAGGTGTCGGACGCGCCGCCGATGGCGATGAACTGGATGCTGATGCCCGTTGGCGGTCGCACCGTGCACGTGCACGAAGGCGGCACCGGTGGTTTCTCGTCATTCGTGTCGTTCGACAAGGACAAGCAGCGCGGCGTGGTGATCCTGTCCGACACGACGTGGAACTCGATCGGCAGCCTGGGCTCGCTGGGTCTGCATCTGGTCGATGCCAGCTTTCCGCTCGGCACGCCGCGCCGCGAAGCCACGCCGGACGGCACGTTGCTCGACGCACTCGCCGGCGAATACGAACTTGCCGGTGGCATGAAGATGACCCTGCGCCGCAAGGGCGATGCGCTGGAGATCCAGGCCGCCGGCCAGGGCGCGTATGCGATGGGTTACGACAGCGCAGGCGATTTCTATCCGCGTGATTTCGACGCGGTATTGCGGCCGCAGCGCACGGCGGCGGGCCAGTCGTTCACGTGGATGCAGATGGGCGGCGTGATGCCGGCCAAGCGGATCGATGCCGCCGCGGCGAAGCCCGTGTTGAAGATCGATGCGGCCGCATTGCGCGAATACGAAGGCGAGTACCCGCTGGTGCCCGCGTTCGCGCTCACGGTGAAAGCGCAGGGCGAGACGCTGACCATCCAGGGTACGGGCCAGCCAGCGTTGCCGGTGCAGGCGGTCGAGCGCGATGTGTTCGTCATGGACGCCGTCGGCGCGGAGATCCGCTTCGAACGCGATGCGGCCGGCAAGGTGGTTGCGCTGACGCTGAAGCAGGCCGGCCAACAACTGCGCGGCGAAAGGAAGTAAGCATGGAGCGGACCTATCCGCTGCGACAGAAGCTGCCCGCCGAAGTGCTGGTGGGTGGCGATGCGGTCTGGAGCCGTTATCGCCAGTACCCGGTGTTCGGCCTGCGTTGGCTGCTCGGTCGCAGCCTGCTGTTCTGCAGCGTAATCGCGGTGGTCGCCGCCTTCATCGGCACGGGCACCGGCGTGGCGGTGCAGGACCTTGGCGTCGCGATCAAGGTCGCGATCACGCAGTTCGTCGTCTTCAGCCTCATGGCCACGCTGGGGCCCGCCTTGGCCACCGCCGTGCGGCACCGTGCATGGCCCGTGGCGCGCGAGCGCAAGGCCGTCGTGATCGCCGTGCTGGTCGGCATGGTGCTCAGCTTCTTCATCGACCGCGTCGGATCGTCCTACATCGAGCAGCTGATCAAGCCGGGCCTGGAAGCTGCGGGATTGAACATGACGCCCTCGACACCGGCACCGCTGGTGAAAGCGATCGGGCTGGCGATCAACGTTGCGGCCTTGGTGGTCATCTATGGCCTGTTCGGCGGCGGGCTAGCGCTGCGGGCGTACTTCAGCGAGCACCGCCGCTGGGACGAGCACCACCATGGCCGCGAACTCAGCGCGCTGGAAGGACGCGTGCATGAAGCCGACCTGCGCCTGGGCGTGCTGCAGGCGCAGGTGGAACCCCACTTCCTGTTCAACACCCTGGCCTCGGTGCGCGCGCTGGTGCGGCAGGATCCCGCGCAGGCCGAAGCCACGCTGGACGCGCTGGTCGATTTCCTTCGCGCCACCATTCCGAAACTGCGCGACGACCGCGGCCTGCATGCCACGCTCGGGCAGCAGCTCGATATCTGCAGCAGTTATCTCGCGCTGATGCAGGTGCGCATGGGCGGCCGGCTGGCCTACGCCGTGCGCGCCGACGATGCGTTGCGTGCGTCGCCGTTTCCGCCCTCGCTGCTGATCACGCTGGTGGAGAACGCGATCAAACACGGCATCGAACCCAGACCCGGCCCGGGCCGCATCGACATCGAGGCGGTCCGCGAGGACGGCATGCTGCGTGTGCAGGTGCGCGACGATGGCGCCGGCCTGCAACCCGGCCTGAGCACCGGCGTGGGCCTGGCGAACGTGCGCGAACAACTGTCGGCGCGTTACGGCACGCGTGCCGCTTTCGCTCTGGCGCCAGCCATGGGAGGTCGCGGTGTTTGCGCGGAGATCCGCGTGCCGCTAGGGTCGTCGGCATGAAGGCCGTCACCGCTCTGATCGCCGAAGACGAAGCGCCGCAGCGTCGCGCGCTGCAGCAACAGCTGCGCGCGGCGTGGCCGGACCTCGAGATCGTGGCCGTCTGCGAGGATGGGCTGTCGGCACTGGATGCCGTCGCGCAACACCGCCCGCAGGTCGCTTTCCTCGACATCCGCATGCCGGGCGTCAGCGGCCTGGACGTCGCGCGGCAAGTAGTGGCGCAAGGCGGGCTGGTGGTGTTCACCACTGCGTACGAGGATTACGCCATCCGTGCGTTCGAGGCCGGTGCGGCAGACTACCTGTTGAAACCGGTGCAGGACGCGCGCTTGGCACAGGCGGTGGAGCGCATGCAGGCACGCCTGGCCGAAGCGCGCGCGCCGGACATGCGCACGCTGATCGACGATCTGGAAGCGCGCCTGCGGCCGCAGGGCGATCGTCTGATCCGCTGGATCACCGCGAGCGTCGGCGACAGCGTGCGCATGATTGCGATCGACGAGGTGCTGTTTTTCCAGGCACAGGACAAGTACGTGCGCGTGGTGACCACCGATGACGAAGCCATCATCCGCATGCCATTGAAGGATTTGCTCGGCGGACTCGATCCGGACGTATTCTGGCAGGTGCACCGCGGCGTGCTGGTACGCGTGCAGGCCATCGACCGCGTGCGCAAGGACGAACTCGGCCGGCACCTGTTGAGCGTCAAGGGGCGCGACGACGTGCTGCCGGTCAGCGGCGCCTTCCAGCAGCGCTTCCGCGGGATGTGACCCGGCTCAGCCGAACAGGTCGCGTGACCTGGGCAGCGCGCCTTCCAGTTCCAGCAGGAACTGCTTGGTCGGCAGGCCGCCGCCGAAACCGGTGAGCGCACCGTCCGCACCGATCACGCGGTGGCAAGGCAGCACGATGGGCAGCGGATTGCGTCCGTTCGCCGCGCCCACCGCACGCATCGCGGTGGGCTTCCCCACTCGCTGCGCCAATTGCGCGTAGCTGATCGTCTCGCCATAGCCGATCCCCGCGAGCGTCATCCACACGGCGCGCTGGAAGTCGGTGCCGCGCGGCGCCAGCGGAAGATCGAAATCGCGTCGCTTCGCGGCGAAATAGGCGTCCAGCTGGCGTGCCGCCAGATCGAGCACGCGATGATCCCCCGGTGTCCAACCTTCCCGGTCCGCCGGATGCCGGTTGCGTGGGAACTCGATCGCATGCAGGCCTTCCTCGTTCGCGGCGAGGGTGAGCGTGCCCACGGGGCTGTCGAGATGGCGGAACAGGATCATGTCGGGAAGCTCAAGGTAGGAGCGACGTAAGTCGCGACCGCATGAATGGAACATTCTGGTCGATGGCAGCATCCCGGTCGCGACTTACGTCGCTCCTACAACAGCAGACGCTTTGGGCGCAGGCATGCTGCCCTTCCATACATGGATCACCGCATAGCCGCGCCAAGGCCGCCACGCGCCGGCACGCGCCGTCAGCGCTTTGGCGGTCATCCGCGTGCCGTCGGTCGGCACGGCCTTCTGCAGCACCAGATCGTCGGCGGGAAACGCGTCCGGGTGACCGAGCGCGCGCAGCGCCATGTAGTGCGCCGTCCACGGACCGATGCCGGGCAGAGCGACCCAGCGCGACGTGAAATCCTCCAGCGTGCGCTCAGGCCGGAAATCCACCCGCCCATCCAGCAACGCGCGCGACAACCCGCGGATCGTGTCGGCGCGTGCGCGGGTCAGGCCGATCTCCGTCAGGTCCACATCGGCCAGAAGATCCGGTGTGGGGAACAGGTGCGTCAGTCCGTCGAACGGGATCGCGAGCGGCGTGCCGTGCCGTTGTGCGAGGCGCGCGGTCAACGTGCGTGCGGCGGCCACGCTGACCTGCTGGCCGATCACCGCGCGCACCGCGATCTCGAAGCCATCCCAGCCGCTGGGCAGGCGCAGGCCGGGACGCGCCGCGAGCAACGGCCGCAAGCGCGGATCGTCGCCGAGTGCGTCGGCGATCGCGGCGGGGTCCGCGTCGAGGTCGAACATGCGGCGAAGGCGGCTGACGATCTGCAACAGGTCGCTCGGTGTGCTGCCATGCAGTTCGAGCCGCAGCGCGTGCGAGCTTGCATCCCACGCGCTGACGCGGAGCCAGCCGGGTGCGTCCGGCGTGCCGATCACGCGCAGGTAGCTGCGCCCATCGACGACTTCCACGCCCGGCAACGCACGGCCGCGCAGGAAATCGAGCATCGCAGTGAGGTCGTACGGCGGACGGTAACCGAGCCGCAACGTCATCACCTCGTGCGTCGGCGGCAGCTCGCGCTTGCGCAGATCGCGTGGCGCCATCCGGTATTCCTCGCGGAACGCCGTGTTGAACCGGGTCAGGCTGCCGAAGCCGGCGGCCAGCGCCACCTGCGTGATCGGCAGGGTGGTTTCGGTCAGCAGCTGTTTGGCGAACAACAGGCGGCGCGTGCCGTGCACGTCCACCGGCGTGGCACCGAGGCGATCGGTGAATAGCCGCCGCAGTTGCCGTTCGCCCAGGCCCACGCGTTCGGCGAGGTTCGCCACGGGCGCGTCGACCAGTGCACCCTGGTCGATCAGCTTCAATGCGCGCGCCACCACTTCATCGCCACGCCGCCACGTGCCATCGCCGGGCGCCAGTTCCGGCCGGCAGCGCAGGCAGGGGCGGAAGCCCGCGGCTTCTGCGGCGGCCGCGTTCCGGTAATAGACGATGTTCTGCGGTTTCGGTGCGGGCGCCGGGCACACCGGCCGGCAGTAGATCCGCGTGCTGATGACGGCCGTGAAGAACAGGCCGTCGAAGCGCGCGTCGCGGCTCAGCCGCGCCTGTTCGCAGACGTGGCGGTCGGGCAGGGCGGTGGCATCGGGCGGGACCATGGACGCAGGCTAGCACCGCATCCCGGCACCGACTCACCGTTTCCGGACATCAATGCGCGGGCGCTGCCCGCGGCGTCAGCACCGGCGCGAAGGTGGCCGCGTCGCCATCGTTCCTCGCGGGTGCGAGACCCAGCAATTCCGCCAGCAACGGATACACGTCGACGTTGTCGAAGGCCGGCAGCGTCGTGCCGCGACGGAAGCTGGGGCCGGCGGCGATGAATACCGCGCGCATCGACGGCAATGCGTTGTCGTAGCCGTGCGAACCGCGGTTCAACTTCTCCTGCGGTGCGCGGCGCAGCTGCGCTGCCGGCAATCCGTTCCAGCCCTCATC
This sequence comes from Pseudoxanthomonas sp. YR558, assembly GCF_900116385.1. Classification (NCBI taxonomy): domain Bacteria; kingdom Pseudomonadati; phylum Pseudomonadota; class Gammaproteobacteria; order Lysobacterales; family Lysobacteraceae; genus Pseudoxanthomonas; species Pseudoxanthomonas sp. YR558. Next base: position 1,098,176 of record NZ_FPCI01000001.1, on the reverse strand, counting down.
GAACTGGCAGACGACTGCCGGCACGCGCGGATGCGTACCGTAATGCCAGCGCGCCGGCAGGTCCTGCTTGCGCCAGCATTCGTAGTGGTCGTGGCGCCCGAGCAGCCGTTGCTCCGTATCGGCCTTGTGGCCGGCGCGCGGGTTGAAGCCGATCACCTGGCCCGTGCTCACGGCTTCAGCCTGTTCGATCGTCGCCATGTCCTCCAGTGCGATGTACTGGTCCGGCCGTACCGGTGCCATGCCGTGGTCGGACACCACCACCACGTCGGTCGTTGCGCGCAGGCCGTGGGCGTCCAGCGCCTGCACGACGCGGCCCACCGCGGCGTCGACTTCGCGGATCGCCGCCAGCGTTTCGGGCGCACCCGGCCCTTTCTCGTGCCCCACGTTGTCGACGCGCTCGAAATACAGCGCGGCCAGGCGCGGGCGCGTGGCCACCGGTTCGGTCATCCAGCCCGCGACCTGGTCGGCGCGGTCGGCCGCGCTGATCTCGGGCGAGTAGGGCACCCAGCGGGTCGGCCGGCGACCGTCGATGGGCGCCGCACTGCCCGGCCAGGCCCAGATCGCGGTGCGCAGGCCGGCCTTCTCGGCGGTGTTCCAGATCGGCTCGCCCTGCCACCAGCGCGCATCGGCGCCCGCAGTCTTGTCCGCGACCTTGAAGCCGCCGACGGATTCGTCGCGCATGCTGTTGTGGATGATGCCGTGCCGGTCCGGCCGCAGCCCGGTGACCAGGGTGAAATGGTTGGGGAACGTCAGCACGGGGTAGGACGGGTTCATCCACGCCGCGTGCGTGCCGGCGGCAGCGAGGGCATCCAGATGGGGCGTGTTGCCCTGTCCCAGCGCGCTGGCGGGCAGGCCGTCGATGGAGATGAGCACGACGCTGTGGGGCGTGTGGGACGGCCGCACATCAGGAGGGGAGACGCATCCGCTCAGGAACAGCGCGAATGCCAGCAACGTGAGCGTCGATCGCAAGGCGGGGGCGGGAATCGTGGGTCAGACGCGAGTATCGCACGGGCATGTGACGGCTTCGGACGTTGACACCCTTCCTGCCGGGTCGGAAGCTGCGGGTAGGGACCCCATGAGGAGGCGGCATGAGCAGGACATGGCAAGCGCTGGTGGCTGTCGCATTGCTGTCGCCGTTCGTGGCGATGGCCTATTCACTGGGTGAGGCGAAGCCGCCCGCCACGACGGATGGGGCGGGCGACAAGCCTCGTCCACGCATCGAGATCGTGGTCAACGACCTGGAGCCGGAGAAGCGGCGGCCCGCCAGGATCGTCTACGTCAACGGAACACCCAGCACCGACGACCGACGCGCTCAGCGTGACGATTGCATGCAGCACACCGGATCGCGGCTGATCCGGCGTGACAAGTCGGAACAACGCTGCGCCAACAGTGGACCGGGACAAGTCTTCGTCCCGATCCGTTGAGTCGACGGAGCGCTGCCATGTCGCGCTTTATTCTTCTCATGTTGTTGAGTGCGGCGTCGCATACTGCATTGGCGCAGGCTGGCGATGCCGACGCACACTGCCAGGTCTGGCAGCGCGAACTGAGCTTCGCGAAATCCGTCGCCGACCATGACGCGGCCGCCTTCGCCGAGCATCTGCACCCCGAGGCGGCCTTCGGCGTGAGCCAGAAACCCACCCGTGGGCGCGAGGCCATCACCCGCGAATGGAGGCCGCTGATCGAGGGCACGGCGCTGAAGCTGAGCTGGTATCCGTCGGTGGTGACCCTGGGCGGCGACGGCCGCACGGCGTATTCCAGCGGTCCTGCGCTGTATGAAGATCCGAAGACCGGCGACACCCGGCTCGGTCGCTTCGGCTCGGTCTGGCACCGCAACGACGAGGGCGTCTGGCAGGTGCTGTTCGATGACGGCGTGACGCCCCAGAAGGCCGACGCGGCGGCGGTCCAACGCTTCCACGACGGCCGCAAGGCCGCGTGTCCGGCGCCTGAGGTGCGGCTGAACCCGGTCGGCTGACCCTGCGACGCGACGGCACGCCGGGGCGTACCGTGTAGACCAAGCCCCTCCGGAGCCCCCTATGAAGCACCTCCCCCTCCTGGCCCTGGCCGCCTGCCTGATGGCGGCCACCGCGCAGGCCCAATCCCCGGCATCGACGCCGGAACCGGCGCCCGCACCGACCGCCGCGCCTCTCGTTGAAACGGCTGCGCCCGCCTCCACGCCCACCAAGGCTGAAGACAAGCCGCGCCTGTCCGAAGCCAACTGCGTCCGCCAGACCGGCAGTCGCATCCGCCAGCGCGATGCGAAGACGGTGTGCAACGGCCAGCCCGGGCGTTCGTATTCCAAGGATGAGCTGGATCGCACCGGTCACACCGACCTGGCCGATGCCTTGCGTACGCTGGATCCGGCGGTCCGCTGACGCAGCTTGCCTGACCCCTTCACCGCCCAGCCGCGAAGGGGTCAGCAGTCGTCGGAACGCCCCGACGCGTAATGCAGACCGCGCACGAGCTGCGCGATGAAGTGCGTGTTGGTGTAGACCGCCGCCTCGTGGCCGAGCCCGGTATACCAGCTGCGGCCACCGTCGAAGGCGTGGCACCAGGCGATGGGATGGTCCGCGCCCATCGTGCCGCCGTCGTATTCCCCCTCGTCCACCGTGGCGATGACCTGCACCCGCTCGCGCGGATTGGCGCGGTAGTTGTACAGCTCGTCGGTGATCGGCCAGCGCGGTCCTACCGGTTTGCCATCCTTCTCGGGTTGCACCTGCGTGGATTGCAGGCCCGGCGGGTGGTTCTGGAAGTACGCGCCCACCAGTTGGCCGTACCAGGGCCAGTCGTATTCCGTATCGGCGGCCGCATGCACGCCGATGAAGCCGCCGCCCTTCCGCACGAACGCTTCGAGCGCCGCTTGTTGCGCGTCATCCAGTACATCGCCGGTCGTGCTGGCGAATACCACCACGCGATAACGCGCCAGGTTCTCCGGCGTGAAGGCGCCGGCATCCTCGGTGTGGTCCGCCGCCATGCCTTCGTCCACCACCAGGCGCTGCAGCGTCGCCGCCGCCACCGGAATCGCCTCGTGGCGGAATTTCGCCGTCTTCGTGAAGACCAGCACGCGCTCGGGCGGTGCGGCGGCCACGGGCGCGGCCACCAACAGCCCGGCCAGCAGGAAGGCGGATAGTGCAGAGCGAAAGACGTTCATGGCCCGATTCTGCCACGCACGCCATCGCGCACTGCAGCATTGGTACGGCTCGCGCAGGATGGGGCCTCCCGCCGATAATGGGCGGATACCTGCATCTGGAACCCGCCATGTCCGATCCCCGCCACGACCCGTCCCGCGTCATCCGCGCGCCGCGCGGTGCCACGCTCACCTGCAAGTCCTGGCTCAGCGAAGCGCCGTACCGGATGCTGCAGAACAACCTGGACGCGGACGTTGCGGAAGATCCCACGTCGCTGGTCGTCTACGGCGGCATCGGCCGTGCCGCGCGCGACTGGGCCTGCTACGACGCCATCCTGACGTCGCTGCGCGAACTCGACGACAACGAGACGTTGCTGGTGCAGTCGGGCAAGCCGGTCGGCATCTTCCCCACGCATCCCGATGCGCCGCGTGTGCTGATCGCCAACTCCAACCTGGTGCCGCACTGGGCCACGTGGGAGCACTTCAACGAACTCGACAAGAAGGGTCTGGCGATGTACGGCCAGATGACGGCCGGCTCGTGGATCTACATCGGCAGCCAGGGCATCGTGCAGGGCACGTACGAAACCTTCGTCGAGATGGGGCGCCAGCACTACGGTGGCGACCTGACCGGCAAGTGGATCCTCACCGCGGGCCTCGGCGGCATGGGTGGCGCGCAGCCGCTGGCCGCGGCGCTGGCGGGCGCGAGCTCGCTCAACATCGAATGCCGTCAGTCCAGCATCGACATGCGCCTGCGCACGCGCTACGTGGACGAACAGGCCACCGACCTCGATGACGCGCTCGCGCGGATCGCGAAATACACGGCGGCCGGCGTGGCGAAGTCGATCGCGCTGCTCGGCAATGCGGCGGAGATCCTGCCGGAGCTGGTGAAGCGTGGCGTGCGTCCGGATGCCGTCACCGACCAGACCAGTGCGCACGATCCCGTGCACGGCTACCTGCCGATCGGCTGGACTGTGGAGCAGTGGCTGGCCGAACAGAAGGCCGAACCCGAACGCGTGCGCGATGCCGCCAAGCAGGCCATGCGCGTGCACGTCGAGGCGATGCTCGCATTCCAGCAGATGGGCGTGCCCACGTTCGACTACGGCAACAACATCCGGCAGATGGCGTTCGACCAGGGATTGAAGAACGCGTTCGACTTCCCGGGCTTCGTGCCGGCCTACGTGCGTCCCCTGTTCTGCCGCGGCGTGGGCCCGTTCCGCTGGGTCGCGCTCAGCGGCGATCCGGAAGACATCTACAAGACCGATGCCAAGGTGAAGGAGCTGATTCCCGACGATGCGCACCTGCATCGCTGGCTGGACATGGCGCGCGAGCGCATCAGCTTCCAGGGCCTGCCGGCGCGCATCTGCTGGGTCGGCCTGGGCCTGCGCCACAAGTTGGGCCTGGCGTTCAACGAGATGGTGCGCAACGGCGAACTGAAAGCGCCGGTCGTGATCGGTCGCGACCACCTCGACTCCGGCAGCGTGGCCTCGCCGAACCGCGAGACCGAAGCGATGAAGGACGGCTCCGATGCCGTCAGCGACTGGCCGCTGCTCAACGCGATGCTCAACGTCGCCGGTGGCGCCACCTGGGTGTCGCTGCACCATGGCGGCGGCGTGGGCATGGGCTACTCGCAGCACTCGGGCGTGGTCATCGTCTGCGACGGCACGGAAGAGGCCGACAAGCGCATCGCGCGCGTGCTGTGGAATGATCCCGGCACCGGCGTGATGCGGCATGCGGATGCGGGCTACGAGATCGCGCAGCAGTGCGCGAAGGAACAAGGCCTGAAATTGCCGATGGTGTGATCTTCATCGCCGGCGGGGTGCCGGCGATGGATCAGGACATTCAAACCAGGGGGAATCGATGCGGTGGATGCTGCTTGTTGCGTTGTTGTGTCCGGTGGCTGTACTGGCTGCCGACGGTGGCAGTGGTTCCAGTTCCACAGCGTGTCCTGACCTGGTCCGCGGCGCGCCCGAATATCCGGACGACATGCGCAAGGCCCATCTCGAGGCCAGCGTCATCCTCGATCTGCGCGTGGACGGGTGCGGGCGGGTGCTGGACGCCGGGATTGCGCAGACCAGCGGCCACGCTTCTTTCGACGCAGCGGCGTTGGCGGCATCGCGCGGGTGGGTGCTGGGGAAGGACGTCGCCGCGGGTGGCGGAAACTTGCGGGTGCCGCTCGATTTCAGGCTGCCGCGGCTCGCGTCCTATCCGCACGTGGGCAACGACGACTGGCCCGCCACCCACCGCCGCGTCCGCTATCTGCCCGACAACCTGTACGGCTACACGACGCCCGAGCAGGTGCTCGAACGGTACGACTTGCGGCCCCAGGCCGCACTGACGCCGCCGTATCCGTATGTACGCAACATGCTGCTCCGGCAGCAGGGCGACGACCCGGTCGAGTACTGGCTCTTCATGTACATGGAAGGCAAGGCGAGGGTGGCGGCCCGCTACCGTCTGGTGACCGAGAACGGCGAACCGATGGTGCGGGTGGCCTTCCTCTGCGAAGGTCCCCGGCGGCAATGCGCGCAGGATCGACGTCTGGTGATGAAAGGCCTGCCTTTCGCGAAAGCGAAGTAGCGAGCCCCGCGGCCCGGGTAGCGCGAAGCGACACCCGGGACCTCATCAACCGTCGTGCGCGTAGCGCTCCGCGTCGGCATCCCACCGCAGGTAGATGCGCTCGCCCTTCGATGAAGGTTCCTCGTCGGCGGGATCGCAGTCGCCGGAGCACAGGCTCATCATCAGCTCGGCCTCGCACTCCCATTCGCCCGGTTTGGCGTGGGGCAACGTGCGGCAGGACTGCTTGCGTGCGTCGAACAGCTTGGCCCGAAGCACCGTCGATTGACCCGAGGCTGTCAGGGTGACGGGCAGGCCGCCGGCGTCGTCGAGCTTTTCGTACAGGTCGAAGAACGCGCGACGCACCTCTTCGGCGGAGGGCTCGCGCTCTGGCGCCGGGACCCCGGCGGCCGGTGCGGCGTCGGCCGCCACCGCGATCGGCGTGGGCGCGCCGGCGGGATCGTTGGTCGCGAAGCTCCGTCCACCCAGTTGCCGTTGGATCGCCGACGCCCATTGCATCTCGAAACCGTCGGGCCCCTTCACCAGTAACCAGCCTTCGGCGCTGCGACCCTCCAGGGTCAGCCCGTAGCGTTCGATGAGCGCGGCGGCGGCGTCGTGCTTGCCCTGCTCCGGCTGTACCACGATGCGCGCGGCGAGGAACGTACCCGGCGGGTCCATCGTCGCCTCCCGCGGGTAGGGCGTGCCTTCGACGATCAGCGTCGTCCCGTCGTACTCCACGTACGCATTGCCCTCCGGGCCACCGCCGCCACAGCCGGCAAGCCACGCCACACACAGAAGTACGCCCAGCGTGCGCCCGATACGGGCGCCCCGCGATATGAGATGCATGGAGGCCTGTTCCTCGGTCGCCGTGGTGGCGCCGTCCCTGTCACTAGAGTGACATGACATGGGATCCCCGTGACAGGGGGGAATGGGTGCCGACTCGACCGCCGCCCGTCCTGGCGATGCGGCCATCTCTCCTCACACCAAGGTCCATCGTCGGATGCTTTCCGGTGTTTCTTCTCTCACTAAGGTCGAACGTTGGATGTATTTCGGTGTTTCTTCTCTCACTAAGATCGAACGTTGGATGTACTTCGGTGTTTCTTCTCACAACAAAGTCGAACGTTGGATGTATTTCGGTGTTTCTTCTCTCACTAAGGCCCAACGTTTGACCTTTTCGGGCGTCTCTTCTCTCACTTAGGTCCGCCGTTGGATCCTGGAGGGGCCGACGTCTGCTGCGGCACACGCCGGATCTTCGACATGTCGTAGCCCAGCGCCTCGATCTGGCGCAGGCGGGTCTGGTAATCGGCGTCAGAGATCGTGGGCGTGCGCGCCATCAGCCAGACGTAGTCGCGCTTGCTGCGCGCGACGATCGTCTGCTGGTAGTCGGCATCGACGAACGAGATGACGTACTCGGCCTGGATCGGCCAGACGAACTGCATGCCCCACACCGCACCGCCGCTGTCCGGTTCGACCTTGCCGATCGGGTGCATCGTCTTCTCGGGACCGTCGAGCGCGCCCTTGCGGAAGCGGAAGGTGGTCTGGATGCGGCCATCCGGCAGGCGCGCATACGACTCCACCGCGGCGTAGGCGTCGCGCTCCGGAAACGAAGGGATGTGCGCGATCACGTACCAGTCGCCCATGAAGCGGTCCACATCGACCGGCGCGGCGGTGGTGACCGTGGGTTTGACGGTGCCGGACCGGCAGGCGGTGGTCGAGGTCGCGATCATCAGGGCGAGCAGGGCGAAGGGCAGGGTGCGCATGTCAGCGCTCCGTCGAGGGCCGTTGGAAGCGGTAGTGCGCGACCAGCCATTCCTGGCCGTCGCGATAGCCGAACAGTTCCGCGCACGCCATCCAGAACATGCGCCAGCGCTGGTTCCAGAGGGCGGCGGCATCGCCATAGGCCTCGCGCAGCACCGCCATCACCTCGTCGCGATGCGCATCGTGCCGGGCGAGCCAGTGGTTGGCGGTGCGCTGGTAGTGGGTGCCGTCCAGCAACCAGCGTTCCTGCAGCTTCAGATGCTGCTGGAAGAACAGCAGCAGGTCCGCCGACGGCATCATGCCGCCGGTGAAGAAGTGCCGGCCCATCCAGTTGTCCTCGCCCTGCGTCTCGAACGGATACATCAGGTGGCGGTGCACGAAGATGTGCACGAACAGCAGCCCGCCGGGCCGCAAGGCGTCGTGGATGCGCTGCATCAGCGCGGCGTGGTTGCTGACGTGTTCGAACATCTCCACCGAGACGCAGCGGTCGAAGGTCCCTGCGTCGAGCTGCAGCTGGTTCACGTCGCAGGTGATGACGCGCACGTTGTCCAGCCCGCGCTCGACGCAGCGCGCTTCGATGAAGCGGCGCTGCGAGTGCGAATTGGACACGGCCGTGATGCGCGCGTTCGGGTAGCGCGCCGCCATCCACAGGGTCAGCGAACCCCAGCCGCAGCCGAGTTCGAGGATGTCCTGGCCATCGGCCAACGCCGCGCGTTCGCCGTACAGCGCGAGCATCGCGTCCTCGGCCTGCTCCAGGGTTTCGGTGCCGGTGGGGTAGTAGCAGCTGCTGTACTTCAGCCGATCGCCCAGGCAATGGCGGAAGAAGTCCGCCGGCAGTTCGTAATGCTGGCGATTGGCGGCATCGGTGTGCACCGCCAGCGCGCCCTGGCGCAACGCGCGCAGCCGATGCGCGAGCAACGCCGACTGTGCTTCCTGCCCGCCTCCGGCTTCATCGCGCAGCCGTTGCGCGCACAGCTGGCGGATGCCGGCGCGGACCAGCGCATCCGGCAACAGGCCACGTTCGGCCAGGCCCAGCAGGCCGGGGGCGGCGCGGTCGGCGGCAAGTTCATCCACCATTGCGTTCATCGTGTCGCCTCCTTGGCGGCGGGTTTGGGGAACCACGGAAACAGCATCGGCGTGGTGCGCTGGTAGTCGCGGTAGTCCTCGCCGCGCGTGCGCAGGGCCTGCGCCTCGGTGTAGGGAATGCCGCTGATGAAGCGCAGGAACACGTACATCACCACCGGTCCGCACCACGACAGCCACGCCCACGGCGAGCCGACCGCCAGTGCGATGTAGGCGAACCAGTGCAGCCATTCGAAGAAATAGTTGGGATGGCGCGAGTAGCGCCACAGGCCCTCGCGGCAGGTGCGGCCACGGTTCGCGGGATCGGCACGGAAGCGGGCGAGCTGGCGATCGGCGATGGCCTCGCCGGCGACGCTGGCGATCCAGATCGCCACCGCGAGCACGAGCCACGGCCATGCGGTGTGCTGCGGGCTGCGCGCGGCTGCAACGAAGGGCAGGGCGAACAGCACCACCAGCAGGGCCTGCGCCATGAAGAACAGGAAGAACTTGCCCTGGTGTCCCTGCCAGTGCGCGCGCAGGTGGCGGTAGCGGCCGTCTTCGGGTTCATGGCGCACGCGATGCCACAGGTGCAGCGCCAGCCGCGCACCCCACACTCCGCCAAGCACGGCCAGGGTGACGCGGGCCTGCCAGGCGCCATCACCGATGGCCGCGAGCACTACGGCACTGCCACCGACGCAGGCCGACCACAGCACGTCGACGATGCCGGCATTCTCGCGGCGCCGCTGCCAGCCCCAGCCCAGCGTCATCACGACCGCGGCCAGCAGCGCGACCAGCGCGAGGGCATGCAGCGGGTTCATGCGGCCCCCGACCCGTGGCCGGGGCGCGCCATCAGCAGGTGCGACACGCCGATGGAGCGTTCCAGGAAGCCGCCTTCGCAGTAGGCCAGGTAGAACTCCCACAAGCGGATGAAGCGCTCGTCGAAGCCCTGCGCGCGCACCTCGTGCAGCCGCGTCATGAAGCGGCGGCGCCACGCGCGCAGCGTATAGGCGTACGACAGGCCGAAGTCTTCCTGGTGCACCACCTGCAGGTCGCTGGCGCGCGTCTTCGCGACATACATCGCGCTGAGCGACGGGATGAAGCTGCCGGGGAAGACGAAGCGCTTGATGTAATCCACCGAATCGCGCGCCTGCACGTAACGATGGTCCTCGATGGTGATGGCCTGCAACAGCGCCTGGCCGCCCGGCCGCAGCAGCGCGCCCAGCTTGCCGAAGAACGTCTCCAGGTACGGCGCGCCGATCGCTTCGATCATTTCGATGGAGACCAGCTTGTCGTACTCGCCCTGCAGGTCGCGGTAGTCCTGCAGCAGCAGTGTCACCCGGTCCTGCAGGCCGGCGTCGGCCACGCGCTGGCTGGCGAGCGCGTGCTGCTCGCGCGAGATCGTGGTGGTGGTGACGTGGGCGCCATAGTGGCGGGCCGCATGCAGGGCGAAGCCGCCCCAGCCGGTGCCGATCTCGATCACCCGGTCCTGCGGCGTCAGCGCCAGCTTGCGGCACACGGCATCGAGCTTGCGGTAGGACGCGGTGTCCAGATCATCGTCGGGCGAGGCGAACATCGCCGACGAGTACATCAGGTCCGGCGACAGGAACAGGGCGAAGAAATCGTTGCCCAGGTCGTAGTGCGCCGCGATGTTGCGGCGGCTGCCTTCGCGCGTGTTGCGCCGGAGCGCATGCCAGCTGCGCAACGCCCAGCCGCCCAGCCGCGCCATGCCGGTTTCCATGCCGTCGAGCAGGGCGCGGTTGCGCACCAGCAGCCGCACCAGGCCGACGAGATCGTCGCAGCGCCACTGGCCGGCGATGTACGCCTCGCCGGCGCCCACGCTGCCCTGTGCGGCGACGGCGCGGTAGAACGCCGGATCATCGATCCACAGGTGCACGGTGGACAGCGCACCCGGCCCGGCGTTGCCGAAGCGATGCTCGCCCAGCGCGTCGCGCACGACCAGCACCCCATGGTCCAGCGCATCGAGGCGGGCCAGCAGCTGCGAACGCAGCAGGCGGTCGAGTGCGCCGTAGGTCGGCGTGGCGGAGGAAGCGGCGATCTCGTTCATGGGGTCTCGCGGGCGAGGGAAGGGTGGTCGTGCACCGGCGTGCGCTTGAGCCACAGGCGCAGGGCCTGCCAGTGGATGCCGGTCATCACCTGGGTGGTCATCAGCGGGTAGCGCCACAGCACGCGCGCCAGCGAGGCGCCGTCCAAGGGTCGGCGCAGCAGGGTGAGGGTGGCGTCGAAAGCGCGCTGGCCCTCGCGGTCCACCTGCATGTGCACGCGCAAGGCGTCGTCCGGCAGGGTGAAGCGCCAGCGGTAGTCGCACTCCATCGGCAGGAACGGCGAGACATGGAAGGCCTTGTCGAACCCCCATTCCCAGCCATCGCCATAAGGCGCACCGTCGCGCACCGGCAACACGTAACTGTGCCGCTCGCGCCAGGGCGTGTTGGTGATCTCCGCGAGCACGGCATCCAGCGTGGTGCCATCGGGCTGGAAGCAGTAGTAGAAGCTCACTGGATTGAAGACGTAGCCCGCATAGCGCAGGTGGGTGAGCAACCGCACCGGACCCGTCGGACGGTATCCCAGCTGCCGTGCCACGCGGTCGCGCACCGCCTCGGCGAGTGGCTGGTCGTGCGGTGCCAGGTAGTCGCTGCGATGGAACGCGGCCAGGTTGCGGCGTTCGACCGACCACAGCCAGCGTCCGTCGAACACGCGATCGAGTTCGTCCAGGTCCAGGTAGAGCTGCGCCATCCGATAGCGGAAGGCGTGCGGCCGCGGCGCATGCCGGCGATGCCGCACCCAGCCTTCGTAAACGGCACTGGCGAGCGGCGCGTTCATGCCGGCACGGCCTCGGCGTGCCGCAGCGCCGTTGTCGTCGGCGGCTGCGCCTCGAACGCATCCACCAACGCGCGCGCGCTGCGGATGCCGTCTTCGTGGAAGCCCCATCCCCAGTACGCGCCCGCGAACCAGGTACGGCGATGCCCCTGGATCTCCGCCTTGCGGGCCTGCGCCGCGACCATCGCCTGGTCGTAGACCGGGTGACGGTAGTGCATGCGGCGCAGGATACGGGCCGGATCGATGGCCTCGCTGCGGTTGAGCGTGACCACGAACGGCGCCGGCGAGGGCACGTCCTGCAGCAGGTTCATGCAGTAGCTGACGGTGCAGGGCGCCGACGGGTCGCGCGGCACATGCGCGTTCCAGGCGGCCCACGCCTTGCGGTTGCGCGGCAGCAGGCGTGCGTCCGTGTGCAGCACCGTGTCGTTGGACTGGTAGCGGATGGCGCCCAGCACGTCGCGTTCGCGCGCATCGGCATCGTGCAGCAGCGCGAGCATGTCGTCGCTGTGGCCGGCCATCACGACATGGTCGAAGCGTTCGCGGCCCTGAAGGGTATCGACATCCACGCCCTCTGCGTCGCGCCGCACCGCGAGCACGGGGCAGGACACGCGCTCCTGCACGCGCCAGCGGGCCCGCAGCGCGTCCACATACGTCGCCGAGCCGCCGGTCACCACGCGCCAGGGCGAACGCTCGCCCAGCGTCAGCATGTGGTGATTGGCCATGAACTGGACCAGGTAGCGCGCCGGGAACGCGAGGATGCCCTGCGGCGGCGACGACCACAGTGCCGACGCCATCGGCACCAGGTGCTCGTCGCGGAACGCAGCGCCGTAGCCGCCGCGTTGCAGGTACTCGCCCAGGGTCGGCCCCGCTTCGTCGCCGTCCAGCAAGGCAGGCGCTTCGCGATAGAAGCGCGCGAGGTCGCGCAGCATGCCCCAGAAGCGCGGCGACACCAGGTTGCGGCGCTGGCAGAACAGCGTGGCCAGCGAGGTGGCGTTGTACTCCACGCCGCTGCGTTCGCTGTGCACCGAGAAGCTCATCGTGGTCGGCTGCGAGGCCACGCCGAGTTCGTCGAACAGGCCGCACAGCAGCGGATAGTGCTCGGGGTTGAACACGATGAAGCCGCTGTCGATGCGGTACCCGCGCCCGGCCTGTTCGACGGTGTGCGTGTGGGTGTGGCCGCCCAGGTAGTCGTTGGCTTCGAACAGCACGACCTCGTGCCGTTGCGACAGCCACCAGGCCGAGGCCAGGCCGGCGATCCCGGAGCCGATGACGGCGATGCGCATGCTCAGCGCCTCGCCTTGGCCAGCACCCACGCGGGCACGGGCTTCAGATCGCGCACCAGCCCCAGCAGCGCGAGCGTGCGCAGGCCGTACCAGGTCAGGTCGATTTCCCACCAGCGGAAGCCCTGGCGCGCGGTGCCGGGGAAGAAGTGGTGGTTGTTGTGCCAGCCTTCGCCGAAGGTCAGCAGCGCCAGCCAGAGGTTGTTGCGGCTGTCGTCGCGGGTGTCGAAGCGGCGACGGCCGAAGCGGTGCGCCAGCGAGTTGATGGTGACGGTGGCATGGAAGAGCGCCACCGTGGAGATGAAGAACCCCCACACCAGCAACTGCGGGCCATTCGTGCCGAGGCCCGGCGCCAGGCGCTCCAGCAACATGCCGATGCCGAACAGCGCGGCCGCCAACACTACGGGCACGACGGTGTCGTAGCGGTCCAGCCAGCGCAGTTCCGGATAGCCGGCCAGGTCGGGGATGCGCGACCAGTCGGTACGGAAGCCGCCCCGGGTCAGGAACCAGCCCGCGTGGCTCCACCAGAAGCCGTGCTGGTTCGGCGAATGCGGATCGGCCGCGGTATCGGCGTGCCGGTGGTGATTGCGATGGTGCGCCGCCCACCAGAGCGGCCCACGCTGCACGCTGGACGCGCCGATCAGCGCGAACACGAACTGCAGCACGCGCGAGGTGCGGAACGTGCGGTGCGAGAAGTAGCGGTGATAGAACGCGGTGATCGCGAACATGCGCACGGCGTACAGCGCCACGGCCACGATCACGGCGATGGGTGACACACCGACCCACAGCACCGCCACGCAGGCCAGATGCATGCCGAGGAAGGGGATCGCGCGCAGCCAGTCGATGCGCCCCGCCTGCGCGGCGTCATCGTCCGCGCGCGCCTCGGTGTCGAACCAGCGCGACAGCGTGGACAGGCGCGTTGCCGTCGTGCGGGTGGGGGAAGCACTGGCCGGCATGACGTTCTCCGCTGCGTTGGAGGGGCTTACGCAGGACAGACGCAATCGGATGCAGGCGATGGGCTCATTGCCCGCAGGTGCGCACCAGCGGTGTCGCGCGCGCGCGGCCGAGCGCATCGGCGTCGGCGGGTGCGGCCGGATCGGGAAAGACGATGCGCACATCCTGGTGATTGCCCGCGGCGTCGCGAATGGTCGCGATGCCGGCGAATTCGAGCAGGCGTTGGTCCGCATCGGCATAGGTCAGTTGCATCGTCGGCGCGATGAAGCCGTACCAACGGTCCAGCCGCATCGTCAGGCGTTGCGCAGGGATGCCCTGCCAGCGCAGCGCCGTGCCCGGGCGCAGGCTGATCGGGACGAAGGCCATGCGGCTGGGCAGCAGGAAAGGTTGGTCGACTTCGCGGCCGGCGCGCAGCGCATCCCAGTGCAGGCGGACGCTCGCGTCGAAGCCGGCGTCGATCACGCCGCCGGCAGGCAGCGTGATCGCGCGTTCGCGCGCGGTCGCGTCGGCCGAGGGGCGTACATAGACGGTGCGACCCCGCGGGCCGGTGCGCACGCCTTCGCGGTAGCCGTCGCGGGCATCCTCGAAATCGAAGTCCGGCGCCTGCGCCGACGCGCGCTCCACCACGGTCTTGCGCGCGAAGGCGCGGCCGTCGGGGCAGCGGTAGAGCACCAGCCGGTGGGCGAGCCCGTCCTGCCGGTAGCGCCAGTGCGATTCGCGGTACAGCAGCGTATCGCTCTTGCGCGCATAAGCCCGGGCCTCCTGACGCAGGATGTCCGCGCTGGCGCCAGCAGGGATCGCCAGGCAGGCGAGGGCAAGACCCAGCAGGGCACGGCATGCACGCATCGGTCATCCTTCCAGGGGCACGGCGGCTATACGTGCGGGGCGTCGGGACGGATGCAGGGCGGGGTGCATCCAAGTCGCCCCGTCCCGCGTAGACGCCGCCATCACATGCCACATCGGGATCCCTGGCTTACCATGCCGTCCGACTTCACAAGGAGACCGTCGTCCCCCGGGACGACCCGGCCGGTGTCCACGCCCACGCCTTCATCGCGGGATGCCCATGACTGGGCCGGCGACATGGTCGCCGTCGCGCGGCTGCGCGACCGTGCAAGCTTCCTGCGGCTGTACGATCACTTCATGCCGCGGCTGTGCCTGTACTTGCGCGGCCTGGGCAACGCCGAGACGGTCGCCGAGGATCTCGCGCAGGAAGCGTTGCTGCGGTTGTGGCAGCGCGCCGCGATGTACGACCCGCACCAGGGCGCGGTGTCGACCTGGCTGTTCCGCATCGGCCGCAACCTGCATATCGACCGCGTGCGGCGCGAGCCCGGCTGGGTGCAGGTGCTGGAGGAAGGGGACGCGGTGAGCGACGAGGATCTCGCGCGGCCGTTCTCCACCGCCGAGGACTATGCCGAGCACGTGGACCTGCGGCGTCGCATCGACGAATTGCCGGCGATCCAGGCGCGCCTGATGCGCATGTCGTATTTCGAAGCCAAGAGCCACCAGGAAATTTCCGATGAACTCGACATGCCGCTGGGCACGGTGAAGTCGCACCTGCGGCGCGCGTTCCTGCGCCTGCAGGGCCAGGTAAGGGGGCAGCCGTGAATCCGCACCACCATCTCGATCCTTCCACCGTGGTCAGCTACGCCGCCGGCGCGCTGGCGGTGGAAGTGGCGGTCGTCGCCGCCACCCACCTGGAAACCTGCGCGCACTGTCGCGCGCGCGTGCAGGAGGCAGAACGCATCGGTGGCCAGCTGGTCGAGCACCAGCAGCCGGTCGCGGCGTCCACGTCGCGCCTGGCCGGCCTGCGCGCCGCCATGCTGGAGCAGCTCGATGCACCGCTGCCCGAGCCCGCCCCGCCCGCACCGAAGGCGGCGCCGTACGAAGACGACGATCGACTGCCTGCGCCGTTGCAGCCGTACTTCGGCACGTCGTATCGCGCGCTGAAGTGGCGCTGGATGGCGCCCGGCGTGCATTGCATACGCGCGGCCGACACGAAGACCGGCACGCTGCTCATGCTGAAGATCGGTCCTGGCCGCAGCATGCCGGTGCACAGCCACGGCGGCACCGAGCTGACCCAGATCCTGCGCGGGGCGTACCACGATGCGCTGGGCCACTTCGCGCCCGGCGATGTGGCCGACCTCGACAGCGATGTCGAACACCAGCCGGTCACCGTGCCCGGTACGGCGTGCATCTGCGTGTCCGCCCTCGATGCGCCGTTGCGCTTCCCCGGCTGGCTGGCGCGGCGCTTGCAGCCGTTGTTCAAGTTGTAGCGGCGTCCTCGTCCGGGACCTCGCGGAGGCGGTCGCGGATCGCCTCAGCGTCGTGCGGCCTCAAACGACTTCTTGTCTGGCAGAGCGGGCGTGCGATCAGCCGATACCCGGTAGCGGCGCGTCCGCGGAAACCAGGCCGGCGCTGCGCAAGTCGCGCCAGAACTGCACGGGGACGACTTCCCGCAGCGCGGCGCGGTCCTCGGCGATGCGACCGGGTTTGCTCGCACCGGGGATGACGGCGGCAACGGCGGGATTGGCCAGCACGAACTGCAGACCCGCCGCTTTCATGCTGATGCCGTGGCGGTCGGCCAGCGCCTTGATGCGCGCCACCTTGTCGAGGATCTGCGGCGTGGCCGGCGCGTATTCGAAGTTCGGTCCACCGACTAGCGCACCCGAGCTGTAGGGTCCGCCGACGACGATGCCGAGACCGCGTTCGGCGACCTTCGGCATCACCCGCTGCAGGGCGCGGCCGTGGTCCAGCAGCGTGTAACGGCCCGCCAACAGGAAGCCATCCGGACGCGGGCCTTCCAGGTCCAGCAGCAGTTCGATCGGCTCTACCCGGTTCACGCCCAGGCCCCACGCCTGGATGACGCCCTCGTCGCGCAGGCGGTCCAACGCGCGGAAGGCGCCGGTACGCGCGCTTTCGAACATCGCCAGCCAGTCGTCGCCGTAAAAGTCCTGCGCGATATCGTGGACCCAGGCGATCTCGATGCGGTCGGTCTTCAGGCGGGCGAGGCTGTCGTCGATCGAGCGCAAGGTGGCGTCGTAGGAGTAGTCGTTGACGATCTTGTTGGGGCGGCCGTACTTGAAGACGTCGCCCTTCTCGCCGAGGTCGCGCGCGCTGACGTCTTCCACCTCGTCCAGGATCAGGCGCCCGACTTTGGTGCTGATGACGTAGGCATCGCGTGGCTTGTCGGCCAGCGCTTCGCCCATGCGCAGTTCGGCCAGGCCGGCGCCGTAGAACGGGGCGTTGTCGAAGTAGCGGATGCCGTCGTTCCAGGCCGCGTCGACGGTGGCGCGCGCTTCCGCCTCCGGGATGTCGCGGAACATGTTGCCGAGCGGGGCGGTACCGAAGCCGAGCTTGCCGGGGAGCAGGTCGTGGAGGGACATGGTGGACTCCTGGATGCGTGAGCGTGAATGAAGGTGCTTGCGGTCAGGCCGCGACGGCCTCGGGCAGGGTGAAGTGCGTATAGCCTTCGGCACTACCCCCGAAGTAGGCGGACAAGGGTGCATCGAACAGCGGCGCATCGGTGCGCAGGCGTTCGACCAGATCGGGGTTTCCGATGAAAGGCTTGCCGAAGGCGATCATGTCGGCGTGACCGTTGGCGGTGGCGTCGAGCGCGCGCTGCCGGTCGTAGCCGTTGTTGCCGATGTACGCGCCTCCGAAAGCGGCGCGCAAGGCCTGCACGTCGAAGGCGTCGGCGCCGTTGCCGGCGTGCAGCTGGCCCTCGACCACATGCAGGTAGGCCAGTCCCATCTCGCCCAGGCGGCGGGCGACATACAGGTGCGTCTCCATCGTGCGGCTGTCCAGCGGCGTGTCGCCCACGGCGGTGGACAGCGGCGACAGCCGCAGGCCCACACGGTCGGCACCCCACACGTCGGCCACCGCAGCGGTGACTTCCAGCCGCAGGCGCGCACGGTTCTCCAGCGAGCCGCCGTAGCGGTCGTCGCGATGGTTGGTGCTGTCGCGCAGGAACTGCTCCAGCAGGTAGCCGTTGGCGGCGTGCACTTCCACGCCGTCGAATCCGGCCGCCTTGGCGCGGATCGCCGCCTGCCGGTAGTCCTCGATGATGGCGGCGATCTCATCGGTGGCGAGGGCGCGCGGCATCGTCGGCGGCTGATGGCCGGCTTCGGTGAACACGCTACCGCCCGCCTGGATCGCGGAAGGCGCCACCGGCGCCGCCCCGCCTTCCTGCAGGCTGCTGTGCGACATGCGGCCCACGTGCCACAGCTGCACGACGATGCGCCCGCCTTCGGCATGCACGGCGTCGGTCACCGACTTCCATGCGGCGACATGCGCATCGGAGTAGAGGCCCGGCGTGTACGCATAGCCGCGGCCCTGGCGGGAGATGTTGGTGGCTTCGGTGACGATCAGGCCGGCCGATGCGCGCTGGCGGTAGTACTCGATGGCCAGCGGCGTCTGCACACCATCCATGCCGGCGCGCGAACGGGTGAGCGGCGCCATCGCAATGCGGTTGCGGACCTCGATGGCACCGAGGCGGGTGGGAGAGAACAAGGCGGGAAGCGGGGCGGCGGATGACATGGCGATACTCCTGGGGAGAGGACGGGGAGGGGCGCCTTCGCGTGCCGGCGCCCCGCCGGTTGGAAGGCAGGATGCGCGTCTGCAAAGCATTCATCCAATTTATTAATTGAATTTCAGATATATAAAATTCAATATGACTGGGTGCGCTACGACCTCAACCTCCTGCCGGTGTTCCTCGCGCTGATGGAAGAGCGCAACGTCACCCGCGCGGCCGAGCGACTGGGCATCACCCAGCCGGCGCTGTCGAATGCATTGGCACGCCTGCGCGACACGCTGCAGGACCCGTTGTTCATTCGCGAGCGGTACGGCATGCAGCCGACGCAGAAGGCGGTCGAACTCGCACCCGGTATCGCCGCCGCGCTGTCACAGGTGGATGCGCTGGTGCTGGGGCAGCAGCAATTCGATCCGGCGAAGGCGGAGCGCCTCTTCACGCTGGCGCCGAACAGCTATGTCGAGTTCGTACTCGTGCCCGCCATCGTCGCGCGGCTGCGCGAACGCGCCCCCGGCATCCGGCTGCGGCTGACACCCTACGGCACAGACTTGGCCGAGACCGGTGCGATCTCCGGCGAGACCGCGATGGTGCTGGGGCGCATCGTGGCGCCCCCCGACAATCTGGTGGTGCAGCACCTGATGGACGACGGACTGGCCTGCGTGGTGCGCGCGGACCATCCCGTGGTCAACAAGCGGCTATCCAAGTCGCAGTACGAACAGCTCAAGCACGTCAACGTGCTGCCGCCCGGGAAACTGCGTGCGGGCCTGTTCCAGGCGTTGGAGAAGCAGGGGCTGCGCCGCGACGTGGTCGTGTCGGTGACCCACTTCCTGTCGATCCCCGAATTGGTGGCCGCCACCGACTACTGCGCAACGCTGCCGAAACTGATCTGTGCGCACCTGGCGCGCGATCCGCGCCTGAAGGTGCTACCCGCGCCGGTCGACCTGGGTACGTTCCCGCTGGAGATGGCATGGCACGTGCGGTATCGCCACGATCCGGCGCACCAGTGGTTGCGTGGCCTGGTCGCCGATGTAGCCGCCGAGGTCGTGCGCGGTGCATCGTCACGCTGAAAAAAAGCCGGTGCCCGCAATGGGCACCGGCTTGGAGACCGGCGGACCGGTCGGGGTGGATCAGAACTTCCAGCCCACGCGGGCGTAGTAGAACCCGCCGTTGAAGCCGTACGGCGAATGCACGGGATAGGCCGCACCGGCGACCGCCGCGCCCCACGGATTGTCGTCCGGGGTCTCGTCGAACAGGTTCTGCGCGCCGACGTTGACGTACAGGCCGGAGGCGAACGTCCAGCCCACCTCGGCGTCCACGATCACCTTGCTGTCCTCGTAGATCGGCAGGCCACCGTCCTCGGCGAGGATCACGCCGCTGTCCAGGTGATCCTCGTACCACGAGCCGTAGTAGCCCAGGCGGAGGTTGGCGTGGAAGACCTCGCGCTTGTGGTTGACGCTGAAGTAGCCCTTGGTCTTCGGCAGCGATTCCTCGATCTTGTAGACGCGGGCTTCGTTGATGAAGTTCGGGTCGTAGCGGTCCACCTTGGTCTTGTTCCAGTTCACCGCGAGCGAATAGGTGGTCGTACCGCCGAAGTGGTCCGTCTCCACGCTGGTCACCAGGTCGACACCGGTCGTGGTGGTGTCGAACGCGTTGCCGAAGTAGGTCACCGAGTTGAGCGAGGCCGCCTCGGGGTTCCCCGACGCCACCAGCGCCGCACGCTCGGCGTCGGTCAGTTCGAAGCTGGTGCTGAGGGCGATGCGGTCCTGGACTTCGATGTGGTAACCGTCCACCGTCACCAGCCAGTCGCCGCTGTTCCATACCAGGCCCAGCGACGCGCTCTTGGACTCTTCCGGCGTCAGTGCGCGCGAACCCTTCAGCTGGGCGATGGGATTGGTCGGCGGCAACGTGGCGATGTCGATCAGCGCATTGCCTTCGAAGGCGGTGGTGATCTGGCTGATGTTCGCCTGGCCCGGCGTGGGTGCGCGGAAGCCGGTGTTGATGGCACCGCGCAGGGCGAAGGTATCGCTGACGTCGAAACGACCGGTCAGCTTGCCGTTGGTGGTGCTGCCGAAGTCGTCGAAGTCCTCGCGGCGTACGGCCGCTGCGAGCATGAACTGTTCGGTGAACTGCGCCTCCAGATCCAGGTAGACCGCCCAGTTGCGACGGTCCCATTCGCCCGCGGTGCGGGGGTTGAAGCCATTGAAGCCGTTCGAGCCCAGCGCGAAGCCCTGCTGCGTCAGCGGCCCGATCGCGGTGGACGGTCCGTCGCCTTGCTTGACCTCGAAGCTTTCCTCGCGCCATTCCGCACCGGCCGACAGGCGCAGCGGCTGGGCGGTGAACGACGTCTCGATATCGGTGCCGACATCGAAGTTGACGCCTTTCTCCGTCTGCGTATTGCCACCCGGATGGAAGCGCAGGCCCTCGGGCTGCGCCGCGCCCAGCGAAGCGTTGACGGTGTTGTAGATGGTGAAGTCGATGTCGTTGCGACCGTAGGTCACGCTGGCATCCCAGTGCCACGCGTTGCCCCACGTGCCCTTGACGCCGCCGACCACGGACATGTCTTCCAGGCTGCCGCCGAAGCGGGGCGTGAAACCACCGGGCAGTGTCGACAGGAAAGTGAAGCAGTTGGACGGCAGCGCCGCGACTGCGGCACTGACGGTGCTGTACGGAATCAGGTTGCCGGCGCCGTCGCGCAGGGCGATGGTCGGGCAGCCGCCGGCGCCGGTGGTGTCGCCGATCAGCAGCGTATCGCCGCCGTCGTTGGAGTACACGCCGGAACGCGCGGTCGGGTCGCGGAAGTAGAAGCCGCCATCGACTTCGCGTTGCGCATAGTTGCCGAACAGGTACACGTCCACGCTATCGCCGGTGATGCCGAGGTTGGCGACGAACTTCAGGTCGTCATCCACCTTCGGCGAACCCCAGATCTGCGCCGGCACCGGTACGCCGGGATAGCCCGCGGCGATCGCCGCCGCGGCGTCGTTGCGCTGCACGCTGCGCGAGGTGTCGTCGGCCTGGCGCCACTCGGCGGTCAGCGTCGCGTAGCCGCGCGCGGTCAGCGGCAGGCCGATCTGCGCGGAGTACTGCGTGGTGAAACCGTCGCCTTCGTAGTACTGACCGGCGAAGGCTTCGAATGCGCCGCCCTCGCTGATCTTCTTCAAGCCGAAATTGACGACGCCGGCGATCGCATCGGAGCCGTACTGCGCGGCCGCGCCATCGCGCAGCACTTCCACCTGTTCCAGCGCGAGCGACGGGAAGACGGAAAGGTCGGGGCCTTGCGAGCCATCGGACAGGCCGTGGCCAAGGAAGGTGATGACAGCGGAGCGATGGAAGCGCTTGCCGTTCACCAGCACCAGCGTGTTGTCGGGCGGCAGGCCGCGCAGGTTGGCGGGGCGGACAAGACTGGCGGCGTCATCGATCGGAATCGTGCTGACGTTGAACGAGGGCACCAGCACGCGCAGCTGATCGAGCGCGTCGGTCGAGCCCTGGTTGCGGAATTCTTCGGCGCTGATGATGTCGATCGGCACGGCGGACGAGGACACGGTGCGCGGTTGGCCGCGACTGCCGAGGACGGACACGGTGTCCAGCGTGGTGGCTTCGGCGGTGGCGGACGCAGGCGTCGGTTCGGGCGGTGTCTCCGCGGTCTGCGCGGCGGCGGTACTGCTGCCGACCAACGTCGCGGCAGCCAAGGCCCATGTCACGGCGGACGCCAGCGGCGCCCTGGTAATTCGTGCGTACGGTTCCGCTCTCTTGCCCATGTGTAGCGCCCCTAACAAAGTGTGGTGGAAAAGGTGGCTCTTGTTCGGCATGCGGATGCGTGCACGCGATGCCGCCTTGAACCTTAGGCGCGGGCAAACCGGCCGAAGTGTGGCTCATGTCACACGACGACACGCGGTGACACGAAGGTAATTTGCGTTCTTCCATACGCTTTGCGCGCAGCGCACATGCGTGGTGCGAATTACGTTTCCGCAAGCGCGTCGCGAACCTTCTGCGTGCAAACGAGGGCGTCGACCGTCGGATGGTCGATCCAGACTGTCCGCGCGCATCCATACGGTGCGGGCGACGTCTTCACGCCAGCGTGAGCGCGTCCATCACGTTGATGAATATCCATCGGCGGCGCGCTGTCTCATGCGTGGAGATGGCGGCGGCTAGAATGGCCGCATGCAATTGAAAGACAAGCTGGCGATCCTGGCCGATGCGGCCAAGTACGACGCGTCCTGCGCGTCCAGCGGCGCCGGCCAGCGGCACTCGCTGGGCAAGGGCGGCATCGGCAGCACCGAGGGCATGGGGATCTGCCATTCGTACACGCCCGATGGGCGGTGCGTATCGCTGCTCAAGATCCTGCTGACCAACTTCTGCATCTACGACTGCGCGTACTGCGTCAACCGTGTGTCCAGCAACGTGCCCCGGGCGCGCTTCGCCACGGCCGAGGTCGTCCGGCTGACGCTGGAGTTCTACAAGCGCAATTACATCGAAGGGCTGTTCCTCTCCAGCGGCATCATCCGCAACGGCGATTACACGATGGAGCAGTTGGTGGAGGTCGCACGCAGCCTGCGCGAGGACCATCGTTTCGCCGGCTACATCCACCTCAAGACCATCCCCGAGGCATCCCCGGAACTGCTGGCCGCGGCCGGTCGCTACGCCGACCGCCTGAGCATCAACGTGGAGCTGCCGACAGAAGCCGGCCTGAAGCAGCTCGCGCCGCAGAAGCAGGCGCAGGGCATCCGCGACGCCATGGGCGAACTGCACACGCGCATCCTGGCGGCGAAGCCCAGCAAGCAGGAGGCCCAACCGAAACGCCGTCGGCCACCGAAATTCGCCCCGGCGGGCCAGAGCACGCAGATGATCGTCGGTGCGGATGCTGCCGATGATCGCGCCATCCTGGTCAGCAGCGATGCGCTGTACCGGCAGTTCCGCATGCGTCGGGTGTACTACTCGGCGTTCAGTCCCATCCCGGACGCCTCCACCCAGCTGCCGCTGCGCGCGCCGCCATTGCTGCGCGAGCACCGCCTCTACCAGGCCGACTGGCTGCTGCGCTTCTACGGGTTCGACGTGAAGGAGATCGTCGACGACACGGCCGGGCAGGACGGCATGCTCGACCTCGACATCGATCCCAAGCTCGCGTGGGCGCTGCGGCACCCCGAGCGATTCCCGGTCGACCTCAACGCCGCGCCGCGCGAGATGCTGTTGCGCGTGCCGGGCCTCGGTGCGCGCAACGTGCAGCGCATCGTCGATTCGCGTCGCCAGGGCAAGCTGCGCGTGGCCGACCTTGCACGCCTGCGCGCGCCGCTGCAGAAGCTGCTGCCCTTCGTCGTGCTGCTGGATCACCATCCGCGCCAGCGGCTGGACGATCCTGCGCGCCTGCGCCGCGAGCTGGCACCGGCGCCGCGCCAGGCCGATCTGTTCGGCTGACGCACGCGATGTTCCGCGCCACCGTCATGCCGGCCTGGGACCTGGGTGCCTGGCGAACACAGGCGCGCCACGCATGGGAGGCCGAGCTTCCGCCAGATGTCGTGGAATGGCAGGCAGATGCGCAAGGCGAACTGCTCGCCAGCGCTGCGGTTACCGAACAACCGGTGCGCCGCCAGGGTCTGTCGGTACCGGCGGATTTCATGGCGTTCGCGGCATCGGTGCTATGCCACCGCGATCCTGGCCGGCATGCGTTGTTGTATCGCCTGCTGTGGCGCATCGGCAACGGCGAACGCGCGCTGCTGGATCGCGCCACCGATGCCGACGTGCACCGGGCGACGCGCTGGTCCCAGGCCGTGCGCCGGGACAGCCACAAGATGAAGGCGTTCGTGCGCTTCCGCCAAGTCGAGGGCGAAGACAACGCCTACATCGCCTGGTTCGAGCCGGACCAGTACATCGTCGATCGCGTGGCGCCGTTCTTCATGCGTCGCTTCGCCGGGATGCGCTGGGCCATCCTCACGCCGTATCGCAGCGTGCAGTGGGATGGCGAGCAGCTGTGGGCGGGCGAGGGCGCCCGGCGTTCGGATGCCCCGGCCGACGATGCCGAAGACGCGTTGTGGCGCACGTACTACGCCAACATCTTCAACCCGGCGCGACTCAACACCCGGATGATGCGGCAGGAGATGCCGCAGAAATACTGGAAGCACCTGCCGGAAACCCACCTGCTACCCGATCTCGTGCGCGAAGCCGGGCGCCGCGTGCGCGAGATGGACGAGCGCGAAGCGCGGGCGCCGCGGCGACGCATCCCCGGCCGCCCGCGTCCGCAGGACGAGTGACTTACGGTTGCCGCGGGAACGCCTGCAGTGTGGGATCGATCGTCGCCCACGCCGGCGCCGAGTCGGTCCAGATGACAGTGGTCGGCACGATGCCGCTGGCATCGTCGAGCGTGCCGACGCGGATCACCATGCGTTCGGTGTTCTCGCGCGCCTCGCTGAACATCGGCGTGCCGCAACGCGGGCAGAACGAGCGGCGCATGTGGTGGCCGCTGTCCGCCACGCTGTCCCAACCGTCCAGTTCACCGTCCACCCGCACGGCATCGCGCGGGACGAGGAGGTTCACCGCCGCATTGCCCGTGGTCCAGTACTGGCAATCGCGGCACCAACACAACCGTACGGCGAACGGCGCTGCGTCGAGGGTGTAGCGCACCGCGCCGCATCGGCAACCGCCTGTCCGGATCATGCTTTTCTCCGCTAGGGTCGCCGCGATCCGGCGCGCCACCACAGTAGCGCACCGGACGTGTCGCGCTCAGCCGCGCAGCTCGACGACAGGCGTGAAGCCGCCATAGACCATGCGCTGGCCATCGAACGGCATCGGCGGATTGTCCTTGTTCGACGGATCCATGCGCGGGTCTTCCATCACCTTCTTCGTGCCGGCATCGCGCGCCGCCTTGTCCGGCCACTCGACCCACGAGAACGCCACGTTCTCGTCGTCCTTGGCCTGCACGGCGCGGAAGAAGTCGGTCTGCTTGCCGTGCGGCACGTCATCGCCCCACGCCTCGATGATGCGGGCGGCGCCGTATTCCATGAAGATCGCGTCGAAGGTGTTGGCGAAATCGGTGAAGGCTTCTTTGCCGTTCGACGGCGCGGCCAGGATGAAGCCGTCCACGTACGACGACCGCGCGCCCTCGGGCCCCAGCGTTACCGTCGGCACGAACCCGCCATAGATCAGGCGCTTGCCGTCGAACGGCATCGGGTTGTTCTCCGGCGACATGCGCGGGTCGTCCATCATCTTCTTCATGCCCGCATCGCGCGTGGCCTTGTCCGGCCATTCGATCCAGGAGAACACCACGCTTTCGTCGGGCTTGGCCTGCACGGTCCTGCGGAAGTCGGTGACCTTGCCGTCCGGCACGTCGTCCTCCCAGCACTCGACCACGCGTGTCGCGCCCTGTTCGATGAACACCGGGTCGCCGAGATTGGCGTGGTCGATGAACTTCTGTTTGTTGGCGGTGGGCACGGCGGCCACGAAACCATCGATGTAAGGCATGGAAAACCTCCGGAAACAGGGCGCCGGGATGACGCCTTCCTGAACACGACGAGCGGGCGGGACGGAATTCGACAGGCGGCTGGCCGGTGCCCGCTGACGCGGGCGTTCAACCTGCCACGATCAAGACGAAGGTGGCGTGATGGCGGTTTCTGCAACGGGCGCGGTACCGCGCCGGCCGGGCCTCTGGGGCATCGGCAGCGGCGTATGGATGTGGGGCCTGCTGGCCCTGGTGGGCATGGGCTTCTGGAAGACCTATTTCAGCCGCCTCGGCCTGGCCGATGTGGTCACCCACCTGCACGCCGGCCTGATGCTGGCCTGGGTGGCGATGCTGCTGGTGCAACCCTGGCTGATCCGCACGCGACGCACGGCGCTGCATCGGCAGATCGGCCAGTTCTCCTACGGCGTGATGCCCGGCGTGCTGCTGACCGCATTGTGGCTGTCGCACCTGCGGATCGCGGCCGCCCCGCCGGAGATGTTCGGCCTGCAATCGATGCTGCTGTACCTGGGCACCGCAGCGTCGCTGATGCTGGCGCTGTTCTGGGGCCTGGCCATCGTCCACCGGCGCGAACCGGCGCTGCACGCGCGCTACATGGTCGCCACGGCGCTGGTGATGATCGATCCCGCGGCCGCGCGTCTGATGCTGGCGTTGTTGCCGGAAGGTGTGCGCTTCAATCCGTCATGGGGCGGCTATGCGCTGACGTTCGCGATCCTGGCGGTGCTGATCGTGTTCGATCGCGCGGCGCCGCGCGGACGCGGCGTGTTCGGATTCGTCGCCGCGGTGTTCGCGCTGAACTTCGTGCTGATGCACGTGGTGCCGGGAACGGCGGCGTGGCAGTCGTTCGCGCACTGGTGGGCCGCGCTGGGCGCTTGAGTCCTGCCTATCGCTGCATGCAACGGCGGTAGCGTTCGTCCACGCGGGTGGCGAACCACGCCGTGGTCAGTTCACGGGTGATCTTCGGGCTCTCCAGCGTGATGCCTGGGATCATCGCGCGCGGTAGCGGTTTGCCGGCGCGGGATTCCGCCAGCGCGTACACCCGCGCATACAGCGGGGTGTCATCGAAATCGAGGCGGCTGCCGCGCTGCAGCGCTTCGCGGATTTCGCGCTCGTCCATGCGTAGCTCGCCGGCCAGGCGGCGCACGGCGCGTTCGGTCTGGCCGGGCTTGTCCATCGGGGCGCCCGGGTTCAGCAGATCGCCATCGAGCGCCAGTTTCGTGCCGGCGGCGATGCCTACCGCACTCTGGAACGCCGCATTGCGGCTGGCGTACCAGCCGGCGTTGTAGTCGGCGAAGCGGTGCACCTTGCGCGTGTACGGCGTCTGGTAGCCCAGCAGATGAGCGATGCCGAAGTACATCCCGCCGCGTCGCGTGAACACTTCGTCGCGAATGCTGCCTTCGACCGGGTACGGGTAGCGCGAGGCATTGGCTTCGGCGAACGGAATGCCCACCTGCATCGGCCCGCCGGTCTGCACCGGGTTGTAGTCGGTGAACAACCGCTTGCCCAGCGGCACGCTGCCGATCATGTCTTCGTAGATGTCGCTGAGGTCGCGCTCGGTGCGCACGTTGCGCAGGCGGTCGGCGTAGCGGCGGCCGTCGGGCGAGCGCAGTGCCAGTGCGGCATCGACCATGAATGTCGGCACGTGCAGGGCGGCCGCGCGGCGGTCGATCTCTCCGCGCGCGATCTTCGGCAGGTTCGCCACTGCGGGATTGGCGACGTAACCGGATTCCTGTTCGGTGATGGCCAGCACCGCACAGATGTTCTCGCTGGTGGGCTCGATGCGCTGCGCGGCGAACGCGGTCTCGATGTCGGCAGCCCAGCGGTCGCGGTCGGCCACCTTGGCGGGCATGCGCCGCACGATCTCGCTGCGCGTATCGGCGGGCGGTCGCGTAGGTGCCGGCGGGGCGGTGACGCAGCCAGCGAGCAGCAGGGCAAGCGCCATGGGGGCGACGCGCGTCAGGGAGCGCAAGGGCGATGTCGTCATGCGCGCAGCATACGGAGCGGCGTCGCCGGTTGCATGGTTCGCCGCGACATGACCGGGGTGCCGCGATGTGGATAATCGCCGTTCCCCTACCGTCGCCCGACCATGACCGACGCCCTCGACAATCCCTTCTGGTCCGCCCTGGATTCGATCCATCGCGGCATCGCGCTGCGGGTGGGCGAGGTGGCGCGCTATCCGTCCGACCATGCGCCGTTCCTCGGCGTCACGTCGGCGGAGGTGAAGGTGGGCGATGCGCTCGCGCGCCTGGTGGCGCCTGAGGAAGCGGTGTATCTGCTTGGCGTGGCGCCGGCCGTGCCGGCAGGCTGGGTGCTGCGCGCGTTCCGGCCGCTCGCGCAGATGGTGTGCGATGCACCGCTCGCGCCCACCGACGGGCCGGAGATCGTGCCGTTGGGCGACGCGCACCGCGAGGATGTGCTGGCACTGACCGCGCTGGTGTATCCGCATTACTTCCGCCCGCGGACGATGGACATGGGGCGCTACTTCGGCCTCTACCGCGAAGGCCGGCTCGCCGCGATGATCGGCGAGCGCCTGGGCGATGACGGCCACCGGGAGATGAGCGCGATCTGCACGCATCCGGATTTCAACGGACACGGCTATGCAGGCCACCTCACCACCTGGCTGACCAACGACACGCTGGCGCATGGGCGCCAACCGTTCCTGCACGTCAGTTACGAGAATCCGCGTGCCCTGGGGTTGTACGAGCGCCTCGGGTACCGCGTGCGGCGCGATATCGGGTTCTGGTCGCTGCGCCGGGCCTGAGGCCGGGCCAGCCTGATCGGTGATCCAGCTTCGTGAAGTCCTGTTGACACCCCCGTGCGCGGCGGCAGCTATGGTCGCCGTTCCTGCATAAGGGAGTGACCGCATGATCGAAACCCTGGCCAGCCCGCCGCATGTCGCCGCGTATCGTTTCACCGGTCAGCTGACGGGCGCAGACTACGACGCGTGCATCGTCGATCTGGAAACACGCTTGTCGCGGTTTCCGCGCATCGCCGTGCTCAGCGACCTCAGCGACATGCAGGGCGTGTCGCTGGACGCCGTCGGCAAGGACCTGCGCTACGCGGCGTCCAAGCTGGGCGAGTTCGGCCGCTTCGCGCGTGCGGCGATCGTCACCGACAAGCGGTGGCTGGTGGCCGCGACAGAATTCGCAGGGCACCTGTTGTCGAATACGGAAGTCCGTACGTTCGCGCAGGACGAGCGCGCGCTTGCACTCGCGTGGGCGGCGGAACTGGATCCGCACCGCGCCGTCACCTGAAGGTCTAGGGGAACAAAGCCCCGCTGAGCACCGCTAGCGTCATCCCCAGGCCCATGAAGGCCAGGCGGTGCAGCAGTGAGAAGGGGGCGGGGGCGCGATGCATGGTGCTATCCAAACCTGAGTGGCGCGAACGCGCCGTGAAGCCCCTGTGTCCGATTGAACGCCGCCGACGGGCGGCACCGGCCACCCGACTTCAGGCGGGCAGGGCGCACCCTTCCGGCCCGCATCCGGGGGCGGTTTCGCGGGGTTGCGTCGATGCCTGCGCGAACGCTTGCGCCTCGTGCACCAGCGATGCGATCTGTGCACCGAGCACCAGGTCGCTGACTTGGCCGAAATGCTGGTGGCGGATCCGGCCGGCTGCGTCGATCAGCACCAGCGTCGGCGTGCCGCGCATGGCGTAGGCCTCCATCGTCTGCGGGATCGGGCCCGGTGTGCCGGGGCGGTCCACACCGACCGGGAAGGCGATGCGGTATTCGTGCAGGAAGGCTTCTAGTGCCACCGGCGTCATCGCCGCATGGTGTTCGAATACGGTATGCAGGCCGACGACGGCGACCTGGTCCGCGGGGAACGTCGCGTGCACACGCGATGCCTGCGGCAGGCCGTGCGACACGCAACCCGGGCACAGCATCTGGAAGGCCTCGAGCACGATGACCTTGCCGCGGAGCGCTTCCAGCGACAGGGGACGGGATGTGTTGAACCAGCGGTCCACCTGCCAGGGTGGCGCCGGGCGATCAATGGCGTTCATGGGAATGTTCTCGTGGGGTCGCGGCCGGCCCATGCGGGCCGGCGCGAGCAGGGAGCGATTACTGGTTCGGCTTGCCGGGCAGGCTCAGGTTGCCGGAGGCGACCTTGAACACGTCCACCACGCACAGCAGCGGCGCATGCACGCTGGCGTTGACGCGCAGGCCAGCGGTGACGCCGTCGAAGCTGCCGGCGGTGACCACGCCGATGTCGTCGAACGGCACTTTCACTTCGATCGTCTCGGCATTCAGCGTGGGGCTCCAGCCGGGGCTGTCGAGCAGGATCGGGAAGCCCGGCCAGGTCTTCGGCAAACGCGGCTTGCTGCCTTCGGGAATGTCGACCACGCCCAGCGCGCCGGGACCGCAAGCCTCGTTCGGCTTCAGCACGACCCAGTGGCTGTGCCAGAGGTTGCCGTCGTTGTCGAGCTTGCCGTCGCCGTTCTCGTCGTACAGCGGCGTGTCGTCGAAATCGGGATGCGCGGTGACCGCCATCGCCAGGATGCCGGCGCCTTTCTCGAAGCCGACTTCGTACGGATCGATGGTGGTCGGCCACACGTAGGAAAACACATCGCTGCCGGCGAGCTTGCCGGTCGCGGCGGGCGTGCTCTTGCCGGCCTTGCCGGAGACGGCCATGTGGAACGTGGCGATGTTCTTCTCGGTGCTGATCTTGGTGTGGACGATGTCGAAATCGGCGGTCACCGCCTTGTTGGCGGTGGACGGGATGCCGCCGGTGTGGGCCTTGCCGTCGTGGGCGTGCACGCCGCCGATGGCCAGCGCGAGTGCGGCGGCCAACGCGAAACGTTGGGTGGTGTTCTGGCGCATAATCGAATTCCTCTTGCTTGCTCTCGTAGGGTGGGTGGGAGGTACCGGGCGGCGTCCGATTGCAGTCGGGCGCCGTCCTTCTTTTTTCCGCCTAGGGCGGAGTCGGTTGGCGGAAGCGGGCCACGCTTCCAAGCCGTTGTTCGTCGTCGGCAGGCCGCTGTTCGGCACAGTCCACGCGCAGTTCGCTGTTGCCGAAGGCCTTGTCCAGGAAGGCGCAGACATGCGGCGCCGCGCGTTCGTCCGAGGCGAACGGCCGGAAGAACTCGCAGCCCAGGCAGGTCCGCAGGCCGGTGGCCAGCCCCTTTTCCTGCGCTTCGTTGACCAGCAACTGGGTGACGCGCAACAGCGCGCCGAGGTCGGTTTCGCCCAGCGATTCGACCAGCGAGCCCATGCCCTGGTCCGGGCGCTGCAACTGCGTGGCCATGCGCGAGCCGGCCGAGGTCAACTTCACGCGGGCGGCGCGCGCATCGTCGGGGTCGGGTGTGCGGCGGATCCATTGTTTGCCTTCCAGCGCCTTCAGCGAATCGCTGAGGCTGGCCGCCGACACGCCCAGGCGTTCGGCGATCTGTCGCGCACGCAGGCCATCCTGCACGCCCTGCAGCATGCGCAGCACCGCCGCCTGCGTCGGCGGCAGCGAGGGCGTGCCGTCCTGGCGCCACGATTGGGCGCGCACCAGGTGGGTGAGCTGTTCCAGGCCACGCGTGGCCTGTCTGCGCTGAAAGGGGGCATCGATCATGGCGTATAAGTTAGGAGTCCTAACTATATAAGTCAATGACCGTTCGTCGGCGCGATGTGGCAGGCCCATCGGGTCACCACCGCATCATCGGCAGCGGATCGAGGGGGTGGTGGCGCAGTCGCGCGAGCATCAGCTCGGCCAGCCGCCGGTGGAAACCCGCGTCCGGGAAGGCCGCCATCACGTCGCGCACGGCACGTCGCGCGAGGCCGAACCGGCGCACGCCCAGGCTGACGTCGATCCAGTCGGCGCGGCGGAAGGCTTCCACCGCGGGCGACGTGCCGGCAGGCGTGCGCATGAACTTGTGATGGCATTCGATCATCGCGTCCACGTCGACCATCCAGGCCGCTTTTCCCGCCTGGTGCAGATAGTCCCGCGCGAGCACGCGCGAAGGCGGCAGGTAGTCGAACGTGCCCGCCGTCCAGATGCCGAGGTCATGGAACGCCACGGCGATGCTGAGCTTCTCGCGCGCATCCTCATCGCCGGGCGCCAGCATCCACGAGAAATTCGCCACCCGGTACGCGTGGTGGCGGTAACCGAGGGCGTCGCCGCCCAGCGCCGACGCATGCGCCTCGAGCACGGCGTCCAGCGTGGGCAAGGCGGTCAGCATGGCCGCCGCGTCCGCCGGATCAGGTCGCGGGTTGGGCGAGGGTGGTGCGACCGCGTCGCAGGGCGCGCACCTGCAGGATCATGCCGACCAGGAAGATCAGGAAAGTGCCGCCCACGAGCTTCTGCAGCAACGGGTCCTGCGGGCCGGACACCAGCGGCGCGCCGATCGGCACGCGGGTCAGCGTTTCGGTGAAGCCCGGGATGAAATGGAAGTACACCGTCAGCGTGAACGCCAATGCCGAAGCGACATGCCGCCACGAACCCAGCACCGCGTTGCGGCCCAGCAGCACCGCGACCGCGAGCACGATCAGCGTCAGCACAGTCAGGCCATGCGCTTCGCTGAGCTTGCCGGTGCGCATCAGGAAGAAGCTGGTGAGGCAGGTGGCGACGGTGAACCAGGTGTAGGCCTTGCCCAGCGACGTTGCATAGCGGATGTCGTGGTAGCGCAGCAGCGCGTACAGGCCGCCGAACAGCGAGACGAGACTGATGGCGGTATGGAACCAACCGAACGGGGTGATGTTGAGCATGGGATGTTCCTCAGTGGGCAGGCGGCGGCGGATCGGGAAGATCGAACTGCATGAGGTTCCAGCGGGTGACGTCCTCTTCCCACTCGTCGCCGGTCGCGGCGCTGAGCGGCAGGGCCAGGTTGGCGACGATCATGCGGCGCCCCTGCACCGCGCTCGCCGCGGGGAACAGCAGCCCACGCGGTGCGCCCTGATCGTCAACCCCGAGAAAGTCGCCGGCACGATGGCGGACGCGGCCGCGCTCGTCCAGTGCCACCAGCGTATCGATCTGGTTGGCGGAAACCCACAGCAAGCCGGCATGGAACAGCAGCCCGTCGGCACCGTAGACGCCGTCGGCCAGCACCTCGAGGGCGCCGTCGGGCATCCGCTTGCGCAGTACGCGGCCGTCGCCGGCGTTGTTGATGTAGAGGATGGACTCGTCAGCGTTGAACGCCATGCCGTTCGCGCCGAACGGCAGCGCACCGGTGGTCGCCAGCAGCGGGTCGCGTGCGAACAGCTCGACGGTGCAGGGCCGGCAGGTGGCCACCTTCGCGATGCGATAGACCGCGCCCTGGAACGAATCGGAGACGTACAGCGTGCCCGCGCGATCAAACACCATCCCGTTGATGGCCGGGAAGCCTTGCGAGCCGAAGGTGATCGTGTCGTGGCTGCCGTCGGGATTGCCGATGCGCCGTGCCGGCGGGGCGGGTGGCGACAGGGCGACGAACGTGGCCACATCCTCGATCGCGCTGTCCGCATCGAAGCGCGCCGGCAGCCGCTGCAGTTTCGACGCGCCGAAATTCAACACGTAGACGTGGCCGTCGTGGAAGGCGATGCCGGTGAGCGGCGTCGGCCCGAAGCGACGCTGGGCAAGCAACCGGCCATCGGCAGCGAAACGCAGCACCTGGTTGTTGCGGGCGGACTCCGGCATGCGTGCATCGAAGGTGCCGACGTACACCTCACCGGTCGCCGGATCGACATCCAGGCTTTCCGGATGACGGGCATCCGAGGGCAGGGTGGCGAAGGGCGTCACCGGCAGGCGCACGGCATTCGCGGCAACGCAGACGCTGGCCGCCGACAGGGCGGCGAGACCGAAAGCGAGCAAGAGGCGACGGCGCATGCGCGGCTCCATCAAAGGGCAGATCGCACGCTCGCATGGGGGTTCGGCACAGGCTTGTACCCGCGTGCGGGCACGCGCCGGAAACGAAGAACGCCGGCATGGGCCGGCGTTCCGCGTGGTGCAGGAAGCGATGCGGCTTCAGCGGTTATCGATGCTCCAGCCGCCGGCGCCGCGGGCGGCGAGGGTGATGAAGCCACCGGCCAGGGCGAAGTTCTTCAGGAACATGATCTGCTGGATCTGGTCGCCCAGGTTGCTGTGGAACAGCACGGCGCTGGCGATCGAGAACACGGCCAGCAGGCTGGCGACGATGCGGGTCTTGTAGCCGGCGACGATGGCCAGGCCGCCCAACACTTCCAGCGCGATGACCAGCGGCAGCAGGGCGCCGGGGACACCGACGGACTCCATATAGCCGGCGGTGCCGGCGTAGGCGGCCAGCTTGCCCAGGCCGGAGATGACGAAGAGGGACGCGAGCAGGCTGCGGCCGACGAGGTCGGCGGCGCCACGCAGGGCGGGGACGCGGGTGGTGGCCGGGATAGCGGTAACGGTGGACATGGTGGACTCCAGGGAATAAGAGGTGGGTGCAACGGGTACGGGGCGCAGGTTAGGCCGTGGCGATACATGCCGGAAGCCTATATATTTCGATGAAAACCATCGTCTGGAGCGATACATGCTCGATGCCGTCACGCTCGACCAGCTCCGCACCTTCATCGCCGCCGCCGAACAGGGCAGCTTTTCCGCTGCGGGCCGCAAGCTGCGGCGGGCGCAATCGGTGGTCAGCCAGACCCTGGCCAACCTGGAACTGCAACTCGGCGTCACCCTGTTCGACCGCAGCAGTCGCTACCCGCAACTGACCGAGGCCGGCCGCGTACTGCTGGTGGAAGCGCGCGCGGTGGCCGGGCATATGGATACCTTCAAGGCGCGCGCCCGCAGCGTGGCCGAAGGCCTGGAGCCGGAGTTGTCCGTTGCGGTGGACGTGATGTTCCCGATGGACGCGCTGACGCGTGCCGCCGCGCACAGCGGCAGCGCGTTCCCGCACACCCCCTTGCGGTTGTACGTGGAAGTGCTGGGCGGCGTGATCCAGCCCGTGCTGGACGGCACCTGTGGTCTCGGCGTGGTGGGCTCGCTGCCTGAGCTGCCCGACGAAGTGGCGACCGAGCCGCTGCTGGCGGTGCCCTTCGTCACCGTGGTCTCGCCTACACATGCGATGGCCAGCGTGCGCGGCACCGTGCCGTCGAAGACGCTGGCCCAGCATGTGCAGCTCGTGCTGACTGATCGCACGCCGCTGACGGCGGGCCGCGATTTCGCGGTGCAATCGCCGCTCACCTGGCGATTGGCCGATCTCGGCGCGAAGCACGCCTTCCTGCGCGCCGGCCTGGGCTGGGGCCACATGCCGCTGCATATCGTCGAAGAGGATCTCGCCGCCGGCCGCCTGAAACGCCTGCGTATCGCCGACGCCGATCCGCGTTACGCGCAGATGCCGATGCGCGCGGTCTGGCGCAAGGACACGCCACCGGGGCCGGCCGGACGCGCGTTCATGGCGCAGCTGCGGCAAGGCCAGCCTTCGCATTCATCCCGGTGAAGCCGCGTCCACATCGCTGACAACGCCACGCGCGTGTCAACGCGCATGCATGCCACGCGTTGGATGTCGTATCGCTCCACGGGAACCTGCGATGATCCGACGCGAAACCATCAGCGCCGCCAACCGCTTCGGCCTGGGTGCCCGTCCCGACACCTTGACGCGGCTCGACGATCCGCGCGGATGGCTGCATGCGCAACTCGCATCGCCGATGGCCACGCCGCGTGTGGCACTGCCGACGAGTGCGGACTTCCTGCGGCAGGAGTACGACTATCTGCGCGAGCGGCGTGCGGCGCGGAACGGCAACGGCAACGACGACGCGGTGATGGGGTTCCGTGCGCGTTTCGGTCGATTGCAGCTGCAGGAGCTCGGCTGGCGTTATCGCCAGGCGGTGGGCACCGAGCAGGATTTCATCGAGCGGCTCGTGCGGTTCTGGTCCAATCACTTCGCCGTCTCCGCGGACAAGCGCACGGCGGCGCTTTACGCCGCACCGATGGAACGCGAAGCAATCCGTCCGCATGTGGCCGGCGACTTCGCCGACCTGCTGCTCGCGGTGGAACGACACCCGGCGATGCTGCGCTATCTCGACAACGTGCGTTCGGTGGGCGAGCAGTCGCGCCTGGCGCAGCGTCAACGCCGGCGGATGGACGCGGGCGCTGCGGCGCGTGCAGGACTCAACGAGAACCTGGCGCGCGAGATCCTGGAACTGCATACGCTCGGCGTCGACGGCGGCTATGCGCAGGATGACGTGCGCGAACTGGCGCGTGCGATCACCGGCTGGAGCGTGCCGTTGCCGCGAGACCTCGATAGCAGCGCATCGGCGACCTTCCACTTCCGCACCAACGCCCATGAAGCCGGCGCACGCCAGGTGCTGGGGCGACGCTACACGGCGGAAGGCGAGGCGCAAGGTCGCGCGATCCTGCGCGATCTCGCCGTGCATCCGGCCACGGCGCAGCACGTCTGCGGCAAGCTCGCACGGCATTTCGTCAACGATGCGGCGCCGCGTACGCTGGTGGATCGCATGGCGGACGCGTGGGTGCGCACCGGCGGCGACTTGCGTGCCGTCTATGCCGCGATGATCGATAGCCCGGAGGCTTGGGCGGCCGATGCGCGCAAGCTGAAGACGCCGGACGACTATCTTGTGTCCGCGATGCGCAGTACCGGCACGATGCCGGGCGATCAGCCCCGCGCGCTGGTCGCGTTGCTCGCCCGCCTCGGACAACCCCCCTTCACGCCGCGCTCGCCCGCGGGCTTTGCCGACGACGCCGCGGAGTGGAGTGGTGCCGATGCGGTGTGGAAACGCATCCAGGCGGCCCAGACGCTCGCGGAAACCGCGACGGGCGCCGAGCCGGATCCGTTGCGCACGGCCGAGCAGGTGTTCGGTCCCCACCTGGACGCGGATACCGCGCTTGCCCTGCGCCGCGCCGAATCGCCGCGCGAAGGATTGGCGCTGCTGTTCGCCAGTCCCGCCTTCCAGTGGAGAAGCTGAGCATGAAACTGACCCGACGCCATTTCCTCGCTGCTGGCGGCGCTGCCACCACGCTCAGCCTGTGGCCGCGCTTGGCGCACGCGGTGGATGCGCAGGACACGCGCCTGCTGGTCGTGCTGCTGCGCGGCGGCCTCGATGGCCTGCACGTCGTCACGCCCGTCGGCGATCCGGCCTTCGCGCGCTTGCGCAGTGGATTGAAGGTGGAAGGCGTGCGCCCGCTGGACGCCAACTTCGCCCTGCATCCCGCGCTCGCCTTCAGTCACGCTCTGTATGCCAAACGCGAATGGTTGCCGGTGTTGGCGGTGGCACCCCCCTATCGGCTCCGCTCGCACTTCGAAGCGCAGGACAACCTGGAGAGCGGCACGGCCGCGGGCGGTGGGATGGCGAGCGGGTGGCTCAACCGGTGCGTCGCCGCACTGCCGTCGTCCCGCGCGCTGTCGGTCAGTACGGTGATGCCGCTGATCCTGCGCGGCCCGGCAGAATCGACCACGTGGTCGCCACCGTTGCCCGAGGACGTCAACCCCATCCTCTTGCAGCGCCTGCAGTCGTTGTACGCCGCCGACGCGCACCTCTCGCATCCGTTCGAACAGGCGGTCGCGGCTCAGGGCATGCAGACCGGTGGCAACGTGGCGCGCCTGCCGCAGGCGATGGCCGCCGCGGCGCGCTTCATGGCCGCGCCCGAGGGCCCGCGCATCGGTTTCGTCGAGAACACCGGCTGGGACACGCATGCCCAGCAGGGCCCGGTGCTCGCCCGCAAGCTCGCCGAGCTCGACCAGGGCCTGCGCCAGTTCCATGAGGGCATCGGCGCGCTGTGGGCGCGCACGGTCGTGATGGTGGTAACCGAATTCGGCCGCACGGCCGCCGTCAACGGCACTGGCGGCACCGACCATGGCACCGGCACGTTGGCGCTGCTCGCCGGTGGCGCGGTGGCCGGCGGGCGCATTGCCGGCGACTGGCCGGGGCTGGCGAACACGCAACTCAACGAGGGACGCGACCTGCGCGCGACCACGGACCTGCGCAGCGTGTTCAAGGGTGTGGTCGGCGATCACCTGGGTATCGCGTCATCGACGCTCGCGACGCGCGTGTTTCCCGATAGCGGCGAGGCCGCTGCGATGAAGGCGCTGCTGCGCGGCTGACCTGATGCAGCGGCTCAGGCCATCGCCTGCCGCAGCTGACCGCGGGCGAGGGTGGTGGCTTCGTCGACTTCCATCGGCCGGCCGAAGAAGTAACCCTGCATTTCATCGCAGCGCATCTGCTGCAGCGCGCTCATCTGTTCCGCGGTTTCCACGCCTTCGGCGATCGTGCGCAGCCCCATTTCGTGCGCGAGCACGAGGATCGTGCGGGCGATGGCACGATCGGTGCTTTCGGCGGCGATGCCGTCGACGAAGCTGCGATCGATCTTGATGATGTCCAGCGGCAACCGCTGCAGGTAGGCCATGCTGGAGTAGCCGGTGCCGAAATCGTCCAGCGCCAGGCGCACACCGAGCGCGTGCAGCGCCTGCAGCATCTGCTGCGCGGCACCCATGTCCTCCACCAGCACGCTTTCGGTGAGTTCCAGCGTCAGCGCATCCGCCGGCAGCGCGTGGCGCTGCAGGCAATCGGCGATCCACGGGGCAAGGGTCGGTTGACCCAGCTGGCTGGGCGAGAGGTTCACCGCCATGCCCAGCGTGCGCAGACCCATCGCGCGCCAGCGCGCCAACTGCTGGCAGGCCTGTTCCAGCACGAAATGGCCGATGTCTTCCATCAGGCCTGCACTTTCGGCCAGCGGAATGAAGACCGATGGCGGCACTTCGCCCCAGGCGGGGTGCCGCCAGCGCGCCAGCGCTTCGAACCCGTTCAATTGCAACGTGTCGCCATCGACGACGGGTTGGTACGCCAGTCGCAGCTGGCCGCGCGCGACCGCTTCGCGTAGCGCGGTGACGCGGCTGAGGCGGTCGTTGGCTTCCTGCAGCGCACCGGTCGAAGGCAGGCGCACCTGGTTGCGGCCGGCGCGCTTGGCCAGGTGGCGCGCATCGTCCGCACTGCGCAGCAGGCCCTGCAGGTCGATGCCGTGTTCCGGCGCGTGCGCCAGGCCGATGCTCGCAGTGACGGTGAACGAGGGATGCGTGGAATACAGCGCGATCGGCTGGCCGACCGCGCGACGGATCTCTTCTGCCCAATGATTGAGTTGGTCGATGTCGGTGTCGGCGAAATGCACGAGGAACCCCTCGCCGCCGTAGCGGTACACCCGTCCCTGCTCGGCGACGGCACCGGAGATGCGCTGACCCATGCGGCGCAGCACTTCGTCGCCCCCGTCATGGCCGAACGAATCGTTGACCATGCCGAAGCCATCCAGGTCGACGATCGCCAGCCCGTGCCCCGAAGGCGTCGGCGTGGCGATCTGCTCGCTGATCAGCGTGGCCTGCGCGGAGAAGCGCGGCAGGCCGGTGGCGCTGTCCATCGCGGCGGCATCGTTGAGTCGTCGCTGCACGTCGAGGCGGCGTTCGGTCTCGGTCAGCAAGGAGCGCGCGGTTTCCGCCGCCTCGGTGGAGCGGCGCCGCGACAGGTCCAGCAGGAACAGCACGAACGCGATCAGCAGGCCGCTGCTCAGGCCGCCCACGACGAGCGCCCGCGGCAGCGCGAACGAGGTCAGCGCAGGCGGTGCCCACAGCGACAGTTCCACGACGTGGCCCGGCAGCGACACCTGCTGCACCGACAGCGGATCGCCCATCGGGTCGCCCTGCTCGACGGTCTGCATGCCGTCGGCGGTGGCCCGCACGGGCCGGTCGGAAAACACCGCCTTGTTGAGCGTGCGCACGAAGTCGTCGAGCGCGATGAAGGCCTGCGTGCGGCGATCGCCGCTGTCGACGGTCAGCCACCAGCCGCCAGGCACCGGCAACAGGTGGCCTTCGTCGGCGACGGGCAGCGGAGGCGAGGGCGCCGCAGGCGCATCGAAGCCCGGTTCCACCCAACGGAATTCGCCCGCGTCGCCGACGCTGCGCACCACGCGGAAGGCGGCATAGGCTTTCACCATGTCGGCGACATGGCGGTTGAACAGGTCCTCTGCCGTCTCCGGACGCGCGGCCACCAGCGAGGACGACAACTGCCGCAATGCGCTGCGGCGCAATTCGACGCCGCGCTGGAACGTCGCCGACGCGCTTGCCGTCTGCGTCTCCATCACCCGGCGCGCCATCGCGTCGCGGTCGGCCGTGGCGGCCAGCCAGAACATGCCGCCCAGCGCCAGCGCGGCGGCCATCGGCAGCACGCCGAACAAGCGCTCGCGCAACGAGTTTTCCCCGGCCACCGCCAGCGCCAGCCCCATCGCGCCCAGCTGCGCGGTCGCGGTGAGGGAGATCTGGTACATCGACATGCCTTCGCGGTGGTAAGGCAGCTGCATCAGCAGGCCCAGCGCCGCCATGCCCGCCACCGACGCCATCGCGATGCCGAGACCGCGGACGATGCCCCAACGCGCGTTCTCCCAACGCTGCAATGCCTGCGGCAGCAGCGCCACCGCGATCCACGTGGTCAGCACGCCGTAGTCGGTGTAGCCGCCGATCAGCGGCGTGGTCGCGCGCGGCAACCAGCCGATGCCGTGCAGCATCGCGTTCAACGGCGTGGTGACGCCGCCGATCGTCTGCAGCAGGGTGAGCAGCAGTGGCAGGGCGACCAGGCCCATCAGCGTCCACGCCGCGCGCTCCTGGTCGCGCTGGCGCAGCAGCAGGGCCAGTGCGAGCAGGGCCAGCGTCAGCGTCGAGATCGGGCGCATCGGCAGGTAACTCACGCCCATGCGGCCGACCAGGCTGCCGGGCGCGTGCCAGCCGACCAGCGCCACCACGCTGAAAGCGAGGACGAAGGCGACCAGTTCGGTGCTGGTGTCGAGGGTCCGTCCCGCGCGCAACGAGGGCGTGTAGACCAACAGGAACATCGCCAGCGCCGACAGCGCCAGCGACCAACCGATCTCGGCGGGTGCGCCACCGGGCTGCAATGCGCCCAGCACCGGTTGCACGGCGAGCAGCAGCAGCGCGGCAGCGAACACGCGCATGACGAACTCGGCCCAATAGGTGCGCCACAGGCGCGCCCACACGATGATCGTCGTCGCGGCCAGCACCAGGCAGGTGCCCAGCGCATGGAACTGCCATACATGCACCAGGAACAGCACGGTCAGCAGGCCCACCACCGCGCCGCGCACCTTGCGTTCCTCACTGCGCCAGGTGGCGATGGCCACGAGGACGCCGACCACCGGCACGCTGTCGTCGACGAAATGGCCGCTACCCATGTTCATCAACGTGAACCCGGCCGCCATCGCCCAGGCCAACGCAGCCGCAAAGCGCTGTGCCCATTGCATGGGCCGCCATAGGTCCTGGTGTATTGCCAATGCCTTCCCCTGCGGGGCCGACGCCCCGGGGACCGTGATACCGAAATCGCCGCCGGGCCGCAAGCGCGGCCCGTGCAATGGGTGAACGGGGCAGGCAGAACCGGCGCGCGATCACGCGCGCCGGTCGGTGCGGCGATCAGCTCTTGGCGAACGCCAGCATGTCGGCGTTGAGCTTGTCCTTGTGCGTGTCGGTGATGCCGTGTGGCGCGCCGGGATAGATCACCAGCTGGCTGTTCTTCACCAGCTTGGCCGAGGCGCGCGCAGCGGCATCGATCGGCACGATCTGGTCGTCGTCGCCGTGGATGATGATGGTCGGCACGTCGAACTTCTTCAGGTCCTCGGTGAAATCGGTTTCCGAGAACGCCTTGATGCTGTCGTACGTGTTCTTGTGCCCGCCCATCATGCCTTGCAGCCAC
Organism: Pseudoxanthomonas sp. YR558; assembly: GCF_900116385.1. Classification (NCBI taxonomy): domain Bacteria; kingdom Pseudomonadati; phylum Pseudomonadota; class Gammaproteobacteria; order Lysobacterales; family Lysobacteraceae; genus Pseudoxanthomonas; species Pseudoxanthomonas sp. YR558. The sequence goes on along the minus strand of NZ_FPCI01000001.1, from coordinate 1,057,025 downwards.
CACGCATCGATCACGCCCTGCGAGGGCTTCGCACCCGGACGGTTGTAGCCGAAGAACGGACCGCTCGGAATGTCCTTGAACAGCTGCGAACGGTTGGCCAGCAGGCCGGCGCGGATGCCGTCGAACACGTCGATCGGCAGGCCCCCCGGATTGGCCTCGGTCTTCAGCATCAGCGGCGGCACCGCGGACACCAGGCCGGCCTTCTTCACGCGTTGGGTGCCATGGCGGCCGATGTAGCGTGCCACTTCGCCACCGCCGGTGGAGAAGCCGAACATCGTGATGTCCTTGAGGTCCAGGTGTTCGATCAGCTGCGCCAGGTCGTCGGCGTAATGATCCATGTCGTTGCCATCCCACGGCTGGCTGGAGCGCCCGTGACCGCGGCGGTCGTGCGCGATCACGCGGAAGCCGTTCGCCGCCAAGTGGTAGGCCTGCGATTCCCAACTGTCCGCATTCAACGGCCAGCCGTGGCTGAGCGTCACGACCGGGCCGTCTTTCGGGCCCCAGTCCTTGAAGTAGATCTGCACGTCGTCTTTGGTGGTGAACAGGCCCATGGCGGTTCTCTCGAGGGTGGGGGAAGGGGGAGGAAGCGGCGATGCGGTCGATGCCGGCGCGTCGTTGCGGCTGCAGGCCGCCAGTGGCAGCAGGGTGGCGCCCGCAAGGACGGTGCCGGCGAGCATCAGCTGCCGTCGTTGCAGGTCGATGTCGTGGGGAGTGTCCGGCATGGGAGGTAATCCGGGGTGAGGGTGGCGATGCCATCACCTTCCCATCCCGGTTTGCGCGCCGATTGCACCGGCGTGCGCAGATGCCCGCTCGGTCATCGCACCGATGCGGGATTGCGGCGTCGCGCGCTGGCAGGCCCTATAGTCCGCGGACCTTTCACCGGAGCGTCCGCAATGCCGATCGAACTGAAGATGCTGGCCTGGTCCGTCGCCCTGGGCCTGGTGCACGTACTGCTGGGCGCGACGCTGACCACGCACCAGCGCGGCCTGAAGTGGAATGTCGGCGCGCGCGATGCGGTGCTGCCGCCACTGACCGGTGCGGCGGCGCGGGTGGACCGCGCGCTGCGCAATTTCCTGGAAACCTTTCCGTTCTTCGCCGCCGCTGTGCTTGCGGTCGTTGCGCTGGAGCGCGGCGACGCCACCACGGCACTGGGTGCGCAGTGCTACTTCTGGGCGCGCCTGGTGTACGTGCCGCTGTATGCCTTCGGCGTGCCGTACCTGCGCACCGTGGTGTGGGCGGTCTCGCTGTGGGGCCTGCTGCAGGTGCTGTGGGCGTTGCTGTGACCGTGCGCGGCGCGGGTTCATCGCAGGGCAGGGCTGGCGCATCCGATTCACACTAGACTAGGGGCGAACCCCCATCAGGCCCGCGTGCATGCACGCGGGCGTTGTGCGAACGACCGGATGCTGTCCCGCCTTTTCCCCCTGACGTTACTCCTGCTGCTGGCCATGCTCCCGTTGGCGGGCTGCCGCATGGATGCGCCTGACGTGGCGCCCGACGCACTGGCGCAGGCGCCGGTCGAGCCGCCGAAGGACACGCCCGCGCAGCAGGCCGAGCGCGGCGACGGCGCGGTGTCCACCGACCCCGTGGTGATCGGGGCGCCCAAATCCGAAAGTGCATTGCCGACGGAATGGCCGACGGCCAAGGTGGCCTCGGGCACGGCGCATGTCAGCTGCCAGGCCGACTACACCACCGAAGACGGCGACGGCGTACCGCTGGAATCGCTGGCGTTCTTCAGCGTGGTCGATGCCTTGTCGCCATGCCAGAAGGGCGGCGTGTTGCGCTTGCGCTACCAGGGCAAGATCGCGGCCGACTTCACCGACCTGGTCCAGCGCGTGGCCGACATCGCCGACCGCATGGGCATCCACAAGCGCATCCTGGACCTGGATTCGGCCGGTGGACAGGTGGAGGACGCCATCCGCGCGGGCGATGCGATCGGTGCCAGCGGCTGGACGATCTGGGTGCGCGAGGGTTCGGTCTGCCATAGCGCCTGCGTGTTCGTGCTGGGTGCGGGCGACAACCGGATGATCTCCGGCAAGGTCGGCGTGCACCGGATCATCCGCATGAGCTCCACCGCCACCACCCGCAGCGAGCTCAACGAGGAACTCCGCGGCGTTTACGACCGGGTGAAGGATTACCTGTCGCGCAACGGCGTTGCGGTGGCCGTGGCCGACCTGATGATGACCGTGCCCAACCGCCGGTTGCGCCTGCTGAGCAAGGACGAGCTGCAGGAATACGGCCTGGACGGCACCAACGCGGCCCAGGACGACCTGGATCGCCTGCAACTGATGCGTCGCTGCGGCGCCGATTTCGTCAACCGGCGCGATGCCTTCATGCGCAGCTTCGACACCGAGTGCAAGACCGCCGGTGCCGGCCTGGACGAGATGCAGGCCTGCGGCCTCGAACTGCGCGGACGTTTCCAGTTCCCGGATGCGAAGTGCCCGGCCGACAGCCCGCTGTCCGAATTCGACCGCCTGGCCGACGTGGAAGCCGCGCCCGAGGATGCGGCCGGTACCGCGCAGCCCGAGGCGGGCACCGCACACTGAGTGGCGTCCGCCCGCGGGGCGGAGCGTTGAGGCTTTTTCACTCTCGCGCCAGGCGAAAAGGCTCAACGCCGAGGCTTTGTTTGACGGGAACGAGGCCTAGTGAGCGTCGAGCGAGGCTTTTTCGCTCACTCACCAGACCAAAAAAGGCTCACCGCTGAGGCTTTGTGTGAGTCGAGCGAGGCTTGGTGAGTGTCGAGCGAGGCTTTTTCACTCACGCGCCAGCCAAAAAAGGCTCACCGCTGAGGCTTTGTGTGAGTAGAACGAGACTTGGTGTGAGTCGAGCGACGTGCCGTCGTGCAGGAAGGAGGGCCTAGCCCTCGACCCCCACCACCCGGATCTCGGCATCGCCGACGCGGACGACCTGGCCAGCGCGGATCTTCGCGGTCTTGCGCAGTTCCACCACGCCATCCACCGTCACCTCGCCGCTGGCGACGATGGCCTTGCCCTGGCCGCCACTGTCGGCCAGGCCGACCAGTTTCAGCAGCTGGTTGAGTTCCACGTGGTCGCGGTCGAGGTCGAAATCGAGGGTGTGCATGCGCGCAGTGTAAGCGACGGCCTGCGCGCTCACTCGACTTCGAAACGCGCCACGTCGTCGATCTGCGCCTGGGCCCGGCGCAGGCTGGTGCCGGTGACGCTGTCGTCCATGAACTTGGCCAGGCGCGGGCGCGCCGGATTGCGCGACCAGCGGTGCAGCCACAGCGTGCCCAGCAGACCTGCCACGCCCACCCCCATCCCGATCCAGACCATGCCGGGCGCGCGTGCGTACAGGTCGGTGCCGCCCAGTCCCGCCATGACCATCAGCAGCGGCACCCACATGAACCACCACGGCAGCCCGGCCAGCATGCCGTTGACGAGGTAGGTACGCCGCAGCGTGGCCAGCCGCTTCTGGATGTCGACGATGGGCTGGGCGTAATCGATCTCGCGGATGCGGTGCATCGTCTGGCCCGCCATCGCGACCGTGGCGATGCCGTACAGCTGCACGACGATGCCGGCCACCACCGTGGTCCACGGCAACCCGTCGGCCGACTGCCCGCCGCGGATCCAGAGCAGCGCGGCCAGCAGGATGAAGGGCGCGCCGAACAGCGTCTGCACCATCTGGCCCCAGAACAGCGGGCGCAGGCTGGTGAGCGCCTTCTGCTTGCGCTGTTCCAGCAATACGTGGGTCTGCAGCGCGTCGTGACGCTCCAGGCGGCGCGACAGCGTCTGCCACGCCAGTTTCAGATCATCGGGTTCCATCGTGGCGATTCCGTGGGAAGAGGTCATGGGGTCAGAGTTCCTGGCGCAGCCGCTGCTTCAGCCGGCTGATCTTGGTGGCGACGTTGGTTTCGCTCAGGCCCAGCACGTCGGCCATCTCGCGATGGCTGCGGTCCTCCAGGTAGAGCAGCAGCAGGGCACGATCGAGCGGCGGCTGTGCCTGGATGAAGCGATAGAGCAGGTCGACCTGCTGGCGCCCCTCGTGGTCGTGTGCGCGCGGGTCGGCGAGGTCGTGGTGGTCCTCGTTCCAGGCCTCCGGTTGCACGCCGCGTGTCCGGCCGCGCACATACGAGATCGCCACGTTCAGCGCGATCCGGTACATCCAGGTCGCCGCCGGGCGTTGCGGGTCGTAGCCGGGCCACGCGCGCCACAACTGGGTGGCGATCTCCTGCATCAGGTCGTCGCGGTCGTCCGAGTGCCAGGCATAGGTGCCGGCGACCTTGGCGACGATGCCGCGATGGGCCTGCAGCAGGGCCTGGAAGCTTTCACGGGCTTCCGTGTCCGTCGGGGAAGTCATGGCGAGGGTCGTTTCCATTCCGGCACCGGGTCGATTGTGCGGTCAGGAAGTGATTCGCCGCCGTGGCGGAAAAATCACGCCGCTCCCGGCAGAATCCGGGGCATCGCGTGCTGCAACGCGACAGGAGCCCCCCCGAAGGCGCACAATACGCGGCTCGGCGTGCGGCTCCGCGACGCCCCGGAGTCCCCGCATGTCTACCGAATCCCCTTCGCCCGCCCCCCTGTTGTTCGCCGATCTCGGCCTGTCCGCGCCCGTCATGGCGGCCGTCACCGAGGTGGGCTACGAAAGCCCGTCGCCGATCCAGGCCGCGACCATCCCCGCCATGCTGGGCGGGCGCGACGTGCTGGGCACGGCGCAGACCGGTACCGGCAAGACCGCGGCGTTCGCGCTGCCGGTGTTGGCCAACATCAACCTGAACGCCGATCGCCCACAGGCGCTGGTGCTGGCGCCCACGCGCGAGCTGGCCATCCAGGTGGCCGAGGCGTTCCAGAAATACGCGTCGAAGATCCCGGGCTTCCACGTGCTGCCGATCTACGGCGGCCAGAGCTACTACCCGCAGCTGCAGGCGCTGAAGCGCGGCGTGCATGTCGTCGTCGGTACGCCCGGCCGCGTGATCGACCACCTCGAGCGCGGTTCGTTGGACCTCTCCGGCCTGACCACGCTGGTGCTGGACGAAGCCGATGAAATGCTGCGCATGGGCTTCATCGACGACGTCGAAACCGTGCTGAAGAAGACGCCGGAAACGCGCCAGGTGGCGCTGTTCTCGGCGACCATGCCGCCCGCCATCCGCCGCATCGCCCAGACCTATCTGAAGGAACCGGTCGAGGTGAACATCGCGGCCAAGACCACGACCTCGGCGAACATCCGCCAGCGTTACTGGTGGGTCAGCGGCATGCACAAGCTGGATGCGCTGACCCGCATCCTGGAAGTTGAACCGTTCGACGGCATGATCGTCTTCGCCCGCACCAAGGCGGCGACCGAGGAACTGGCCGACAAGCTGCAGGCGCGCGGGCTGGCCGCCGCGGCGATCAACGGCGACATGCAGCAGGCGGCGCGCGAGAAGACCATCCAGCAGCTCAAGGACGGCAAGCTCGACATCCTGGTGGCCACCGACGTGGCGGCGCGCGGCCTGGACGTGGAGCGGATCAGCCACGTGCTGAACTACGACATCCCGTACGACACCGAAAGCTACGTGCACCGCATCGGCCGCACCGGCCGTGCCGGTCGCAGCGGCGATGCGATCCTGTTCGTCACCCCGCGCGAGAAGGGCATGCTGCGCTCGATCGAGCGCGCCACGCGCCAGCCGATCGAAGAGATGCAGCTGCCCAGCGTGGAAGCGGTGAACGACCGCCGCGTGGAGAAGTTCCTCTCGCGCATCACCGACACGCTGGCATCGGGCAAGGCGGGCGAATTCCGCGCGCTGATCGAGCGCTACGAGCGCGAGCAGAACGTGCCGGCCGTGGACATCGCCGCCGCGCTGGCGCAGCTGGTGCAGGGCGACACGCCGCTGTTGCTGTCGCAGGAGCGCACCCCGCGCGAACAGCGCCCGGTGCGCAACGAGACCTACGGCAACGCCCCGCGCCGCGAGCGCGAGGACCGTCCGCGCCGCCATGACGACGCACCGGGCGAGCGCCCGGCGCGCAGCTTCGAAAAGCCCGAGCGTTCGAAGATCGAGCGTCCGGACGTCGACCGTCCGCGCGCCGACAAGCCGCCGCGCACCGCGCCGGACGTGGGCATGGAGACTTACCGGATCGAAGTGGGCCACGCCCATGGCGTGAAACCGGCCAACATCGTCGGCGCCATCGCCAACGAGGCCGGGCTGGAAAGCCGCTACATCGGCCGGATCGACATCCAGCACGACCACACCACGCTCGATCTGCCCGAAGGCATGCCGCGCGAGGTGCTGATGCACCTGAAGAAGGTCTGGGTGTCGGGCCAGCAGCTCCGCATCCACAAGCCCGGCGAGGGCGGCGGTGCGGGTGCCGCGCCGCCGCGCAAGTTCGGTGGCCCAGGCGCCGGCAAGGGCAAGCCGCGCGGCGACAAGCCGTTCGGAGCGGGCAAGCCGGCCGCCAAGCCGCACCGCAAGGGACCGCCGCGGCAGGAGTGAGGATCGCCGGCTGGCGCGGGGGCGCCGGTAGGTGGCATGGAAGTTGCATTTCGTAGACGCAAGCCAGCGCACCGGGTGTCGGGAAGCGGCGACGTACCGGAGTGTTCGTGAAGGGATCGGGGAGGCAACGAGGCGTGATCGCAGGGTGGCTGATGCTGCTCTGTACATTGCCGTGCCTGGCCCTGGCCGCGCCGCAGGTCGGCCGGGACTACCTGGTGACCGGCGCGCCCACGTCGGAACAGGCCCCGCAGCGTCACTGTACGCCCGCGATGCAGGCCGAACTGACCGAGCGGGTCGAGATCCCCGCGCCGCCCCAAGGCTGGTCCGGCGCGCCGCAGGCGATCAACGTCTTCAACATCTTCGCCGGTGAAGTCCGGGTGCACCACGGCGACCGCGAGATCTGCGGGCGCATGCACGATGCGCGCACGCGCGATTCCCGTTTCCGTGCCGGCGTCGGCATGGTGGTGGTGCCTCCCGCGGGCAACCACGAACCCATCCAGGTCGCCTGGGCAGCGCCCCTGAAGCCCGGCTGGATCCCCACCGTGCGGATCGGCGCGCCGAGCCCGGTGCAGCAGTTCGACACCGCGCGCCTGCTGGTGCGCACCTCGTGCCTGGCCATCGCCATCGCGCTGGCGTTCATGGCGCTGATGGGCTTCCTGAGCACGCGCGACCGCGTGTTCCTCGGTTACACGCTGCTGTGCACGCTCATGGTGCTGGGACAGGCCGTGCTCAGCGGGCTGAGCGGATATCCCGAACCGTGGTTGCCGATCGGCGACCAGGAGTCGCGCTGGCTGGTGGCGTTCTCGTGCCTGGGCCTGCCGGTGCTGCTGTACGTGATGTGGCTGCTGGTTGGTGCCGCGCGCACCTGGCCCACGACCGAGCGTTGGCTGCCGTGGCTGACCGCCGCGATCTGCGCGACCGCACTGGCCGCGCTGTGGCTGCCGTTGGGCACGCTCTCGCGCCTGGCGGTGGGCATGGACGCCGCGTTCGCGCTTGGGTGCGCGGCGATCCTCGTGCTGGGCCTGGCCAGCCTGCGCCGCCGCCGCGCCGATGCGCTCGCCGCGATCGCCGCGGTGCTGCCGTTCCTGGCGATGACGGTCATGGACATGGCCGACAACCGGCTCCTGATCGAATACCGGGTGGAGGCGATCCAGTTCTCGATCACCTGGTTCCTGACCGTCAGCGCCTACGTGCTGAACCTGCGGCTGGGCCACCTGCGCCGGCAGCGCGACGAGATGCGCGCGCTGGCCGACACCGACGAACTCACCGGCCTGCCGAACCGGCGCGCCGGCCTGAAACGCCTGGAGCAGCACATGGCCGATGCCCGCAACGGGGCGGGTGCCTTGTCGGTGGGCTTCCTGGACATCGACCTGTTCAAGCGCATCAACGACGTCCACGGGCATGCGGTCGGCGACCGCGTGCTGGTGGCCGTGGCCGGCACGCTGACCGCCGCGGTAAGGACGCCGGCGGACGTGATCCGGATGGGCGGTGAGGAGTTCCTGGTGCTGCTGCCCGGCGTCGGCGGCGATGCCGCGCGCGCGCGCCTGGAGCAGATGCGTGTGCAGGTCAGTGCCGCGGGCGAGGGCTTGGCCATCGCCGGCCTGGCGGTGACCGCGAGCATCGGCTTGGCCGCCTTCACAGCGGATGACGCCGATGCGGCATCGCTGCTGCGTCGCGCGGATGCCGCGATGTATCGCGCCAAGCGCGCCGGGCGCGACCAGGTGGTCGAAGCCGAAGCCGCCCTGGACGGCAACACCTGACGCGGCACGACCACTGGTCGGCCGATCGCGTCGAAAGCCCTCGCCACCCTCAAGCCGGCGTCGGCGGGGCCGATGAACGAGCGCGGGGGCCTGCGTGTGCGGCGCCTGCAGACGGGCAGCACCGACGGGAGCGGTACGTGGACAACAAGGACGCAGCATCGGTCGGCGACCCCGCCGGCACCGACATCGACAGGGGCCTGAAGCGCCTGCCCGCACGGGTGATGGTGTTGATCCTGCTGTCCGCGCTGGGCGCCTTGCTGACGGCCGCGATCCTGGAGACCCAGGCCGGCGCGACCGCTTACATCATCGGCGAGAGCCACTGGTCCAAGGCCCAGCAGCGTGCCGTGCATAGCCTCTACCGCTACGCCAGCCATGGCGATGCCGCCGATCTGGCGGAAGCGCGCGCCTCCCTGCAGGTGCCGCTGGGCGATCGCGCGGCACGCTTGGCGCTGGAGCAGACGCCGGTGGACGTGGCCGCCGCGCGAGCGGGCTTCCTGCAGGGAGGCAATGCGCCCGGCAATCTCGATCGCCTGATCCGCATGTACCGCGGGCTCAGCGGCGCGCCGTACTTCCGCGATTCCGTCCGCCTGTGGCGCGAAGCCGAGGTGGAGATCCTGCAGCTGGTGCGCCTGGCCGACGAACTGGAAGCGCAGCAGGCCGCGCGCAGTCTGGATGCCGACGAAGTGCTGGCGTACCAGCGCGAACTCACCGCGATCGACGCCCGCCTGCGTCCACGCGAGATCGCCTTCTCGCGCTCGCTCGCCGACGGCGCGGACTTCATGCGGCATGTGTTGCTGGCGCTCAGTGCGTTGGCGTTCCTCGTGTTGTGCGCTTACGCGCTCCATGTGATGCGCAAGACGCTGCGGCGAGTGCGCGAAACCGAAAGCGAATTCCGCATGGCCTTCCACCAGTCCGCGGTAGGCATGCTGAAGCTGGACCGCGATGGGCGCTTCACCCAGGCCAACGAGGCGCTCGCGCAGATCCTGGGCAGGGCGCTGCAGGAGATCCGGGCGCTGCGGCTGCACGACGTGCTGCATGCCGACGACGTGCGGCTGGATGCGAAGGGCGGAATCGACTGGGACCGTCTGCTCGAACCCGGCGAACGCCGGTTGGTGCGGCAGGATGGCGAAGTGCGTTGGGTCCGATGGACCGCTTCGGTGGTGGCGGCGAACGCGCAGAGCGACGATCGGGTATTCGTGCTGGTGGAGGACGTGTCCGATGCGCACGAACTCGCCTGCGAAATCGCACACCAGGCCAGTCACGACGAACTCACCGGACTGATCAATCGCCGCGAAATCGCCCGCCGCCTCGGGTGCGCGCTGGGCCAGGCGCGGGGGTGCGCGGGGCGGCACACGCTGTGCTACATCGACCTGGACCAGTTCAAGCTGGTCAACGACACCTGCGGCCATGAAGCAGGCGACCGCTTCCTCTGCCATTTCGCCAGCCGCGTCGCGGCGCAACTGCGCCGCGACGACTGGCTGGGCCGGCTGGGCGGCGACGAATTCGCGATCCTCCTGCACGACACCACGCTGGAAGAAGCCGAGGCGGCGATGGCGCGCATCCACGCCACGCTGGCGGAGGCTTCGTTCCAATGGAACGGGCGTGCGTTCGGCCTCAACTGCAGTATCGGCGTGGCCGAGATCAACGACGCGGCGGTGGACGTCGACTGGCTGCTGCGCGCCGCCGACGCGGCCTGCTACATGGCCAAGGAAGAAGGCCGCAACCGCATCCGCTGCTATCGCGACTCCGACCCCAGTCTGTCGCGCCGCCGCCACGAACTCGAGTGGGTCGCGCATACGCAACTGGCCATCGCCGAAGACCGCCTGCTGCTGTATGCGCAGCAGATCGTCGCGCTCGATGGTGGTGATCGCTTCCAGTACGAAGTGCTGGTGCGGCTGCGCGACCGCGAAGGGCGCGTCCACGCACCCGGCGTATTCCTGCCGGCGATGGAGCGCTACGGGCAGGGCATGGCGGTGGACCGCGCCGTCATCGACGCGCTGTGCCGCCACTTCGCCCGCCACCCCGCAGAGCTCGCGCGCGTGGATCTCTGCCACGTGAACGTGTCCGCGCAGTCGATCGCCGATCCGGCCTTCCTCGACCACGTCAACCTGCTGCTGGACCAGCATCCCGGCGTGGCGCAGCGCCTGTGTTTCGAAATCACCGAGACTGCGGTGATCGCCAACCTCGACGATGCCTGTCGCTTCATCGACGGCATGCGGGCGCGCGGCTGCTGCATCGCGCTGGACGATTTCGGCAGCGGGTTGTCGTCGTTCGGCTATCTCAAGCGATTGGCGGTGGACATCCTGAAGATCGATGGCGCCTTCATCCGCGACCTCGCCAAGGGCGAATCCGACCTCGCCCTGGTACGCTCGATGAGCCAGATGGGGCAGGCGCTGGGCAAGGTGACGATTGCCGAGTGGGTGGAGTCGGAGGCGGTGATGGCGCAGTTGCGCGAGGTCGGCATCGGCTACGTGCAGGGGTATGCGGTGCACGTGCCATGCCCGCTGGCGGACCTGGCGCGGGTCGACGAGGCGGTGGCGGAACCGGCCTGAACGCAGGGCCGGCGACGCCGGCCTGCCGATCCCGGATAATGGCGGCATGACCGTCCGCCTCAACAAATACATCGCCGACACCGGCTTCTGCTCCCGCCGCGAAGCCGACCGCCTGCTGGGCGAGCGGCGCGTCACCGTCAACGGTATTCCCGCGGGCACCGGCGCCGTGGTGGGCGAGGGCGACGAGGTTCTGGTCGACGGGCAGCCACTCAAGCTGCGCGCCGTGAAGGCCGGCAAGCGCCGGCATGTCTACATCGTGCTGAACAAGCCGGCGGGCATCACCTGCACCACGGAAACGTCGGTGAAGGACAACATCGTGGACTTCATCGGCCACGAGCAGCGCATCTTTCCGATCGGCCGGCTCGACAAGGACTCGGAAGGGCTGATCCTGCTGACCAGCAACGGCGACATCGTCAACCAGATCCTGCGCGCGGAGAATCGCCACGAGAAGGAATACCTGGTGGCGGTGAACAAGCCGGTGACCGACGAATTCCTGCGCGGCATGGCGCGGGGCGTACGCGTGCATGGCGAAACGACGCTGCCGTGCCGGACCAGCCGCATCGCCAAGTTCGGCTTCCGCATCACCTTGACGCAAGGCCTCAACCGGCAGATCCGCCTGATGGCCGCGGCGTTCGATTACCGCGTCACCCAGTTGCGCCGCGTGCGCATCGACAACGTCAAGCTGGGCGACCTCAAGCCGGGACGCTGGCGCAACCTGACCGACCAGGAACTGCGTGGACTGCTGCCGCAGCAGGACAGCTGGTAAGCCTGTGACGGCTTCCGCGGCTCGGCGCCGTGGGGGTTTCCATCCCGGCAAAGACGGGCATACTTCGCCCGTCCCCACGTGAACGATTGCCCGGCATGAGCAAACCGCCCAAGCCCGACAACGAAGAACAACGCCTCGCTGCATTGCGCAGCTTCGACATCCTCGACAGCGAGCCCGAACGGGCTTTCGACGACCTGGTCCGTATCGCCGCCGGCATCTGCGGCGTGCCGATGGCGGCCGTGACGCTGATCGATCGCGACCGCCAGTGGTTCAAGGCGCAGGTCGGAATGGAAAGCCCGGACCCGTCGCTGGAGACTTCGTTCTGCGCGCACACCGTGCTGGACCCCGGCGCCGCGACCGTGGTGTCCGACGCCACCCGCGACCATCGCTTCGCCGACAACCCGCTGGTAACCGCGGCGAACGGCATCCGTTTCTACGCCGGTGCGCCGCTGGTGACGCAGGAAGGCTTCGCGCTGGGCGCGTTGTGCGTGGTGGACGACAAGCCGCACGAGTTGGCGCCCTTCCAACTGCAGGCGCTGGATGCACTGTCGCGGCAGATCGTCCAGTTGCTGGAACTGCGTCGCGTGAGCAAGCAGCTGCGGCACCAGTTGCACGAGCGGACCTGGTACGAGCAGCAGATGCAGCTCTACCAGGACCAGCTGGAACAGCAGAATGCGGACCTCTCCGAACAGACGCGCACCGATCCGCTGACCGGGTTGCCGAATCGTCGCGCGTTCGCCGCGGCACTCGACAGTGCCATGCAGAAGGCCGCGCAGAGCGGAGACCCGCTGGCGGTGGCCGTGCTGGACGTGGACCATTTCAAGACGGTCAATGACATCCACGGGCACGACGAGGGCGATCGCGTATTGGTGGCCCTGGCCGACATGCTGAAGGCGCAGGCCGCCGGTCGCGGCCTGGCTGCGCGCCATGGCGGCGAGGAGTTCGTCATCCTGATGCCGGGCGCCACGCTGGAAGAAGCGCGCCTGCAGTGCGAATTCATGCGCCAGAGCGTCGGCCTGCTGCCGATGGGCCTGCCGATCTCGGTCAGCATCGGCCTGGCGGCGCGCCTGCGCGAGGATACGGCGGAAACCATGTTCCGTCGTGCCGACCAGGCGCTGTACGAGGCCAAGCGTAACGGCCGGGACCGCGTGGTGGTGGCCGCCCGCTGAGTTGATCGGGATCAATGCGCGCTGCGGCGGACTGACGCATCGTGTCTCTGTCGGCGGCGCAGCGTGCGGCCGCCCCCTGCGGAGCACGACGATGAAGATCCTGTTGGCCGTGGATGGAAGCGAGATCGGCCTGACCGCCGTCCGTCATCTGGTGGAGCTTGGCAAGTCGTTGGCGGAGACGCCGACCGTCACCCTGCTGTACGTCGATCCACCGCTGCTGCGGTCGGTCGCGCTCGAACTGGGCAGCGACGGCGTGGAGCGCTACCACGCGGAGAACGGCGCGTACGCGCTGAAGAAGGCGCGGACCGCGCTCAAGCGTGCACAGATCCCGTTCGTCGAAAAGGTGCTGGTGGGCGAGCCCGCCGAGAGCATCGTCAAGCAGGCCAAATCGGGCAAGGCCGACCTGGTGGTGATGGGCACGCACGGCCGCGGGGCGCTGAAGCAGCTGTTCGTCGGCTCGGTGGCGCTGAAGGTGATCGCGACGAGCCAGGTACCGGTGGTCGTCGCCCGCTAAAGCACGTCAGTCGACGACGTTCTTCGCCTCGGAGGTACCGAGCACTTCCGGGTGTTCGATGCGCTTACTGCGCTGGGTCAGCGGGTGCAGGAATACCGCGGCCAGGATGATGCCCACGCCGAGGTAGAACAACGGCGTCAGTTCGCGCTGTTCGCCCAGCAACACGATGGCCAGCACGATGGCGTAGACCGGTTCCAGGTTGGTCACCAGTTGCACGCCGTATGCGCTGAGGTGCTTCAGTGCGACCAGCGACAGCGCGAACGGCAGCAGCGTGCACGCCAGCGACAGGATCACCAGCAGCGCGCCGTCCTTCAGGCCGGGCAGCACGAACAGGTCGCCTGCGAAGGCCGGGAACAGCGTCGGCATCAGCGGGGCGAGTGCGGTCAGCAGCAGCGTGCCGGCGCCCAGTTCCAGGCCGGTGATGGTCAGCGGCTCGCCGTGGTCGATCAGGCGCTTGTTGAGCGGGCCGAACACGGCCACCAGCAGCGCCGACAGCGCGCCGACCAGCACGCCCAGGCGCATGCCATCGGGAATGCCGCCCACGACCAGCGCCACGCCCGGCAGCACCGCGATGCCGAACAGCAGTTCGCGCCAGGAGAACGGGCGACGCGTCAGCCACGGCTCGATCACCGAGGTGAAGGCCGGTGCCAGGGCGATGCAGGTCACCGCGACCGAGGCGTTGGACAGCTTGATCGCGCCGTAGAAGGTCAGCCAGTGCAGGGCGACGATCAGGCCGATGCCACAGTACGCGAGCATCAGCTTCGCCGGCATTGCGCGCAGGCCGCGCCAGACGCGCGGCAGCAGCGCCAGCGCCGCGACCACGATCAGCATGCGCCACCACACCAGCGGCAGGGCCGACAGGCTGATCATCTTGCCCAGGATGGGGGTGAAGCCCCACAGCAGGACGCACAGGTGGATCTGCAGCTGGGCCTTGGCGGTCGGTGTCATCGGCATCCGCCCATTGTCGCCGAAGCACTGCGCGGCTGGCGATGGGACCACTCCCGGCCAGGCGTCCGCCGTGGCAAGCTGGCGACACTGCGGACCGAGGATGACCGATGTCGCCTGCACGCCTTCCCGTCGCATCCCGTACCTGCGCCGCCCTGGTGGGGCTGCTGGCTCTGTCGGCGCTGACGCTGCAGTACATCCTGATCGTGCAGCTGACGCGCGACACCCTCGGCGTGGGATTGGGCACGCTGCGGTTCTTCACTTACTTCACCATCCTCAGCAACATCGCGGTGGCGCTGGTCGCGTTCACCGCGGCCACGGGGCGTCCAGGTTTCTTCGCGCAGGCCCGCGTGCGCGGTGCGGTCGCGCTCTACATCGGCGTTACCGGCAGCATCTATTTCTTCATCCTGCGCCACCTGTGGCAGCCGCAGGGCGCGCAATGGTGGGCCGACACCGGCCTGCACTACGCAGTGCCGCTGGCGTACTGGGCGTGGTGGCTGACCTGCGTGCCTCACGGTGCGCTGTGCTGGCGCGACGTCGCGGGGTGGCTGCTGTTCCCGCTGGGCTACGTCATCTGGGTGTTCCTGCGCGGCGCGTGGGTGAGCGAGTACCCCTATCCCTTCATCGACGTAGGGCAGCTCGGCTGGGCACGGGTCAGCGTCAACGCGCTGGGTGTCATGGGCGTGTTCATCGTGCTGGGGTTGGTCGTCGTGGGCCTGGATCGCGCGCTGGGCGGCAAGCGCGCATCGCCACGGTGAACTGGACGGCCGCACGGCCGCGTGCGATGGTCGCCCGCCGCCCATCCTGCCGATGATCGAATGAACACACCCGTCGCTCCGGTACAACGCCCCTTCGACCGGCGCGATGCGAAGACGCTCGGCCTGTCGGCACTGGGTGGCGCGCTGGAGTTCTACGACTTCGTCGTGTTCGTGTTCTTCGCCAAGACGCTGGGCGCCTTGTTCTTCCCGCCCGGCACCGCGCCGTGGTTGGCGCAGCTGCAGGTGTACGGCATCTTTGCCGCCGGTTACGTGGCGCGTCCGCTGGGCGGCATCGTGATGGCGCATTTCGGCGACCGCCTGGGTCGCAAGCGCATGTTCACGCTCAGCGTTTTCATGATGTCGGTGCCGACGCTGTTGATCGGCCTGCTACCCACGCATGCGCAGGTCGGTGCATTGGCGCCGTTGCTGTTGCTGACGATGCGGATCGTGCAGGGCATCGCGGTCGGTGGCGAAGTGCCGGGTGCCTGGGTGTTCGTGGCCGAGCACGTGCCGCGCAGCCGCGTGGGCATTGCCTGCGCCACGCTGACCGCCGGTCTGACCGCCGGCATCCTGATCGGCTCGCTGTTGGCCGCGTGGATCAACACGCACTACAGTGCCGCGGAGGTGCAGGCGTGGGTGTGGCGCGTGCCATTCCTGATCGGTGGCGTATTCGGCTTTGTCGCGGTATGGCTGCGGCGCTGGCTGGAAGAAACGCCGGTCTTCGTCGAGATGCGCGAACGCCGGCAGCTCGCCCGCCAGGTGCCCGTCAAACAGGTGCTCGCCGCGCATCGGCCGGCCGTGCTGCTGTCGATCCTCGCCTCGTGGCAGCTGACGGCGGCGATCGTCGTCGTCGTGCTGCTGACGCCGACCCTGGTGCAGACCAGCTTCGGCATTGCGCCCGCGGTCGCGTTCCACGGCAACAGCCTGGCGACGCTGGCGCTGGTGTTCGGCTGCCTCGCGGCCGGCTGGGCGGTGGACAGGATCGGAGTGGGGCGTGCGCTGCTGTCGGGTTCGCTGGGATTGGGCGTGGCGGCCTACGCGCTGTACGGCGCGCTGCTGTCGGGGCATGAAACGCAGTTCGTGGCGTGGTACACGCTGGCCGGCTTCTGCTGCGGCGTGGTCGGCGTGACGCCGGCGCTGATGGTCGCTGCGTTCCCACCGGAAGTGCGCTTTTCCGGTCTGTCGTTTTCCTACAACGTGGCGTAAGCGGCGTTCGGCGGGCTGACCCCGCCGCTGCTCGCCTGGTTGTCGAAGGCATGGGGCCCGCTGGCGCCGGCGCACTATGTGGCCTTCACCTGCGTGGTCGGTGTCGGTGTGGCCGCCTGGATCATCGCGAAGCGACCGCTGCGCTACTGAGGGTTACTTCGCGACTTGGCGGATCATTGCCATCGCCGCCGCCGGGTTGCGTTCTTTCGCACTGCTGATGAAGTACAGGAACACGTCGCGCCGGGGCAGCACGGGCGCAGGCTCGCCCACGTGCGGCAGTTCGGCGATGTCTTCACCGCGCGACCAGGCGCGTGCGCGTTCGGCCCATTGCGTCAGTTCCTTCGGCGGGTAACCGGTCTCGATCGGTTGCGAGCGCATCAGGCGTGCGTAGACGAAATCCGCGGTGAGGTCGGCGAAGGACGGGTAGTCGGTGGAATCGGTGAAGACCGTGGCGACCTGGTGGCGTCGCGCGAGTTCGATGAAGTCCGCGTCCACGGCGGCGGGGTCGCGGACTTCCAGCGCGTGCCGCAGCGGGCGACCGTCCACGTCGCGCGGGAGCAACGCCAGGAAGGCATCGAGTTCGTCCGCCTCCACGCGTCGTCCCGCTTCGAACTGCCAGACCAGCGGCCCCAGCTTCGGGCCCAGTTCGGCGATGCCGCCGACGAAATCCTCCACCTGGGCCCGCGTCGACGCCAGCGAGCGCGACTGCATGATCCGCTTGGGCGCCTTGGCCGAGAACACGAAGCCGTCCGGCGTCTGGTCGCGCCAGCTGGCGTACGTCGCCGGCTTCTGCGCGCTGTAGTAGGTGCCGTTGATCTCGATGGCGGTCAGCTGACGACTGGCGTACTCGAGCTCGCGCCGCTGCACCAGGCCATCGGGATAGAAATTCTTGCGCCACGGCGCGAAGGTCCAGCCGCCGATGCCGATGCGGATACCGTCGGTGGCCGTGGGCGGCGGTGCAGCGAATAGATCGTCCATGCAGTCAGGATAGCGCGGTGGCCGTCAGCGCCGCGTTACCATCGGGCCACCCCACGCCGGAGAGCCCGCATGTCCTGGACCACGCCCGACCTGTGCGACCAGTACCCCGATGTGCAGGTCGCCGAGCCGGTGTTCCGCGGCTATGGCGGACGCGTTGCGTTCGCCGGGCCGGCAGTGACGGTGAAGTGTTTCGAGGACAACTCGCGCGTGCGTGAACTGGCGGCGACGCCGGGCGAAGGCCGGGTGATCGTGGTCGATGGCGGTGGTTCGCTGCGGCGTGCGCTGCTGGGCGACCAGATCGCGGCGAACGCGGTGAAGCACGGCTGGTCCGGTTTCCTGATCTTCGGCTGCGTACGCGATGTGGACGCGCTCGCCGCCTTGCCGCTCGGCGTGCAGGCGCTGGCATCGCATCCGATGAAGACCGACAAGCGCGGCCTGGGCGACGTGGAGGTGCCGGTGGCGTTCGCCGGCCTGTCGATCGCGCCGGGCGACTGGATCTATGCCGATGCCAACGGTGTGATCGTCGCGACGTCGTCGTTGCATCCCGAATGAAGAAGGGCGGGCCTTGTGGCCCGCCCTTGGCGGTGTTTCCGTCACGCGCCGGTCTTACTTGATCGGTTCGTCCAGCATCAGCTGGCGGACGAAGCGCACCGGCGGTGCGCCGTACGACAGCACCTGGTCGTGGTAGGCCTTCAGGTTGAACTGCGCGCCCTGTTTGGCTTCCGCCGCCTTGCGCATGTCGAAGTGCTCCTGCACGCCGACGAAGTACGTCGGCAGCTGCGCCGAGGTCAGCTGCGCGCGGGTCCACTTGCCGGCGGCTTCGCGTTCCTGCTGGAAGGTCTGGCGCACCATCAGGTCCATCGCCTGCTCGCGCGTCCAGCCGTCCACCTGCACGCCCTGGTCGAGGATCGCGTTGGCGATCGTGCGCAGGTAGAACTTCATCTGCACCAGGTGGAACAGCGGATCGTTGTCCAGGTAGCCGGCGTCGGACATCATTTTCTCGGTGTAGACCGCCCAGCCTTCGGCGAACATGCCCGAGCGCAGCACCGCGCGCAGCGTCGACGGGAACTTGGCCGAGTGCCAGCCTTCCAGGTAGTGGCCCGGCGTGCCTTCGTGGATGCTCAGCAGGTGGATCATCCGGCTGTTGTACTCGCGCAGGAACGAGTCGACCTGCTTCTGGTCCCACTCGTCCGGAATCGGCGAGACGGCGTAGAAGGTCTTCAGGTTCTTGTCGAGCGGCCCGGGGGAATCGCAGTACGCCACCGCTACGCCGCGCTGGAACTCCGGCATCTCGATGATTTCCACCGGCGCGTCGGGCAGGGTGACCAGGTCGTGCTTGCGCACGAATTCCGTCGCCTGTGCCAGCGCCGCTTCGGCATCCGGCACGACCTTGTCGCGCGCCGGGCGTTCGGCGTAGGCCAGCTCGAGCGCGGCCTCGATCGCCTTCTGCTGCTCTTCGGAAGTGGGCGTCTCCGGCAACGCGGGCGCGCCGGGCTTGTCTTTCAGCACGGTGCGGGCGATGCCGTACATCTCTTCGCGCACGCGCTTCAGCTCGCCCTCGGCGCGCTGCTTGATGTCGGCGCGCGACAGCGAGGAGAGCAGGGCGAACTGCAGCTTCTGGTCGTACAGCGCCTGGCCGATGCGGAAGTCGCCCTTCGCGTTCGGTACCAGCGTCTTGTCCAGCCAGGCCTGGTGCTCGGCCACGGCCTTCTTCAGGCCGTCGATGGCGGCGTCGGCCCGCGCACGATCGGCCTCGGGCAGTTCCTTGAGGTGCGGCGTAATGAAGGTATCGACGATGCTGAGGATGCCGGCGTTCTGCTTGGCGACGGTCTCGGCATGCACCTTGGGTACGCGCGCCGGGTCCAGGTTCTCGCGCGCCTGCGCCAGCAGCGCCGGGATCTTCTGCATGCGCGCGGTGGCGGACTTCAGGCGGTCCGGCAGCGGCGCGAACTCGCGCGCCATCAGGCCGTAGATCGCGCCGCCGGCGACGTTGTTGTAGACCTGCGGATCCCACGCCCAGCTCTGCAGCGTTTCGGCGGTCCAGATGTCGTACTGCAGCTGGTTGCGGAGAATGGCGGCGTCGACCTGGTTCTCGCGCGAGAGCGCGGCGATGTCGGTCGCATCCAGTTCGGCCAGGATCTTCTTGCTGAACTCCAGGCCTTTCTGCCGACCAGCGGCGCTCAGGTCGTCGAGTTCGCCGTCGTATTTGTGTTCGCCGATCTGGGTGGCGCCGGCGGGCGAGAGTTGCAGCCAGCCTTCCAGGGCGCGCTTGGAGAGGTCGGCGAAGGCGGCATCGGCCTTGGCGGTATCCGCGGCGGTGGCCGCGGTATCGGCGCTGGCGGCGGCGGTGGGGGCTTCGCTCTTCTGGCAGGCGGACAGCGAGGCCAGGAGGGCGGCGGCGAGCAGGGTCTTGCGCATGGGAGTCCTGTTGCGGTGCGGCGGTGAGCGGAACCGGAAGCATAGGCCGAAGGTCATGCCCGTGCCCGTGCCATTCGATATACGCTGGCTACCCAGCCAAACGGAAGACGCGCCATGAAGCATGAAGGAAGCTGCCATTGCGGGCGGATCGCGTTCGAGGTCGAAGGCGAGGTCAACGACGTGATCGACTGCAACTGCTCGCTCTGCCGTCGGCGTGGCGGCCTGTTGTGGTTCGCGCCGCGTGAGGCGCTGGTGTTGAAGACGCCCGAAGGCGACCTGTCGACCTACACGTTCAACAAGCACCACATCCAGCACCATTTCTGCGCTGTCTGCGGGATCGCCCCGTACGGCGAAGCCGCGCATCCCAAGACGGGTGCGCAGATGGCGGCCGTCAACGTGCGCTGCCTGCCGGGCGTGGACCTGGCCGTGCTCAAGGTGACCCCGTTCGACGGCGCCAGCCTCTGACGTGGTCGCCAACGACGTGGGGAGATGACGATGCGCGCTTCGACACTGCTGGTGCTGGCGAGTCTACTTACCTCGCCAGCGTACGCGTCGTGTCCGCCCGAGGGAACGGATGCCGGATCGTTGCGGTTGTTGCGTGAGCAGCGCTTCGTCGTGCCGGACGACGTGCGCGCGACGTTGGTCGAAAGGCTTCCCGCGTGCTTGTCCGATCCTGATCCGGCGTTGCGCGATGGGATCGCCTACGAGGGCCTCAGTGCGTGGCTTCGTGCGGGCCTGTTGGACGAGGCGCAGCGCCGCACTCTGCGCGATCGCCTGTACGCATTGCTGGAACAGGACACGGCCGACGGGGTAGGGCCTCCGTTCGCCGCACTCGTGTTGTCCGAAGTCGCGCGTACAGATCGCATCGCACCATGGATGTCGCCGGACGAACGCGACGCGATGGTGCGGCGCGCGGCTGCGTACCTGTCGTCGGTGCGCGACTACCGCGGTTTCGACGCGAAAGAAGGCTGGCGGCATGGTGTTGCCCATGGCGCGGACTGGGCGCTCCAGTTGATGCTCAACGAACGTGTCGACCGTGCCCAGGTAGAGACATTGCTGCAGGCGGTGGCGGTCCAGGTCGTGCCTGAGACTGCGCACGCATATGTCTTCGGCGAGCCGGGACGACTGGCGCGGCCCGTGCTGTACGCCGCAAAGCGCGGCTTGCTCGACGAAGCGGCGTGGGCGCGCTGGTTCGACGCGTTGCCACCCAGGTTGGGCGACGCCGAGCAGGCTTATGCGGATACGACCTGGCTCGCGCGTCGCCACGATCTGATGGCCTTCCTGATGAGTGTCCATCTGGAAGCCGATCAATCCGAAGACCCCAACATCCGCGCGCTGAAACCGATCGTGGTGCAGGCGCTGAAAGCCGTGCCCTGACGATGTCAGGGACCGCGCCCCAGAAAGTCGTCCGGCATCGGCGGTAGCGGCGTGCGCTCATCGCGCGCTTCTTCCTTTAGCCAGTCGATGAAGGCCTGCGCGGCGGCGCTCGGCGGTTTGTGCGCGGGATGCACCGCGTAGTAGGCGAAGCGCGCTTTCAGTGCGGGCCCGGGCAGTCGCACGAGTTCGTATCGCTGCAGATAGGGTTGGGCGACATGCCGGCGCGCCAGTGCGGCGCCAACACCATAGACGGCGGCGCGCATCGCGTCGGTGCTGTCGTTGAAGCTGTGCATCGACGGCAGGCGCAGCCCGCGCACGCCAGCGGCACGGAACCAGTCGCGCCAGCCCTGTAGCGCAAGGTCCGTCACCAGCGGCAACTGGGCGATCTGCCGCGGCTCCTTGACGGCTTCGATGCCGGGCAGGGCGGGCGACGCGACCGGGAACAGTTCGTCGTCCATCAGATGGTACGAGGTCAGGCCTGACCAATGCCCGGGTCCGTGGCGGATACCCAGCTCCGGGCCTTCGTCATCGAAGCGTGTCAGTGCGATGCCGGTGTCGACGTGCAGGCGGACGTGCGGGTGGCGCGCGCAGAAACGCGGCAACCGCGGCAGCAGCCAGCAGTAAGCCATCGAATGCAGCGTGGTGATGCGCAGCGTGGTGGTCTTGCCGGCGAGTTGCAGGTGCGAGGCCACGGCATCGATATCGCCGAGCGCCGCATTGGCGGCATCCGCCAATTGGCGGCCCTCCATCGTGAGCTTCACGCCGCGCGCGTGGCGCTGGAACAGGACTACGCCGAGCAGCCCTTCCAGTTTGCGTACGTGGTGGCTGACGGCGCTGGCGGTGAGGTGCAGTTCGTCGGCGGCGTGGGCGAAATTCTGATGGCGGGCGGCGGCGGCGAAGACGCCGAGGGCGGGCAGCAGGGCGGGGCGCAGGCTCATGGTGGCTCCAGGCACAAGCCATATTTGTGGCTTGGCCGTATCGTACGCGCTTGTGGGGTTGGCAGGATCGGCCAGAATGGCGGCAGGCACGAACGAGGGTGCGGTGATGGCACAGGCAACGACAACCGTAGACCCCCTGCCGCAGGTGGCCGGACGCGACTGGCGCACACCACTGGAGTTGCTGGCGCTGGGCGCGATCTGGGGCAGCTCGTTCCTCTTCATGCGCATCGCGGCGAACCCGTTCGGACCGTTCGCGCTGGTCGAGGTGCGGCTGGCGCTGGGAGCAGTGGTCCTGCTGCCGTTCCTGTGGCGCGAGCGCGCGCACTTCCGCGCCGGCATGTGGCCGCGCCTGGCGATGATCGGCGCGATCAACTCGGCCATTCCGTTCCTGTTGTTCGCGTGGGCGGCGCAGCGTTCGCCTGCGGCGATCGGTGCGATCTGCAACGCGATGACCGTGTTGTTCACGGCGCTGGTGGGCTTCCTGTTCTTCGGTCAGAAGATCGGCACGCGTCGTTCGCTGGCGCTGCTGGTGGGCTTCGTGGGCGTGGTCGTGCTGGCGACGAGCAAGGCCGGTGGCTTGAGTGTGGGCGGCGCGGTGGTGGCCGGCTCCACGGCGGCATTGCTGTACGGCGTCGGCGTGAACCTGGTGCGCAAGCATCTGGCGGGCATCCCGCCGGCCGCCGCAGCGGCGGCGACGCTGAGCTGCGCGGCGCTGCTGGTACTGCCGTTCGCGGCGACGCATTGGCCAACGGCCAGTATCGCGCCAAGTGCATGGGGGGCGGCCATCGCCATCGGCGTGGTCTGCACCGGCTATGCCTTCCTGCTGTATTACCGGTTGATCCAGCGCATCGGTCCGGCGCGTGCGTCGACGGTGACCTACCTGGTGCCGCTGTTCGGCGCGGGCTTCGCGTGGGCGTTCCTCGGCGAGCCGGTCACGCTGGCGATGCTGGCCGCGGGCGCGCTGATCCTGGGCAGCGTGGCGGCCAGCCAGCGCGCCGCCTGACGGGCGTCAGGCGAACAAACCCTGCGCCAGCGTCAGTGGCGCGTGCCGCTGCACGGCGCCTTCCACGGCCATGCGTAGCATCGTCGGCGCGATGTAGGCGTGGTGCACGCCAGTGATGGCGGCCATGTAGGCACGTCCGAACACGTTGGCGCACCGCACGCGCGTGCCCAGCGTGATGTCAACGCCGGTATCGGTGATCTGCACGCCCACGCAGGAACGGAACGCCAGATGGCGGTCGTCCGCGCCGAGGATCACCTGCGCGCGTCGCCCGTCGGCATCGATCCGCTGCGCCAGCACCGGATAGCGTCCAGCGAACAACGGCCCGTCGCCGGTCGACAGCAGCGACGACACCGGGCAGCCCAGCGGCGAGGTGCGCAGCCGCAACGGGCGCACCAATACATTCCGCAATCGCATCAGCTGGGTCACGCCGGCGGGGCGGTATTGCAGGAAGCCTTCCAGCACATCCGCCATCAGGGCCGATGCGATCGCGTGCGTTGTGCCTTGCAGGCGCAGGCTGAAGGTGTCCTCGTGATGGAAGTCCGGCAGTTGATCCAACAGCAATGATCCGATAGGCGGAGACGGCAACGCCTTCACCGGCGATGCGCGGCCCTCGACGAACCCGATCTCGCCGCACCAGCCCGCCAACCGCGTGCGGACGCGACCGGCACGTGCGCGCAGGCCGGCACAGAGGTGCTGCTGCCAGCTGCCAGGCGGCGCATGCAGGGCAAGTCGAACGGTCGGGATGCGCTCGACATGCGCGGGATGCGCGGCCAGCCACGCCTGCACGGAAGGCGGCAGCGTTTCCGTCAGCGTGGCGATGTTCGCGTCGCCGGCCAGGACTTCGTCCTGCAGGGCGCCCTGAGGCAGCCCGCCAAGTTCGTCGGTGTGGCACGACAGGGCGAACAGCACCGGATGCGAACTGCCTGCCTGCAGCGGCGCGAACTGGTGCCAGGTGCCACCACCGAAGCGCACGCTGAAAAGCGCATCGGCGGGCAGGTCGACGTGATGCAGGGCAGCGGCGAAGTGCGACGGATCGTGCGCGAGCTGCGCGTCCGATGCCGTGGAGAAACGCAGGCGCGCGCCACCGCTGCCGGTTACGGCGGTGAACGTGCGGTGCCCGGCGTGACGGTGGAAGGGATGGCCTGCCGAGCCCACCGTGAAGGTGTACAGCGCGCTGCGTTCGCCGGCATCGAAATCGGGCGCGGCGATGCGCACCGATGGCTCATCCAGCGCATCCACGAAGCCCGGATGCGCGCGCTGCAGCGCGCCGGTGTCCGCGTGCAGGCGATCGCCCGCGCCGGGCCCGAGCTGCGCGAGCAACACCACTTCCACCGGCAGCCCGCCTGAGTAGGAGCGGATGCGGGCGGTGGGGAACCCCGGGACGACATCGGCATGGCGGTGCATGGCAGGACTCCTCGAAGATCAGCGGGGCTTGGGTGTTGCGGTCTTGCGCGCGCGCGCCTTGGCTTCGCGCTTCAGCGGGCCGGCGGTGGGGCAGACTTCGAAGGCGAAACCGGTCAGTGTGTTGACCAGGTTGTCGGGCGCCAGTCGGTAGAAAACGAACTGGCCGCGCTTGTCGCTACTGACCAGGCCGGCGGCTTCCAGCACGGACAGGTGCCGCGAGATGGCGGGCGCGCTCATGTCGAAACGCGCGGCGATCTCGCCGGCGGTGAGCTCCTGCGCGGACAGGTAGGCGAGGATTTCGCGACGCGGGCGCGAAGCCAGGGCGTCGAAGATGCGGTCGACTGTCATATGAACTTAGATAATTAACGTATTTGCTAAATATCTAAGTACAGGGCGCGGCTGTCAAGCGCCGCCCGTCGGGGCGGCGCTTGCGGGGGCTCAGCGGGTCGGGGGCGTGCGCACCGGCAGCGGGACGTTGCACAGGTCGATATGGCCGGCCGGACGCACGTACCAGCCGTCGCGGCGGTTGCGGCGCGCCTCGGTGGCGGCGGCGAAGGTCTTCGAATCGGTGCGCAGGACCTGCAATGGCGTGCGTTCGGCTTCCGGCACGTCGCTGGCGAGGCGAACGGTGGTGATCGGCGTGCGCTCGGTGGCGTTCTCGTAGAAGCCCATCGGCTCCGGACCGCGGGGAATCGCGCTGAGCAGTTCCATGCCTTTCACCACGCGGCCGACCAGGGTGATGTTGCGGTCGAGTTGTCGTGGCGACTGGCCGGTGACCACGTAGAGCTCGCTGCCGTTGCTGCTGTCGGGCGGACCACCGCGACCGGCGCCCAGGGCACCGTAGCAATGCGCCAGCCAGACCTCGTTCGTCTTCGGATCGCGCCCCGCCGGGAAACCATCGACGAAGCCGACCTCGGGTGCCCAGCCATCCACGTCCGGCAATCGGGTGAAGGACACGCCTTTGTCCGTGCGCGCGAATTCCGCCGGCAGCTTCGTCTTCGCGGTGCCCAGCGATTTCGCCTTGGCGGTGTCTTCCGCATCGGCATCGCCGAACTGCACCACGAAGTTGTCCTGTGAGCGGTAGATGCCCAGTCCGTTCCAGAAGCCCTCGTGCGCCATCGTACGGATGTTGCCCGCATGCTCGGGTGCGAAAGCGGGCGCCAGTTCGATCACCACGCGGCCGCCGCGCACGTCCATGTACAGCGTGTTCGCGGGATCCAGCGTGCGCCAGTCGGCATCCGGGGAGGCATCCAGGATCTCCTTGGCGCTGAGGTACTTCGGCGCCTCGGCCGCGTGCGCGGCAGGCAGGGCAAGCAGGCAGGCGAGCAGCAAGGGCGTCAGGCGCATGGCGGATCCGGTCGGGTAGGTGACCCGATTGTAGGGAGGCCGCCGGTCCCAGTGACTACTGGCACATTCGCTATATCAAAGTTCGCAATAGCATCCTCTCCAACCTAGCGGCGGGTCCGCAAAGGGGGAGCGATGAACGAACCCGATATCCATCTGAAGAAGTTCCAGAAAGAGCTCAGCGCCGGCACCGTCTCGCTGGCACTGCTGGCCGTCCTGGCCCGCGCAGGGGAGCCGTTGTATGGCTACCTGATCGCCAAACAGCTGGAGCGCGTGGGCGAAGGCGTGCTCAGCGGCAAGCAGAGCGCGCTCTACCCGGTGCTGCGAAACCTGGAGGGGGGCGGGCTGCTGGACAGCTTCGTCGAGCCCTCGGTCGCCGGGCCGCCGCGTCGTTACTACCGCATCACCGAGGCAGGGCGGCAGACCCTGCAGGCCTGGACCGCCGCCTGGCGCGCCACCCGCGATTCCGTTGATTCCGTGCTTGAGGGGATTCCTGCATGAACACCACCACCGCCCCGGGCAGCCTGCCCACCACCATCCCCGTTTACCTGGAGCAATTGCGCGCCGCGCTGTCGGGTGCCGACAAGGCCATGGTCCAGGACGCCCTTTACGACGCGGAGGAATACCTGCGCGCGGAAATGGCGGCCAACCCCGGCACATCGGAAGCCGAGGTCATTGCGTCCGTCGCCGGCAGCTATGGCGCGCCGGAGGAAGTGGCCGACATCTACCGCGATACCGAGGTCACGGTGACGCGCGCACTGCAGCCGCCGGCACCGCCCAAGCGCACGTCGCTGCTGGGGCGCTTCTTCGGCGTCGCCGCCGATCCACGCACCTACGGCGCGCTGTTCTACATGCTGCTGTCGCTGGCGACCGGCACGTTCTACTTCACTTGGGTCGTCACCGGCGCGAGCCTGTCGGTGGGTCTGCTGATCCTGATCGTCGGCATCCCGTTGCTGCTGCTGTTCCTGATGTCGGTGCGGCTGCTGTCGCTGGTGGAAGGCCGCATCGTGGAAGTGCTGCTGGGCGAACGCATGCCGCGCCGCCCGCTGTACACGCAGCGCGACAAGCCGTGGATGACGCGGTTGCAGGAACTGTTCACCGACGGGCGCACCTGGACGGCGATGCTGTACCTGGTGCTGATGCAGGCGCTGGGCACGGCCTACTTCACCATCGCGATCACGTTCCTGGCCGTTTCGCTGAGCCTGATGGCGGCACCGGTCATCCTGTTGCTGGGCCATGCCGGCGCGTTCGACGTCGATGTCATCAACCTGACGCCCGACTGGCCGTGGCTGTGGCCGGTGTGCTTCCTGGCGGGCTTCCTGCTGCTGTTCGGCACGCTGCACCTGGCGCGCTACATCGGCCGCTTCCACGGCTGGCTGGCCAAGCACCTGCTGGTGCGGACGCCGGTGGTGTAGGTCATCGAACGCCGGGCCGCCTTCGCAGCCCGGCGTTTTCACGAAGAGAATCGAGGAGCCGTCGTCATGCGTCATGTGCTTGGGCGTTTGCTGTGCCTGTCGCTGCTGCTGGTCCCGTTTCGTCCGCACGCCGAAGAGCCGCCTGCCGTCGTATCGAAAGAAGTCAGCTTTGAGAGCGAAGGCGTCACCCTGGTCGGTACGCTCTTTCAGCCGGCACATCCGCGCGCGGCGGTCGTCATCGTGCATGGGTCCGGGCAAGAAAAACGCATGCCGGATTTCGCGGTACGCCTGGCCCGCAACGACATCACGGTGCTGACGTACGACAAGCGTGGCGTCGGTGGATCGGGCGGCGTGTATGCGGGTCCCGAGGTGGGCACCAACAATGTCGACGCCGCCAATCTCGCGTTGCTGGCGGCGGATGCGGGCGCGTCCGTGGATGCACTGCTGGCGCATCTTCCTTCTCGCGACGTGCCCGTCGGGCTGGTGGGTTTCAGCCAGGCGACCTGGATCATTCCGCTCGCCGCCAACACGCGACCTGCTGTTCGATTTATGGTGCTCTTCAGCGGGCCTGTCGTCACCGCGCGCGAGCAGCTGCGCTTCCAGTTCTACACGCAGGGCGCGCCGGATTTCTGGAAGACGCATACCGAGGCCGACGCGCGCGACCACATCCGCAACGATCCGGACCGTTATCAGTTCGCCGACACCGACCCGCGCGATGCGCTTGCCGCGCTTTCGATCCCGGGGCTCTGGCTCTACGGCGACGTGGACGTGCAGGCGCCGGTGCAATTGTCGGTGGAACGTCTCGACGCGCTCAAGGCGCAAGGCAAGGCATACGAGTCCCAGGTGTTTCCCGGGCTCGGGCACAACGTGGCTTTCGCCGATTCCAGCGCGCCCGTGGACGCGGCGGTGCGATGGATCACTGCGCGCGCCGACACGTCGCCGGACAATCGCTAGACCCGTGCGCCGTGCATCGGCGCACGCCACGAAGGTGGGTGGGTGCCGTCAGCCTGCGTACTTCGCGATGAAGTCGCGCACCTGCGGATAGACCTTGTCGCGCCAGCGGCGGCCGCTGAAGATGCCGTAGTGGCCGGCGCCTTCGATGGTCAGGTGCTTGTGGTGGGCTTTCGCGATGCCGGTGCACAGGTCGTGCGCGGCGGCGGTCTGCCCCTGGCCTGAAATGTCGTCCAGTTCGCCCTCGATGCTCATGAGGGCCGTCTTCTTGATAGCCGAGGGCGTCACCAGTTCGCCATTGACCTTCCACTTGCCGCGCGGCAGCAGGAACTCCTGGAACACGGTGCGGATCGTGTCCAGATAGTACTCGGCCGGCATGTCGAGCACGGCGTTGTACTCGTCGTAGAACTTGCGGTGCGATTCGGCGTCCTGCAGGTCGCCCTTCACCAGGTCCGCGTAGAAGTCCCAGTGCGACATGAAGTGGCGGCTGGGATTCATCGCGATGAAGCCCGCATGCTGCAGGAAACCGGGATACACGCGACGGCCTTCGCCCGGGTAGGGCATCGGTACCGAGTGGATCACGTTGTTCTCGAACCACGACAGCGGATTGCGCGTGGCAAGGCTGTTCACTTCGGTCGGGCTGCGACGCGCATCGATCGGTCCGCCCATCATGACCAGCGAACGCGGGGTGGCTTCACCGCGTGCAGCCATCAGCGACACGGCCGCCAACACCGGCACGGTGGGCTGGCAGACGCTGATCACGTGCAGTTTGTCCGCGCCGATGTGGCGGATGAATTCCTCCACGTAGGCGACGTAATCGTCCAGGCTGAAGGCGCCCTCGGACGCCGGCACCATGCGCGCATCGACCCAGTCGGTCACGTAGACCTTGTGGTCGCGCAGCAGCGTGCGCACGGTGTCGCGCAGCAGGGTGGCGTGGTGGCCGGAGAGCGGTGCCACGACCAGCACGACCGGGTCGTCCTTCAGCGTGGTGATCGTCTCGGCGTCGTCGGTGTAGCGCTTGAAGCGCAACAAGCGGCAGAACGGCTTCTTGACGATCTCCTGCTCCACCACGGGAACGGTGCGCCCTTCGACCTCGACCTCGTGGATCTCCCACGCCGGTTTTTCGTAATCCTTGCCAATGCGGTAGATCAGTTCGTTGCCGGCGGCGATGCGCTCGGCGCCCGGCACGTTGGACAACCAACTGGTCGGGGCGGAGAAGATGCGCGCGTTCGCTTCGGCCATATAGGCCAGCGGCGCCATCCATGCGCGTCCGAGTTCGTGCAGTTGGTACAAGGTCATGGCTGTCCGGAATCCCGCTTTTGGTGCACGGTGCTGCGCCGCAGCATACCCCAAAAGGCGAGGGCGCCGCGCGTGGCCTGTTCAGGTTATCGGCCGATAATCCGCGGCCTCCAGTACCGCCACGTCGCCCGCCAGTCGCGGGCCCAGCCAGCAGTGGTTGCCGATCGACTGGAACCCCTCGCCGTTGAAGGCCTGCCGGTACCAGGCCGCCTTGCGCGGCTGGAAGCCCTCGTGGTCGCCGTCGAAGTCGTCCTCCTTGGCGAAGGTCTCGAGGAACGCGACGCCACCGCACAGTTCCGCCAGCCCGGGGAGGCCGCGCTTCAGTTCGCGGGTCGGCACGTAGTGCAGCACGTCCGAACACACCAGCAGGTCGACCGGCGCGCACGGACGCAGGTACTGGAAGTCCTCGAAGCGCGCGGGGTGCAGGTTTCGCGTACGCCCGAAGCGGCGGATGGCGTACTCGCTGCTGTCGAAGCCCAGGTACTGGAGTTTCGGGCGTAGCTTCAGCAAAGGTGCGCGCCACGCGCCTTCGCCGCAGCCGATGTCGAGCACGGTGCGGATCGGCCGCTCCAGATGGTATTCGGCCACCGCGACCGCCAGCGCGATCTTGCGCGCGAGCCGCGGCGCACCGCCGATGTCGCCGTCGCGGTACCAGCGCTTGAAATAGTCCGCGTCGTACTGCTTGGTCATGCGCGTGCCCGGGTACGGAAAGGCAGCAAGCTTACGCGATGCGGCGCGCTATCCTATGCGCCGCACGCCATCCTGCGCAGCCACACGGAGCCAGCCGCATGTACCTGTGGGTCAAGACCTTCCATCTCGTCTTCGTCATCGCCTGGATGGCGACCGTGTTCTACCTGCCGCGCATCCTGGTCAACCTGGCCGAGACCACCGGGCAGCCCGACGCGCAGGCGCGCCTGTTGCTGATGGGCCGCCGTCTGTACGGCTTTGGCCACAGCATGTTCGGGATCGCGGTGATCCTCGGTGGCGTGCTGTGGTTTTACTTCGGGATCAGCGGCGGCTGGTTGCACGCCAAGCTGACGTTGGTCGCGCTGGTGCTGGCACACTTCATCGTCACCGGCCGATGGCTGAAGGGCGTCGCGAAGGGCAAATCGCTGCCATCGCCGACCGCATTGAAGTGGTTCAACGAACTGCCGCTGTTCGCCTTGATCGCGATCATCTGGCTGGTGCTGGCCAAGCCGTTCTGAAGCGTGGCGCCGGGCTTGCCGGCGCGTAGGTTCATTTCTTCTCGAAATCGCCGATCTTCGGCAGTTCCACCGGCACGCCATTGGCGTCGCAGGTGCCGGCGGCGCACAAGCGCGCGCGCAGCTTCGGCGTGGCCTGCACGATGACGTGGTAGATCGTGTTCTGCTCCAGCGTGCCGCGGAAGGCGTCGCTGCCGGGGCCGATGGCCCAGATGCCGACGTCTTCGCCGCCATGTGATTCGGACTTCAACGGCACCAACGCTTCCTGCAGGTAATCGGGATGCTCGGTATCGACATGGCTCAGGTCCGGGCGGCCTTCGGCGGGTTCGACGCTGCTGGGTGCGTGCAGGAATTTCTTCGGACCCGCAGGCTGGCGGTTGCTGGCGCCGGTATAGCCGGGGCCATTGGCGTACGTCAGCGTGGTGAAGGTCATGCCGGTCTGGTCGCGCGCGAGGTCGCCGGGCGTGTCGTCTTCGCCGCCCTGGCCCCGCACCTTGCCGAGGATGGGGTTGCCGCGCACCGGATAGCCGACGAAGTTCAGCGTGTGCGAGTGGTCGGCGGTGACCAGGATCAGCGTGTCGTCGCGCGAGGTCGCGTCGAGCGCAGCCTGCACCGCGTCGGACATCGCGACGGTTTCGTCGAGCGCGCGATACGCGTTGCCGTAGTGGTTGGCGTGGTCGATGCGCGCGCCTTCCACCAGCAGTACGAAGCCTTCCGGATTGCGCGAGAGCGTGTGGATCGCTGCGCGGGTCAGGTCGGCGAGCGAGGGCTCGCCCTGGTCGTCCTTGCGGCGATCGTGTTCGAACTGCATGTGGTCGTATTCGAACAGGCCCAGCAGCTGCGGCGCGTCGGCCGCGGCCTTCAGCTGCTGCGTGTTCCAGACGTAGGCGCCCTGGGGATGCGCCTGCTGCCATTCGGCCACGAGGTTGCGGCCATCCAGGCGCTGGCCGACCTTGTCGTCTT
The DNA here is from genome assembly GCF_900116385.1 of Pseudoxanthomonas sp. YR558. Lineage (NCBI taxonomy): Bacteria > Pseudomonadati > Pseudomonadota > Gammaproteobacteria > Lysobacterales > Lysobacteraceae > Pseudoxanthomonas > Pseudoxanthomonas sp. YR558. Next base: position 1,025,642 of record NZ_FPCI01000001.1, on the reverse strand, counting down.
CTTCCGGATCGCGCACGTCGACCGGCAGGAACTCACCCCGGCCACCGGCCAATGCGACGGTCGGGCCATGGCCGAAGCGCGCAGCGGCGAGAAGTTGCTGGGCGATGTCTGTGCAGCCCGCCGCGACGGCTTCCTCGGGCAGGTCGCTGTCGTTCTCCCAATCGCGGTGCGGGACATGGGCATACGTGGCGGCAGGCGTGGCGTGCGTGAGCCGCGCTGTGGTGACGATGCCTGTCGCCAGGCCCGCGCTGTCGCCCAGCGTCAACCAACTGAGCAGGTGCTTGTTGCGGCTGTCGGCGCAATCGTTCTTGCGGCCCGCGGAGACGCCGATGGCGCCCATGTGCGATTTCACGCCGGTCGCTACCGCGGTCATCGTGCCGGCGGAGTCGGGCGTCTGCGAATCGGTGTTGTAGGTCTTGCTGAAGGCGGTGTGTGGGAAGCGCTCCCAGCTCAGCAGGTTTTCCTCGCCCGGCGTGCCCTTGCGCTGGCCTTCGAAGATGCGCGCCGCGGCCACCGTGGTCAGGCTCATGCCGTCGCCGAGGAAGACAATGACGTTCTTCGCGCGCCCCTGCATGGCGCCATTGCCAGCCGCCTTGGCAGCACCACTGCGATACCACCACTGCGGGGTCTCGCCCTGCGGATGCGCCACCGGCGCGACGTCGACGCGGACGGAAGAGGGCTGTGAAGGCGACGTGCTGGCGCAACCGGCCAGGACGGTGAGCAGGACTGCGCCGGCGAGCGGCGATACGAAAGAGCGCAGATGCATGATGAACCGGGGAAAGGCAGACGCATCATTATGCCGTCCGGGCAGTGTCCTGTTCATGACACCCGGCATTCCGCCCGCAAGGTCGCCCCGGGGTAGGCCTTGGGATAAGGTGTCCCGTCCATTTAAGTGAGTCGTCTGGATGAAGCTGGTGTCGGCCTGGTTGAAGATCCCGTTCTGGCAGCGCGTCGTCGCCGGCTTCGTGCTGGGCGCGCTCGCAGGCTGGCTGATGGGGCCGGCGGCGGGGACCTGGCTGAAGCCGCTGGGCGATCTGTACGTCACGCTGATCAAGATGATCGCGGTGCCGCTGGTGTTCTTTGCGGTGATCAATGCGGTGTCCAGTTTGCACGGACAAAAGTCCGTGGCGGCGCTGGGTGGGCGCACGTTCCTGTGGTTCGCCGCGACCGCGGCACTCGCCGTCTGCGTGGGCCTGGCCGTGGGCTGGGTGGTGCAGCCAGGCAAGGGACTGACGGGCCTGATGATGGCGCCCGACTACCAGGTCCGCGAAGTGCCCACGCCGGTGCAGGTGCTGCTCGACATCGTGCCCGCCAATCCGTTCAAGGCGTTGACCGAAGGCAAGATCCTGCAGGTGATCTTCTTCGCGGGATTGCTCGGTTTCGCACTCGTGAAGCTCGGCGAACGCAGCGCGGGCCTGCGCAAGCTCGCGGGCGAGGCCAGCGACACCATGGTGCAGGTCACCCGCTTCGTGCTGGAAATGACCCCGCTGGGTACGTTCGGCCTGATCGGTTCGCTGGTGGGCACGTACGGCTTCGAGAAGCTGCTGCCGCTGGGCAGCTACATCGGTGCGTTGTACGTCGCCTGCGCGCTCCACATCGTGGTGGTGTACGGCAGCCTGCTGCTCGCGCATGGCCTGAACCCGTGGAAGTTCTTCCGCGGCGCGGCGCCGGGCATGCAGGTGGCGTTCGTCAGTTCGTCCAGTTTCGCCTCGATGCCGGTCGCGTTGCGCAGCGTCACCCACAACCTCGGCGTCGACAAGGATTACGCCGCGTTTGCCGTGCCGCTCGGCGCCAGCATCAAGATGGACGGCTGCGGCGCGATCTATCCGGCGCTGACCTCGATCTTCGTGGCGCAGTACTTCGGTCTGGACCTGTCGGTGAACCAGTACTTCGTCATCCTGCTGGCCTCCGTGCTGGGCAGCTTCGGCACGGCCGGTGTGCCGGGTACGGCGACGGTGATGGTCACGCTGGTGCTGAGCGCGGCGAACCTGCCGCTGGAAGGCATCGGTCTGCTCGTGGCGATCGACCGCATCCTCGACATGATGCGCACGATGACCAACGTGACCGGCCAGATGCTGGTACCGGTGCTGGTGGCGAAGGAGACCGGCCTGCTGGACAGGGAGGTCTACGAATCGGCGTCGACGAACGTGGGCCTCGCGGACGACGCAGCGCCGACGCCATGAGCGACGCCGGGACGATCGAACTGGTCGAGTCGTTCCCCGATGCGCCGACCTACCGGCGGCTCCGCATCGAGACGGGCCTGTCGCCGAAGTCGCAGCAAGCCGCGGAGCGCGGGCTTGCGAACACGTTGTACGGAGTCAGTCTGCTGAAGGCCGGTGACGTGATCGGCATGGGGCGGGTGGTCGGCGACGGCGGCACCGTGTTCGTCGTCGTGGACATCGCCGTGCGACGGGACCACCAGGGGCAGGGATTGGGCAAGCGCATCATGGCGGCGCTGGATGCATGGTTGCGCGCAAACGCACCACCCTCGGCCTACGTCATGTTGGTCGCGGATGGAGAAGCCCGGCACCTCTATGCGCAGTTCGGCTTCGCCGACACGGCGCCTGCATCGATCAGCATGGCCTATGTAGCGCGCGGTTCCGGTGCCGGCAGCTAGGCGCTGGCCTCGCGCGCGCTGCGCGACACCCACCAGGCGAACACCGCTGCGGTGACGAACATCAGCAGGCTGTAGACCGCCGCCGGCACGGAGATCGTCGGTTTCTCCAGCACGTTGAGCGCGATGAAGATCGCCAGCGTGCCGTTGTGGATGCCGATCTCCATCGCGATGGCGATGGCCTGCTTCTTCGGCAGGCGCAGCGCCAGCGGCGCCACGTAGCCAGCGCCCATGCTGACCAGATTGAATAGCAAGCAGGCCAGGCCGACGATGGCGAAGTAGGTGGCCAGCGTTTCCCATGACTGCACGACCGCGGCGACCACCAGCAAGGCGAGCACGAGGACCGACAGCAGCCGGATCGGCTTCTCCGCGCGCGCTGCGAAACCCGGCGCCTTCGCGCGCAGCAACATGCCGATCGCGACAGGCAGCAGGATGATGGCGGCGACCTCGACCACCTTCTTCGTCGGCGGCGGCACGTACTGGCCGGCGCCGAGGAAGTACTCCAGCGACAGGTTGAGGATCACCGGCAGCGTCAGCAGGCAGACCAGGCTGTTGATCGCCGTCAGGGTGATGTTCAGCGCCACATCGCCGCGGGCGAGATGGCTATAGATGTTGGCGGTCGCGCCACCGGGCGAAGCCGCGAGCAGCATGAGTCCGACGGCGAGCTCGGCCGGCAGGCCGAACGCCAGCGCCAGCCCGAACGCGACCCAAGGCAGTACCAGCGTCTGCAGCGCGAGTCCGATCAGCACCGCGCGCGGATAACGCGCGACGCGACGGAAGTCGTCCAGCGTCAGCCCCAATCCCAGCCCGAGCATGATGATGCCCAAGGCCAACGGCAGCAGCAGGTTGGTCAGCAATGAAGCCTGCATCGCGTACGACTCCCCTTCGGCGCGAATGGTTGGATGACGCGCATGTGGCGTTTGCCGGAGGATGGCGGCAACGCGCCATGCGGCGCAAGTTGCGCTGCACCGAACCGAAAAGAAGAAGGCCGCACAGGGCGGCCTTCTTCGCATCGCGGATCTGCGCTGCGCGTTACATCGCGACGCGGCGGCCGCTGAGGTAGCGGTTGCCCCAGTAGCCGGTCAGCAGCGTGTCCACGCGCACATCCTTGCCGCGGCTGGGCGAGTGCAGGAAGCGGCCTTCGCCGACGTAGATGCCGACATGGTTCACGCGGCCCTTCAGGCCGAAGAACACCAGGTCTCCCTGGCGCAGTTCCTCGCGCGCGCCGATCAGTTCGGCGTCCGCCTTGCTGGCCATGTCGCGGGAGACGCGCGGCAGTTCGATGCCGAGCGCGGTGCGGAACACGTAACCGACCAGGCCGCTGCAGTCGAAGCCACTGTCGGGCGAGGTGCCGCCCCAACGGTAGGGCGTGCCCATCAGTGCGAGCGCGCGCTGCAGTACGACCTGGACCTTGCCGCCTTGCTGTTCCTGGGCGACCACGCCTTCCTTGCTGAGGTCGTAGGCGGCCAGCAGCTTGCTGATGTCGCCAGCGACCATTGCCGAACGATCGACCAGCGGCAGCGTATCGCTGGCGGCCAGGCGCGGGAGCAGGGCGGAGAGCGTCGCGGTCGCGGCCTCGGCGGCCTTTTCCTTGACGCTGGCGGTAACCGACTTGGCCGGGGTCGCGGCGGGCGCTTCGACCACATCGGCGCTGACGGCGGCCGGGGCGGCAGCGTCGACCGGGGCCGGCGCGTTCTGGGCGACAGCCGTGGAGGCGGCGACGCAGAGCGACAGGCTGAGGAGGATTCGGGTAACCCCCCGCGGGATGCGGTGGGTGGCGGCTGGCAGGCCTGGCGGCAGGTCGTCGGTCGTCACGCGCGGGAAGGTTTCACAGGATGATCACGATAATGCCGGCTGATCGGACCGATTTGGTTCAGAAATCGTTATTTATTCGTTAAGAGTGAACGTCCGCTGTCACAGAGTTGACCGATTCCTAACGAAGGACGCGTTTCGCGCCGGTGTAATGGTCCCGCCAGTAGGGACCGTCCAGATGGTCCAGCCGGACCGTACCCCCGGTGCTCGGCGCGTGGACGAAGCGCCCCTCACCCACGTAAATGCCCACGTGGGTGACATTCCCCCGGCTGCCGAAGAACACCAGATCGGCCGGCGCCAACCGGAGGGGCTCGATCTTCGGGCCCTGCACGCCCGCCAGCTCGCGCGAGGTCCGGGGCAGGCGGACATCCAGCATGTCCCGGAATACATAAGTGACCAGGCCACTGCAGTCGAAGCCGGACTCCGGGGTGTTGCCGCCGTACCGGTAAGGCGTGCCTACGAGGCCGATAGCCCGCATCAGCACTGCCGTCGCGGCGGCCGGATCGTCGGCCTCCACCACGGGCCACGCGCGCTGCGCGGGCGGGGGCGAGGATTTCCTGGCCTGGGGTTTGGAACCGCCACAGCCGGCCAGGCCCAACACGACGGCGCAGAGGGACAGCGCGGCCCAGCGCTGAAGTGGCGCGGGCAGGGGCAAGCCGGGATAATGTCGGGCCTTCATTGCGGCGCATCTTCGCCGCATTCCCTCGCGGCCGACAAGCCGCTCCTGTCCTGCCGGCCGGCAGGCAGGCCCCGCCCAGAGTCCCGCATGAAAATCGCAAAAGACAGCGTCGTCCGTTTCCACTACACCGTGTCCGAAGCCGGCCAGGAGCCGATCGAAACCTCGAAGGACCGCGAGCCGCTGGCGATCCTGATCGGCCATGGCAACATCATCCCGGGCCTCGAGAACGCGATGCAGGACCGTGAAGCCGGCGAGAGCTTCGGCGTCGATGTCGCCGCGGCCGATGCCTATGGCGAGCGTCGCGACGGCCTGACCCAGCGCGTGCCCAAGAAGCACTTCGGCAACCAGCGCCTGATCCCCGGCCAGCAGGTCGTGCTGCAGACCAACTTCGGCCCGCGCGCCGTCACCATCGAGAAGGTGGGCATGAGCGTGGTCGACGTGGACCTCAACCACCCGATGGCGGGCAAGGACCTGCACTTCGACGTGGAGATCGTCGAAGTGCGTGAAGCCAGTGCCGAGGAACTCGAGCACGGTCACGTGCACGGCGACGGTGGCCACCACCACTGAGTCGCGCCCGATGCGTCCATCGAACGGCCTGCGCACGCGGGCCGTTTTTTTTGGCGCACAGGACGGTGTGGCGGGCATGTTCTAATCGAGGCTTCGATCCAGGGGGAAGGGAATGACGGCGACGATCACGGAAAACCTGGCACCGGTGGGGATGGCGGAGCGCATCGAGGCGATGGACGTGCTGCGCGGCTTCGCGCTGCTGGGCATCCTGTTGATGAATCTCGAAGGCTTCGTGGGCCCGGTGATGGCCTCGGCGAGCGGCGTGGATCCGGCGCTGACCGGAGCGGACCGCATCGTCGACCTGCTGATCTACGTACTTGTGCAGGGCAAGTTCTACACGTTGTTCTCGCTGTTGTTCGGCATGGGGTTCGCGGTGATGTCGCAGCGCGCCGAGCAGGCAGGCCGCCCGTTCGCCGGTATCTACTGGCGCCGCGGACTTGTCCTGCTGGCGATCGGCCTGGTGCACGCGATCTTCATCTGGGCGGGCGACATCCTGATGATGTACGCCCTGTGTTCGTTCCTGCTTCTGGCATTCCGGCCGTTGCCGTACCGCTGGTACGTGTGGTTCGGGCTTGGCGCCTACGTCATGCCGATCGGCTTCATGTACCTGATGGGCGCAATGGGTTCGCTGCTCGGCGGCACCGAGGGCTGGGACAAGGCGATGGGCGAGATCGGTGCGCAGATGCAGGCGCTCGTCGATAGCGAGCGGGCTGCTTACGCCAGTGGCAGCTACGTCGATGCGACATGGCAGCGCTTCAAGAGCACCGGCATGGCGCTGAGCAACATCACCATGTTCGGGTTCATCGCCTTCGGCTTGTTCCTGCTGGGCGCGTGGTTCGTGCGCAGCGGCGCTATTGCGCGTCCGCTCGAGTTTCCGCGTCTCTACGCCGGGCTGCGCTGGGTGGCGTTGCCGCTCGGGTTGCTGGCCATGCTCGGCTCGGTGGCGCTGTCGCCGACGATGGATCCGACGACCTTCAACCTGCGCGTATCCACGGCCTTCGCGCTGCAGATGGCGGCCAACCTGCTGATGTGCCTGGGTTACCTGGCGTGGATCCTGAGAGCATTGCAGAGCCCGATGGGCGAGCGCTCTCTCACAGTGCTGGCGCCAGCGGGCCGGATGGCCCTTACCAACTACCTGATGCAGTCGCTGGTGTGCACGTGGATCTTCTACGGCTATGGGCTGGGCTACTTCGAACAGTTGCCGCGCGCCTGGCACCCGCTGTTCGCCCTGATCTTCTTCAGTGTGCAGGTGCTGCTCAGCCATGCCTGGCTGTCGCGCTTCCGGTTCGGACCGATGGAATGGGCATGGCGCTCGCTGACCTACGCCAAGTGGCAGCCGCTGCGCCTTCGCACTGCGTGATTGCGACTACACTGTCGTGGTGAATTCCTCCCGCGACGACGTCCTCATCATCGGTGGCGGTGCCATCGGCCTGGCGACTGCCCTGGCGTTGCTGGAAGCTGGCCGCAGCGTGCGCGTCATCGATGCGGGCCCCGCAGGCGGAGGCGCTTCGCACGGCAACTGCGGCACGATCACGCCCAGCCATGCGCCGCCGCTCGCGGCGCCTGGCGTGGTGGCGCAGGCGTTGCGCTGGATGTTCACGCCCGATGCGCCGCTCTATCTCAAGCCCCGTTTCGATCCGGCGTTGTGGCACTGGTTGTTGCGCTTCGCCATGCGCTGCAACACGCGCGACTGGCGGGAGAGCACACAAGCACGCGCGGCATTGCTCGATGATGCGCGTACGCGATTGGCCGATTGGGTCGGTCGCTACGGCTTGCAGTGCGAGTTCGAGGAAGAAGGTCTGGATTACGTCTTCCGCGACCCGCGCAAGTTCCAGCAATACGTGGACGAAAGCGTGGTGCTGAAGGAATTCGGTATTGCCACGCAGGTGTTCGGTGGGCACGACTACGAGCGCGAGGAGCCCGCGATGTTGCCGGGCGTGGCGGGCGCCATCCGGTTCCCGGGCGATGCCCGCCTGCGCCCGGACCGCTACGTGGCCGAACTCGCGCGCGTGGTGCGTGCCCGTGGCGGCGTCATCGACGAGTACTGTCGCGTGGAGCGTCTCGAACAGTTTGGCGAAGGTGTTCGGGTAACGACGGACCAGAAGCCGCGGGAAGGGCGCGAAGCGGTGATCGCGCTGGGCGCCTGGACGCCCGCGTTCGCGCGCCGGCTCGGTATTCGCGCGCCCATCCAGCCCGGCAAGGGCTACTCGATCACCTACTCGCGACCCACGCGGGTGCCGCGCCATCCGATGGTGCTGAAGGATCGCTCGGTGTGCGTCACCGTGTGGGAGAGCGGTTTCCGGCTCGGCAGCACGATGGAATTCTCCGGCCACGACGACCGTCTTAACCCGACCCGCCTCGCCGCGCTGGAGCGGGGCGCGCGCGAGTTCCTCCGCGAGCCCGTTGGGCCGGACGTCCGTGAGCGCTGGTGCGGCTGGCGTCCGATGACCTGGGACGATCTGCCATTGCTTGGCCGCGCGCCCGGCCAGCGCGGTGTCTGGATCGCCGCGGGCCACGGCATGCTGGGCATCAGCATGAGCTCGGCCACCGGCCAGTTGATGGCCGACATGATCACCGGCCGTACACCGGCCTTCGATCCCACTCCCTACCGACCGGAGCGATTCGCATGACGCCACAGGAATTCGATCTTGTCGTGATCGGCGGCGGCTCCGGCGGACTCGCCGGCGCGTTCCGCGCGGCCTCGCACGGTGCGCGGGTCGCCTTGCTGGAACCGAAGGAGCTGGGGGGCACCTGCGTCAACGTCGGCTGCGTACCGAAGAAGGCGATGTGGCTGGCGGCCGACATGGCCCAGAAGATCGCGCTGGCATCGTCGCTCGGCTTCGACGTGCCGCCGCCGGTGCTCGACTGGAAGGAATTCATCGTCCATCGCCAGCGCTACATCGCCGGCATCCATGCCAGCTACCGCAAGCGGCTGGATGAAAGCGGCGTGGTGCTGATGCCCTGCCACGGACGATTGCTCGACGCGCACACCGTGGTGAACGCGGACGGCGTGCCGTTGCGCGCGGGGCACCTGTTGATCGCTACCGGTGGTCGGCCCTCGCGACCGGACATTCCGGGCGCGGCGCTGGGGCAGGTGTCGGACGACTTCTTCAACCTGTGCGCCGCACCGCAGCGCGTGGCCATCGTTGGCGGGGGTTACGTCGCGGTCGAACTGGCTGGCGTGTTGCAGGCACTGGGTAGCCAGGTGGAGCTGTTCGTGCGGAGCCAGAAGCTGCTCGACGGCTTCGACGCGCAGATCACCGCGGAACTGGCCGATGACATGCGCCAGCATGGGGTGCGTCTGCACTTCGGTTATGCGGTGGCGGCGCTGGAGGAAGCGCGCGACGGCGGCGTGATCGTGCTGGCGGAAGACGGCACGCGCAGCGAGCGCTTCGACGGGTTGATCTTCGCCACCGGCCGCCGTCCGAATACCGGCGACATGGGGCTGGAGGCCGCGGGCGTGAAGACCGATGCGCGGGGTTTCGTGCCGGTGGACGCATGGCAGGACACGAACATAACTGGCATCCATGCGGTGGGCGACGTGACCGGCCAGGCGGCGCTGACGCCGGTGGCTATCGCGGCCGCGCGACGGCTTATGGACCGGGTGTTCGATGGACAGTCCGATGCCCGGCTGGATTACCGCGACATCGCGACCGTCGTCTTTTCGCACCCGCCCGCAGGCAAGGTAGGACAGACCGAGGATGAGGCCCGCGCTGCGCACGGAGACAGCGTGAAGACCTACACCACGCGTTTCCGACCCATGCTGCACGCGCTGGCCGATTCGCCGCAGCGCAGCCTGTTCAAGCTGGTCTGCGTGGGTGAGGAGCAGCGCGTGGTCGGCATCCATCTGTTGGGTGAAGGCGCCGACGAAATGCTGCAGGGGTTCGCCGTCGCGCTCAAGAAAGGCATCACCCTCGCGGACCTGCACGACACGGTGGCCATCCATCCCACCAGCGCCGAGGAAGTGGTGCTGATGCGCTGAATCCACGGCGTGGGGCGCGGCGATACAATGGCGCCATGGACACCTACATGCTGCACCAGGGCACTGCGCCGCTGTTCATCAGCCTGCCGCACAACGGGACGCGCGTTCCCGATGACATCGCCGCACGCCTGACACCGGAAGCGCGACGCGTGCCGGACACCGACTGGCATGTCGCCGAGCTGTACGACTTTGCGCGCTCGTTGGGCGCATCGATCATCGTGCCGGCGTACTCGCGCTACGTGGTCGACCTCAACCGCCCGGAAGACGATGTCTCGCTGTATCCCGGGCAGAACACCACCGGTTTGTGTCCCCTCGTGCGCTTCAGCGGCGACCCCGTGTACCTGCCGGACCAGGCGCCCACGCCGGACGACATCGCCGCGCGCGTCGACACCTACTGGCGGCCCTACCACCAGGCGTTGCAGCAGGAACTCGCCCGCATCCGCGAGGCGCATGGTCGCGTGGTGTTGTGGGAAGGCCACTCCATCCGCAGCGAAGTGCCGTTCCTGTTCGAAGGACGGCTGCCGGATTTCAACCTCGGCACGGCGGCGGGGGCGAGCTGTTCACCCGCCTTGCAGCAGGCGCTCGAAGGCATCCTAGCGTCGCAGTCGGACTACAGCTTCGTGGTCAACGGCCGGTTCCGCGGTGGCTACATCACCCGGCATTACGCCGATCCGGCGCAGCAGGTGCAAGCCGTCCAACTGGAACTGGCGCAGCTGAACTACATGGACGAGGACAGCTTCGCCTACCTGCCCGAACGCGCCGGTCGCACCCAGTCGCTGATCCGGCGGCTGCTGGAATGCACGCTGGCATGATCGCGCGCCGATGACCCGTCCCGGCGCGGAGGACGAGCTGGCGCAGCCGCTGGACGTGGCGCCGGCCGAGGCGGTCGATGCGCCACCGGCGCATCCGGCCTTGCATGCCGTGAGCCGTTCCGGGCTGATGCTCGCGGCGATGGGCGCCATCGCGTTCTCGGGCAAGGCCATCATCGTCAAGCTCGGCTATCGCTACGGCACCGATGCGGTCACGCTGCTGGCGCTGCGGATGCTGGTGGCATTCCCGTTCTTCCTCGCGATGGGCGCGTGGGCTGCACGACGTAGTTCACCGCTGAGTCCGGCAGATCGCGGGCGGATCCTGCTGCTCGGATTCCTCGGCTACTACCTCGCCAGCTTCCTGGATTTTGCCGGGTTGGCGTACATCACCGCCACGCTGGAACGGCTGATCCTCTACCTCACCCCGACCCTGGTAGCGCTGATCGGCTGGCTGGCGTTCGGCCGGCGCATCTCGCGGCGCCAGGCCGTCGCGCTGCTCGTGAGTTACCTCGGCGTGGCGCTCGCTTTCGGCCATGACCTGCAGGTGGGCGGCGCCAACATCGCGCTGGGTAGCGTGCTGGTGTTCGGCAGCGCGCTAGCGTATGCGCTTTATCTGGTGGGCAGCGGCGAACTGGTGCAGCGCGTGGGTGCGGTGCGCCTGACGGCTTATGCGAGCAGCGTGGCGAGCGTACTGTGCCTGCTGCAGTTCGTCGTACTACGGCCGATGGAAGCGCTGGCGCTACCGTGGGAGGTCTACGCGCTTTCGCTGGTGAACGGCACCTTGTGTACCGTGCTGCCGGTGTTGGCGGTGATGATGGCGGTTGCGCGCATCGGGTCTGCGCTGGCCGCGCAGGTGGGGATGATCGGGCCGGTCTCGACCATCATCCTGAGCCTGTTGCTGTTGGGCGAACCCATGGGGCCGTGGCAGGTCGCCGGCACCGTGCTGGTGATGGCAGGCGTGTTCGTCGTATCCCAGCAGAAGACGGTCGCCCGCTGATCAAGCGCGCCTAGGCGATGGCACTGGCGTCCGCCAGCCATTGCACCACGTGGGACAGCGCTTCCGCGTGGCTGTCGCCTGCGTCGCGTCGCTCTCGGTAGCGCTGCAGTTGCCCGTGTGCGCTGGTGCCGTCCTCGAGGATCTGCCAGACGCGTTCGACCTGGCGCATGCAGCCCAGTGCGCGGATGTCTCCGTCCAGTGCTCCCAGGGTGTTCTCCAGCATCTCGCGCACCGACACGAGGCGGCGGCTGCCCAGGTCGATCAGGCCGGCATCGAATCCGTAACGCTGCGCGCGCCACAGATTCTCCGCGACGATCGCCTGGTCGCCGGTATGCAGGTCTGCGTACAGTTCTGGCCTGCGATCGAGATGCCGTACCAGGCAGCGATAGAGCTGCGCGATGGCCAACGCATCGCACAGATCGGTGCAGGCGTCGGTGACACGCAGTTCCAGGGTGGGGAAGGCGAGCGACGGTCGCAGCGCCCACCAGAGGAAGCTTGCATCCTGGATAGCGCGACCATCGGTCATGCGCTGGACATAGTGATCGTATTCGGCCTGGTCGCGGAACAGCGGCGGCAATCCCGTGCGCGGGATCTCCTGGTAAGCCGTCTGCCGATAACCCATCAAGCCGGTGGCGTGGCCCATCCAGAAGGGCGACGAGGTGCTGAGGGCGAGCAGCAGCGGCAGGAAAGGCTGCATGCGTGCCATCAGCGCGACGCGATCCGCGGGATCGGCCGGTTGCACGTGCACGTGCAGGCCGCACAGCAGGTTGCGTTGGCCGAGCATCTGCAGTTCGCCCATCACCTTGTCGTAGTGGGGTTTGTCCGTGCTGCGTTGCCCGCGCCATTGTGCCGAAGGGTGGGTGCCCGCCGAGAGGATGCCGAGTCCGTGTCGGTGCGCGATATCGCCTACGCTGCGGCGCAGCGAGCGCAGGTCGGCTTCGGCGGCATCCGTGTCGTCGTGCACGCCGGTCTGGACCTCGACCTGGGTCTGCAGCATCTCGCTGCCGAAACGCTCGCCCAATGTTGCGCGGCATTCGGTGAAGAACCGCCGTGGCATGTGCCGCAGCCGGCGACCATTGCGGCGTACGAGGAAATATTCTTCCTCGAGACCGAATGTATAGGCGTGAAGGTCGGGTCCGGATGTCGATGCCATGCCGGGGTTATCGCACCGGCACAGTGAACGTGATGTTCAACGGCGCTGCGACCCTTTGCACGATCCCTGCATCTCCTGTACGTCATTCACTCCGATCGGGCGTTCGATGATCCGTTGCGCTGTTGTGCTGGTATTCCTTTCGCTGATGCTCGCCGCGGGCCCTTCGGTAGCGCAGGCCTCATTGGATGTCCGGATCAACAGGCTGCAAGGCCTGCTCGATCTGGCGCTGTCCTACTGCGGAGGCGACGAGGGATCGCCTGCCCTGCAGAAGGTGCTTGCAGACATGGCGCCGCCGAGCGCCGCCGATGCGGATCGCCTGCACCGCTTCTGCGGGATGGACAGGTGGAGGGACTTTCGCTCATCGGAAGAGCGGCCGCGCGGTTACGGCCGGTGGTCGTCGCCCTGGTGGAGGCTCCAGGATGAAGCCGTTCTCTCCCCCGACCTCAAGACGTTTCAGCAGCGCATCGCTGGCGACTATGGGCCGGAAGAGCAGAAGATCGTCCTGGACGCGCTGGCAGCCGTAGAACCCTGGTATGTCGAAAAGGTGGAAGGTGGCCTGGGAGGCCAGGCGTCCGCGATGGCGGATGGCATGCGCGGCCATCTGCAGGAGCACAGGGTGGACACGTTGCTTGCCGCGGCCGCGAGGTTCTACGGTTTGCCGGGTGCCGCCGACGTGCCTTGGACCATCGGCCTGTCGCCCGTTCCGGCGGGGGGAGGTTCGTTCAGCGCGACGGTGAATGGGTACGTGGTGCGCAGCTTCATGCCGGTGGACAGCCGCGACTACACGGGCTACGCGAGCGTCGTGGTGCACGAAGTGGCCCATGTCCTGTTCGGTCGCCAGCCGCTCCCTGAGGTGGAGCGCATCCGCGCCGCCTTCCGCGATGCGCCGTCGCCTAACCGGCGCTACGCCGAAGCCTGGCTCAACGAAGCCCTGGCGACGGCGGTGGGCAATGGATGGGCCTATCGGCGCATGGCGGGCCACGATGACAGAGCGCCCTGGTACGACGATGCCGTCATCGATGCTTACGCACGCGCCATTGCACCTGCCGTCTATGCGCGCCTGGACGCCAACGCGCCCATGGACGATGCGCTGATGGCCGGATGGGCTGCCGCGTTCGATCGGGCGTTACCGGACGCTCGCCGCAACCCGGATGTGTTGCTGCAGCACCTGGTCCTCGTCACCTCCCAGGGGCGCGACGTGGCGGGCCAGCTACAGCGTGCGCTACGCGAACGGATGCGGGTGCGCGCGATGACGGTCGTCAGCGAGGCGTCCGCGGACCAGATGCCGGAAGAAGCGGCCACGATCCTGCGCGTAGAGATAGCCGAGGGCGCCGAAGCAGCGAGATGGACACGCGAGGAAGCCGCGGACGGTCGTCTCGTCTACCGGATCCGATTGCCGGATGTCGCGGCATTTCCCGAAGCGCTGGATACGCTGGTCGCGAACATCCGCGCCGATGCTTGGTAAGCACTGCAAAGCGCGCCAGCAGTAAGACCGGAGGCAGGGCGCGCCGCAACGGCACGGCGCGCTCCAAAGGCCCGGTCAGGCTTTCAATGAAGCCAGGTCGCCCTTGGTCTCCAGCCGCGCCCCGCGATAGCACTTACTGCAGGATAACGAGGCCGTCGCAACGGCCCCATGCAACGAAGGGCCGGAATCAGGCTTCCAGCGAAGCCAGGTCGCCCTTGGTCTCAAGCCACGTCTTGCGATCACCCGAACGCTTCTTCGCCAGCAGCATGTCCATCAGACCGCGCGTCTGCAGGTCGTCGTCCACGGTCAGCTGCACCAGGCGGCGCGTGTCCGGATGGATGGTGGACTCGCGCAACTGCGAGGGGTTCATTTCACCCAGGCCCTTGAAGCGGGTGACGTTGACCGCGCCGCGGATCTTCTCGCGCTCGATCTTTTCCAGCAGCAATCGCTTCTCTTCTTCGTCCAGCGCGTAGAACACCTGCTTGCCCACGTCGACGCGGAACAGCGGCGGCATCGCGACGAAGACATGGCCGGCCGCGACCAGGGCGGGGAAGTGGCGCAGGAACAGCGCGCTCAGCAGCGTGGCGATGTGCAGCCCGTCGGAGTCCGCGTCCGCCAGAATCACGACCTTGCCGTAGCGCAGCCCGCTGATGTCGTCCTTGCCGGGGTCGCACCCGATCGCCACGGCCAAGTCATGCACTTCCTGCGACGCGAGCACGCTGCCGGACGCGACTTCCCAGGTGTTCAGGATCTTGCCGCGCAGCGGCAGGATCGCCTGAAAATCCTTGTCGCGCGCCTGCTTGGCCGAGCCGCCGGCCGAGTCGCCTTCCACCAGGAACAGTTCCGTGCGCGAGAGATCCTGGCTGATGCAGTCGGCCAGCTTGCCGGGCAGGGCAGGGCCTTGGGTGACCTTCTTGCGGACGACCTGCTTTTCGGTTTTGAGGCGCGCGCTGGCGCGCTCGATGGCGATCTGCGCGATCTTCTCGCCCAGGTCCACGTGCTGGTTCAACCACAGGCTGAAAGCATCGTGCGCGGCGCCTTCGATGAAACCGGCGGCCTGGCGCGACGACAGGCGCTCCTTGGTCTGTCCGCTGAATTGCGGATCGGTCATCTTCAACGACAGCACGAACGCCACGCGGTCCCACACGTCTTCCGGCGCGAGCTTCACGCCGCGCGGCAACAGGTTGCGGAAGTCGCAGAACTCGCGCAGCGCGTCGGTGAAGCCGCTGCGCAGGCCGTTGACGTGGGTGCCATGCTGCGCCGTCGGAATCAGGTTGACGTAGCTTTCCTGCACCAGCTCGCCCTCGGGCACCCAGGCCACGGCCCAATCCACAACCTCGCTATCCTTCTTCAACTGGCCGACGAAGATGTCCGGAGGCAGCAGCTCGCGGCCGGTCATCTCGCCCTTCAGATAATCGCGCAGGCCGTCTTCGTAATGCCAGGTGTCGCGCTCGCCGGTGGCTTCGTCGAACAAGGTAACGTTCAGGCCGGGGCACAACACGGCCTTGGCGCGCAACAGGTGGCGCAGCGCCCGCACGTTGAACTTCGGCGTGTCGAAGTATTTCGGATCGGCCCAGAAGCGCAC
Source organism: Pseudoxanthomonas sp. YR558 (assembly GCF_900116385.1). Classification (NCBI taxonomy): domain Bacteria; kingdom Pseudomonadati; phylum Pseudomonadota; class Gammaproteobacteria; order Lysobacterales; family Lysobacteraceae; genus Pseudoxanthomonas; species Pseudoxanthomonas sp. YR558. The sequence goes on along the minus strand of NZ_FPCI01000001.1, from coordinate 1,009,979 downwards.
GCGGGTGCCGGTGTTCTTCTTGCCGACGCTGCCCACCACTTCCAGCGGCGAGGCACGGTCGCCGTTGCGGAAGGTGATGCGGTGTTCGCTGCCCTCACGCTTGATGTGCACTTCCACCAGCGTCGACAGCGCGTTCACTACGCTCACGCCCACGCCGTGCAGGCCGCCGGAGAAGGTGTAGTTCTTGTTGCTGAACTTGCCGCCGGCATGCAGGCGGGTGAGGATCAGTTCGACGCCGGGGATCTTCTCCTCCGGGTGAATGTCCACGGGCATGCCGCGGCCGTCGTCGGATACTTCGCAGCTGCCGTCCTTGAAGAGGGCGACCTCGATGCTGCCGGCATGGCCGGCCAACGCTTCGTCCACAGCGTTGTCGATGACTTCCTGCGCCAGATGGTTGGGGCGCGCGGTGTCGGTGTACATACCCGGCCGGCGCTTGACGGGGTCCAGGCCGGACAGGACTTCGATATCGGCGGCGTTGTAGCGGCTGCTCATGGGTTCTACGGGTTCTCAGCGAGGCTGGGCAGCGTCCTTCAGGGCGCCGCCGGTATAGGGATTGTAGTGATAGTCGCCGGGGAAGCTCTCGCCCGTGGAAGCGTCCAGGCGCGGGGGCAGGACGCTGCCCAGCGGCGTGCGGAACGGGTACGCGCGCCGGCTGGTAATCACCTGCATACGTCCTTCGGACAAGGGGTCGAACACCGGCCTGCCTTTCGCATCGCGCGAGGCGAACACGACGAAATGCATGTTGTCGCCCATCGGACCGATCATGTTCGCCATCACCGGGCGCAGCACCGACAGCAGATTCTTCAGGTGCGCGGGAACCTGCTCAGGCGCGAGGGGTACATGCGACGTGCCGGCGGCGTCGACGATCCGCAGGCCATCGCGCACAGCCTCCGCACTGGCGAACTGGTCGATGCCCGCAATCCCGACCTTGCCGCGCACCGTGGCGAACAGGAGGTAGCCGTCCAGCTGGGCCAGGAACTGCTTGCGGTCCTCGTCGGACAGGCTGGGCTGCTGGGCTGCCGAGGCTTCCCAGTATCGTTGCGGGATCAGCCATACCAGCTCCAGAGTGTCGTCGCCGATGTCGGTGCGCTGGGTATCCCGTGCCAATTGATCCAGCCGGATATCCTTCGGTGGAAGCGGGACGCGTTGCGCCCACGTTGTCGCGGGGAACGCCAGAACGAAGGCGGCCAAAGGGGCGGCGAGCAGGCGGAGCGGGAAACGCATTCGACTTCCTCTGTCGGGGCTGGAGGGGTGCGGCAGTGTGCCGCCTGACCCGGATTTTTGCCATGTTCAGTCGCACAGGCTGAAACTGCGCGCGTGGACAGGGATGCCCTTGGGATTGCCGTCCGGCGCCCCCAGATTTCCGCCATCCACGAGGAGCCTCTGCCATGAAGTCGCGCAACCTGTTGCTGCTCTCCGCCGCTGTCGCCGGCACGCTGTTCGCCGTCCATGCGTTCGCCCAGTCCAAGGCGGGCGCTGACGCCGACAAGCCGAAGCAGGACCAGTCCCAGACCAGTGACCCTTCCGATCCGGAGGCCAAGGCGCGTCGCCGCGCGGCCAACGAGGCCGCCGCCAAGCGCAAGGCCGCCGAAGGCCAGCAGAAGAAAGCCGGCGAAGAAGAGGAAGAGCGCAAGCCCTGACGGCTTCCGCTCCGAAACCCTTGCAAGACAAGGGTTTCGCGTCCACTTGATGATCCAAGGCGCCCCGCTCCGGCGGGGCGTCGCGCTTTCGGGCGACACGCGTTGCCTGTAGACTATGGCTTTCCGGAGCCCCGCCCATGACTCCCCTGATTTTCGTTACCGGCGGCGTTGTGTCCTCGCTAGGCAAGGGCATCGCCGCCGCTTCGCTTGCGTCCATCCTTGAAGCACGTGGCCTGAAGGTCACGATGATGAAGTTGGACCCCTACATCAACGTCGACCCGGGCACCATGAGCCCGTTCCAGCACGGTGAGGTGTACGTCACCGACGACGGCGCCGAAACCGACCTGGACCTGGGCCACTACGAGCGCTTCGTGCGCACCCGCCTGAGTCGCAAGAATTCGGTCACCACCGGCCGGATCTACGAGAACGTGATCCGCAAGGAGCGCCGCGGCGACTACCTCGGCGCCACCGTCCAGGTCATTCCGCACATCACCGACGAGATCCGCCGCTGCATCGACGAGGCCACTGAAGGCTTCGATGTCGCGCTGGTCGAGATCGGCGGTACCGTCGGCGATATCGAGTCGCTGCCGTTCCTGGAAGCCATCCGTCAGATCCGCACCGAGCGCGGCCCCGAGAAGGCCCTCTTCATGCACCTGACGCTGGTGCCGTACGTCGCCGCCGCCGGCGAGCTGAAGACCAAGCCCACCCAGCACTCGGTGAAGGAACTGCGTTCGATCGGTATCCAGCCTGACGTGCTGCTGTGCCGGTCCGAGCAGCCGATCCCCGATTCCGAGCGCCGCAAGATCTCGCTGTTCACCAACGTGCCCGAGCGCGCCGTGATCAGCGTGCCGGACGTCGACGTGCTGTACCGCATCCCGATGGGCCTGCACGGCCAAGGGCTGGACGAAATCGTCCTGCGCCAGTTCCGCATCGAGAACGCGAAGTCCGCGGACCTGTCCGAGTGGGAAGCCGCGGTCGACGCCACGCTCAATCCGCTGGACGAAGTGACCATCGCCGTCGTCGGCAAGTACGTCGACCACCAGGATGCGTACAAGTCCGTGGGCGAGGCGCTCAAGCATGGCGGTTTGCGTCAGCGCACGCGCGTCAACCTGAAGTGGATCGAAGCGCAGGACCTGGAAGGCACCGACATGGCCCTGCTGCAGGGCGTGGACGGCATCCTGGTGCCCGGCGGCTTCGGCGACCGCGGTTTCGAAGGCAAGGTGCTGACCTCGCGCTTCGCGCGCGAGCAGAAACTGCCTTACTTCGGTATCTGTTACGGCATGCAGGCGGCGGTCGTCGACTATGCCCGCCACGTGGCCGGCTTGGACGACGCCAACAGCACCGAGAACGACAAGCAGTCGCCGCATCCGGTCATCGGTCTGATCACCGAATGGCGCACCGCCGCCGGCGATGTCGAGAAGCGCGACGAGCGCTCCGACCTGGGCGGCACGATGCGCCTGGGCCTGCAGGAGCAGCGCCTGAAGCCCGGCACGCTGGCGCGCGACCTGTACGGCAAGGACGTGGTGGCCGAGCGTCATCGCCACCGCTACGAGTTCAACAATCGGTACCGCACCCAGTTGGAAGACGCCGGCCTGGTGATCGCCGCCAAGTCGATGGACGACCTGCTGGTGGAAATGGTCGAGCTGCCGCGCGCCGTGCATCCGTGGTTCCTGGCCTGCCAGGCGCATCCGGAATTCCTGTCCACGCCGCGCGACGGCCATCCGCTGTTCGTCGGCTTCATCCGCGCCGCCCGCGAGAAGAAGGCGGGCGGGAAGCTGTTGAAGGAAGCGCGCGCATAACTGTCCTGCACCGGCGCCGCTCGCGGCGCCTGCAACGAAGGAGTGGTGAATGAAGCTCTGTGGATTTGATGTTGGCCTGGACCAGCCCCTGTTCCTGATCGCCGGCCCGTGCGTGATCGAGTCGATGCAGCTGCAGATCGACGTCGCCGGCCGCCTGAAGGAAATCACCGGCAAGCTGGGGATGAACTTCATCTTCAAGTCCAGCTTCGACAAGGCCAACCGTACCTCCGGCACCAGCTTCCGCGGCCCGGGCATGGAAGAGGGCCTGAAGGTGCTGGACGCGGTGAAGAAGCAGGTCGGCGTACCGGTCCTCACCGATGTGCACGAATACACGCCGATGGACGAAGTCGCCGCCGTCGTCGACGTGCTGCAGACGCCGGCGTTCCTGGTGCGGCAGACGGACTTCATCAGGAAGGTCTGTTCGGCCGGCAAGCCGGTCAACATTAAGAAGGGCCAGTTCCTCTCGCCGTGGGACATGAAGCCGGTCGTCGACAAGGCCAAGTCCACGGGCAACCAGGACATCATGGTCTGCGAGCGCGGCGCGTCCTTTGGCTACAACAACCTGGTCAGCGACATGCGTTCGCTGAGCGTCATGCGCGATACCGGTTGCCCGGTGGTGTTCGATGCGACGCATTCGGTGCAGTTGCCGGGCGGGCAGGGCAGCAGTTCGGGCGGCCAGCGTGAGTTCGTGCCGGTGCTGGCGCGTGCGGCCGTTGCGGTCGGCGTGGCCGGCTTGTTTGCCGAAACGCATCCGGATCCCGCCAAGGCCCTGTCCGATGGCCCGAACGCGTGGCCGCTGGACAAGATGGAAGCGCTGCTGGAAACGTTGCTGGCGCTGGATTCGATCACTAAGAAGAACGGGTTTCTGGAGTCCACGGTTTGAAATGCCGCTCGATTGCCTCTGCAATCGGGCTGGCATCGCTGACGGCAGTCGGCCAGGCTTTGGCATGTTCGCCGTCCCCTAATCACAACATGAGTGTTGAAGGGGCTGTTGGGCGTTCTGAGCAGATATTCATCGCACAGGTCATCAAGGCAGAGTTGCTGCCGCGCAGTGCTAGCAATCGCAAGGCCAACCAGGTGGTCGCGACTTACCGACTGAATAAAGTGCTGAAAGGTAGTCCGGCGACGATCGGGGTGGTCGTTACGAACACGAGCAATTGCGGCGCTTTCCTGCAAGTCGGCTCGCAGGTACTTTTCTTTGTAGACTTGCAGCGCACCAGATTCGGCATTCCCGAAGTTGACGGCATTCCAACGGGGACGCAGGAGTACTACGAGTACGTCGAGCCACATCGCCGATTGATGGCGGAACTTCAGATCGCTCTTAAACCCCAACCTTCGACTGTCCAATCAACTCCATGACCACCATCGCCAAGATCCACGCCCGCGAAATCCTCGATTCCCGCGGTAATCCCACCCTCGAAGCCGAGGTCACGCTGGAAGACGGCTCCTTCGGTCGCGCCATGGTGCCGTCCGGCGCCTCGACCGGCACCAAGGAAGCGGTCGAACTGCGCGATGGCGACAAGACCCGGTACCTGGGCAAGGGCGTGCGAAAGGCGGTGGAGAACGTCAACACGACGATCGCGACCGCGCTGAAGGGATTCGATGCCGCCGACCAGGAAGGCCTGGATCGCCGCCTGATCGACCTGGACGGTACCGAGAACAAGGGTCGCCTGGGCGCCAATGCGCTGCTCGGCGTTTCGCTGGCCAATGCGCATGCCGTGGCGGCGTCGAAGAAGCAGCCGCTGTGGCAGTACCTCGCCACCGGCGACGTGACCCTGCCGGTGCCGATGATGAACATCATCAATGGCGGTGCGCACGCCGACAACAACGTGGACTTCCAGGAGTTCATGGTGCTGCCGGTCGGTTTCGACTCGTTCGCCGAATCGCTGCGCGCCGGTACCGAGATCTTCCACTCGCTGAAGTCGGTGCTGAAGGGCCATGGACTGAGCACGGCGGTCGGCGATGAAGGTGGCTTCGCCCCGGATTTCCGCAGCAACGTGGAAGCGCTGGACACGATCCTGGAAGCGATCGGCAAGGCCGGTTACACCGCCGGTGAAGACGTATTGCTGGGCCTGGACGTGGCTTCCAGCGAGTTCTTCGACAACGGCAAGTACCACTTGGTCGGCGAGAACAAGCGCCTGACCAGCGAGCAGTTCGTCGACTTCCTGGCCGACTGGGCCGCGCAGTACCCCATCATCACCATCGAAGACGGCCTGGCCGAGGACGACTGGGCGGGCTGGAAGCTGCTGACCGACCGGATCGGCAAGAAGGTGCAGCTGGTCGGCGACGATCTGTTCGTCACCAACCCGAAGATCTTCAAGGAAGGCATCGAGTCGGGCACCGCCAACGCCATCCTGATCAAGGTCAACCAGATCGGCACGCTGAGCGAGACGCTGGAAGCGATCGCGATGGCGCACCACGCCAATTACGCGGCGGTCGTGTCGCATCGTTCGGGCGAAACCGAGGACACCACCATCGCCGATATCGCGGTGGCCACCACGGCGACCCAGATCAAGACCGGCTCGCTGTGCCGCAGCGACCGCGTGGCCAAGTACAACCAGCTGCTGCGCATCGAAGAGGCGCTGGGCAGCAAGGCGCGCTACGCCGGCCGCAACGCTTTCGTCTCGCTGAAGAAGTAATCCATGCGCAAGGCGCCCTGGCTCTTGCTGGTGCTGGTACTGCTGCTGGGATGGCTGCAGTACAAGTTCTGGTTTGGCGTCGGCAGTTCGGGCCAGGTCGTCGCATTGGAACAGCAGGTCGAGGTGCAGAAGCGGGAAAACGCGGGCTTGCAGGAGCGCAACGACGCGCTGGCCGCCGAGGTCGAGGACCTGAAGTCCGGCGAATCAGCGGTGGAGGAGCGTGCGCGCAGCGAGCTGGGCATGATCAAGCCCGGCGAGAAGTTCTATCGCGTGGTCGAGCCGGTGCCCACCGCGCCTGCCGCTGGCGACGATGCAGCCCCCGACGCGGACGAAGAGGCTGCGCCCTGATGGCGGGTGTCTGGGCGGTGGTGCCGGCTGCCGGTCGCGGTACCCGCTTCGGGAGCGAACTGCCCAAGCAGTACCTGACCGTGCGCGACCGCCCGTTGCTTGCCTGGACGCTGCAGGCCCTGTTCGCCCACGACGCCATCGATGGCGTCGTGTTGCCGCTGTCGGAGAATGATCCGGACTGGCCGGGCTGGACGGAATTCGAAGGTAGGCCGCTGATTGCGTGTACCGGTGGTGCGACACGTGCAGCCTCGGTCCTGGCAGGTTTGCAGGCGTTGCCGGCCAGCGTGCGCGCGGATGATTTCGTCCTGGTGCACGACGCCGCGCGCCCGAACCTGGGACGTGAGGACCTGGCGCAACTGCTGGAACGGGGACGGAACGATCCCGTCGGCGCGATCCTCGCGGCGCCCGTGCGCGACACCCTCAAGCGGGCAGGCGACGACGGCGGCATCGACGGCACCGAGTCGCGCGAACGTCTGTGGCGCGCCTTCACGCCGCAGCTCTTCCGCCGCCTTCAACTGACCCGCGCGCTCGAAGCGGCAACGGCCGATGGCATCGAAGTGACCGACGAGGCCATGGCGATGGAGCGGCAGGGTCAGCGCCCGTTGCTGGTGGAAGGCGCGGAAAGCAATTTCAAGATCACTACGCGCGCGGACCTGGAGCGGTTCGAATTCGAACTGGCTCGCCGCGCCTGACCGACACGGTACCGGCATGCAAGACACCTTGAACATCCGCATCGGCCAGGGCTTCGACGTGCACGCCTTCGGCGGAGGCGACCACGTCATGCTCGGAGGCGTACGCGTGCCGCATGATCGCGGCGTAGTGGCGCATAGCGACGGCGATGTCGTGCTGCACGCGCTATGCGACGCCATGCTGGGCGCGCTGGCGCTGGGCGACATCGGCAAGCACTTCCCGCCCTCCGACAATCGCTGGAAAGGCGCCGACAGCCGTGCCTTCGTGCGCCATTGCGACGCCTTGCTGCGCGAACGCGGCTGGCGTGTCGGCAATGCCGACGTCACCGTTATCTGCGAGCGCCCCAAAGTCGGTCCGCACGCCGATGCGATGCGGGCCTGCGTGGCGGAGGACCTGAGTGTCGACCTGGATGCCGTCAGCATCAAGGCCACCACGACGGAGAAGCTCGGCTTCACCGGTCGCGGCGAAGGCATTGCGGCGCAAGCCGTCGTGTTGTTGGTGAAAGCGTGAGCGAAGGCCTGTCGCGCGCATTCGGCGCGCCCGTGCTGAAGGCGCGGTTCCGCAGCACGCCCGAGGACTTCTTTGTCGAGGAGCTCCCAGGCTTCGAACCCTCGGGTGAAGGCGAGCATTTGCTGTTGACGGTCGAGAAGCGCGGGATGAACACCGCCTTCGCCGCCAAGCGCATTGCCGCTTGGGCAGGTATCGCCGAAATGGGCGTGGGTTATGCCGGTCTGAAGGATCGTCACGCCGTCACGCGCCAGCGTTTCAGCGTGCACCTTCCGCGCAAGGTCGCGCCTGAGCTGGCGGATCTGGCGGCAGACGATCTCAAGGTCATCGACGCAACCTGGCATTCGCGGAAGCTGCCGCGGGGTGCGCTGGCCGGCAACCGCTTCGTGCTGGTGCTACGCGACGTCGAAGGCGACCGTGATGCGATCGATGCGCGGTTCGGTGACATCGGGTCCCACGGGCTGCCCAACTGGTTCGGCGAGCAGCGGTTCGGTCGCGATGGTGGCAACGTCGCCGCTGCGTTGACGATGTTCGCCGGCCGCCGCGTGCGTCGTGACCAGCGATCGATCCTCTTGTCCGCCGCGCGCTCGGAACTGTTCAATCGCGTGCTCGCCGCCCGGCTGGCAGATGGGAGCTGGAATCGCGGCCTAGAAGGCGAGGTATGGATGCTCGCCGGCAGCCGCAGCGTGTTCGGACCGGAGCCGTGGAGCGAACTGCTGGCACAGCGCCTCGCCGATTTCGACATCCACCCCACGGGGCCGTTGTGGGGCACGGGCGAATCGCGTGCGCAGGCGACGGCGCGGGCATGCGAGGACGCGGCGTTGCAAGCCGAGGACGCGCTCGCGCTGCGGGCCGGACTTGAGCAGGAGGGACTTCGTCAGGAGCGTCGCGCGCTGCGCCTCAAGCTCGAGGGTTTGGCATGGCATTGGCAAGATGCATCCACGCTGCACGTCGAGTTCGCGCTGCCGCCTGGCAGCTACGCCACGGCCGTGCTGCACGAACTGGGCCAAGTGAGTGAAGTCGAGAGGAGCCTCGCTGACCGTTCGTCGGAAAGCCACTGACGGGACTGGAAGCCCATTGCGGCAAGCGTATAAGCCGAAGGTGAGCTAGGGGACTTCTTGAGCATCGCGTCCTCTGGTGTTGGTGGTTGTCCGATCACTCGAACCGACTGGAGGTCGCCATGAAACGTCTCAGCCTTCTCTGCTGTGCACTGGTCCTCGCCGCGCTGTCCACGGGCTGCGCCAGCACCCAGAGCGCGATGCACGACAAGCCGTTGATGCAGCGTGATACCGAAGTGGACAAGGTCTACGTGACCTATGTCGACAATGTCGCCAAACAGCGCGGTACGCGCGTGTTCTGGGTCAATCCTCCGAAGCGGACCGTGGTAAAGCCGATCGCTTCGACCAATTGAGGCCCGCGTGTCCGTCGCCGCTATCGGTGGCGGGCCAGCAACACGAGCACCGCTCCGGTGCCGCCCTGCGCGGGCGGCGCCGAATGGAAGGCCAGCACGTCCGCGCGCTGGCGCAGGATGCGATCGACAACGTTCTTCAGAACCGGCGCACTCGCGTCCGAACGTGCCCCCTTGCCGTGGATGATGCGCACGCAACCATGATCGTGCTGCTGGGCGTCGGCCAGGAAGTGCCTCAACAGTCCCTCGGCCTGCAATGCCGTCGCACCATGCAGATCCAACTCATCCTGGGCTGAGAACTGGCCGCGCCGCAGACGCTGGAACACCCGCGGCGGCACCACCTCGCGCCGATGGCTGAGCACATCGCCTGCCGCGTGGAGTTCGAGTGTTTCCATGCCGCGCTGGAACTCGCTGCGCGCGTCCAGCTCGTCGCGCTCGGCCATGCGGGCGCGGGGCTTCGGCGGTGCCTTGCGAGGCGGTAGCGGGGTGTCTTCCAGGCGCCGGACGTCACCTATCGCGTCGCGGAACAGCGCAGCGTCATCGTCATCCGGGATCGAGGGCTTGACCATGTCACCAGCGTAGCGGCATCGCTGGATCGCGACCAGTTGTTGCACAAGCGGGAAGCGTAGGCGCTGTTCCGGTATCATGGGGCCGTCCCCGAGGAAACCCATGCGCGTACTGGTCAGCAACGACGACGGCGTCGACGCCCCCGGCATCCGAATCCTGGCAGAGGGCCTGCGGAGCGCGGGCCACGAAGTGTACGTGGTCGCACCCGACCGCGACCGCTCCGGTGCCAGCAACTCGCTGACGCTCGATCTGCCGATCCGGCTCAAGCGCATCGATCACTACACCTGCAGCATCGCCGGCACGCCGACCGACTGCGTGCACCTGGCATTGACCGGGATGCTGGAGTTCGAGCCGGACATCGTGGTGTCGGGCATCAACAACACCGCGAACCTGGGCGATGACGTGATCTATTCCGGCACCGTGTCGGCCGCAATGGAAGGGCGCTTCCTGGGCCTGCCGGCGGTGGCGATGTCGCTGGCGACCAAGAACCACGACGCGAAGCACTACGAGACCGCCGCGCGCGCTGCCGTGGAAATCGTGGCGCGCCTGAAGTCCGACCCGTTGCCCGCCGACACCATCCTCAACGTCAACGTGCCGGACCTGGCATGGGCCGACGTACGCGGTTTCGAGGTCACGCGGCTGGGCAACCGCCACCGGTCCGAGCCTTGCGTCCCGCAGCCCGATCCGCGTGGCCACACGGTGTATTGGATCGGTCCGGCAGGGCGTGAGCAGGATGCCGGTCCGGGTACGGATTTTCACGCCGTCCGCACGGGCCATATCTCGATCACGCCGATCCACGTCGACCTGACCCGCTACCAGGCGCTGGAGAAAGTCGCCGGTTGGGTGGGAGGTTTGACGGCCGCCCTGGAGACAGCTGAATGACGCCGCGGTTGCGCCTGCAACCCGAAGCGGTGGGCATGGGCATGACCTCGCAGCGCGTGCGCGACCGCCTGGTCGAACGCCTGCGCGAATCCGGGATCACCGACGAACGCGTGCTCAATGCGGTCCGCACGCTGCCGCGCCACCTGTTCGTGGATGAGGCGCTGGCGACGCGCGCGTATGAAGACACCGCGTTGCCGATCGGCCACAGCCAGACGATCTCACAGCCGTGGGTGGTGGCGCGCATGACCGAAGTGCTGCTCCAGAACGCACCGAAGAAGGTGCTCGAGATCGGCACCGGTTCCGGTTACCAGGCGGCGGTGCTGGCGATCCTGGGGCTTGAGGTCTACACCGTCGAACGCATCGGCGACCTGCTGCGGCAGGCACGCAAGCGGCTGCGTCAGCTGGGCATGAACGTGCGCAGCAAGCACGACGATGGACGCGTCGGCTGGGCCGAACATGGCCCCTACGACGGCATCATCGTGACCGCCGCCGCGCCGGCGCTGGTGCCGGTGCTGATCGAGCAACTCGCCGTGGGCGGGCAACTGGTCGCGCCGGTCGGCGGGAGTGGTTCGCAGTCGCTGGTGCGGCTGGTGAAGCGCGAAGATGGCAGCATCGAAGAGACCACGCTGGCACCGGTCGTGTTCGTCCCACTGCTGTCGGGCACGCTGGACTGATCGCATGACCGGCACACCACATACGGGAAACGTCGATCCGGCTGCGTCGCTGGGCCAGCAACTCGCGGACATCATCGAGCGCCTGCCACCGGACACCCTGAGCCTGGGCGAGCTGCTGGACGTCTTCAGCGATGAAGGCCTGCTGTTGCTTACGATCCTGCTCACGCTGGTATTCCTGATCCCGGTATCGATTCCCGGCGTGAGCACGGTGTTCGGCGCCGCCATCCTGCTGGTCGGCATCAGCCGCCTGTTCAATCGGCCGCTTTGGTTGCCGGCGCGGGTGAAGCACAAGGCGCTGCCCGCGGATCGTTTGCGCCCGGGCCTCACGGCAGGACTGGTCTGGGTGCGCCGCATGGAGAAGATCAGCCGCCCGCACCGGCTGCGCTTCTTTGTTGACGGGACGGGGCAGGGGGTGTTCAACAACCTGGCCTTCATCCTCGCGGCTCTGCTGCTGATGGCGCCTTTCGGATTCGTCCCGTTCAGCAATACCCTGCCAGCCTTGGCCCTGCTGCTGTATGCGATCGGTTTCATCCAGCGCGATGGTGGTGCGATCCTGCTGGGGCATCTGGCGAACATCGGGACGATCGTCTACTTCAGCGTGCTGATCGGCGGTGGTGGTGTGGCGGTACGCGAACTGTTCCAGCGCCTGACCGGCTGACGCCGCGCCCCGTGAGGAAACGACGAGAACGCATGACTACGACGCACCACTCCGGCACCCGCATGGTGCGCGCCCTCCTGATCGGTCTCGCCATCGCGACGCTCGCGGCGTGCTCCACCACGGTGGTGCGCGAACCCACCTCGTCGTCGTCCACCCGCAAACCTTCGCAGGCCAAGCCGGGCGCCACCGTGCGCGTGCAGCGCGGCGACACGCTGTACGGCATCGCGTTCCGCAACGGCGTGGACGTGAAGGACCTCGCGGCCTGGAACGGCATCGCGCCGCCGTACACGATCTACCCCGGCCAGTCGCTCAAGCTCTATCCGGCTTCCGGTAGCCGCCCTGTGGCGACCACCACCACGCCGACACGGCCCGCGACCGGCACGACGACGCGACCCACGCCGCCGCCGGCACCGATCACGCGCCCCGCCGCGACACCGGCACCTGCGAACAGCGGGTTCGCCTGGCGCTGGCCGGCCGACGGCCATCTCATCGGCCGGTTCGTCAACGGCGATGCCACCAAGCAGGGCGTCGACATCGCAGGGAGCAACGGCCAGGCGGTACGCGCCGCCGCCGATGGCGTGGTGGTGTATTCCGGCGCCGGTCTGGTCGGCTATGGCGAGCTCATCATCGTCAAGCACAACGAGCAGTGGTTGTCCGCCTACGGCCATAACCGCAAGCGGTTGGTCAATGAAGGGCAGAGCGTGAAGGCTGGCCAGCAGATCGCCGAGATGGGCAGCAGCGGCGCGTCGCGCGAGATGCTGCACTTCGAGATCCGCCACAACGGCAAGCCGGTCGATCCGCTGCAGTACCTGCCGGCGCGCTGATGCCTGGTTCGGCGCGGAGCGTGCGCTTCATGGCGGCGCTGCTGCTGGCGTCAGCGCTCGTGCTGGCAGGGTGTGCGTCGACAACGCATCGCGAAAACGGGGCGGACAGGCCGCTCGACGTGGTCACGTTGAATCTCTGGCACGACAAGCAGGACTGGCCGCATCGGCAGGACATGATCGTGGCCGAACTGCGCACCCTCGCACCCGACGTGATCGTGTTGCAGGAAGTGCTGCAGGACGTCGCACTACCCAACCAGGCGCAGGTCCTGGCGTCGCGACTGGGCTACGACTACCGGTTCTTCTCCGTTGATGCGCCTTCGCAGGCGCGGCGCTATGGCAACGCGATCCTGGTCAGGGGAAAGATCGAGGCATCCCGCGAAGTGAAGCTGGCCCCGTTGGACGACTACCGTAATGCGGGCTGGGTCCGCGCTACGGTGCAGGGCCGGCCGTTGAACCTCTATGTCACCCACTTGCACCATACGCCGCAAGGCGGCGCGATTCGCGCCGAGCAGGTCGCAGGCGTGCTGGAACTGATCGAAGCGACTGCGGGCGATGTGCCCTCCGTGCTTGGCGGCGATTTCAACACGCGTTCCGACACGCCGGAACTGACCGCGTTGAAGGCGACGTTCGTCGAGACGTATGCAGGCGCACATGCGCACCAGGACACCAACACGCCTGCACACACCACGCTGAACACCCACTTGGGGCATCCGCCCGAACGCATCGACCATGTCTTCGTCCAGCGCGATGCATTCCGCGTCGTGGATGCGCGGGTCATCCTCGACCAGGCCGACGACGCTGACGCGTGGCCCTCAGATCATTACGGCGTCTGGGTGCGGGTGATGCAGAGCGACGTTCCGCGCCGATAGTCCTTGCCCCATGTACGGTGGCCGGATGTGTCGATGTGGATCTTCGTCGGGGTGTAGAAGCCCAAACCCATCGCCAATGCGGGGCCTTGCTCGCGCCAGAAACGGCACAGGTCTTCCACATGCGCATCGCTGGCCAGATCGAAATCCAGTGCGGTGTTGTGCAGGTGCCGGCTGCGCGAGCTGCCGCCGGAGCACGCATTCAGCGCCGTCGAACGATAGCCCGAACGGATGCCTTGGCCCTCCAGCCAACCCGACGCCTGGAGCCGTTGCACCACGCGCAACGTGGGGATGATCGCCGCGGCGCGGTCCGGTGGCGGCAGCAGGAATTCTTCCGCGTCGCAGGCGCGCCAGCGGCGGCTCGAACGCAGCAGCGCCTGCATCGGTACGACATCCGCCACGTGGCCTTTTCTCAACACGCGCTCGTAATCGGCCAAGCCGGCGGCGTGGTGCGTGGCTTTCCACGTGGCGTAGCGCGCGGCCTCGTCGGGTCCCGGGGCGATGCACGCCGGGATCGGCAGGCAGATCAGCAAAAGCAGGAGGACGCGACGCATCGTCGCGGCAGGATCAGCGGGGCGCCAAGAGGAAACCGGCGACCACGCGCCGCGACTCGCCGGCCAGCACGTTGAAGGTGCGCGCGGCGGCGGCGTTCGTCATCACTTCCAGCCCCACGCCCTGACGCAGACAGGCCGCCATCACGGCCGCGGGCGGGAAGACCTGGCGGTCGCCGGTGCCGAGCAGGATCACTTCAGGCTGCAGCGCGAGCAGGGGTGCCAGATCTTCGGGCGTGAGCGCGCTGCTGTCGCTGGCGGACCAGTGTTCGGTCAGTTGCTGGGGCGACAGGATGAAGCTGGCGACCAGCATGCGGTCGTTCACCCGGGCGTGCTGCCCGTCGGCGGACCGCAGAGTGAAGGCGTAGTCGGGCAGTTCGTGGCTCAGCTGCATGGCGGGGGCCTGCGCCGTTGGATCAACCGCGCGGCAGCACGATGTGCCGGCGTTCCTTGCTTGGGCGGTACAGCACGGCGGTGTGGCCGATCCGCTGTACCAGAGCCGCGTCGGTCCTGTCGGCCAGGTCGCTGATCATGGCGTCGCGGGCTTCGCGGTCCTCGCCTGCCACCTTCACCTTGACCAACTCGTGCTGCTCCAGCACGCCATCCAGCTCCGCTATGAAGGCGGGGGTGACGCCCTTGTTGCCGATCTGCAGCAGGGCCTTGAGGTCATGGGCCTGGCCGCGCAGGAAACGGGTCTGGGCGGCGGTCAGGGCTACAGGCATGCGGCACGGTACGGGTCGAAAAGGGGGATCAGGGTATCATGGCGGCCCCCCAGAACGGCTCCGGCGGCTCCCGTCGCAGCGTGCCCGGAGACCTCGCCGCCCATGGCTACCCGCAGCAAGAGCAGCCAGCGCTGGCTGAAGGAACACTTCTCCGACCCCTACGTGAAGAAGGCCCAGGCCGAGGGTCTGCGCTCGCGTGCGGCCTACAAGCTGGAGGAACTCCTGGAACGCGACCGCCTGCTCAAGCCGGGTATGGTGGTGGTCGACCTGGGCGCCGCCCCCGGGGGGTGGTCGCAGTTCGTCCGCCAGGCGATGGGCGACAGCGGCCGCGTGGTGGCCATGGACATCCTGGATATGCCCCCCTTGGCCGGGGTGGACTTCCTTCATGGGGATTTCAGGGAGGACAGCGTTCTATCCCAACTGGAAGCCATGCTGGACGGCGCGTCGGTGGACCTTGTGCTGTCGGATATGGCCCCCAATAAGAGTGGTGTGGATGCGGTCGACCAGCCGCGGATGATGCATCTGGCCGAACTTGCGATGGAGTTCGCCGACGCCCATCTGAAGACGGGCGGGGCGTTCCTGATCAAGCTGTTCCAGGGCGCCGGTTCCGACGACTACATCCGTGAGCTTCGCCGCCGCTATGACAAGGTGGCGATCCGCAAGCCGGATGCCTCCCGCAAGCGCTCTCCCGAGGTGTACGCCCTGGGACAGGGCAAGCGGGCCCAGATCAAGTAAGGTGACGTAACGTGCGCAACAGGAAAGAGGAACAGCGGAGCCGATGAGGATGAACGACCTGACCAAGAACCTCCTGCTGTGGGTAGTCGTCGCCGTCGTGCTGATGGTGGTCTTCCAGAGCTTTTCGCCGAAGGGCGGCGCCAGCACGCCCGGCGGCCCGATCACCTATTCCGAGTTCCTCCAGGAAGTGGAATCCGGGCGCGTGTCGTCGGTGAAATTCACCAACGAAAGCAACCTCGCGACGAACGCGATCGCCTTCAAGCGCAAGGACAGCACCACCGGTACCGTCTATGGTCCGCAGGACGACAAGCTCGTCGATACGCTGCTGGACAAGAACGTCACCATCGACCGCGAGCAGCCTGAAAGCGGCATCTCGCTGGTCGCGATCCTGTTCAACTTCCTGCCCGTACTGCTGATCATCGGGTTCTGGATATTCATCATGCGCCAGATGCAGGGCGGTGGCGGCGGTGCGAAGGGCGCGATGTCCTTCGGCAAGTCGCGCGCCAAGCTGCAGGGCGAGGATCAGGTGAAGGTCACCTTCGCCGACGTCGCCGGCTGCGACGAGGCGAAGGAGGAAGTTGGCGAACTGGTCGAGTTCCTGCGCGACCCGGGCAAGTTCCAGAAGCTGGGCGGCAAGATCCCGCGCGGCGTGCTGATGGTCGGTCAGCCCGGCACCGGCAAGACGCTGCTGGCCAAGGCCATTGCAGGCGAAGCCAAGGTCCCGTTCTTCAGCATCTCCGGTTCGGACTTCGTCGAGATGTTCGTCGGCGTCGGCGCCAGCCGCGTGCGCGATATGTTCGAGCAGGCCAAGAAGCATGCGCCGTGCATCATCTTCATCGACGAAATCGACGCCGTCGGCCGCCATCGCGGCGCCGGCCTGGGTGGTGGTCATGACGAGCGCGAGCAGACCCTGAACCAGTTGCTGGTCGAGATGGACGGGTTCGAGGGTGGCGAAGGCGTCATCGTGATCGCCGCGACCAACCGCCCCGACGTGCTCGACCCGGCGCTGCTGCGTC
Organism: Pseudoxanthomonas sp. YR558; assembly: GCF_900116385.1. Taxonomy (NCBI): domain Bacteria; kingdom Pseudomonadati; phylum Pseudomonadota; class Gammaproteobacteria; order Lysobacterales; family Lysobacteraceae; genus Pseudoxanthomonas; species Pseudoxanthomonas sp. YR558. Next base: position 993,453 of record NZ_FPCI01000001.1, on the reverse strand, counting down.
CGGGCCGCTTCGATCGCCAGGTCACCGTGGGCCTGCCGGACGTGAGGGGTCGCGAGCAGATCCTGCGCGTTCACATGCGCAAGTTGCCGCTGGCCGACGACGTCGAGCCGATGGTGATCGCGCGCGGTACGCCCGGTTTCAGTGGCGCCGACCTCGCCAACCTCTGCAACGAGGCTGCGCTGTTCGCTGCCCGCGAGAACGCCAAAGAGGTCCGGATGGACCACCTGGATCGCGCCCGCGACAAGATCATCATGGGCACCGAGCGTCGCTCGATGGCCATGAGCGAGGAAGAGAAGCGCAATACGGCTTATCACGAGTCCGGCCACGCCATCGTCGGCCGACTGGTCCCCGAGCATGACCCGGTCTACAAGGTGACCATCATCCCGCGCGATCGCGCGCTGGGCGTGACCGTGTACCTGCCGGAAGGCGACAAGTACAGCATCAACCGCACTGGCATCGAGAGCCGCCTGTGCACGCTGTATGGCGGGCGTGTCGCCGAGGAATTGATCTTCGGCGCCGACAAGGTCACCACCGGTGCGTCCAACGACATCGAGCGCGCGACCAAGATGGCGCGCAACATGGTGACCAAGTGGGGCCTGTCCGAGGAACTCGGGCCGATCACCTATGCCGAAGAGGAAGAGGAAGTCTTCCTCGGACGCTCGGTGTCCCAGCACAAGAACGTGTCCGACGACACCGCCCGCAAGATCGACGAGGTCGTCCGCAACATTCTGGACAAGGCGTACGCGCGCACGACCAAGATCCTCACCGACAACATCGACAAGCTGCACACGATGGCGGATGCGCTGATGCAGTACGAAACCATCGACGCCCCGCAGATCGACGCCATCATGGAAGGCCGCGAAGTGCCGCCACCGCTGGGTTGGAACAAGGCGGACAAGGACGACAAGCCGGAATCGCGTCCGCTGCCGCCGCTCGGCGGACCGGCCGCGCAGACCTGAGGGTCGTCGCGGGACGCGTGGGTCACAAGAGACGGCTTCGGCCGTCTTTTGTTTTGTATGGATAATGCGCTGCATGACGCAGCCGCCATGCGGGAGGCTCACCATGCAGGACAAGAAGCGCAACGGCTGGGGCTTGGGCTTGGGCATCGCGATCGGTGCTGCGGTCGGCGCCGCGACCGATAACCTGGCGCTCTGGCTCGCCCTTGGCGTGGCGATCGGCGCCGCGCTCTCGGCCTCTTCCTCGCGCACGCCCAAGGATTCCGAATGATGTTCGACACCGTTCCCCAACTCGATTGCGCCGGCCGCATCCTGAGGCTCGATCGTCCGCAGGTCATGGGCATCGTCAACGTCACCCCGGACTCGTTCTCCGATGGTGGCGCGCATGACACGACCGACGCCGCCGTCGCGCATGCGGTGAAGCTGGTGGAGGAGGGGGCGGACGTCCTCGACATCGGGGGCGAGTCCACGCGCCCCGGCGCCGCCGAGGTGGAGGTCGAAGAAGAACTGCGCCGCGTGGTGCCGGTGATCGCGCGGCTGGCCGCACAGGTGTCCGTGCCGATCAGCATCGACACCTCCAAGCCCGAGGTCATGCGCGCCGCCGTGCAGGCCGGCGCCGGGATGATCAACGATGTCTACGGCCTGCGCCGCGACGGCGCACTCGATGCCGCCGCCGCGCTCGACGTGCCGGTGGTGCTGATGCACATGCAGGGCGAACCGCGTTCGATGCAGGCCGCGCCGCAGTACGACGACGTGGTCGGCGACGTGCATCGCTTCCTGGCCGAGCGCATCTTCGCCGCCGAGATGGCGGGCATTCCGAAGAAGCGCATCGTCATCGATCCGGGCTTCGGGTTCGGCAAGGACACCGCGCACAACCTGCAGCTGCTCGCGCAGTTCGAGCGCTTCGTCGAGCTCGGCGTGCCGGTGCTGGCGGGGCTATCGCGCAAGCGCAGCATCGGCGAACTGACCGGCCGCGACGTGCCGGCGGATCGTGCCGCCGGTTCCGTAGCGGCGCACCTGATCGCCGCGCAGCGTGGCGCCTTGATCGTGCGCGTGCACGATGTCGCCGCCACGGTCGATGCACTGAAAATCTGGAACGCCGTCGCTGCCGTGCCCGCGCCCCGCAAGGCCGCGGCCACGCCGACCATCCGCTGGCCCGACGACGACTGACTGGCCGGCGCAGGCCGCCCGCCGCGTTGGCATCAGCGTCGGGGAGGGGAGTCGTCCATGCGCGTCGCATCGCTGGTCCTGCTGTGCCTGTCGTTGGTCGCATGCAGCCGCGCGCCGCCGTCACCGCCCGTGGTGTCGGCACCCGCGCCGCCGGCGGGCGATCCCGTGGAAGGCCTGCGCGTCGCCACGCGCGTCGGCTGCAACGGTTGCCATGGGCCCCACGGGGCCGGTGAGGTATTCCAGGAGAACCCGGAACTCGGCCGCATCGTCGCACCCAACCTCACCCAGCGCCGCGCGCTCTACGACGATGCCGCGCTCACCGCCCTGTTGCGCGAAGGCCGCACACACGATGGTCATGTGCCGTGGGGCATGCCGATCAAGATGTTCCAGCACCTCAGCGACCGCGAGGTGCGCGACATCACTGCCTGGTTGCGCGGCCTGCCGGCCGTGGACAACCCCACCCTTCCTGCCGGGCAGTGGTCCGAATCGCTCATCAGGACAACCAACGACGGCACGCATCCCTGGCTGGTCGACATGGTGCCCGACCCGGGCCATGAACCACCGGCCGCACCGCCGACGCAGGCCCTCGCGCTTGGCCGGCACCTGGCCTACACGTCCTGCACCGAATGCCACGCCTGGGACCTCAACGGCTGGGAAGGCGATCCGGCGCCCTCATTGGTGGTCGCCAAGGCCTACACGCTCGAACAGTTCACCCGGCTGATGCGCACCGGCGAGATCGCCGCCGGAGGCAAGTCGAAGACCGGGATGATGAGTGGCGTGGCGGCTTATCGGTATCCCGTCATGACCGATGAGGAAATCGCCGCGTTGAAGCTGTTCCTCGACTCGCGCTGAGCGTCGCCGGCGTCTGGACTTGGCGGTCAGCGGTCAGCGCGATGCGGTCGCACGTTCTCCAGCCATCCCGCCGTCAGCGCTGCGCCTTCGGTCGCGGGCGCTACGCGCGCGCCGGCCGTCGGTTGGGTGGTGGCCGCGGGCGGCGTCCGGATCAGCGGTTGCGAGCCGTTGACCCGGATCGGATCGCCACCGTTCTGCTGCTTCCAATGGCGCAACAGCAGTCGCAAGGCTTCGGGAGGCGTGGTGGAGGGCGCTGCGCCCGCCTGGTTGCGCACGTTCTCGCCATGGCAACCCGTGCAGGTACGGATTTCGCCGGGCTGCAGCGTCACCCAGAGACGTTCGCGCACGACGGGCACGCCAGCGGGATCGGTGCTCTGCCACGTCAGTGCGCGGCTCGCGGGCACGAAAGCCGCGGTCGAGCCATCGGCGGCGATCCGCACGCTGCCGGCCGGGCCGCCTGCGTTGGATGGATTCGCTGCGACCGCCATCGGCTGCGCGATCGGGCGGCGTCCACGCTGGTAGATCGAGCCAGTGTTGTAGGCGCGGATCATGTTGGCCTGCAGGATCTGGTAGTGCGAGATCTCGTAGATCCGTCCACTGCCGCCCAGTGTCTGCACACCGCCGGGGACGCGCAGGTTGTAAGGCTGCTGCTTGTCGTCGCGATCGCGCGCGGTCTGGTTGCGGGTGACGATCAGGGCGAGCTGGTTCGCTTTCAGCCAGGCGCGGAACGCAGCTTCGTTGACCTGCTCGCTGGCGAACACCGACTGCTCCGGCGATGCGATCGGCGTGGTGGTCACCTGCGGACGCGTGCGCGCGACGACTTCCACGGGATCGATCTCCCACAACACACCGTTGTAGCTGCGCTGGCTGTCCGGGTCCCACCACGTCAGGTTCTTGGTGATGCCCGGGGTCAACGCCGGCCCCGCGACCAGCAGGCCGCTGGCATCGGTCTGCAACTGATGCAAGCGCAGCGGAACGCCGGCCTGGAACGCCGGGCTGCTGGTATAGCTGGCGACCATGTGGCCGCTGCTCATCGGCAACGGGCTGCGGAAGCGGCCACCCGCGAGGTTGCCGTTGCCGTCGACGGGCGGTGAGGCGTCGACGAGCTCCATCTGCTCCGCATTGAGATGCGGCGCGCCCGTGATGCGCACGATCTGGTTGGTGCCGCCGGTAGCGAATTCGCGGGTGTAGATCGCGTAGTAGCTGCCCGCGACGGTCGGATCTTCGCGCAGCTGGAACAGGCCGCCATCCATGCGGATGTACTTCTTGTTGGCGATCAGCGCGGTGTTGGAATAGTCCGACAGGGCGCTGTCGGTGGAGAAGGATTTGGGCAGGTAACCGAACGACAGTTCCTGCCGGCCGATATGGTTGAGCGTCAGTTCCTCGGTGCCGTCCTGGTTCATCTGCCACGGTGTGAACAGGTTGTAGGTGAAGCCGTTGACGTTGCCGTACGCACTGTCCATGCCGCTGCGCGATTCGGGGAAGGTTTCCGGTTGCAGGCCGATGCTCGCGGCGCCCGACGCTTCACTGGCCAGATCGTAGGCGCCGTAGGTGCCGGCGTCGGCCTGCTGGTCGCGTTGCAGGTGGTCCCAGCGGATGAAGACCACCCGGCCGTAACTATCGATGCTGGGCGAGAACGCACCGCTTGGCGCATGGTTGAGCAGGCGCAGCTGGCCGTTGGACGGGTCCAGTTGCCAGATGCCGGTGATGGTGGGCGTGCTCTCGTATTCGTCGAGCTGCGGATACAGGTGCGCCTCGCCACCGCGCGGGCGGTCGGAGGTGAACAGGATGCGGTCCTGGCTGTCGTAGAGCGGCGAGACGTTGTTGTAGTCCGCCGGCTGATTCGCGACCTTCGTGATGACGGCCGCCTGGCCCTGGCCGAGGCCGGTGATTTCGAACAGCTGCCACTTCGCGGTGGGATGCACGTAGCGCTGCGGTGGCCCGCCGACCACCATGCTGAAGACGGCCTTGGTGCCGCTCCAGTGCACGGCTGGTTCGCGCACCGCGATCGCGGTGGCGCCCTGCTGGCCTTCCATGCCGAAGCCCGCTTCCTTCGTCAGGTTGCGTAGCGTGCCGTCGGGATAGCGGATCATCAGGTCGCCGCCCCGCGGCAGTGCCGCCATGCTGGGCAGATGGTTGGCGAAGGTCGACATCCGGCTGGCGAACGGATCGCCCTGCGTCGGCACCTGAGTGACGAACAGGATCGGTGTCGGCACCGCGGTCGTCGGAACGGCCGCTGCCGTGACCCGCACGGGCGATGCCGCCGCGGTCGGCCATGCGGTCGCTGTTGCCTGCGCGGCCGTCGCATCGACATGGGTGGCGTCGTCCGCACGGCACGCGGAGAGCAGCGCAGCCATGGCGAACAAGGGCAGCAGTGGTCGCTGCGAAAACAGGTGGAGAACGGGCATCCGGTCGGCTCGCGCTGGGAAACATCAACGTCCACGGTGTGCGACATCGCGACGATCTGCATCGCGCGCATCGGCGTCCCTCGGCATCCCCCTGTGGACGCGGGCCGACTGTACCTGAGCGCCACGCCTGCCCGATGGCCCAGCTTCGCCAAGCATGACCGGCATCGCAGAACGCGTTTGATGGTGGGGTCGCGCGTTAAGCTGGGCGCCCTCACGCACGATGTTTCGCCCGCATGCCGTCCGGTGTCCGCCCCCTCGCCATCGCCATCATGGGTCCGACCGCCTCGGGCAAGACGGCGTTCGCGCTGGACGTGGCCGAACGTTTCAACGGCGAGATCGTCAGTGTCGATTCCGCGCTGGTCTATCGCGGCCTGGACGTCGGCGCGGCCAAGCCCACCGCAGCCGAGCAGGCGCGCGTGCCGCACCACCTGCTCGATGTGCGCGATCCGTGGCAGACGTATTCGGCCGCCGACTTCGCTGCCGACGCGCGCAAGGCGATGGACGACATCGCCGCGCGCGGCCGCCTGCCGGTGCTGGCCGGTGGCACCGGCCTCTATTTCCAGGCATTGCTCGAAGGACTGGCGGCGATGCCGCCGGCCGACGCGGCCTTGCGCGAACGGATCGGCGCCGAAGCGCAGCAGGTCGGCTGGCCAGCGTTGCATGCCGAACTCGCGCGCATCGATCCCGACGCGGGCGCGCGCATCCACGCCACCGATCCACAGCGCATCCAGCGTGCGCTGGAAGTCTTCCGGCTGACCGGCAAACCCATCAGCCAATGGCAGCGCGAGGCGCAGCGCGAACGCCCGCCGTTCCGCGTGCTCAAGCTGGTGCTGGCGCCGGCCGATCGCGCCGTGCTGCATGCGCGGATCGCGCAACGCTTCGACCTGATGTTGGCGCAGGATTTCCTGGAGGAGGTGCGCCGGCTGCGCGCGCTGCCCGGCATGCAGGCAGTGGCGACGCCGCTGGACCTGCCGGCCGTGCGTGCCGTGGGGTACCGGCAGGCCTGGGAGTTCCTGGACGGGCAGGGCGATGCCCAGGACTTCCGCGAACGCGCCATCGCCGCCACCCGCCAGCTGGCCAAGCGGCAGCTCACCTGGCTGCGCGGCGAGCTGGACGCCCGCTGGTTCGACCCCGCCACCGACCGCGCGCGCCTGGCGCAGGCATTGGACCTGTTCCTCCCGCGCGGATGAGTCGCGGGGGGCAGCGTGGTGGAACTGGGACCGGCTGCCTGCCTTGGCGGCGCCTGCCGGGGCCGATGTTGTGTAACATCGGGGCTCCGGGACGGCAGGGGAGCTGTTTGCCGCACCGGGGTCAGCACCCATACCTACTATAAGAACGCAAGGCGGGAGTACGTCATGTCCAAGGGGCAATCCCTGCAGGATCCTTTCCTGAATGCACTACGGCGCGAGCGCGTGCCGGTGTCGGTCTACCTGGTCAACGGCATCAAGCTGCAGGGCACCATCGAATCCTTCGACCAGTTCGTGGTCCTGCTGCGCAACACGGTCAGTCAGATGGTCTACAAGCACGCCATCTCCACGGTCGTGCCGGCGCGCAACGTGCGCGTGGGCCCCGGTGGCGGCTACGTGCAGCAGGGTGAAGACGGCGCGGAAGGCGGCGACGACGAAACCGCGTGATAATGCGTGCCTCGTTTGAAGAGGCACGACCCCATTGTTTGAAAGATCCCGCAAGGGCGAGCATGCGCTGCTGATCCAGCCGTATGCCAGCGGCCGTCTGGACGACGGCATCACCGAGGAATTCAGCGACCTGGCGCGCTCGGCGGGCGCCAGCATCGCCGCGCTGATCACCGCGCGCATCGACCGTCCCAATCCGTCCACCCTGATCGGCAGCGGCAAGCTGGACGAAGTGAAGGCGGCCGCCGATGCGACCGGCGCCGACCTGATCCTGGTCAACTTCCCGCTGTCGCCGGGCCAGGAACGCAACCTGGAAAAACTCCTGCAGCGCCGCGTGCTCGACCGCACCGGGCTGATCCTGGACATCTTCGCCCAGCGCGCACGCAGCCACGAAGGCAAGCTGCAGGTGGAGCTGGCACAGCTGCGCCACATGGCCACCCGGCTGATCCGCGGCTGGACCCATCTGGAGCGCCAGCGCGGCGGTTCCATCGGCCTGCGAGGCCCCGGCGAAACCCAGCTGGAAACCGATCGCCGCCTGCTGCAGAAGCGCGTGGAGCAGTTGCAGAAGCGGCTCGAGAAAGTGGAAGTGCAGCGCACCCAGATGCGTCGCGCCCGCGTGCGCAGCGAACTGCCGCGCGTCGCCCTGGTGGGCTACACCAACGCCGGCAAGTCCACCCTGTTCAACGTGCTGACCGGCGCGGAGGCCTACGCGGCCGACCAGTTGTTCGCCACGCTGGACCCCACTGTGCGCCGCATCGATCTGCCCGGCGGTGCCGTGGTGCTCGCCGACACCGTCGGCTTCGTGCGCGACCTGCCGCACGAACTGGTGGCTGCGTTCCGTTCCACCCTGAGCGAGGCGCGCGAAGCCGACCTGCTGCTGCACATCGTCGACGCCGCCGATCCGCACCGTGAGGAACGCATTGCCCAGGTCGATGAAGTGCTGCAGGAAATCGGCGCCGGCGACCTGCCGCAGATGCTGGTGTTCAACAAGATCGACCGCATCGAAGGCGCCGAGCCGCGCCACGACCAGCCCGATCCGGACGCCGGCGAAGAAGGCGGCGACGCCGTCGGCATCGGCCGCGCGCGCGAACGCGTGTGGATTTCGGCGCGCGACGGGGAGGGCATCGACCTGCTCAAGGGCGCGCTGGCGCAGCGGCTGGGCTTCCAGCGCGTGCGCGGCGAACTGCACCTGCCTGCGCACTCGGCCCGCCTGCGTTCGCGCCTGCACGCGCTCGGCGCCGTGCTGTCGGAGGATTTCGACGAACACGGCTGGCGCGTCACCGTCGACCTTGCTCTGGCCGACGCGCAGCGCCTGGCCTCGCAGGCCGGCGGCCATCCGCTGGAAGCGCTGTTGCCGCCGGCGGAAGCGGAAGACTGGCAGTAGGGTGGCCGGGTTCGGTTGTTGTGGGAGCGACGCAAGTCGCGAACGGGGCGTGCATGGGAACCAAGCCTGATCGGTAAGGCCCTTCGCGACTTACGTCGCTCCCACGACAGGGTGCTCGCCCCATGACCTCCCGGCCTTGCCTCCCGGTCGGGGCGCCCCTATCTAGTAGAATCGAGAACGCGCCGGCCCCGCGGCCCGCGCGAACCTTTCAAATGGAGTGGGCATGGCCTGGAACACCCCTGGAAGCGGCTCTGGTAGCGGCGGATCCGGCAACAACGGCAACCGGAACAACAACTGGAAGCCACGCAAGAGCCAGGGCGGTGGCCTGGGTGACGTGATCGACCGCCTGCGCGGCCTGCTCGGCGGCGCCGGGGGCGGCGGTGGCGGCAACCCGCTGCGCTGGGTCCTGCTGGGCATCGGCATCCTGGTGCTGTTCTCCAGCTTCCAGCTGATCGGCGAACAGCAGCGCGGCGTGGTCCTGCGCTTCGGCCAGTACGCGCGCACCATGCAGCCCGGGCCCAACTTCAAGTGGCCGTGGCCCATCGAAAGCGTCACCAAGGTCAACGCGACCCAGTTCAGCAATTTCAACAACACGGTCTCGGTGCTGACCCGCGACGAGAACATCGTCCGCATCGAATTCAACGTCCAGTACCGCGTCAGCGATCCGCAGCTGTACTTGTATGGCACGCGTGGAGCGGTGGCCGTGCTGGAGCAGGCGGCGCAGAGTGCCGTGCGCGAGCAGGTCGGCCGTTCGGACTTCAATGCCGTCATCAACCAGCGCGGCCCCATGGCCGATGCCGCGAAGCTGCGCCTGCAGGAATCGCTGGGCGCGTACAAGACGGGTCTGATCGTCACCACGCTGGAAATGCTCAACGCCCGTCCACCGGAAGAAGTGCAGCCCGCGTTCGACGCCGTCAACGGTGCGCAGCAGGTGCGCGAGAGCCTGATCAACGGCGCCCAGGCCTATGCGGCCAAGGTGGTGCCGGAAGCCCGCGGTGAAGCCGCCCGCAGGCGTACCGTGGCCGAAGGCTACAAGTCCGAGGTCGTGGCGCGCGCGCAGGGCGACGCACAGCGCTTCGAGCTGCTGCAGGCCGAGTACAAGAACGCGCCCGACGTCACCCGCAAGCGCCTGTGGCTGGAAACCGTCCAGCGCGTGCTGACGGACAACCGCAAGGTCGTCGGTGGCGATGGCCGCCAGCTGATCTACGTGCCGATGGCGGGCGCCAGTTCGCCCACGGCGACGGCGCCGGCCGCGCCGCTGCCGGCCGACATGATCATGCCGCAGGTCGAGAGCACCCCATCCACTATCCGCAGTCCGGTGCGCACGCCACGACCGGCCGGCCGCGAGGAGGCCCAACCATGAGGATTTCATTGCTGGTGGGTATCGCCGTGGCCCTGTTGCTGGGCCTGATGGGCTCGGTCTATGTCGTGCGCGAAGGCGAGACCGCGATGGTCTTCAACCTGGGCCGCGTGGTGCGCACCGACATCAAGCCCGGCCTGCGCTTCAAGTTGCCGCTCGTGGAAACGCAGCGCGTGTTCGACACCAAGCTGCAGGTGCTGGAGATGACGCCCGCGCGTTACTTCACCTCCGAGCAGAAGGACGTGCTGGTCGATTTCATCGCCATCGGCTACATCCAGGACGTGAGCACGTATTACCGCGCCACCGGTGGCGACGACAAGCTGGCCACCGAGCGCCTGTCGCCGATCATCACCAGCTCGCTGCGCAACGAGATCAACGCGCGCACGCTGCGCCAACTCGTCTCGGGCGACCGCAACGAGCTGATCGCCAAGCAGCTGACCGCGATCAATGAAGGCGCCAAGGCACTGGGCATGCGCATCGTCGACATCCGCCTCAAGCAGGTCGACCTGCCGACGGACAACAACGTGCTGCAGAACGTCTACGAGCGTATGAGCGCGCAACGCCAGCAGGAAGCCAGCCGTCTGCGCGCCGAGGGCGAAGAGCGGGCGCGCACGATCCGCGCGCAGGCCGACCGCGACCAGATCGTGCTCGTGGCCGAAGCCGAGCGCGATGCGCAGAAGCTGCGCGGCGAAGGCGATGCCGAAGCCGCCCGCATCTACGGCGCGGCCGCCAACCGCGACCCGGCGTTCTATGCCTTCCAGCGCAGCCTGGAGGCCTACCGCGCCTCGTTCGCCGATGGGCAGGGCGTGATCGTGCTGGACAAGGACGACCCGTTCCTCCAGTACATGAAGAGCGACCGCTGAGGTCACCCCGCCGGCCGCCCCAGGGCGGCCGGTTCCGTTCCGGCCCCTTCTTTTCGTCGCCCGCGCCGTCGCGCGGGCCAGGAACCCCGCCATGCCCGAACTCTGGTCCGCCCTGTGCCTGGTCGCCATCCTGGAAGGCCTGGTGCTGTTCGCCATCCCCGCCGGCTGGAAGCGCGCGGTCATCCAGCTGCTGCAGATGTCCGACGGCCAGGTCCGCGCCGTGGGCGGTTTCATCCTGATCTTCGGCCTGACCGTCCTGTGGGCGCTGAAGCGCTGAACGATCACCGCCGGGCAGGGTAGCCCCCGTCCCCGGAAACCCGGATAATGCACAAAAGCCGGACGGGCTCCCTGCGTGGGAAGACCGCCGGCTTTTTCCGTGTCTGGGCCCGGCGTGGCGGGCGGCTCCCCGATGGAGCCTGCCGGCATCAGTGGCGCCAAACCCAGCACGACCCTTCCCGGCGGCCCCGATGGCCGCCACCAAGCGAGGAGTTACCCGTCATGGGTCAGTCAGTCGTCGTTCTCGGCGCCCAGTGGGGCGATGAAGGCAAGGGCAAGATCGTCGATCTGCTCACCGAGGAAATCGGTGCCGTCGTCCGTTTCCAGGGCGGCCACAATGCCGGCCACACCCTGGTCATCGGTGGCAAGAAGACCGTTCTCCACCTGATTCCGTCCGGCATCCTGCGCCCCGACGCGCTGTGCCTGATCGGCAACGGCGTGGTGCTGTCGCCCGCCGCCCTGATGAAGGAAATCGCCGAGCTCGAAGCCGCCGGCGTGGAAGTGCGCTCGCGCCTGAAGATCTCCCCGGCCACCCCGCTGATCATGCCGTACCACATCGCCCTGGATCAGGCGCGCGAGAAGGCCGCCGGCGGCAAGGCCATCGGCACCACCGGCCGCGGCATCGGCCCGGCGTACGAAGACAAGGTGGCGCGTCGCGGCATCCGCGTGGCCGACCTGCACTACCCCAAGCAGCTGGAAGAACTGCTGCGCACCGCGCTGGATTACCACAACTTCGTGCTGACCAAGTACCTGGGCGTGGAAGCGGTCGATTTCCAGAAGACCTACGACGAAGCGCTCGCCTTCGGCGATTACGTGCAGCCGATGAAGTCCGACGTGGCCGGCATCCTGCACGACCTGCGCAAGCAGGGTAAGCGCGTGCTGTTCGAAGGCGCGCAGGGCGCCCTGCTCGACATCGACCACGGCACCTATCCCTACGTCACCAGTTCCAACACCACCGTCGGCGGCGCGTTCGCCGGTACCGGCGTCGGCGCGGACGCGATCGACTACGTGCTGGGCATCTGCAAGGCCTACGCCACGCGCGTGGGCGGCGGTCCGTTCCCGACCGAGCTGGACGACGAAGTCGGCCAGGGCATCCGCGACCGCGGCCAGGAATACGGCGCCTCCACCGGCCGTCCGCGCCGCTGCGGCTGGATGGACATTGTCGCGCTGAAGCGTGCCGTCGCCATCAACGGCATCTCGGGCCTGTGCATCACCAAGCTCGATGTGCTCGACGGCATGGAGAAGCTGAAGATCTGCATCGCGTACGAGTACCGCGGCAAGCGCACCGAGTACGCGCCGCTGGATGCCGGCGGTTGGGAAGAGTGCACGCCGGTGTACCTGGAGTTCCCGGGCTGGGAAGAGAACACCCACGGCATCACCGAGTGGGACAAGCTGCCGCCGGCCGCGCGTGCCTACCTGCGCGCGCTGGAAGAACTCTCCGGCTGCCCGCTGGCCATCGTCAGCACCGGCCCGGACCGCGACCACACCATGGTCCTGCAGGATCCGTTCGCCTGATCGCCCGGCCCGGCGCCTGCCGGGTCCGTCGCGAAGAAAAGCCCCGCATCTGCGGGGCTTTTTCTTGCCCGCGCTTCATTTCGGCACGCGGCTTGCAACGTCATCACGACCCTAAATAGCGGCCGATCCCTGCCGTTAGAAACATCAGGTGTCGCCCGTAGTCGATGGAGTTGCCCCCCATGTATCGCAATGCTGCCCAATCCGCCGTCATCACCGGCCCCTGGCCGTCCGTCGCACCCGCCGCGGCCGCGCCGCGTGCGTCCGAGCGCCGCAAGCCCGCGCCGTCGGGCGATGCGCTGCGCGCCGGCCTCACCCCCGCGCAGGTCATGACGCTGGAAGCGCTGGAGATCTTCCAGTGGAAGTTGGCCTTCGTGCGCCGTCCGCTGTTCCAGGCGCCCATCCCGGTGCTGTTCGACCGCGACCACACGCGCCACGTGGTCATCCAGGAAGACGGCACCCTCGACGAAAGCCAGACGCTCGTCCTGCGCGCCTGACGCGCCCCGTCCTTCCCGCGCACGCCGGTGCGCGGTCATCGGCCCGCGCCAGGCGGGCAGGGCGCCCACGGCAGTCCGTGGCTGAACCCTCTCCCCACGCGGCAACGCGACCCTCACGTTTTCTTGAAGTCGGCCGATACAAGGTGGACTCCTGCCGCCACGGCGGCAGGTCCGTTCCCGTTCCACGCCATCAGGAGCCCCCCACCGGATGTCGGATCCGCACCGCCCAGGCGACACCCCACCCCCGGACGCCCCCGGCGCCGCACCCCGCACGCCCGAGCGCCGCAAGGGCGCTCCCAAGCACGACGACGCCACGCTGCTGGCCGGCCTCACGCCCGCGCAGCAGGCCACCATCCACACGATGGAAAACTTCCGCTGGCACCTGAAGTTCGTCCGCCGCCCGCTCTTCAAGACGCCCATCCCCGTGCTGTTCAACCGCGAAGGTCGCTATGTGGTGGTCAACGAGGATGGGACGATCGATGAGAACCCGACGTTGGTGTTGAGGGATTGAGGAGTAGGAAAAGCGCCTAGCGTCGGCGCCACCCCGACCTGCCTCCTGTGACAGAATCTCGGTAGTTCACGCTGCGTAGACGGCGGACCGAGAACACAGGGGGGGCACCGCATGTCTAAGTCCGAGGCGCAAACACGAGCCGACTTGATTGACCAGCAGCTCGCGGTAGCAGGCTGGAACGTCAACGACCAGACTCAGGTCATCGAAGAATTCGACATTCTCACTGTGCCAACAGAAGGTGTGGCCGAGCCACGCACCGAATACCAGGGCCATCAGTTCAGCGACTACGTCCTGCTCGGCAAAGATGGAAAACCCTTGGCAGTGATCGAGGCCAAGAAGACTAGCCGTGATGCCGCCAATGGCCGTGAGCAGGCTAAGCAGTACTGCTACAACGTCCAGAAGCAGCTGGGCGGTGAGCTGCCGTTCTGCTTCTACACCAACGGCCATGATCTGTATTTCTGGGACTTGGAGAACGCCCCGCCACGCAGAGTGCTCGGCTTTCCCTCCCGTGACGACCTGGAGCGCTTCGCCTACATCCGCCGTAACCGCAAGCCGCTGACACAGGAATTCATCAACACCTCGATTGCCGGACGCGACTACCAGATCCGCGCGATTCGCTCGGTGCTTGAAGGCATCGAGCAGAAGAAGCGTGATTTCCTGCTTGTGATGGCCACCGGCACAGGCAAGACGCGCACCTGCATTGCCATGGTCGATGCCTTGATGCGCGCCGGGCATGCAGAAAAGGTGCTGTTTCTCGTAGACCGCATTGCGTTACGCGAGCAGGCACTGGCCGCCTTCAAGGAGCATATGCCGAACGAGCCGCGCTGGCCTAATGTGGGTGAAAAGCTGATTGCCACGGACCGCCGTGTGTATGTCGCCACCTATCCGACGATGCTGAACATCATTCGGGACGACGGGCAGCACCTGTCGCCGCATTTCTTCGATTTCATCGTCGTCGATGAGAGTCATCGCTCCATCTACAACACTTTCGGCGAAGTGCTCGACTACTTCAAAGCGATCACGCTGGGCCTGACGGCCACCCCTACCGACATCATCGACCACAACACCTTTCAGCTCTTTCATTGCGAAGACGGCATTCCCACCTTTGCCTACACCTATGAAGAGGCTGTCAATAACGTGCCGCCGTACCTCTGCAACTTCCAGGTCATGAAGATTCAGACCAAGTTCCAGATGGAAGGCATCAGTAAACGCACCATTTCCCTGGAGGATCAGAAAAAGCTGATCCTCCAAGGTAAGGAAGTCGAAGACATCAACTTCGAGGGCACCCAGCTTGAAAAGCAGGTGATCAACAAGGGCACTAACACCCTGATCGTCCGCGAATTCATGGAGGAGGCCATCAAGGACGCCAACGGCGTGCTGCCGGGCAAGACCATCTTCTTTTGCGCCACCAAGGCCCATGCCCGGCGCATGGAAGAAATCTTCGACAAGCTCTACCCGCAGTACCACGGCGAGCTTGCGAAGGTGCTGGTGTCGGATGACCCGCGCGTCTACGGCAAAGGCGGCTTGCTCGATCAGTTCACCAATAACGACATGCCTCGTATCGCCATCAGCGTGGATATGCTGGATACCGGCATCGATGTACGAGAGATCGTCAACCTGGTATTCGCCAAACCGGTCTACTCGTACACCAAGTTCTGGCAGATGGTCGGGCGCGGCACGCGCCTGCTGGAAACCAGCAAGCCCAAGCCCTGGTGCCTCGAGAAGGAAGTGTTTCTGATCCTCGATTGCTGGGACAACTTCGAATACTTCAAGCTCAACCCCAAGGGTAAGGAGCTCAAACCGCAGTTGCCGCTGCCGGTGCGACTGGTTGGCCTGCGGCTGGACAAGATCGATAAAGCCAAGGACAGCGGCCATGCCGACATCGCTGAGCGGGAGATCGCCAAGCTCCGCCAGCAGATTGCGGCGCTGCCAAAAGAGTCGGTGGTGATCAAGGAAGCCGCCGCTGCGCTGACGCGGCTGGACGACGACAACTTCTGGATCAACCTGAGCCACGACCGGCTGGAGCTCCTGCGCGCAGAAATCAAGCCGCTGTTCCGCACCGTGTCCGAGGCCGACTTCAAGGCCATGCGTTTCGAGCGCGACCTGCTGGAGTACTCGCTGGCCGTTTTGAGCGAGGAAAAGGAGCAAGCCGACACCCTCAAAGAAGGCATCGTCGAGCAGATCAGCGAACTGCCGCTCTCCGTCAGCTTTGTCAAGCAGGAAGAGGCCCTGATCCGCGCCGCGCAAACCAGCCACTACTGGGCCAAGGCAGATGAAGACGCCTTCGACGAACTGATCGCCAAACTCGGCCCGCTGATGAAGTTCCGCGAGCAATCCACTGGCCAGCAACAAACGCATCTCGATCTGGCCGATGAACTGAACAGGAAGGAATGGGTGGAGTTCGGCCCGCAGCACGAGGCGGTCAGCATCACCCGCTACCGCGAAATGGTGGAAAGCCTGATAGTCGAACTCACCGCGCACAACCCGGTGCTGAAGAAGATCAAGAACGGCGAGACAGTGGGCAGCGAAGAGGCCAACGAACTGGCCGAACTGCTGCACAAAGAACACCCGCACATCACCGAAGACCTGCTGCGCCAGGTTTACAAGAACCGCAAGGCGCGCTTCATCCAGTTCATCCGCCACATCCTGGGTATTGAAGTGCTCAGGAGCTTCCCGGACGAGGTCAGCGCCGCCTTCGACCAGTTCATTCGCGCCCACACGACGCTCAGCAGCCGGCAGATGGAGTTCCTCGACCTGTTGAAGGGCTTCATCATCGAGCGCGAAAAGGTGGAGAAGAAAGACCTGATCAACGCCCCCTTCACGGTCATCCACCCGCAAGGCATCCGTGGCGTGTTCAGCCCACTTGAAATCAACGAGATTCTGCAGCTGACCGAACGGTTGGCTGCCTAAATATCAGAGCACACCATGCTGCAAAACAACCCCGAACTCAAAAGCAAGATCGACCAGCTCTGGAACAAGTTCTGGAGCGGCGGCATCAGCAACCCGCTCACCGCCATCGAGCAGATCACCTACCTGCTGTTCATGAAACGGCTGGATGAGCTCGATCAGAAGCGTCAGGCAGATGCAAGAGATGGCTGGAGCGATCCGTATCAATCCAGGTTTGAAGGCACTTGGATTCCACCTGAGGAACGCAACTGGCCTGTGGCGGAACAGCGCCCCATCGACAAACGCACGCTTCGCTGGAGCGAATTCAAGCGCATGCAGGCCGAAGAGATGCTGCAGCACGTTCAGGGCAAGGTGTTCCCGTTTCTCAAGGACCTGAACGGCGCCGAATCCAACTTCACCCACCACATGAAGAACGCGGTCTTCATCATCCCCAAGCCCGCCCTGCTGGTGGAAGCGGTGAAGACCATCGACGACATCTTCGAAGTGATGGAGAAGGACTCGGAGGAGAAAGGACAGTCCTTCCAGGACATTCAGGGCGACGTATATGAGTACCTGCTGTCCGAGATCGCGACCGCTGGCAAGAATGGTCAGTTCCGCACCCCACGCCACATCATCAAACTGATTGTCGATCTGGTGCAGCCGCAGTTGGGTCACAAGATCGCTGACCCTGCCTGCGGCTCGGGCGGGTTTCTGTTGGGTGCGTACCAGTACATCGTCACACAGCTTGCAATCAAGGCGGGCACCAAAGACCTCAAGCCAGATGAGGATGGCTTTATCCGCACTTCGGTGGCGGCGGCATTCGATGAAAAACGGCGAGCCATCTTGTCCAACTCGCTGTGGGGCTATGACATCGACCAGACCATGGTGCGCCTTGGGCTGATGAACCTCATGATGCACGGCATCGACGAGCCGAACATCGATTACAAGGACACCCTCAGCAAGGGCTACACCGAGGAAGCTGAGTACGACATTGTGCTGGCCAACCCGCCCTTCACCGGCAGCATCGACAAGGGCGACATTAACGAAGCCCTGCAACTGGCTACCACCAAGACCGAGCTGCTGTTTGTCGAGAACATCTACCGCCTGCTGAAGAAGGGCGGAACCGCTTGCGTGATCGTGCCACAGGGCGTGTTGTTCAGCTCCGGCGGGGCCTTCAAGACGTTGCGTCAGATGTTGGTGGAGCGCTGCGACCTGAAGGCCGTGATCACCCTACCCAGCGGCGTTTTCAAACCCTACGCCGGGGTCAGCACTGCAATTTTGTTGTTCACCAAGGTCTGGGGGCCGAAAGATAAGGTGAGCAAACCGGCCACAGAGCACGTCTGGTTCTACGAAATGGCCGCCGATGGCTATTCGCTTGACGACAAGCGCAACAAGCAGAAGACGCCTGATGGAAGGGACAGCTGGGGCGACCTCCAAGACATTGTCACCCAATATCACACCCGCGATGCCGCATCTAATGCCGATCGCACCGCACAGTGCTTCATGGTGCCGCTCAGCGAGATTGCCGACGAGAAGAACAACTACGACCTTTCGCTCTCTCGCTACAAGCAGGATGTCTTCGAAGAAGTGAGCTACGACGCGCCGGGCGTGATCCTTGATCGACTGCTTCAGGCCGAGGTGGGTGAGGTGGACGACACGGAACTTACCAAGGTGCAAAGCGGTATCGTGCGCGAGTTGCTGGAATTGAAGAGGATGGTGGGATGAGGCAGGAAAGGCTGTCCAAGCTTTTGGATATCTCCATTGGCAGAACACCGCCGAGAAACGAGCCGAGCTATTGGGGAAAGGGGCATCGCTGGGTTTCAATTCGCGATTTAAATTCGAAAGTCGTCACTGAGACGAAGGAGCAAATCACGGATCGAGCTGTAATAGGCGCCAGATGCAAAATCGTTAAGAAGGGAACTTTGCTATTCAGTTTCAAGCTAACCATTGGCAAGATGGCATTTGCAGGTTGCGATCTCTTCACAAACGAAGCGATTGCAGCCTTTGCAATCAAAGATGAAAAAGAGCTGCACCCAGAGTTTCTCTACTACGCATTGCAGTCGGCAACTTATGGCGGTTCAAACCAGGCCGTGATGGGCAAAACACTCAATTCAAAATCGCTGGCCGAAATTGAGATACCGTTCCCGCCATTCGACGACCAGATCCGCATTGCCCATCTGCTCGGCAAAGTGGAAGGGCTGATCGCCCAGCGCAAACAACACCTGCAACAACTCGACGACCTGCTTAAGAGCGTTTTTCTAGAGATGTTCGGACCTGGGAGCCCTGGCTATGAAAATTGGCCACTGGTGGAAGTTCGCGAGCTCGCGGCCAAGCATAAAGGCGCCATGCGAACGGGGCCGTTCGGCTCCAACTTATTGCATAGTGAATTCTCTACGGACGGGGACGTGGCAGTGTTGGGTATCGACAATGCCGTGAACAATTATTTTGCGTGGGGCGAGCGTCGCTTTATCTCGAATGAGAAATATCAGGAGCTCCAGAGTTATCGCGTCTTTCCGGGTGACGTGATCGTCACGATCATGGGGACCATCGGTCGCTCTGCAGTAATCCCTGACGACATTCCTGTCGCTGTAAACACTAAGCATCTTGCTGCAATTACGCTGAATCGGGAGATCGCAAACCCAGTTTTTCTTTCGTATTCGATTCATTCCAGTCCTTTTGTCCTAAATCAGTTCGAGAGCAAGAATCGCGGAGCGATCATGAGTGGACTCAACTTGGGCCTCATCAAAGAGACCAAGATAAAACGCCCACATATTGAGCTGCAAAACCGCTTTGCTAAGGTTCACGAACGCGTCAATCAGCTCAAGTTGCGTTATCAGCAGAGCCTTGCCGATCTTGAGGCACTCTATGGCGCTCTGAGCCAGCAGGCCTTCAAGGGTGAGCTGGATCTGTCGCGAGTCCCTTTCCCAACCTCGCAAATGGATCAGGGAGACCTAAAGGCCAAGGTCGAGCTGCAGCCAGAAATCGCAGCCAATCGACCTTTGTCACTTCCCGAGTTGCCAACAACGATATCGCTATCTAACGCATCCGGACGAAAGGATGCATTGCACTTCTGGGTTGAGGCCTACCTAGCCATGCTGTCGCCGGGGAAGATGTTCGATGCAGCGAAGCTGTTGGACGCCATGAACTTTCGTTTGATTGTGCTGGACGATGCCGACCACGACCTTGCTATAGACGACTACGATTTTCTGAAATCGTGGACTTTTGATGCGCTGCGCGACTCTCGTCTCGAGCAAACTCGTAACGTCACTGGCCATGATGACAAAGGAAATCCGATCTTCGGCAACCTCATTGAGCTTAGGATTGCTCAGACATGAAGCTGCTGCGTCTCAAGATCACCGACCCCAAAGGCTTTCGAAGTCTGCCCTGCGGGTTCGAGCACCACTTCCGAACCGGATGGAGTTTGCAGGATGAGCTGGAGCGCGCGAACGACTTTGCGCCCTTCGTGTGCGCCGGCCCCAACGGCAGCGGAAAATCCAACCTGCTTGAAGCGCTTGCAGCCATCTTCTTTCAGTTGGAAGTGTTGCGCGTGCGCCGCAGCTTTCTGCCTGAGGCTCTCCAAGACGAGGTGCAGGAGAATTCGCCTGTTGCCTATGAACTCGAATACTTGATCAAGCTTCCAAAGGAACGCAGAACCTCCGACAGTCCAACGTTCGCCCACGTTGTGGTAATCAAAGAGGCAGGAGGGTCGCTCTGGCTACGCTGGGAGAACCACAAGGCATTGCCTTCCGAGAGCTTTGCTTCCAGTCGTCTGACAGATGAAGAGCGGGATCTCCTGCTGCCGCAATATGTGCTGGGCTACTCCTCGGGTGAGAACGAGATCCTCAGCCTGCCGTTCTTCAAAATGCGTTTCGTGCAATTCGACGAGTACTGGAATGCGTTGAGCCGGCAACTGAGCTATCCTGGCCACCCGGAGACACGCTTGGCCTATCTGGACAGTGGATTCAGCCAGGCCATCCTGCTGTGCAACCTGCTGTTTCAGAACGAGGCCACACTGCAGCCCTTCCGCGAGGATGTGGGTATCGAGGCCTTGCGGGAATTTCGCATCATCCTGCGCCGCCGAGTTCCCATCGACGCAGTGCAACTGGACGCCTTCGATCTTGCAGATGAAGATCAGAAGCAAGAGCGACGAAATCGACTACAGGCGGAAGCTCGAACACGCGGACTATCAGAGTCTGAGATCAGCCAATCAGTTGATGATTGGGTTCGCCGCGAGATCATCAAAGGCAATCCCGCACTGTCGGAAACTGATGAACCAGGAAGTGCCCGCTATCGTCTGAACGTGTTGCAGCTGCTGGAGGGCGACGAGAAGTCTTCATTGGTGGTGAGCGCGCTCAAGCGTTGTGCCACGCTCAGTTATATCGACGACGCCAGCGATACATTGGTGCTCGACTACCGGGTGAATGAGGCAACCCGGCAGGCATTTCGCGATAACTTCGATGGCAATGCCCTGGTGCTCTTTCGGGCGTTTCAGGTGCTGTTGACGCTCAACCTGTATGCCGTCAGCGAAGCTCTGAAGGCCGATCTCTACAAATCCACCAGCCACTACGTCGGCGAGACGGTGCCAACCTTGGCATCTGACCAGCGCATCATGCGCTTCAAGTTCGTGCGCTTCACCAAGCAGGGCGTGGTCGAGCCGATGATGCTCAAGGAGTTGTCGGACGGCGAGCATCAATTGCTGCATAGCATCGGCTTGTGCCTGCTATTCCGTGAGACCAACAGCCTGTTCCTGCTCGACGAGCCCGAAACGCACTTCAACCCTGACTGGCGTGCCAACTTCATAAGCCGCTTGCGCCAGTGCCTGCCCGGCAACGGTGATTTCGCGCAAGAGATGCTGATCACTACCCACACGCCGTTCCTGATTTCCGATAGCAAGCCGGAGAAGGTGCTTGTATTTGCCAAAGACAAATCCAGTGGCAAGGTCAGCATCATTCAACCGGACTACAACACGCTGGGCGCCTCGATCAACAAGATCACCATGAGCACCTTCGGTAAGCGCGAAACCATCGGCGGCCATGCGCAGACCCTGCTTGAGATGCTGCGGGCGCGTTTTGAAGAGGGTATCGACGACAAGGAAGCCTTGATCACGGAGATTCACCAGCAGCTCGGCGACTCTGTGGAGAAAGTGCTACTGATCAATGCCATCCTTGATGCTGATCAGCGGGGCGATAGGGAGGTGCGGGGCTGATGCTGTTTCCGTACACCTATGTGCCTCATAAGATGGAGAGGATGCAGGAGTTCATCGACTTCATATTTCATGAAGTGTGGTGCAAGGGAGCGGAAAGTGGTCCATTCGGTCTGAATCTGTTCGACGCCAACGCGGAACTGCGCGAGGTAATGGAAGCCTTCTATTACTCCGACGCGAAAGGCGCCGATTTCTTCTACGGTCATGTGGAGCGAATCTACGCTCTTTTTTCGGCATTGACCGCCGTTCAGATCAATCATTTTCAGCAGTGGTATCAGGGCAATAATGATCTGGAGAAGGTGTGTGCCAATGATCCGGCGACGCACCTTGCCCGTTACATCGACATCGCTGTTAGTCACAAGGATATTGCCGACCTGCTTGGCACGTTCTTCAAGGGCTTATATTCACAGTCGCTGCTAGATCTCGCAGTACTACGCGGAAAGATCGGCGACATTGACGACCACTATAAGACTTTCGTAGGGACCAATAAGGAAGGTAAATGCCCGTTTTGTGGCGTGAACGACTTACTCGGGCCGAACCACATTCCTCGTGAGGCCTACGACCATTACTTGCCCAAGGCGCTGTACCCGTTCAACTCCATCAACTTCCGCAACCTTGTCCCGGCCTGTCACCACTGTAACAGCAGCTACAAGACCAGCAAGGACCCAGCTTACACACCCAAAGATCCCGCAAGAGCAGTTCATCGCCGTGCCGTTTTCTATCCTTTTAGGGCCGCGCACTGCATCGAGCTTCAAATCTATTTGCAGCATTCGGACGTGGCCAAACTGATCCCGGCAGATATCACGCTGCAGTTCGGCCCCGCTGCGATTGCGCAGGAGATCGAAACCTGGAAGGACGTGTATGGCATTGAAGAGCGTTACAAAGCCAAACTCTGTGGAGAAAATGACGGCAAGTACTGGCTGACGCAGGTGCTCGATGAATGCCAGGCTTACGACAAGCAGCCCGCCGACATCCTGGCAATGCGTGCCCACCAGGCTCAGCACCGACCCTACGCGGACTGCAACTTCCTAAGAAAACCGTTTCTGGATGCCTGCCAGCAGATCGGCGTTCTTTGAGCTTTCTCGCGCCACGCCAAACCAGTGCTCATAAGCTCGGGAGACCGGTCGGTACCTGGAGTGCCTCTCCTCACACAAACATCCACCCTTGGATGTTTTCCGGTCTTTCTTCTCACACAAACATCCAACGTTCCCTCTTTTTCAGTGTTTCATCTCACACAAACATCCAGCGTTGGATGTTTTTCGGTGTTTCTTCTCTCACTAAGGTGGAACGTTCCGCCTTCTTCGGTGTTTCTTCTCACACCTACATCCAACGTTCCCCCGTTTAGGTCCAACGCTGGATGTATTTCGGTGTCGCGACCCTCTTTTTGGGCAATCGCCGCGCGCAGTGTGAGAACTACTCCATTAGCGGGGCAGGGCGTCGCAATGCGGGCGGGCGGCAGTAGGCTGCCTGTGCCGGCCGGATCCGGCCGGTACAACCTGAAAGGACGCAACCACATGACACAGAACCGCATCGCCATGACGTTCGACGCCGACCGCCTGGCACGCATCGATGGCGCCCTGACCGCCCTCGAAGCCGACCTCGACCTGCTGATCGCCCTCACCCTCGAAGAACGCTCCGACCTGGTGAAGATGGGCAACAAATCGCGCGCCTTCTGCACCAGCGCACTGGCCGTGGCCGAACAGCACGCCGGCCTGATGCCGCGCGACTTCGACTTCGATGCCTTCCGCCACGACCATCGCGCCCTCGAAGCCCTGCGCCCGCGCACCGCCCGGCTCGCCCACCTCATGCAACGCGCGTCCGACACCGAACTCGCCCTCGGCAGCGACCTGATGGCCGCCTCGCTGGAGGTCTACGGCGTCATCAAGGTGGCCGGCAAGGACAAGGGCGTGGATGAAGCCCGCCGCGAACTGGCCGCGCGATTCAGCCGGCGCAGCACCCGCGAACCCGCGGGCACCGGCGGCAACTGAATTCCACACGCAACCGAAGGCCCCGCACCGCGGGGCCTTTCTTTTGCCTGCTTTCTGAACCGGAGCACCCATCGGGGCGCCACCCCTGCCAAGTTTCACGGGTAGCGCACGCCCCCCGGCGATAAGGTGCCTCATCCCCCTCGGAAACCCCTGCTTCCATGGATAGCGCATCGACCGCAGGCGGCGCGCAGGCCCCGGCAGAGCAGCGCGTCCGCCTGTACGAAACCCTGCTGCAGACCACGCCCGACCTGGTCTACATGTGGGACCTGCAGCACCGCTTCATCTACGCCAATGCCGCGCTGCTGGCCATGTGGGGCAAGACCTGGGACGAGGCCATCGGCAAACACTGCCTGGAACTGGGCTACGAACCGTGGCACGCCGCCATGCACGACCGCGAGATCGACCAGGTCATCGCCACCCGCCAGCCCGTGCGCGGCGACGTCCCATTCAATGGCACCAACGGCCGCCGCATCTACGACTACCTGCTGATGCCCGTCATCGGCCCCGATGGCGAAGTGGAAGCCGTCGCCGGCACCACCCGCGACGTCACCGACCGCAAACAGCACGAAGAAGCCCGCCGCCGCAGCGAAGAACGCCTGGCCGCCATGGTCGATGCCACCTCCGACCTGGTCTACCGCACCAACGCCGACTGGAGCGAAGTGGACATCGTGGGCGGCAACCAACTGCTGGGCCGGCATGGCTCACTGACGCCGGACTGGCTGGACGTGCTGGTCCACCCCGATGACCGCACGCTGGTCGCCGATGCCATCGCCCGCGCGCGCGCGGCCCAGAGCACCTACAGCGTCGAGCACCGCGTCCGCAACGAAGAAGGCGCGTGGTCGTGGATCGCCTCGCGGGCCGTGCCCATCCAGCCGATCGGCGGCGAGGTGACCGAATGGTTCGGCGCCGCCACCGACATCACCGCGCGCAAGCAGCACGAAGACCACCAGCGCCTGCTGCTCAACGAACTCAACCACCGCGTCAAGAACACCCTGGCCATCGTGCAGTCCATCGCCCTGCAGACCCTGCGCGGCGACGACGGCATGGGGCCGGCGGTCAGCCGCTTCGAATCGCGCCTGCACGCCCTGGCCCAGGCCCACGACGTGCTGACCCGGCAGGAGTGGGAACACGCACCGCTGCACGACATCGTGCGTACCGCCGTGGCGCCGTGCCTGCAGGACGGCCCCGGCCGCTTCGACATCGACGGCCCGCCGATCGAGCTGGAACCGCAACGCGCCCTGGCCCTGTCGATGGCCCTGCACGAGCTGTGCACCAATGCGATGAAATTCGGCGCCTTGTCGGTCGCGCACGGTCGCGTGCGCATCCACTGGCGGTCCGAGGCCCGCGACGGACACCGCGTGCTGGTCCTGCACTGGCAGGAGCACGATGGCCCGCCCGTGGCCCCGCCTGCGCAACGCGGTTACGGATCGCGCCTGATCGAGCGCGGCCTGCGCCACGACCTGGGCGGCGATGTCGCCCTGGAATTCGAACCGGCTGGCGTGCACTGCCGCATCACCGCCCCCATGCCCGACCTGGACGTAGCCGCATGACGACCTCCGACCCCGCGCCGCGCGTCTTCATCGTGGAAGACGAATCCATGCTGGTGATGCTGCTGGAAGACCTGTTGCCTACGCTGGGCTATGCCGTGGCCGGCAGCGCGGGTTCGCTGGAACAGGCGCTCGCGGATCTGGAGCACGCGCAGATCGACCTGGCCGTGGTGGATGTCAACCTCGCCGGCACGCCGTCATTCCCCATCGCCGATGCGCTGCGCGAACGTGGCGTGCCGTTCCTCTTCACCACCGGCTACGGCCAGCAGGGATTGCCGGACCGCTTCGCCGAGGCGGCCGTGCTGGCCAAGCCGTTCCGCCGTCAGGATCTCGAGACCGCCTTGGCGCGTTTGCGCCCGGGGGCGTGAGGGGATTCGTCAGGCCTGCGTAGCGGCGTCGATCAGGCGGAAGCGTCGTGCTCGCCATGCACGTACTGCACACCGAGTCGCCGCGATAGCGCATGCAGGCGGCGCAGCACCGACGAGCGCAGATGCATCGGCGCGCACTCGTACACCTGCAGCCACAGACCGCGAATGAAGGCCTGCGGATCGCCGATGTCGGCACCGGAGAGCACCAGGAATTCGGCGTCGTTGAGACGTGCATCGATGCGTTCTTGGCAGAGCATGCCGCGATGGTGGGTCGCATTCGGTAAAGAGATCGTGCGCATCGCGTGGACGCGTTCAGCCCGCGGTCGAGTTGGGGCCCCGAGCGTGAAAATACGCTGAAAATTCGCGTGTCTTCCTCACGGATTTCGAACATGGCGGCCGCCACGCTTGACCCTCGCAAGCGAGGACTCCGCCATGGTTCCCACGACCCAAGGCGCCACGCCCGTGGTGCCCGCGCCGACACCCGCATCGTCTTCGTCCGAAGGCGAAGTTGCGGCGCACGGCACGCCAACACCTTCGGTCCCCGGCACACCGAGTGAGCCGGGGACACCGTCGACTCCCGGCGCGCCCAGCGCGCCGGGTACGCCGAGTGATCCGTATCGCCCGGACGAACCGTCCACGCCCCCGATGCCGCGCGATCCGGGCGATCCGGACGACGTCCCCGGCGGACCGGATCAACCGCCGGATGCGCAGACCCACATCGACGATCCGCGCGATCCGCGCGCACTCGCCGACTGATCCGCTGCGACACACCAGGAGAGGCACGCCAGGAAAGGCGCGCCAGGGAAGGGCCATCCACCCCATGACCACGACACCGTACCCACACCAGGGAGCGCCTATGCGACTTGCCGATTTCATCGAAGCCAACACGCAGACGATCCTCGACGACGCCGTGCATTTCGCCGTCAGCCAGGCACCCGGCGGCGCGCGTTTGAACATCAAGCGCCTGCGCAACGACATTCCGCACATCCTGCGCGAGATCGTCGCCGACCTGCGCACGCCGCAGAGTGAGGCCCAACAGCGCGCCAAATCCCT
The DNA here is from genome assembly GCF_900116385.1 of Pseudoxanthomonas sp. YR558. NCBI lineage: Bacteria > Pseudomonadati > Pseudomonadota > Gammaproteobacteria > Lysobacterales > Lysobacteraceae > Pseudoxanthomonas > Pseudoxanthomonas sp. YR558. Next base: position 966,988 of record NZ_FPCI01000001.1, on the reverse strand, counting down.
TGGCCGCGCGCCGGCCCACGTCGGACCGGAGTCGGCGGCCACCAGCCACGGACGCAGCCGCGCCGATGATGGCTTCGGCGTCAATCAGATGATCGCCGAGTACCGCGCACTGCGCGCCTCGGTGCTGCGCCTGTGGGCGGCCGATCAGGCGCTGGTCGTCGACGCGCTGGACGACATGATCCGCTTCAATGAAGCCATCGATCAGGCCGTGGCCGAATCGCTGGTGGAGTTCTCCCGCACGGTGGAGTCGTGGCGCAGCGTGTTCCTGGGCGCGCTGGGCCACGATCTGCGCGGCCCGTTGACGGCCGTGGTCGGCACGGCGGAATTCCTGATGGACAGCGTGAAGGACACGCCGCACGCGCGGCCGGCCGAGCGCATCCTCAACGGCGGCCTGCAGCTGGGCCGGCTGGTGGATGGATTGCTGGACTACAGCAAGAGCGCGCTGGGCGCGGGCATGACGCTGCAGCGCGCCGATTGCGACCTGGCGCCGGCGGTGGCCGAGGAGGTCGAGCTGCTGCGCTCCACGCTGCCCGGCGCGACGATTGCGCTGCAGCTGGAAGGCGGCACGCGCGGACACTTCGACGACACCCGCATCCGCGAAGCCGTGCACAACCTGGTGACCAACGCGGCGAAATACGGTGCGCCGAGCGAGGAGATCCGGGTGTCGTTGAAGGGCGAGGGCGAGCGGCTGCACCTGGCGGTCAGCAACGCCGGCGCCCCGTTGCCGAGCGAAAAACTCAACGCCCTGTTCGATCCGTTGCGGCGCGGCTCTCAAGCAGCCAACAAGGGCGAACACTCCAGCCTCGGCCTGGGCTTGTTCATCGTGCGCGAGATCGCCCGCGCCCATGGCGGCGACGTCGCCGCACGGGTGGAGGACGGCAGCACGACGTTCGTGATGACGCTGCCCACCGAGGAGGACCTCAGCGGCAACGAGGCGCGCTACGTCTTCGCGTGACGCGCTGACGCCGTTCGCACGCCGCCACCCACGCGTCAACGAAGAAGGCCCCGCATCGCGGGGCCTTCCCTTGGGACGTTCTCAGAAGTCCCAGCGGCCGGTGACGGAGAGCGGCACGGAGACGCGGCGGCCGGTGTCGTTGATCGCGGCCAGGCCGAGCCCGCCGATCGCGGAGTCGTCGTCGGACAGCTCGTCGATGTAGTTCACGCCGGCGGTGAACCGCATGCTGAAGCGCTCGGTGAAGGGGACATGCACGCCGGTCTCGAGCCCGCCGCTGAGCGCCCAATCCTTCTTGTAGAACGGCGCATTCGGGATGGTGATCGCGGCGTCGGGAATCTCGAAGGTGGCCCGGATGTCATCGGTTTCGGTCGCACCCAGGCGCGCCGCGACGAACGGCCTGACCCGGCCACCGTCGCCGAAGTAGTGCCGGTAACCGACCTCCCAGGTGTACGCGTCGTAGCGCGAGAATCGGCCGAAGACATCGAGCTCGGTATCGAGCGCCGGCACGTAGGCGGCACCGACGCGCACGCGACCGTCATCGGCACTGGTCTCCTTGGCCTGGAGGAAGACTTCGCTGCGGTCGCTCAGTCCATAGCCGACTTCCAGGCCGAACGACTTGGCGGTGCCGTAGATCTGCTCGTGGTTGCGCGAACGGATCCGCAACTCCGCGCTGACGCCGGCGAGGTCGGGATTCAACGGGCCGAGATCCGGTACCGGCGCCACGGCACCCGTGTGGACGTCGCCGCTGATCGGCCTGTCGGCGCCACCGAACACGGACATCGAGAATTTTCCCTGCTCGGGTCCCGCTGCGAAGGCCGGCCCTGCGGCCATCAGCAGGGCAGCGCCAAGAAGTTTGATCTGCATGTGCCTCTCCCACCAGAACGGGTTGCGCCTACCGACTGTAGGCACGTCCTCTACGCGAACGCGGTGCAGATGGATTCAAGAGAACGCAGGACGTAAGCGTACTTTCAGAACGCTTCACGCGCGCTCCACGTGGCTGTACGCGCGGGCCGTTCGTCGGCGTCGTGCGCATCCGGCGCGACGCGCGCATCCGATGCGCATCGCTCTGCGTATGCCTCTTGAATCACAGGACCTACGATCATGACCCCGCGTCGCGTCGATGCATTCCACACCGGCTTGCCGATCGGCATGGCACGCGTGCGGACGTACTTTCACGAGCCGACGCCTTGAACCCTCGACGCACGGTCATGGCCGAGGAAGAAAGACGCCTCCGGCCAACGGGCGCGGTGCGATGGCCGCGCCTGCTCATCAACGTGGCGGGCAATCAGGCGGTCTGGTTCGTGGCGGTGATCGCCGCGTCGCATGGCCATGCGTGGCCGGGCGTGCTCGCGGCCGCGGTGTTCGTCGGCGTCCAGGTGATCACCGCGACGGCGCCGCGCGTGGAACTGAAATTGGTGGGCGCGGCGCTGGCGTGCGGCGTCGTGGTGGATGGCGTCGCGGCGTCGCAGGGGTGGCTCCGCTATGCCGCGCCGCTGCCGGGGGGCGAGGGCTTGCCGCCCGCGTGGATTCTGGCGTTGTGGGCCTCGCTCGCCGTCACCCTCAACGTGGCGATGCGCAGCCTGCAGCGGCGGCGTTGGCTGGGCGTGCTGGTCGGAGGCATCGGCGGACCGCTGGCGTACCTGGCCGCGAGCAAAGGGTGGGACGCGGCGCGATTCGCGGATCCCGCGTGGCGGGGTATCGCCTGGCTCGCCGTGGCGTGGGCGACGGCGCTGCCGGGTCTGTTGTGGGCGGCGCGGGAGTGGAGCGCCGTCGCACCGGACAGGCAGTGCAATGCCGATGCACCGGCCGACACGCGATGACGGCTTCAATCACTTCGTTGCAACGTTGAACACACAGGGAGACCCGATATGACGCGTGGCCGACAGGCATGGGCTTTGGTGGGATGGATCGTGGCGTGTTACGCCGCGGCGGGCGTGGGTGCGCTGGCGTCCGTGGAGGCGAGCACGTTCTACGCCTCGCTGGCGTTGCCCGTCTGGGCGCCGCCTGCGTGGCTGTTCGGTCCGGTGTGGACCGTGCTGTACGGGATGATGGCGCTCGCCGCCTGGATCGTCTGGCGCACGGGGGGATGGGCACGTCGCAAGGCCGCGCTGACCGTCTTCGTGCTGCAGCTTCTCGTCAACGCGCTATGGAGCTGGCTGTTCTTCGGATGGAAGCAGGGCGCGCTCGCCTTCGCCGACATCGTGCTGCTGTGGATCCTCGTCGCGTGGACCCTCACGGCGTTCTGGAAGATCCGGGTCATCGCGGGCGCGCTGATGGTGCCTTACCTGTTGTGGATCACCTTCGCGGCCGCGCTGAACTACGCCGTGTGGCAGGCCAACGGCGCGGCGTTGGGAGGGTGATGCGCGGGGCATGGGGCGAGGCGGGGCATCGCCGCCTCGCCATGCCGTCGCCGCCGTTTCGGGCCCCTGTGCCCGTGCCAGCCCCTGCGGGGCGCTCCCATTCCGTGACACAGCCCTCACTCCGGAGCATGTAAAGCTTGTAACCACGCATACACCATCATGCTGCGGGGCAGGCGGCCGTTAAGGCCGTCAGGAAGAGGAACAAGCAGGACCTGATGGACAAGGGGCTGGTCGCAACCTACGTGCCGGAGTTGGTGGTCACCTCGTTCTTCGTGGCCGCCCTGGCCTCGTACGCCGCGCTGAAGACCACCGGCCGCGTGCGGGCCAGCGACCCGGTGGCCCGGCGCTGGTGGCTGGCCGGCGGCGCGCTGGCGATGGGCATCGGCGTGTGGTCCATGCACTTCATCGGCATGCTCGCCCTGCGCCTGCCGATCCGCCTGGGCTACGACATCGGCATCACCTTCCTGTCGCTGGTGCTGGCCGTCGCCGCCAGCGGCTATGCGCTGTGGCTGGTCACCCGTGACCACGTGAGCCGCGCACGCCTCTTCAGCGGGGCGGTGGTGATGGGCATGGGCATTGCCGCCATGCACTACGTGGGCATGGCCGCCATGCGGATGAACCCGGACATCGTCTACCGCCCGGGCTGGTTCATCGCCTCCGTGCTGATCGCCATCGCCGCCGCCGGTGGCGCACTGGCGATCGCCTACCGCCTGCGCGACGACGTGCACCACGAACGCCTGCACCGCGCCCTGGCCGCGGGCGTGATGGGCGTGGCCATCGTGGGCATGCACTACACCGGCATGGCCGCCGCGCATTTCCCCGAAGGCTCGATGTGCGGCGCTGCGCTGCGCGATGGCTTCTCGCCGGATTCGCTCGCCTGGCTGGTGGTGGTCATCAACGCGGCGGTGCTCGGCACCGCGATCGGCGCCAGCGTGCTGGACCGCCTGCTGCACGAACGCACCGCGCGGCTGTCGGCCTCGCTGCAACAGGCCAACCAGCAGCTCACCCACCTGGCCCTGCACGACGCGCTCACCGGCCTGCCCAACCGCCTGCAACTGGTCGACTACCTGCAGCAGCTGATCGCGCAAGCGCAGCGCGACGACAGTCGCTTCGCCGTGCTCTTCATCGATCTGGACGGTTTCAAGGGCGTCAACGACAGCTTCGGCCACCACGTGGGCGATGCGCTGCTGGTGCGCGTGGCCAGCACGTTGCGGCAGATGATCGCGCCCGGCGATACGGTCGCGCGGCTGGGCGGCGACGAGTTCGTCATGGCCGCGGCCGTGGGCGGCGCCAACGAAGCCACCGTGCTGGGCCAACGCCTGCTCGCGCGCTTGGGCGAAGCGATGAAGCTGGAAGACCACGACGATGTGATGGTCAGCGCCAGCATCGGCATCGCGCTGTATCCCGGCGACGGCAAAGACCCCGACGCGCTGATGGCGCACGCCGATGCGGCGATGTACTGCATCAAGGAATCCGGCCGCAACGGCATGGCCCTCTACGAGCCCTCGATGAGCGAAGGCGCGCAGGGCCAGCTGCAGATGACCTACGACTTGCGCCGCGCCTTGGAGCGCGGCCAACTGGTGCTGTATTACCAGCCGCAGATCCGCGCCCTCGACAACGGCCTCGCCGGCATGGAAGCGCTGGTGCGCTGGCAGCATCCGCGCCTGGGCTTGGTGATGCCGGACCGCTTCATCACCCTGGCCGAGCGGGTAGGGTTGATCGTCGAACTCGGCGCGTGGGTGCTGGACGAAGCCTGCCGCCAGTGGGCCGCCTGGCAACGCGCTGGCGCGCGCGTGCCCACCGTGTCGGTGAACCTGTCCGCCGCGCAGGTGCGCAGCGAGCAGCTGGTCGCGCAGGTGCGCAACGCGATGCGTCGCCACGGCCTGCCGCCCGGCGTGCTGACGCTGGAGATCACCGAATCGATGGCGATGGTGGAACCCGAACGCACCGCCGGCGTGCTGGAAGAACTCGCCGAGGCCGGCGCGCGCATTTCGGTGGACGACTTCGGTACCGGTTATTCCAGCCTCTCATACCTCGCGCACCTGCCGGTGCACGAGTTGAAGATCGACCGCCAGTTCGTGCGCCAGCTCGTGCCCGGTTCGCGCCACGCCGCCATCGTGCAATCGGTCGTGCACCTGGGCCGGCAACTGGGCCTGGACGTGGTCGCCGAAGGCGTCGAAACGCTGGAGCAGAAGCAACTGCTCGCCGGCATGGGCTGCACGCGCCTGCAGGGCTATCTGATCAGCCCGCCGCGCCCGGTGGAAGAACAACCCGAGCGCGCCGCCACGATCGCGGCGTACGGGTTGCTGGGCTGAGGGGTTCCCCGCTAACGGCGATAGGCCGCGCGTTTTTCCTGCAGCTTGCCCTTGCGTGTCACCACCAGGTGCGCACGCAGCCAGGTGGCGAAGTCGGCTTCGCTGAGTGAGCCTTCGGAGAGGCCGATGTACTGCGGATAGAGCTCCGGGTCCGTGGCATGCAACCGGCCGCTGTTGAGCACGATGAAGACTTCGCAGGCGACGGCGGCCGTGCGCTTGTTGCCGTCGACGAAGGGATGGTTGCGCGCCAAACCATGCGCGAGGCTGGCCGCGAGCGCGGCGAGGTCGGGCGGAGGATCGCCGTAGGCGAACAGCTGCTGCGGACGCGCGAGTGCGCTGTCGAGCAGACCTTCATCGCGCACGCCGGTGCCGCCACCATGTTCGGCCAGCTGACGGTCGTGGATGGCCAGGGCCAGCGTCCTGCTGATCCAAGTGATCATCGGAGCTCCTTACTGCGCCAGCTTGTTGAGCAACGTGCGGCGATCACGCATCACCTGTTCCGCCACCTCCATCTGCTCGGCGAGGGTGGGGTCGTACACGGTCAGGCGGATGCCGTCGGGCGTCTCCAGCGCATGCAGCTCGTCGCCTTTTTCCAGGCGCAGGCGGGCGAGCAGTTCCTTGGGCAGGATGACGCCGGCGGAGTTGCCGATGGTGGTGATCTTGAGCTTCATGGCGCGGGGTTCCGAGTGTTATAACGTGCGTTATACGCTCGCGGTCCCGCGCCCGCAACCCGCGCCGTGGCGCGCGATCCGGACAAAAAGAAAGGCGCCTGCGGCCTCGTCACCGCAGGCGCCCGGGGGCACCTGTCCCGGGGAGCAGGTGCGTCAGCGGTACACGCGCTCGCAACGGCGTTCGACGATGCGGTCGCCCTTGGTTTCCTGACTGTTGCCCTGGACCTTGCGACCGATCGCGCCGCCGGCGACGGCGCCGCCCACGGTGGCGACCTTCTTGCCGTTGCCGCTGCCCACCTGGTTGCCCAGCAGGCCGCCGATCACCGCGCCGATGGCGGTGCCGGCCACGCGGTTCGGGTCGCGGGTGTTCTTCTGCACTTCCACGTTGCGGCATTCCACTTTGCTGCCGTCGCTGAAGCGGCGGCCCTCGTCTTCCGGGCCGTAGTAGCTGTTCTGCGCGGCCGCGGCCGACATCACCGACAGCAGGCCGAGCGACAGCACGAGGCGGGAGGTCTTCATGCGCTTCTCCTGGTGGGTATCGCGGGGCCAGCCTGCGCGCGCTGTTGCGAACCCCAAGTGAAAGCCGCACACGCGCATTCACCTGCCAGTGCACTGCCTGTGACGCGCGCGCGACAAACATGACCACGGCCTGACGATGTCCCTCTCGCGTTGACATTGGCCCCACACCCGCGCGCCTACGTTCTGCTTATCCATCGACGAGGACGCCGCCATGCATACCCCCGAAGAACTCGAAAAGAAGTTGTGGAAGGCGCTGAAGTCCGACCGCACGCTGATGCTGGGCCTGGACGGTGCGGAGGATGGCCACACACGCCCGATGACCGCGCTGCTCGAACACGAAGGCCGCGGCCCGCTGTGGATCTTCACCGCCACCGACAACCTGCTGGCGCAGCGTGCGACCACGCCGCAACGTGCCATCGCCACGTTCGCCTCGATGGGCCACGACCTGTTCGCCAGCCTGCAGGGCGCACTGGTGCGCGATGACGACCGCGACGTGATCGAGCGGTTGTGGAATCCCTTCGTCGCCGCCTGGTACGAAGAGGGCAAGGACGATCCCAAGCTCGCGCTGCTGCGCTTCGATGCCGAGCACGCAGAGATCTGGCTCAACGAGCAGAGCCTGTGGGCCGGCATGAAGCTGCTGTTCGGCGTGGATCCCAAGCAGGATTACGAAGACAAGGTGGCCGAGGTAAACCTGCGCGGATGACGCGCAGCCGCACGGCCTAGGCCGGAAGTCACGATTTCCCCAACCGCACCTGACTCCGGCCGCCGAACGGTGGCCGGATGGCGTGGCGCGACCCGTGACAGGGGAAAACCAACGCGCTGGAACAGGGGCCAGGCCGCGGTGATCACGCACCGGATGCCACGCCCCATGCTGCTGTACTCGCAAACCCACCTGCACAATCTGCTGGATCGCCTGGAAACCAGCGATGCCCGCACCACCGGCCAACTGGAAGCCCTCACCGTATGGGTGGCGGCCCTGGTGCAGACCCATCCCGACGGTCAGCAATTGCGCGCCACCGCGCAGGCGCTGTCCGCGCGCAATCCGTTCCGCGCGCTCTGCCAGTACCAGGAAGAAGTGGCCGCCTACGACGCCACCTTCTGCCAGCTGCAGTCGCTGGCTTCGTTGCCCGAGCCGCAGCCCCGCGTCCGCCTGCCGCTGCCGCCGAACGTATGAAACGGGTGTCGCCCGATGCGGGCCGCCGTCGCGCGATGCGTACGCGTCGCAGCTGCGAAGGCAGCGTGCCTGGGATCGCACCGTTGTCGACGGCGGGTCTATTGGCCATGGCCATGATGGCGATGGGCGCGGCGACGGCGCCCGAGGCGCTGCTCGCGCTGCAGGACACGGCCTGGTACGAAGCGATACCGGCAGACGATATGCGCGCCGGATGACACTGGCTGCCATCGCGCGCCTCCCCAGGAAGGGAAACGCGCGATGCGCATTCTGAAAGAAGAGGACACCGCGCCAGCGATCCTATCGACGGGGACGCACATGCAGCCGAGCTGGACGAAGCTAGGGCTTCGCACAACGGTGTCCTTGTGGTCGCCGTGGCTGTTCACCTGGATCCGGTTGGCCGCTGAGCGGCACCGACCACACGTGCAGTGTCGCGCGGCATTCGCAAAGACGGCGTCAACGCAGCCGTGCACACGGCGCGAAACTGCGTGCGGGGTCACACGCGCGCGTGAACATGCGCTGTCTCGTGCCGCTTGAACCGCATGGCGGCGCCCATCAGGCGCGCGCGATCACGAATTCCAGGTATTCCGAGGGCACCACGAGAGAGCGGTGGCCGCCGATGTTCCAACGCCGCAGCAATTCGACCATCGCGTCCTCGAGCTCGCGCTGGCCGCGTGCGTCCAGTGCCGCGAAGGCTTTGTGCGTGGGCCCGTAGTACGTGCGGAACACATGCACGAAATGCGCCACCGATGCGTAGCGGAAATTGAACACGCGGCGCGCGCAGTTGATCTCGCGCGCATGGCCGCCGAACAACCGCGTGACGTGCGCTTCCGTGCCCCATAGCGCGGGCGAGGCGACGCCCGGGGGCAGGGGAAGCTGGCGCCCGATCGCCTGGAACAACTCGCCGATGAAGCCGTGCGGCGTCCAGTTCGCCAGGCCGATCCGTCCACCCGGCCGCGTCACCCGTGCCATTTCGCCGGCGGCGCGCGCGTGGTCGGGCGCGAACATGGCGCCGAAGGTGGACAGCACGACGTCGAAGCTCGCATCGGCATGGGGCAGGGCCTCGGCATCGGCAACCTCGAACTGCACCTCGAGCCCTTCCGCCCGTGCACGTGCGGCGCCCTTGTCGAGCAAGGCAGGCACGTAGTCGGTCGAGGTGACACGCGCGAAGCGGCGGGCCGCGGCGAGAGTGGCATTGCCGTTGCCGGCGGCGACATCGAGCACGCGCTCACCGGCGCGGACGTCGACCGCTTCGGCCAGTGATTCGCCGACGATCTGCAGCGTGGTGCCCACGACGGCGAAGTCGCCGCTGGCCCATGTGGCCTGCTGGCGTGCCTTCAGGGCGTCGAAATCAGGGGCTATGCGCAGATCGGTTTTGCGGGCGAGGGCGACAGCGGACATACGGAATCCAGGGGTCTCGGGGGAGTGCGCATTCTTCGCGCTTGTCCGCGTGCGTACCTGGCCCGTCGTCCCTGCGACCTGACCGAGCGTCCGGCCCGCCGTACCCGTTGCCTCACCTTCAGGTTGGCGCTGCGCCGGTGTACCGACGTGCGATCGTTCACAGGCGACAAATAGTCCGCAGGCGGATGGCGCCCGCGTCGACGGCCTGTTGTTCCGCGGCGCATCTGCGTAACGCGTCGACGGCATGATCTGGCGTGCTCGCCAGCGTTGCCTGTCCCCACGCAATGCACTGCCCGACGTCGTAGACCTCGTAGTCCGCGAAGTAGCGCGGCGGCGATGCGCGATCGTCCACGTCACGTGCCGACATGCACATCGCACTCGCATTCCGCGCAGCCCAGTTGCTCGAGCGCGATCTCCAGCGCCAGCGCGTAACTGCGCGCGCCGTAGCCATCGACCACCGCAAGGCGACGGCCGGTGGCAGGGGGCAGGGCGCCTTCGTCGAGCGTGTCGTGCACTTCCACGTACGGATGGGCGAGGCCCTGCACCGCACGTTGCAGCAGCGGATGATCGGTGAGCGCGCCCGGATCGAGCAGGGTGGCGCGCACGCCCCACGCGTTGGCCAGGCGCAGGGCGGTAAGCACTTCGGTGGTGGAGCCGCAGCTGCGCACGACGAGTGTCTGTCCAGCGCAGCCGGCGCGTTGCACCAGCGCACCGAGCACCGACGGCGGCAACGGCGGCGGTGGCGACACGAGGGCGTCGTGGCGTTCGGGACCACGGATGACGAGGATGGACATGAGGGGCTCCGGCTCAGGCATGGAAGGGCTCCGCCGCCGCAGGGCGAAGTCGGCGCAGGGCGATGTCCAGCGCCATCACGTAGGCGCGCGGCAGGTCGTCGCGCAGGATCACGGTGACCAGCGGTGCGTGCTGCGGCTGCACGCGCGGTTCCAGTGCATGCGCGGCATCGTCGTGCAGTTCGATGTAGGGCGTGGGCAGCGCATCGAGCGCATCGCGCAGGGCGTGCGTATGCGATGCGTCCGGCAATGCGAGATCGCCGACATCGAGCAATAGCAGGTCGGCGCGTTCGGCGCGCGCACGGCGCAGGCCCGCGAGGAGGTCGCGGACGCTCGCGAAGGCGCGGCAGTGCAGCGCCTGCCCGGCGGCATGGGCGCGCCTTCGCAACGAAGGATCGAGGGGGGGCGTATTGGGATGCGCGGCATGCGGGCCACGCAGGATCAGGATGGACATGGAGCGGGTCGTGGCGCACGGCGCGTGCGGTGAGACTACGTTAGGCCCGCACCCCGTAACGTCGCCATGCGTTTCGGCGACCGAGGCGTAAAGAACGCGTAGCGCCTACTCCGCTTCCAGTTCCTTGCGCATGCGCGCGTAGTCGCGGCGGTACTGGCGCGCCAGCTGCGCTTTCTTCGTGACGCTGAGGATGCGGCCGGAGACCTGGAAGAACTTCTTCTCTTCCTCGCGCAGGTGGTGGTGCACCTTCTCGGACAGTTTGCGCGCTTTCTTCAGCCAGGCGGCCTGACGCGGGTCGAGGGCCTGGATGTCTTCGACGAGCTCGTCGATCTCGTGGTGTTCGTGCAGGGCGTGGCGCGAGGAATTCAGGCCGCGGTCGTCCATCAGGATGGGCACGTAGAGGAAGCGTTCCTCGGCGGCGGCGTGTGCGGCCAGTTCGATGCGCAGCGCGGTGAACAGGTCCAGCCGCTCGCGCGTGCCCGGCTTGGAGCGGAGCACCCGGCGGCATAGCGCGCGTTGGGCTTCATGGCTTTCGTGAAGGGCGTCGTAGATGGACTCGGGCATGGCGCGCTCGCGATGGCTGGCGGAATGGCAGCCTCCCTCACGCGCTGTCGAGGCCGCGTTAACGGCGCCTCGCGGACACTCCTTGTCCACAATGCCCGCGGATACTGCCGCGACCACCACCGGAGGTCCTGCCATGGAAACCAATGAACTGCACCGCGGTCGCCTGATCGACCACATCCAGCTGGTCGTGCGCGACCTGGAGTCCAGCCGCACGTTCTACACGGCGGTGTTCGACGTGCTCGGCATTCCGCTGGGCGGCGAGGCCGGCAATTACTTCTGGGCCGACGAATTGTTCGTCTCCACCGCCGACAGCGAAGCCGCGGACGGCAAGCTCACCGGCCGCCACCACATCGCGTTCCAGGCGCAGGATCGCGCGATGGTGGACCGCTTCTACGAGGCCGCGCTTGCGCACGGCGGCAAGGACAACGGTGCGCCGGGCCTGCGCGCGTACCACCCGGGCTACTACGGCGCGTTCGTGCTGGACCCGGATGGCAACAACATCGAAGCGGTCTTCCACGGCGAAGCCAAGCGCAGTGCGCCGTCGGTGAAGGTGGAGTTCTAGCGCTGACTAATACCTTCTCCCCGCGTGGCGGGGAGAAGGCGTTGCCGCGCGTTTACAGGAACATGCCGCCCGAGGCTTCGATGCGCTGCGCGTTGACCCAGCGGTTGGCCGGCGACAGCAGCGAAGCGACCACGCCGCCGATATCGTCGGGCACACCCACGCGGCCCAGCGCCGTCTGCGAGGCGACAAAGGCATTGAGCTGTGCGTTGTCGCGCACGGCGCCGCCGCCGAAGTCGGTTTCGATCGCACCGGGGGCGACGATGTTCACCGCGATGCCGCGCGCACCGAGTTCCTTGGCCTGGTAGCGCGTCAGCACTTCCATCGCACCCTTCATTGCCGCATACGCCGCGTAGCCGGGCAGGGCGAAGCGCGCCAGGCCGGACGAGATGTTGATGATGCGCCCGCCATCGGCGAGCAGCGGCAGCAGCGCCTGGGTGAGGAAGAACGGTCCCTTGAAGTGCACGTCGACCAGCGCATCGAATTGCGCCCGCGTGGTCTCGGCGAAGCCCGCGTGCACGCCCATGCCGGCGTTGTTGACCAGGTGGTCGACACGTTCACGGCCCCAAGCAGTGAGGCGGGCACGCACGGCATCGGCGAAGGCATCGAAGGTGTCGCTCTGGCCGACGTCCAGCGGCAGCGCGGCGGCGCGTTGGCCGAGAGCTTCGATCTCGGCGACGACGGCTTCGGCTTCCGTCTGCTGGCTGCGGTAGGTGATCAGTACGTCGTGGCCCTGGCGGGCGACGGCCAGCGCCATGTTGCGGCCCAGGCCGCGGCTGCCGCCGGTGATGAGGGTGAGGGGGGAGGTGGTCGGGGTCATGGCAGGTCTCCAGTCGGGGAAGGCGGTGGATTCACCGTGGAGGCACTGTATTGGACAGGATTGAGCGGATAAATCGGCTTAGACTGATTGGACCGTTCGTCAAAGACGAACAATCGCCGGAGCCGCCATGAACCGCCTCGATGCCATGCAGGCCTTCGTCCGGGTCGCCGAGATGGCCAGCTTCACCCGTGCGGCCGACAGCCTGGGTCTGCCCAAGGCCAGCGTCTCCACCGCCGTGCAGCAGTTGGAAGCCTGGCTGGGCACGCAGCTGCTGCACCGGACCACGCGGCGCGTGCAGCTCACCCAGGACGGGCAGGCCTTCTACGAGCGCTGCCAGGACCTGCTGGCCGACATGGACGAGGTGCAGCACCTGTTCGCGCGCTCGCCGCAGGCGCTGCGCGGCAGGTTGCGGGTGGACATGCCGGCGCGCTTCGCACGGCACTTCGTGCTGCCGCACCTGCCGGCGTTCCTGCACGAGCATCCGCAGCTCGCGCTGGAGCTGAGCTGCACCGACCGCCGCGTCGACGTGGTGCGCGAAGGCTTCGACTGCGTGCTGCGCGTGGGCACGCTGGCCGATACCAGCCTGATCGCGCGGCCGCTGGGCCAGTTGCGCGTGGTGACCTGCGCCAGCCCGGCGTACCTGCAACGCCATGGCGTGCCGCAGTCGCCGGACGATCTGCATGCGCATCGGCTCATCCACTACGCCAGCCAGTTCGGCGGCAAGCCCGACGGCTGGGAATACTGGGATGGAGCGCGCTACGCCAGCGTGCCGATGGAAGGCGCGCTGACGGTCAACAGTTCCGATGCCTACGAAGCGGCGTGCATCGCCGGCCTGGGCCTGATCCAGGCGCCGGTCGCGGGCCTGCGTACGCTGGTGGAGCAGGGGCTGCTGGTGGAGGTGCTGCCGCAGTACGTCGCTGAGCCGATGCCGGTGACGCTGCTGTACGCGCACCGCCGCCACCTGCCGCAGCGCGTGCAAGCCTTCATGGCGTGGCTGACGGAGACGACGCGGCCTTATCTGGATGCATGATCGCGACGCGCAACCGCGATCACACCGGTTGCCGGCCCTGCGCATCGGCGGTGGCGCGGCGCTTCACCAGCGCACGGAAGAACGGACCGGTCAGCAGCGTCGACAACACGGCCAGCGTGACCAATGCGGCGAAGGCATGTTCGGACAGCAGGCCCTTGTCGCGCAGGATGGTGGCCGCAACGATTTCCATCAGGCCCTTGCATTGCAATAGCGCGCCCACCGCGAGCGCGTCGCGGCGCGACAGCGTGGAAGACGGCGGGCACGCGATCACCGCGACCAGCTTGGCGGCCACCGCTACCACCAGCAGCGCGAGCGAGGCCTGCAGCGAGGCCCAGCCCAGCACGCTGCCATCGATCTTCAAACCGCTGTGGCCGAAGAACAGCGGGGCGATGCCGATCAGGGCGAACTGGCCCAGCCGTTCGACCGGCACGCGGCGCGACCACGCGGAAGGCACCATCGCGCCGCCGAAGTACGCACCGAGCAACGCATGCAGGCCGAGCTGCGCACTGGCCCATGCGCCGGCGACGAGGAACAGCGGCAGCGCGGTCCACACGGCCCACGCCGGCGGTACCGACGACGCGCGCTGCGCCAGCCGGCCTGCGAAGGCGAGCACCACGAGCACGCCGATCGCGAGTGCGGTGACCGGCGACGCGCTGGCGAGCAGCGAGCCGCCTTCGGCCGCGAGCAACAGCAGGGCGAGGCCGGTCCACAGCACGGCGTCGTCGATCACGGCGATGCGCAGGGCGATCTGGGTGAGCGGGCGGTGCAGCGGGCCGAGCTCGCGGATGATGCCGATCAGCACGGGCAGTGCGCTGACCGCGATGCACAGGCCGATCGCGAGCGAGCCCATCCATGCGCCACCCTTCGGCGCATCCCAACCCGGCAGGCCGGTGAAGTAGTAATGCGCCGCCAGCGTGCCGGCGACGAACGGCAGCAGCAGCGCCATGCCGGCGCTGGCGATGAAACGCAACGCCTGCGGGCGCGGAAGGGGCGCCGCATTCGGCGCGCTGGGCAGGTGCGCGGACTGGCGGGTCTCCAGGCCGGCGGTGAAGGCGAGCAGCAGCACGCCGATGAAGCCGATCTGGTCGCCGAGCTTCGACGGCACGCCCCAACTGGCTGGCAGCACGCCGGTGGCCGCCAGCAGCAGGCCGATGATGATCGGGATGACGGCGATCGGGATCGACCGTCCCAGCACGCGCCAGGCCGTCCAGGCCAGGCCGATGAAGATCAGGGCATCGAGGACGAGCGCAGTGAGGTCGGTCATGGCGGCGATGATAGCCGCGCGTCGCGGGGCGTGGGTTCGTACTGGCGGGCGTAGCGGCGGGGCGGCATGCCCGTGTGGCGATGGAAGGCCATGCTGAAGGTACTCACCGATCTGTAGCCCACCTGTTCGGCGGCTTCGGCCACGCTGGCATGGCTCTCGCGCAGCAACTCGCGCGCGAGCGCCATGCGCCACGCAAGCAGGTAAGCCATCGGGGCCACGCCCAACGCGCGAGTGAAACGTTCGAAATAGGCCGAGCGCGCGAGTGCGGCGCGTTCGGCCAGCTGGTCGACGGTCCACGCATGCGCCGGGCGTGCATGCAGGTCGCGCAGCGAGGGTGCCAGGCGCGCGTCGGCCAGGCCGCGCAGCAATCCGGGTGGGGCGGATGCGCCCGGCGTGGCGCGCAGCGACTCGACCAGCAGCAGATCCACCAGCCGCGACAGCACCACGGCGCGACCCGGCCAGTCGTGGTCCGCTTCATCGCTCAACAGGGTCACGAGGTTCGACAGACGCGGCACGCCGCGCACATGCACCAGCGTGGGCAGCAGCGAAGCGAGCAACGCGGGCTCCTGGCGCTCGAAGCGAAACCAACCCCCCAAAAGCCGCACCTCGGGCGGGCCGTCCTGGTGGCCATGGCGGACGTCGCGATCGGGCAGCGGCTCGCGGACGGGATCGATGTGGGTGGGCAGCTGGGTCACACCGTCCGAAAGCAGGAAGCCCGGCGTGGCCGGCAACAGGACGAAATCGCCAGCTTCCAGGGTGATCGTCTCTTCGCCGTCGACCGCCAGCATGCACCGACCTTCCTGGACGATGCAGAAGCTAGGCTCGCCGAAGGAGGCGTAGCGAACGGCCCAGCGGCCGGCGGCGCTGATCCCCTTGGAGAAGGCGGCATGGGGCCGGAGCAGGCGGACAATGTCGGAGAGGGGGTCTGACATCCGGACGATTCGAGAAGAATTGTGGACAGAATGCAATGGAGAGTCCGGTTATGCTCGCCTATCGTGGCGGCCTGTTCAACCACCCGGACCCCACTATGAAGACCATCCTCATCACCGGTTGTTCCTCCGGCTACGGCCTGGAGACTGCCCGCCACTTCCACGCCCAGGGCTGGCGCGTCATCGCCACGATGCGCACGCCGCGCGCCGATTTGCTACCCGTCGACGAGCGCCTGCGCGTGCTGCCGCTCGATGTCACCCGGGCCGACAGCATCGCCACCGCGCTCGACGCCGCCGGTCCGTTGGACGTGCTGGTGAACAACGCGGGGCTCGGCCTGTTCGGCGCGTTCGAAGCCACGCCGATGGCGACGGTGCGCGAGATCTTCGAGACCAACACGTTCGGCACGATGGCGATGACGCAGGCGGTGATCCCGCAGTTCCGCGCGCGCCGCGCCGGTACTGTCGTCAACGTCACCTCCAGCGCGACGCTGGCGCCGATGCCGCTGGTGGCGGCGTACACCGCCAGCAAGACGGCGATCGAAGGGTTCACCGCCTCGCTCGCGCACGAACTGGGTGCCTTCGACGTGGCGGTGCGCCTGGTCGAACCGGGATATGCACCGACCACGCGGTTCGCGGCCAATGGCGAAGAGCGCATGCGCGGCTTGGTGCCGGAGGCGTACGCGCGCTATGCGCAGGACGTGTTCGCCGGGTTCGCCGATGCCGGTGCCTTCACCCTGGAAGCCGATGTCGCGCAGGCGGTCTGGAATGCGGTCCACGACGCGACCGGGCAGCTGCACTTTCCCGCAGGGGCGGATGCGGTCGCCTTGGCCGCGTTGCGCTGAAAAAAAGCCCCGCATCGGCGGGGCTTCTTGGTCACGCTCGGCGTCGCACTCAGGCTTCGACGTCTTCCTTGTACGCATCCACCGGGATGCAGGCGCACATGACGTTCTTGTCGCCGTAGACGTTGTCCACGCGTCCCACCGGCGGCCAGTACTTCTGCAGCTTCAGCGTGGCCAGCGGGAACGCGGCCAGTTCGCGCGGATAGGCGTGGGTCCACTCGCTGGCCATCACCATCGTGGCGGTGTGCGGCGCGTTCTTCAGCGGGTTGTCCTCGCGGTCCAGGCGGCCATCCTCGACCGCGCGGATCTCCTCGCGGATCTCGATCATCGCGTCGATGAAGCGGTCCAGCTCGTGCTGCGATTCGCTTTCGGTCGGCTCGACCATCAGCGTGCCGGCGACCGGGAAGCTCAGCGTGGGCGCGTGGAAGCCGAAGTCGATCAGGCGCTTGGCGACGTCCTCGGCGCTGATGCCGGTGGCGTCCTTGATCGGGCGCAGGTCGAGGATGCACTCGTGCGCGACCAGCCCGTTGCGGCCGGTGTAGAGCGTCTCGTAGTGCGCTTCCAGGCGCTTGGCGATGTAGTTGGCGTTGAGCAGCGCCACCTGGGTGGCCTTGCGCAGGCCGGAGGCGCCCATCAGGGTGACGTACATCCAGCTGATCGGCAGGATGCTGGCGCTGCCGAAGCTGGCCGCGCTGACCATGCCGACGTCGCCTTCGCCGCCGAGCTTCTTCGGCAGGTACGGCGCGAGGTGCGCCTTCACCGCGCAGGGACCCACACCGGGGCCACCGCCGCCGTGCGGAATGCAGAACGTCTTGTGCAGGTTGAGATGCGAAACGTCCGAGCCCCACTTGCCGGGCTTGGCCACGCCGACGAGGGCATTCATGTTGGCGCCGTCGGTGTACACCTGGCCGCCGTGCTGATGGACGATGTCGCAGATGGCGACCACGTCTTCCTCGAACACGCCGTGCGTGGACGGGTAGGTGATCATGATCGCGGCCAGGCGGTCGCTGTACTTCTCGGCGGCGCGGCGGATGTCCTCCACGTCGACGTTGCCGTTGGCATCGCACTTGGTGACCACCACGGTCATGCCGCACATCTGCGCGCTGGCCGGGTTGGTGCCGTGTGCGGATTCGGGGATCAGGCAGATGTCGCGATGGGCGTCGCCACGCGCGCGGTGGTAGGCGCGGATGGCGAGCAGGCCGGCGTACTCGCCCTGCGCGCCGGAGTTCGGCTGCAGGCTGACGGCGTCGTAGCCGGTGCACTCGACCAGCATCGCTTCCAGCTCGTCGATCAGCTGCGTGTAGCCCTGCGACTGCTCGGCCGGCGCGAACGGATGGAGGTTGCCGAACTCAGGCCACGTCACCGGGATCATCTCGGCGGTGGCGTTGAGCTTCATGGTGCAGCTGCCCAGCGGGATCATGGTGCGGTCCAGCGCCAGGTCCTTGTCCGACAGCGCACGCATGTAGCGCAGCAGTTCGTGCTCGCTGTGGTGCGTGTTGAACACCGGGTGGGTCAGGAACGCGCTGGTGCGGCGCAGGGCGTCCGGGATCAGCGACGGTGCGGAAGCGTCGAGCGCATCGATCGACGGCAGCGTGGCGCCTTCGCCGGCGAACACGCCCCACAGCGCTTCGACCTCGGCGCGCGTGGTGGTTTCGTCCAGCGAGATGCACAGCGAACCGTTGCCGCGCACGCGCAGGTTGATGCGGGCGGCGCGGGCGCGGGCGAGGAGTCCATCGCGGGCGTCGCCGGGTTCGATGCACAACGTGTCGAACGCGCTGGCGTGCACCGCCGGGTAACCCAGCGTGCGCAGGCCTTCGGCGAGGATGGCGGTGAGGCGGGCGACGCGGCCGGCGATGCGCTTCAGGCCCTCGGGACCGTGGTAGACGGCGTACATGCTGGCCATCACGGCCAGCAGCACCTGCGCGGTACAGATGTTGGAGGTGGCCTTCTCGCGGCGGATGTGCTGTTCGCGCGTCTGCAGCGTGAGGCGGTAGGCGGCCTTGCCTTCGGCATCGACCGACACGCCGATCAGGCGGCCCGGCATGCTGCGCTTGTAGGCGTCGCGGCAGGCCATGAAGCCCGCATGCGGGCCACCGAAGCCGAACGGCACGCCGAAGCGCTGCGAGTTGCCGACCACGATGTCCGCGCCCATCTCGCCCGGCGACTTCAGCAGGGTCAGCGCGAGCAGGTCGGTGGCGACGACGAACAGCGCGTTGTGCGCGTGGATGGTCTCGGCGTCCTTCGTCCATTCCTCGACCCAGCCGCTGGAGGCCGGGTACTGCACGAGCACCCCGAAGTAGTCGCCGGCGGCGAGCTTCTCGTGGAAGGCGTCGGTGGAGCGCACGACGTCGACGGTGATGCCCAGCGGTTCGGCGCGGGTGGCCAGCACTTCCAGCGTCTGCGGGTGGGTGTCGCCGGCGACCAGGAAGGTGTTCGACTTCGACTTGGCCGAGCGCTTGGCCAGCGTCATCGCCTCGGCGGCGGCGGTGCCTTCGTCGAGCAGCGAGGCGTTGGCGATCTCCATGCCGGTCAGGTCGGCGACCATGGTCTGGAAGTTGATCAGCGCTTCCATGCGGCCCTGCGAGATCTCCGCCTGGTAGGGCGTGTAGGCCGTGTACCAGGCCGGGTTCTCGAGGATGTTGCGCAGGATGACCTTCGGCGTGTGGGTGCCGTAGTAACCCTGGCCGATGAAGCTGCGGAAGACCTGGTTGCGGTCGGCGACGGCGCGGATCTTGGCCAGCGCTTCTTCTTCGTTGATCGGCGCGGGCAGGGCCAGCGGCTGCGCGGACTTGATGTTGGCCGGCACGATGGCATCGGTCATCGCGTCGAGCGAAGCATGGCCGACGACACCGAGCATGTGCGCGATCTCGGCGTCGTTGGGGCCGATGTGGCGTTCGAGGAACGCGCCGTGGTGCTCGAGCTCGCGCAGGGAGGGGGTATTCGACATGGCAGGCATCCGGGAAGGGCAATGAGGACCGGCGCGCGGAAACCGCACGTGGGATGCCCCTCTGTCCTTTTGCCTGAGAGTTTGGAAGCGCGGCGGACGAGGTCGCGTGCTTCGTGCCCCTTCGGCGCCGGCGCTGCCGCAAGGCGGCCGGTCTCTCCAGAGTGTCTGTTGCAGTGGTGGTATCGGGCCTGAGCGATTACGGGCGTTTGCGCCTTCGGCAGCCGGTCGCGTGCGACAGGCTTCTCCCACCGGGTAGTGCCGGCCGATTATAGCCCGGCGACGGGGCCGCCGGCGGTTTCGGCGTACCATGTGCCGCCCGGCGCGGCCTGTTCATGGTGGACCGCCGCGCCCGTCCGGAGCGTTCCCCGCAATGAGTGCCCCCCACGCCATCTCCAACCGCCGCCTGGCCCTGCTGCTGGGCGGGCTGGCGATGTTCGGCCCGTTCTCGATCGACACCATCTTCCCGGCCTTCCCGGCGATGGGCGCGCAGCTGGGCGCGGACAAGGTGGCGATGCAGCAGACGATCAGCGCCTACCTGCTGACGTATGCGCTGATGAGCCTGGTGCACGGGCCGCTGTCGGACGCGTTCGGGCGCAAGCGGGTGATCCAGGGCGGCCTGTTCGTGTTCCTGCTCGCCTCGGTGGGCTGCGCGTTGGCCACCGACATGGGCACGCTGTTGCTGTTCCGCGCGCTGCAGGGCCTGTCGGCAGGCGTGGGTTTCATCGTCGGCCGCGCGGTGATCCGTGACGCGCGCCAGGGCGACGATGCGCAACGGCTGATGAGCCAGGTCTCGATGATCTTCGGCATCGCGCCGGCCATCGCGCCGATCGTGGGCGGCTGGATCCTCGGCTGGAGTGCATGGCCGATGATCTTCTGGTTCCTGGCGGCGTTCTCGCTGCTGCTGCTGGTCGCGGTGGCCGTATGGCTGCCGGAGACGCATCCGGCCGAGGTGCGCCTGAAGGTGTCGCCGCGCCGCCTGCTGCGCGACTACGTCGGCATCGTGCGCAACCGGCGCTTCCTGCGCCTGGCGCTGGCCGGTTCGCTGAGCTTCGGCGGCCTGTTCCTGTACATCGCGTCCGCACCTGCGTTCGTGATGGACCTGCTGCACCTCAACGAGCAGCAGTTCGCCTGGCTGTTCCTGCCGACCATCGGCGGCATGGTGTTGGGCGCATTCCTCTCCGGGCGTGCGGCCGGCCGCGTGGAAGGCGCGCGCCTGGTGCGGATCGGCTACGCCTGCATGGCGTTGGCGATGGTGGCGAACGTGGGCTACAACGCCTGGGCCGGGGCGGATATCCGGGTGCCCTGGGCCGTGCTGCCCATGATGCTGGCGGCGTTGGGCGTGGCGCTGGTGTTCCCGATCCTGACCCTGGCCATCCTCGACATGTATCCGCGCCAGCGCGGCGCAGCGTCGTCGTTGCAGGCCTTCAGCAACCTGATGGTGAACGCCATCATCGCCGGCGTGCTCTCGCCGCTGTTGAGCCATCATGGCCTGCACCTGGCGCTCGGCATGGCCGGCTTCGTGTTGGTGGGCTGGCTGATGTGGCAATGGGAAGCGCACGCCAGCCGCCGCCAGCCCGCCTGCCCACGCGCGCCGGCCGCGCTCGAGCCCACCGATCAACTCTGACCTGCAGCGAGATTTCCCATGTCCATCCAGTCCAAGGCCCGACGCGAAGCGAAGAAGCGCAAGGCGACCAAGGAGCGCAACGTGGCGCGCGCCAACGCGCCGGCGATCGAGCCGCATGCCGAGCTGCGCAATCCGCAGGGCGACCTGTTGGCCGGCATCGTGCGCCAGGCGGGGGTGTGGGTGCTGGGCATGGACGGCCGCATCGCCGGCAGTTCCGACAGCGCGGCCGAAGTGCTGGCGATGATCAAACAGGCCGCGGCGCTGCACGAAGCGCAAGGCAATGCGGTGCGCCTGGTGTATTCCGACGAACTGCGCGATACGGCGGTGATCGAGGCGGCGGCTCAGGGCCTGACGCTGGAGCAGTTCGAACAGCAGATGGCCGAGCAGATGAAGGCCAACAAGCAAGAACCGGCGCCGGACATCAACTGACGCCGCGCGGTCGCGTGCTTCGTCCTGCGGCACGTGCCCAGAAGACGAGGCCGGCAAGCGCAAGCGTCGGCAGCCATACCCAACAGAACTCCGAGCGCAGCACGGCCAGGCCGCGCGCGCTGAAGAAGCGGTTCGCGAACGGTGAAACCTCGATCACCCGCCACGGCGCGAAGTGGCGTGCGTCGGACCACGGCCAGTACAGCGCCACGCCCAAGCCGCCATCGGTCAGCATGTCCAGCAGCGGGTGAGAGGCGGCAGACAGCGCGACGAAAAACAACGCGGTGATAGGCGGTGTTTTCAACGTTCGCGCGAGGCACGTGGCCAGCAGTCCGCACGCCAGTGCGAAGACCAGCGAATGGCTGGCGCCACGATGGCCGAGGGCATGCGCGTAGTCGATGCCGAGCGCGAACAGGGCGACATCGGCGTCGGGCAACATCGCGGCGGCCATGCCGGCGGCGACCAATCGGGGCGGGACGCGGTTGCGCCCCAGCGCGATGCCGGCGGCGAGGGGGAGCAGCGCGTGGGTCAGGATCGTGGGCATGCGAGATGTCGTTCGGTGTGATGGCCAACGTCCGCCGCCGACGTGTGTCTTCGATGAAGTGCGCGTGTGGCCAAAAGGAAAGGCCGGCATCGCGCCGGCCTTTTCGAGAGCGAGCCCTGCGCGGGGATCAGCGTTCGCGCTGGTTCGTGCGCAGCGGTGCCTTGCGCACACGCTCGGCGCTCGTCGAAGGCGCGGGGGATACCGGAGCGTCCGTCGTGCCGGCGGCACGCGCACCCTGGCCTTGCGCGGGAACGCCGGCCGTCGCGCCCGCGTTGCGCACGAGCGGTTGCGAGCTGCGCTCAAGCACGGGATCGGCGGCGATCCATTGCTTGATCTGTGGGAAGATCAGGTCGAGTCGCGAATAGAAGTCGCGGTTCTCCGCATTATTGAGGTTGCCGGAGTTCGCACACGTCGCCCAGCCCCCGTACAGGCCGCCACGCAGGCGATAGGAGTTGTCGGCATAGCGGGTGAAGAGTCCCGAGCCGCTGCTACCGCCCTCCGTGGTTCCTTCCAGCCAGCCCGCCGCGAAACGCTCGGGGTAGGGACTCCCCGCCACCGACTTGCCGAAAGAAACCTTCTTCGCATCGCCAGCCGGATGGTGGATGGCGACAACGTCGGCGTTCAGGGCCACCGGGCTGGCATCCCAGCCAGCAAACGTGGCGCTGGCGGGCGCAGGGTTCCGCAGGCGTAGCAGCAGTGCATCGCTGGCGGTGTCCACGAAGAGCAAATCGGCACCGCCTGTCAGCGGATTCGTCCGGACACCGTTGGTGACGTTGCAGCCCGTGTTTTCGTAGCCCCAGTACGTGTTGAGCGTGTTCGCGACGGTCTGATCGCCAATGCAGTGCGCGGCCGAGTAGAAGTAGGGAACCTGCGTCGACGGGGTGGTGTCGTTGATCAGCGTGCCGGTACAGACGTAGCTCTTGCCGCCAGTAGAGAACACCATATGCGCCACGGCGTTCTTCGCCTGCACGTAGGCGGGACCCAACTGGTCGACGCGGCAGACGGCGTTGATGTTGCAGGCGCCGGAGTCGCCCAATGCTTTCACGATCTTGAAATCATTTCGGCTATTGGTGAGGAGGTGCGAAACCTGCGGCGCTTGCAGTCTCGCCTGGAGCAGTTTGACGTGGGCAGGTCGATAAATCTCGATGATCTGGGCATCGCCGTCCGTGGCCGGCGTCCAGTACAGCCCCTGATCGTCAGCCAGCGATTGCGCCTCGGCAGCGGTGACGCTCGCCACGACCCGACCCGGCTCATCGACGCCGGCAAAGCGCAGTTCCACATGCGGGTGAAGTCCCTTCACTTGCAGGCCAATGCGCAGGCCAAGCGCATCAGGCGAGCCGATCTGCAACCGTGCGACCGCGCCGCCCGACGCGAGGGGCACCCAGCGCAGCGCAGGCGTCATGCGCTCGATGCCTTCGGTCGCCAACGCGCGGCCTACGCCGATCTGGGTGGCCTTGATGCGCTGGCTGGTATTGTTCCGCTCCAGCTCCACCAAGCGCTCGATGGCCAGTTCCCGGTAGCCCTGCCGAATGACGTTGCGGGCCGGGAATTGGGCGAGCTTCCAGGTCGGCGCCGCTTGTGAGGGCGTGCGGCTCACTTCGCCGGTCACCTGTGTCACCGCAGCGCTGGCGGCGAGGGGCAGAAAGACCAGCATCGCGCTGGCCAGGCATCGCAAGGTGTTCGATCGCATCGTTCTTAAGACCTCCGTGTCGGAGCGTGGGGCAGGAAGGGGCGGACCGATGACGGTCCGCCCACGGGTGGGGCTCAGGGCTTTGCGGGCGCGGCCGCGGCGGCAGGCGCCGTCGCCGGCCAACCACAGGTCTGGCCTTCATTCTGCTGC
This sequence comes from Pseudoxanthomonas sp. YR558, assembly GCF_900116385.1. NCBI lineage: Bacteria > Pseudomonadati > Pseudomonadota > Gammaproteobacteria > Lysobacterales > Lysobacteraceae > Pseudoxanthomonas > Pseudoxanthomonas sp. YR558. Next base: position 942,965 of record NZ_FPCI01000001.1, on the reverse strand, counting down.
TTCAGCCACTCCTGCAACGGGGCGAAGTATTCCAGCACCGCGCCGGCGTCCATCTTGTCGGTACCGGTGAGTTCCTTCAGCGTGCCCTGCCACGGCTGGCTGGCGCCCTTCTCGAGCATCGCCCAGAACTTCTGGCCCGCCGCCTTGTTGCCGTAGAAGCTGCAGTTGTACAGCGGGCCCTTATAGCCGGCCGCGTCGCACAGGCCCTTGTAGAACTGGAACTGCAGTACGTGCGAGAGGAAGTAGCGCGTGTATGGCGTGTTGCCCGGCACGTGGTACTTCGCGCCCGGATCGAAGAAGTCTTCGCTACGCGCCGTGGCCGGTGCCACGCCCTGGTACTTCGCCTTCAAGTCCCACCAGGCCTTGTTGTAGTCGGCCGGCTTGATGCTGCCGTCGAACACGCCCCAGCGCCAACGGTCGATCATCAGGCCGAACGGCATGAACGATACCTTGGCCAGCGCCATGCGCATCTGCGCATTGATCAGCGCTTCGTTGGTCTGCTGCTGGTCGCCGACCATGCCGATGGACTTGAGGTAGTCCGGCGTCATCGCCAGCACCATCGTGTCACCGATGGCCTCGTGGAAGCCGTCGTGCGCGCCGGTCTGGAACAGCGGCGGCAGCTTGTTGTAGGCCAGGTAGTAATACACGTGGCCGAGCTCGTGGTAGATGGTGGTGAAGTCTTCCTCGTTCGGCTTGATGCACATCTTGGTGCGCACGTCGCCGGTCATGTTCATATCCCAAGCGCTCGCGTGGCAGACCACGTCGCGATCCATCGGCTTGATGAACTGGGTCTTGGTCCAGTAGCTCTCAGGCAGCTTGGGCATGCCCAGGCTGGTGTAGAAGTCCTGAGCACGCTCGGTCATCTGCTTGGCGACCTGCAGCTGCGCCTCGCGCTCGGCCTGGAACAGTTTGTCGGTGCCCACGCCCGGGCCGGCCTTGGCCAGCGCCGCCTGGTAGTCGGCCTGGTACTGCTTCTCCAGCGCGCCGGTGATGTCGAGGCTGCCGGCGCCCTTGTACGGCTCCAGCATGTCCCACAGGTTGCCCCAGTCCTGCTGCCACATGTTGCCCATCAAGTGCGCGGGCAGCAGGCCGTTAACCTGGCCCTTCTCCACGCCATAGGTGGCCTGCAACTTGGTGCGGGTATAGCAGTGCAGCTGTTCGTACAGCGGCTTGACCTGGCCCCACAGGCGGTCGGTTTCCGCGGCGATCTCGGCCGGCGTCATGTCGTAGCCGCTGCGCCACATCTCGCCGGCATCGGCGAAGCCCATTTCCTTGGAGCCTTCGTTGACCAGCTCGACGAAACGCGTGTAGTCCTTGCGCATCGGCTGGGCGATCGTGTGCCAGCCCTGCCACGCGTCCAACTGCGCGTCGTAGTCGCGGCTGCTGCGCAGGACGTCCTCAAGTTCGCCCAGCTGGCGGCACTTCTTCGCATCGCCTTCGCCGGTGCAGTAGCTGCCGGCGCCGTAAGTGCCTTCCATCTTGGTGGCGATCTGGGTCAGCTCGGCCAGCTTGGCCGGATCCTTCGGCGCGGGCATCGCGGTGGCCAATTTGAGCAACTGGATGGCGCGCGCGGACTCGGGCGACATCTTCTGGCCCTCGAACTTCTTCGCCTGGTCGATCCAGCTGTTGAGCTGGGTCAGGTAGCGCTCGTTGCCCTTGGCGGCCAGCAGCTGGCTGTCGTCGTTGATGTACGTGCTTGACAACCACTGCGCGGCGGTCAGCTCCGGATACATCTTCTTGAATTCGTCGTTGACGCGCGCGACGAACTCGTCGGCGGTCTCGCCCTTCGGCGCGGCGGGCACGGCGGCGCTGTCGGTGGCCGGTTCGTCCTTCTTGCAGGCAGCGAGCGTGGCAACGCCGGCGCCGATGGCGAGGGCGAGCAAAAGGTGGCGGTGCTTCACGGGACGTCCTTCAGTGTGCGGCTGGCACGGGAACCCGAAGGGTAGTGAGACGGGGGAGGGGCGGCAAGTGCGACGTTGCGCCGCCTGTTGGGACGGCGCCTTCAGCGGAGCGGCAGGCCCCGATCCTTCAGGAACGCGCGGGCTCGTCGGTGTCGTGCTCGAACCGCGTCCGGTGGAACGATGGGCGCCGCGGCAGAGCACGCGCCGCAGCGCGCCCGGGTGTCGCCGCCAGATCAGCGAAAGGGCAGCCCGCGTTCTTGCAGGAAAGTGCGGGCGTCATCCGCATCCTGCTCGAACCACGCCTGTGTCGACCCCAAGCGGTAGGTATACCCCCAAGCATCCATGTCGGCCATCAGGCGCGCGCGCCCCACGCCGGGCAGGGCGTCAGCGAGGATGATCTGCAGGCAGCAGGTGGCGTCTTCTTCGATCACCGAGTCGGTGGCGTCGGTGTGCACCCGGGCGCGCCGCTCGGGCGGGAGCACGATCAGATGGCAGGCTTCGTGCAGCATGGAGTGCACGGGCGTGTCGTTGCGCACGTAGACGTTGTGGGCGATGACGCCGGCTTCCGGTTCGCCCCAGAAACTGCCGGGAATCGGCAAGCCATCCTCCACGCGGTGCAGTGTCAGCCCATGGCGGGCCAGCAACGAGGCAGCATCGTCGAAGGACACGCTGCCCACCCGCATCACGGAGCTCTCGATATCGGTCAGCGTCGCGTTCATCGGAAACGCGGGCGGAGCGGGGCTCCGCCCGTTACGGCTTCAGTTGTTGCCTTCCGGCAGCGCCACGGAGATGTCGAGCACGTCGTGGTCGCCGTCCTTGATCAGGTCGACCTTGACCGCATCGACGTCGACGTTGACGTACTTCTTGATCACTTCCAGCAACTCGCGGCGCAGCAGCGGCAGGTAGTCGGGGGCGCCACGCGAACTGCGTTCCTGCGCGATGATGATCTGCAGGCGGTTCTTGGCGGTCTCGGCGGTGTTCTTCTTCGCCTTCAGGAAATCGAATAGGCCCATGATCAGCCTCCGAACAACTTGCTGAAGAAGCCCTTCTTCTCCAGGGTGGTGAAGCGCAACGGGCGGTCTTCGCCCAGCAGACGGGCGACGGTGTCGTCGTAGGCCTGGCCGGCCGGCGACTCCAGATCGAGGATGACCGGTTCGCCCTTGTTGGACGCATTCAGCACGTCGCCGGACTCGGGAATCACGCCGAGGGTCTTCAGGCCCAGCACGTCCTCCACGTCCTTGATGCTGAGCATCTCGCCGCCTTCGACGCGCGCGGGGTTGTAGCGGGTCAGCAGCAGGTTGGCCTTCAGCGGCTCGCCGTTCTCGGCGCGACGGGTCTTGGAATCCAGCAGGCCGAGGATGCGGTCGGAGTCGCGCACCGAGGACACTTCCGGATTGACCACCACGATCGCCTGGTCGGCGAAATACATCGCCAGGAACGCGCCTTTCTCGATGCCGGCGGGCGAGTCGCACACGACGAATTCGAAGCCGTCGTCGGACAGGTCCTTCAGCACCTTCTCCACGCCCTCCTTCGTCAGCGCGTCCTTGTCGCGCGTCTGCGACGCGGCGAGCACGTACAGCGTCTCGAAGCGCTTGTCCTTGATGAGGGCCTGCTTCAGCGTGGCCTCGCCCTGGGTGACGTTGACGAAGTCGTACACCACGCGGCGCTCGCAGCCCATGATGAGGTCAAGGTTGCGCAGGCCGACGTCGAAGTCGATGACCGCGACCTTCTTGCCGCGGCGGGCCAGCCCGCAGGCGATGCTGGCGCTGGTGGTGGTCTTGCCGACGCCGCCCTTGCCGGACGTGACTACGATGATTTCAGCCAACGGTGTTCTCCTTGGTCGTTCTTATGTTCGGGTGGTGGCGCGCTCAGTCCTGCGCGACGATCTTGAGTTGGTCCTGGTCCAGCCAGATCTGCACGGCCTTGCCGCGCAGTTCCTTGGGCACTTCCTCCATCACCTTGTAATGGCCCGCGACGGCGACCAGTTCGGCGTGGAATTCACGGCAGAAGATGCGGGCATCGGCATTGCCGCGCGCACCGGCGAGCGCGCGGCCACGCAGCGCGCCATAGATGTGGATGGAGCCGTCGGAGATGACTTCGGCGCCTGCACCGACGGTGCTGAGCACGGTCAGATCGCGATTCTCGGCGTACAACTGCTGGCCGGAGCGCACGGGGGTCTTCTGGACCAGTCCCGGCTTGTTGTCGGCCGCCTTGGCGGCGGGCGCCGGTTTCGCCGGCGCAGGCTCGACGGCGGCGGGGCGGGCCGCGGGTGCAGGGGCGGGCGCGGCGGGGGCAGAGGATTCGTACTGCGCGCGGAACTTGGCGAGCAAGGGTAGGCCCAGTTGCTCGGCCAGCACCTCGGTGTCGCGGGAGCCGTACGCCAGCGCCACCGGGAGAACGCCCGCAGCGCGCAGGCCGTCGATCAGCGACTGCGCCGTCGCCACGTCGGGCATGCGAGCCAAGCCGCCGAAATCGACGATGACGGCTGCACGGCCGAACAGCTTCGGTGCACGATCGACGCGCTCACGCATTTCGCGAACCAGTTGGTCGACGTCGAGGGTGCGGATGCGGAGGTTGGCGATGCCGACCTGGCCGATCTTCAGTTCGCCGGCCTGTTCGTAATCCATGTGGGTCCGGGTCACGCTCATGTTCCCGTCGGGCGCTGCGCGCCGGCTGCCGCCACGAGGCGGGTACGGGTCCAGGGTGTATCGGGCAGCGCGTCGCCGTAGGTGTCGCGCACCCACGGATAACTGCACAGTTCCTTCATCAGCATGCTGGCGCGGACGTTCGCCTCGGCCATCACGTGCTGACCGACTTCGCGGAAGCCGAAACTGCCGTGGAAGAGCAGGGCCGGATCGGCGCCATGGTCGAGGAAGACTTCGCACGCCAGCTGCGGGTAGCGCAGTTCGGCGAAGCTCTGGACATCGGCATAGAAGGCGCGGCCCACGCCGCCGCCACGGCGGCGACTCGCCACCACGATGCGGTCGATGTAGAAGAACTGCGGATAGCGCTCGCCGAACCAGGCGAAGTTGCTGCTGTCGTGTCCGGCGGCCGAGCCGAAGCCGACCAGGAAACCGGCGAGGTTGCCGTCGCGCTCGGCGACGCGGAAGTATTCGGCCGTCTCGTAGAAGCGGCGGACCTTGGCTGAATCCAGCGGGAGGATCGCCAGTCCGGCATTGTTGTTGAGGGCTAGGACGGAATCCAGCTCGTGCTCGCGCACGTCGCGGATGACGATCGACATTACCTGACTCCGTACGGGTCTTGCAGGGTGGCACACGGCCAAGCCTGGATTATCGCATGGTGGCGCCGAACCCGGCGAGGCAGTGGGTGAGCGGGGCATGAACCCGTCTGGTGCGTCCCTGCCGCGGCAGCATGACTTTAGTTGGGACATGGTCGCCGGGGATTCCGCCTACTATGCCCGGATGTTGGGACGACTCAGCCATACCCGCCTGCTGCGCGCCGCCGGGCTCTACACATGGGCCCTGGTGGGAATACCCATCATCCTGAATGTGTGGGTGCTGCCGCCGTCCAGCGGTACGGATGGGCAGGGCGTGAACCTGCCGTTGACCGCGTTGAGCTATTTCGCGTTCGGCGCGGTGTACTGGCTGGCGACGCGCGCCCTGGATGGACGCCGGGACAGCCTGCCGGTGGCCTGGAACGTGCCGCTGGCCATGGTGTTGACGGCAACGTCCATCGGCGTGGGTTTCTACACCCAGACCGGGTTGGGCGCTGTGCTGCTGCTGATCATGGCGGGCGTGCTGCCCTGGCTGCTGGAGCTGCGCTTCGCCGTGGCCTGGCTGCTGGCGGCGCACGTGCTGCTGGTGCCGTCGTTCATGGCACGCGACGACTTCAACTTCTGGGAAGCCTTGTTCCAGTCGATGTTCTACGTGGGCTTCGCCGCCTTCGTGCTCATCACCACCTATGTGGCGCGCCAGCAGGCCCAGGCCCGCGAAGAGCAGCGCCGCCTCAACGCGGAGCTGCGGGCCACCCGCGTCCTGCTGGCCGAGAGCGCCCGGGTCAACGAGCGCACGCGTATCTCCCGCGAACTGCATGACCTGCTGGGACACCACCTGACGGCGCTCAGCCTGAACCTGGAAGTCGCTGGCCACATGACCGAGGGGCGCGCCCAGGAGCACGTCCGCCAGGCCCACACCTTGGCCCGCCTGCTGCTGACGGACGTGCGCGAAGCCGTCAGCCAGTTGCGCGACAGTGGGGCGATCGACCTTGGCGCCGCGCTGGTGCCGCTGGCCGAGAAAGTGCCCTCGCTGGCCATCCACATGGACATCGAGGAGCCATTGACCCTCGAGGACCCGCATCGCGCCCATGTATTGCTGCGATGCACCCAGGAAATCATCACCAACGCGGTCCGCCATGCCGGCGCCCGCAACCTGTGGCTGCATTGCCGCAGGGACGGTGCCAGGATCCTGATCGACGCACGCGACGATGGTGCCGGCAGCCCGCATGTGGTGGCTGGCAACGGCCTGACTGGCATGCGTGAGCGCCTGGCCCAGTACGGCGGCGAGCTGCGCATCCAGACGCAACCGGGCCAGGGCTTCTGCCTGCACATCGCCTTGCCTGTCAGCGAAACCCCGCCGGCGCTTGCGCCTCTTCCCGTTTCCCCACCCGAACCCATACCCGAGCTCAGCTCCGGAGGAACCCCGTGATCCGTGTCTGCCTGGTCGACGATCAAACCCTGGTGCGCCAGGGTATCCGCTCCCTGCTGGCGCTTGACGACGGTATCGAGGTGATAGCCGAGGCGGCGGACGGCCGCCAGGCCGTGGACGTGGTCCCGCAAGTCAAGCCTGATGTGGTCCTGATGGACATGCGCATGCCGGTGATGTCGGGCCTGGAAGCCCTGCAAGCGCTGGCCAGGGCTGGCCAACTACCGCCGACCATCATCCTGACCACGTTCGACGACGACCAGCTCGTGCTCGCTGGTCTGAAGGCGGGCGCCAAGGGCTATCTGCTGAAGGACGTCTCCCTGGAGCAACTGGTCGGCGCGATCCGCACGGTGGCCGATGGTGGCTCCCTGGTCCAGCCCGCGGTCACTCAGCGCCTGCTGTCCGGCCTGGAACACATGCGCAACGAATTCGTGAGCCTGGATCGTCCGGATCCGCTGACGGATCGCGAGACCGAGATCCTGCGGCTGATGGCCAGCGGCTTCTCCAACAAGGAGATCGCCAATTCGCTGGGCGTGGCCGAGGGTACGATCAAGAACCATGTGTCCAACATCCTGTCCAAGTTGGGCGTGCGCGACCGCACCCGGGCCGTGCTGAAGGCCTTCGAATTGCAGTTGGTGTGACGGCGGCCCGGGTTCCCATCGGCAGCCCCCTGTAAGGAGCTCGAACACGGGCTCCATACGCCCCGGAATAGGGGCGCCAACCGGTGTCAGGTGGGCTGCCCGAAGCCCGGCAACCCTGCTAGGATGCGCGGTGCATTTTTTTCACGGCCGTGGCACCGGCCCCCGGAGACTTCCTGAATGACCCGTTTGATCGAGTTCGTGATTGCGTTGGCGCTGGTTCTGGCGCTGTTCCTGGTGATTGGCCTGGTTCTGCCGTCCTCGCGCGAGCTGCAGGAAAGCGTTGAAACCAACCGTCGCATGACCATCGTGTTCGATACGCTGAACAACGTGCGCCGACTGAAGGACTGGAATCCGCTGATCCCGAGCGCCGCCAACGAGCTGAGCTATTCCGGTGGCGAGAATGACGCTGGCGTTGGCGCCAAGGTCGACTTCAATTCCGCCAATGCCGCCTGGGGCCAGGGCAGCTGGGAAATCGTCGAGAGCGAGCGCCCTGCGCCGTCCGGCGGCCCCGGCAAGATCGTCTACGCGATCACCGACAAGCGCATGGGCACCGACAAGCGCAGCATCTTCTCGCTGGAGCCGTCGGGCAAGAACAACCGCAACGTTAAGATCACCCAGCAGTACGAAGTGAAGTACGGCTGGAACCTGATCGGCCGTTATGCGGGCATGTACGTCAGCCGCCACGTGGGCGACAGCGTGAAGGCTGGTCTGTCCAAGCTGACCAACATGCTGGCCACCGTGCCCAACTTCGACTACCGCACCGAAGGCAGTCCGTTGACCGATCTCAAGATCGTCGACGTGCCGGCCGAAGACCTGTTGGTCGTTAACGCCGGCAACATCGACCGCACCAACGACGCCATCAAGGCCTCGATCAAGTCCAACCAGGAGTGGATCAAGCGCGTGATGGAGGCCAACGGCCTGGTCGCCAACGGTCCGCTGCGCATCATCACCACCGATTTCGGCACCGAGAAGTACGCTTTTGACGTCGCGCAGCCGGTCCGCAAGGGCAGCGCCGCGCCGAAGCCCGAGGCGGCACCTGCGGCCGCCGGTGAACCTCCGGTGACCCCGCCGCCAGCCGCTCCGGTCGCTTCCACGGGCGAACTGAAGGTCACGATCCCGTCGGGTGCGCCGGTGACCTACGTGCACCTGGACGCGCGCAAGTCTGCCTTCGCCAGCTACACCGGCTACATGGCAGAGCTCGATAACCAGCGCAATGCACTGCGCGCCTGGGCGGTGACCGCGGGCCACGAAGTCGTTGACCGTCCGTACGAGTCGTGGAAGTCCGGCGTGGATGGTTCGTTCGAAGCCGGCGGCAAGTTCGACATCTACTGGGCCGTCAAGCACTAAGCCATCCTGGACCGCTGTCCCTGATGGTCAGCTCCATGCCAACGCGCCGCTTCATGCGGCGCGTTGCGTTTGTGGGGGCGGCGTTTCGCCGCGGCCCTTCCTCCACGGGGCAGGATGCCCGCCCGATGCCGGGACCCCCGAGCCGATGAACTACGATCGACGCCAACGCAAACCTTCGTTCCTCGCACTGAGTGGCGGCTTGCTCGCCGCGATCGCCGTGGGCTTGTCCGCGTATGCGTCGCATGGCATCGCGACGGCGGAAGCGCAGTCGCACGTGCAGACGGCTGCCCTGTTCGCCTTCGGGCATGGACTTGCGCTCGCGGCGTTGTCCCCCAGCACCACCCGCCGCATGGGCAAGCTGGCCCTCGGCCTGTTGTTGCTGGGCACACTGCTTTTCTCGGGCAGTCTGGTGGGCGGCGCGCTGGGCGGTCTCTCCACGCGGCTCGCGCCCGCCGGCGGCATCACGCTGATGCTGGGATGGGTGTTGTGGGCGGTGGACGCGGTGCGCCGCTGACGCCATGCCCCGACACGCGCGCGGCTTCGATACCGAGCAGGCCTGGGACCACCTGGCGCGACGCGATCGCAAGCTGGGCACCTGGATGAAGCGGATCGGCTATATCGAGCCGCAGCCGACGTGGCGTAAGCCGTTCGATCCCGTGGACGCGCTGGCGCGCGCCATCCTCTACCAGCAACTCAGCGGCAAGGCTGCCGGCACGATCGTCGGTCGCGTCGAGACCGCCATCGGCAGTACGCGTCTGCACTTCGACACGCTCGGTCGCATCGACGACGTCGCGCTGCGCGCCTGTGGCGTTTCCGGCAACAAGACACTCGCGCTGCGCGACCTGGCGGCACGCGAACAACGTGGCGAAATCCCCAACCTGCGGCAGATGTCGGTGATGAGCGAAGACGAGATCGTCGCCGCGCTGGTGCCGATCCGCGGCATCGGCCGCTGGACGGTGGAGATGATGCTGATGTTCCGCCTGGGCCGCCCCGACGTGCTGCCGATCGACGATCTCGGCGTGCGCAAGGGCGCGCAGTTCGTCGACAAGCAGGACGCGATGCCCACGCCGAAGGAACTGCTGGCGCGTGGCGAGAAGTGGGGTCCTTACCGCACGTATGCGGCCCAGTACTTGTGGCGGATCGCCGATTTCGGCACAGAGGCGAAGACGGCGACGAAGCGTTCGCAGGATTGAGCGGTCTCAGCCGCCGCCGGTATCCGTGGCCTTCGGGGCGAACAGAGGGTCCTCGCTGAGGGAACGTTTCGGTGCCGGGGGATTGCGCTTCCACTCGCGAAGGAAGCGGTGGTAGCGGAATGTCGCCGTCATCGCGCGGAAGTAGAAGATCGCAAACAGCAGACCCAGTACCACGCCGGACGGCATTCCGGTGTTCATCATGATCAGCACCTTCGATAGCACGAAGTACGCGAGCATGATCGTGGCAGCCGTCCGGCTGCGCTTGTAGATGCCGAAGGCGAGGCCGGCGATCAGGGCGACGTCGACCAAGTTCCAGGCCGCATCGGGGTTTCCGGCCGAATCACCCGAGAGCGCGATCAGGGTGGCGATCAGTGTCATGACGCAAGAGACACAGGCCGCCACCCATCCATGTTTGATGGGGCGCGAAATTTCCTCCGGGACGTCACGCTCCAACGGCAGGCGCGTCTCGGCGATGACGGCCGCTGGACTCTCGTAGGGATTGGATGCGGTCATGTATTCCTTCCAGGCCATGGGAGGGGCATATCACGCAGGCCCGCGCCGGCGTGGCCGGCGACGAAGCGATGTCGAGGGTCCCCGTGCGGAGCGTGTCCATTGCGCCACGCTTCGTCAAGCGGCGTTGGATCCCACGAAGTACCAATGCCACGGCTCGTACACGATGCCGTGGGGGTTGTCGCGCGGGTAGCTCATGACGAAGCCGAAGTCGGTGGCGCGCCCGGTAAGCCAGGCGAAGGCGGGCGTGCCTTCGAACGACGCCTCGGCCGGCGGTTCATCCGGCGCGCCGATGTCGAGCGCGCGGCCGCTGTGGTGTTCGCTGTAGCCGGGTGCGGCGTTGACGGTCAGGATCTCGTCGACAGTCTGTCCACGGGCGCGTTTGCGCTCGAAGATGCCGAGTTGGTAATCGTGGCTGCGATAGCCGGAAATGGCCTCCAGCACGATGCCGTCGCGTGCCGCGGCAGCGCGTAGCGCCTGCCATGCGCGTGCGGCTCCGCGCGTGAGCCAGAGCGGCCGGCGATAGCGGTCCCGGCCGGCGAACGCGAGGGCCGCCGGCTCGGCCACGAGTGCCAGGCCGGTACGGTCGGCGTACGCATCCTCATCCAGGCCCAGTGCATGCAGGCGTTCCTGCAACGCATGCAGGGGCAGCAGGCCCTGGGCATCTGCGTCGAAGCCGCGCGTTGCGCTCTCGAAATTTTCCAGTGCATCCCACGCTTCATCCAGGCCGGGTTCGCGGGGCAGGCCCGGCACAAGTGGATGCACGCCACGTACGGACACTGCGGCGAGATAGCGACCGTCGTGCTTGCGACGCAATACCGCGTGCGCGAGCGCCAGGATGCGGGCGTCCGCATTGCTGCGCACGCGCAACAGGTCCGCTGGCCACAGTTCGATCTGCGACGTGTTGAGCAGGGTAGACGTCAGTGGCTGGGAGGGCAGGCGGCGCATGCCCGCAGCTTAGCGACGCGGCGCGGGCGTTGCCAGTTCGCGTAGCCGGGCGAGGAGGTCGGCGGGACGTTCCGGACTCAGCAGCACCAGGCCGCCATCGCGCAGCGGCAGTGTCAGTACACGGGTGCGATCGGTCACCAGGCAGAACGCCTTGCCCAGGTTGCGCAGGCGGAAGTGTCCCGCCTTGAAACCGGGCAGGCTGAAACCGTTCGTCTTCAGCATCGGCGTGAGCTCGGTATGTTCTTCCAGGCTCAGTACACGGGCCTTGTCCAGGTCGATGGCTTCGACGGCGAGCTTCTTCGTGTAGAACGTCGCCTTCACCTGCAACTGGCGGTTGTCCAGCACGATCGCGCGTCGCCGCAGCGCGAATGCCAGCACCACGCCCACCAGCAGGACGAAGGGCACCGTCAGCCAGGCCGCGAGCGGCGGCGTTTTCGATTCCATCGTCAGCGCGGCGATGCATGCGACACTCGCGAGCAGCATCGGCAGCCACAGCCACCAACCGGTATGGCCAGACAGCGGGGCGACGGGAAAGTCCTGCGGGTGCTGCATGCGGCGACTCCGTGCGGGTGGGACGTCAGGCGAGCTTCTTGAAGAACAGACGCACCGAGACTTCGTGCTCGATGAAGAGGGTGCTGACCAGCTCCCAGCCCTGCGCGCTCATCTTGTCCATCTCCTGCTGGATGCGGTCGGTGAGCTTGCCCGCAAACATCTTGTACGGGACTTCGACGACCTTGTGGCTCCAACGGTGGTTCATGGCGATTCCTTCTTGCTGTCTTCCGGATTGGAGCCGGCCTTCGGGAGCCGGCCCGCCTTGCGCAACGCGTCGCGCAGCACGTATTCGATCTGGGCATTCAGCGAACGCAGTTCGTCGTCGGCCCAGCGTTGCGCGGCGGTCAGCACGTCGGCGCTGATGCGCAGCGGGTAGGCCTTCTTGTCCTGCTTCTCGCTCACCGGGGCGTCCCGTTGCGGCGGAGCTGCAGCACCATCGAGACGATCAGTGCATTGACCACCACCACCATCGCGATGACGGCGCCCGTGGCCAGGCGGTCGTCGTCACCCGCCCAGTACAAGCCGACGGCGCCGGCCTGGATGGCCAGGCCGATCAGCACCCAGTGCAGGGCCATGCCGCGCGAACGCGGGTCGCGTGCCCGGCTTACCCACGCGCCGATGAAGAGCGCAGGCAGGCCGGAGAGCGCGACGATGAGCGGTGCGAGCGCGTGCATGCGGAGCGGCCGGTCAGTAGATCGAGCCGGTGTTGACGATCGGCTGCGTGCCGCGCTCGCCGCACAGCACCACCAGCAGGTTGCTGACCATCTGCGCCTTGCGCTCTTCGTCCAGCTTCACCACATCGTTCTTTTGCAGCTCGGCGAGCGCCATCTCCACCATGCCCACCGCGCCGGCGACGATCCGCGTGCGGGCCGCGATCACCGCGTTGGCCTGTTGCCGCTGCAGCATGGCCTGGGCGATTTCCGGTGCGTAGGCGAGGTGGCTGATGCGCGCTTCGATCACGTCCACGCCGGCCTTGCCCAGGCGTTCGGCGATCTGGTCCTGCAGGTGCTGCGAGATCTCTTGCGGATGGCTGCGCAACGCGATCTGGCCTTCCTCGTGCTGGTCGTAGGGATAGCTGGACGCCATCGCACGCAGCGCGGCTTCGGACTGGATGTGCACGAAGCTCTCGTAGTCGTCCACGTTGAAGACGGCCTCGGCGGAGTCCACCACCTGCCACACGATCACCGCCGCGATCTCGATCGGGCTGCCATCCAGCTCATTGACCTTCAGGCGGCTGCTTTCGAAATTGCGGATGCGCAGCGACACCTTGCGCTTGCTGAAGAAGGGATTGTTCCAGCGCAGACCGTTGTCCTTCACCGTGCCGACATACTTGCCGAAGAGGCTGAGCACGGCGGACTGGTTGGGCTCCAGCTTGTACAGGCCGGCCATCAGGAACATCAGCGCGAAGCCGAGCACGGCGGCCACGACCATGTAGGCGGGCTGTTTGTCCGCAGCGCCGACGATGAACAAGGCGATCACCCCCAGGCCCAGCACCAGCAGACCGAGGAGGGTCGGGATTCCGGGCAGCGACGACTTGGCGTTCTCTTTCATGGTCTTGGTCTCAGGACGGGATCACAGCAGCGACAGGCCGGCACCGAGCGCGAGCAGGGCGACGGAGAGAATGAGCAGGGCGGGGATGACCTTGTGCGCCTGGGAGGGCCAGCGGCGCTGGATCTGATGGATCACATGGAGCATGGTCGGTCCCCGGCTGGTTGTTGGATCAGAAGATATCAATTTGATATCAAATGTCAACGGCTCGCCCCCGCCGTCCGTCGGGGCGACCGGTACACTGGCGCCCCCTTTTCCGGAACGATCCCATGACCACCCTCGGCACCCCGCTGTCCCCCCATGCGACCCGCGTCCTGCTGCTGGGGTCGGGCGAGTTGGGCAAGGAGGTGGCGATCGAGCTACAGCGGCTGGGCGTGGAAGTGATCGCCGCCGACCGCTACGCCGACGCGCCGGCCATGCAGGTGGCCCATCGCTCGCATGTGCTGGACATGCTCGATCCGGCGGCGATCCGCGCCCTGATCGCGCAGGAGCAGCCGCACCTGGTCGTGCCGGAGATCGAGGCGATCCATACCGAGACGCTGGTGGCGCTGGAAGCGGAAGGCGCAGCGCGGGTCATCCCGACCGCGCGCGCCGCACGCCTGACGATGGACCGCGAAGGCATCCGCCGGCTCGCCGCTGAAACGCTCGGCTTGCCCACGTCGCCGTATCGCTTCGTCGACACGGTCGAGGAGTACCGCGAGGCCGTGCGCGAGATCGGCCTGCCTTGCGTGGTGAAGCCGGTGATGTCCTCGTCCGGCAAGGGCCAGAGCACGTTGCGCAGTGATAGCGACATCGATCCCGCATGGGACTACGCGCAGACCGGTGGCCGTGCCGGCGCCGGCCGCTGCATCGTCGAAGGCTTTATCGATTTCGAATACGAGATCACCCTGCTGACCGTGCGCCACGCCGACGGTACCGCGTTCTGCGCGCCGATCGGGCATTGGCAGAAGGACGGCGACTACCGCGAGAGCTGGCAGCCGCAACCGATGTCGCCGCGCGCGCTGGAACGCGCGCAGCAGATCGCGAAGGCGGTGACCGACGACCTGGGCGGGTGGGGCCTGTTCGGCGTGGAGCTGTTCGTGAAGGGCGACGAGGTGTGGTTCAGCGAAGTCTCGCCGCGCCCGCACGACACCGGCTTGGTTACGTTGGCGTCGCAGGAACTTTCGGAGTTCGCGCTGCACGCACGCGCCATCCTCGGCCTACCGATCCCGGTGATCCGCCAGAGCGGCCCGTCCGCGTCGTGCGCGATGCTGGCGCACGGCCACGGCGTGCCGGTGTTCGGCAACGTGGAAGGCGCGCTGGAAGAACCCGACACCGCGCTGCGCCTGTTCGGCAAGCCGCGCGTCGAAGGCCACCGCCGCGTGGGCGTGACGCTGGCGCGAGGCGAGGACGTCGATGTCGCGCGCTCGAAGGCCCGCGCCGCGGCCGCGGCCATCACCATTGAACTGAAGTGAGGCGCACGCGATGAACGGCCATGGTGGTTACGCGGTGTTCTTCTTCCCGCAGGCGCTCGAGGCACTGGGCGAAGCGATCAAGCCCTACCTCACCAACCAGCCTGAAGGGCCGCACATCTTCTGCAAGGAGATCGATACCGGTGGCGCCTTCACCGAGATGACGCTGGTAGGCAAGGACGCCGAAGGCCACGACGTGCAGGTGGAACTGATGGTGCCCGGCAGCATGATCCGGATGATCGTCTCTGCGCAGAGCGAATCGCTGTTCGGCTTCGGGCCGCGGGTGTCCACGCCACCCGGGACCTCAGCACCGCCTACGGCGTGAGGTCCACCCAAACGAGATGATGGTCGCTGCCATCGGCGATGGCGGCGTCCGGATCGGCTTTCTTCGGCCAGTACACGCCGCTGCCGACCAAGGCGAAGCCGGTCGAGGGCAGCACGTAATCCAGGCGCATGGCGCCCGCGCGCGGACCGAAATCGCCGGTCACATGCGCCGGCGCGCCGCGACGCTGCAAGCCTTTCGCCGCGTATGCCAATGCGGTTTCCTCGCCGCCTTCGCTGCGTGGCGTGGCCATCCGCATCACGCGCGGGTGTTCCAGCAGCTCCAGGATGGCGTCGTGGTGGCCATCGCCATCCACCGGGTCGTTGTTGAGATCGCCCGCGATGACGAAGCGCGCATCCGCGGCGAGACCGCCGCAGCGGCCCTGGTCGTCGCACAGCCAGGGCTTGTCGCCGGCCGAAAGGTATTCGCGCCAGAGCCGAAGCTCGTCGGCGTTGCGATGCCCGTTGCGGTCCTCCGGTCCGTCGAAGACCGGCGGCGTGGGATGCGAGACCAGGAAATGCACCGTGCCCTGCGGCATGCGCACCGGTACGTCCCAGTGCGATTTCGACGACAGGCGCAGCTGCGCCCAGGTCGCATCCGGATAGAAACCATGGCCCTTGGCCGGATCGACGGGATTGGTCGCGCCCGGCAGCGTGCTCCAGCGCAGCAACTGGAACGTGCGCACCTGGGCTTCATCGATCGGATACTTCGACAACACCAACATGCCGTACTGGCCGGGATGCAGGCCGTAGCCCCACGCATCGTTGCCGCGGTCGCGGCCGGTACCGCCGATGGTGCCGTTGCCGTCCAGGTCCAGCCCGCTCGGCACGCCGGTGTTCACCGGTGCCAGGTAGCGGTACGGATAGCGCAGGGGCTCGCCACCCGCAGGCTGTGCGACCTCGAGATAGCGCTGCTGGAATAGATCGGCGGCGCGGTGCGCTTCGTCGAAATCGAACTCGTTGAGCAGCACCAGGTCCGGCCGGACCTTCTGCAGCACGGAGGCGATCTTGCGCGCATGCGCACTGTCGCCCTCGAGCTGACGGATCACGCCACCCGCATCATCGGAGTACAGCGAGGTGTTGTAGGTGGCCACGCGCAACGAAGCGGTTTCCGGCGTGGCGCCGTCGTGGTGCGGCGCGGCGCTGCAGGCGGCCAGGGCGAGGATCATCGGAAGCAGGAGGGCAGGGGTTCGCATGCCGCCATGATGCCACGCACGGATGACACCCTCGTGCCAGCGGCGCTCACTCGGCGCGGCGCCACTGGCGACCGTCGAAGTGCTCCAGCGGTTGGAAACGGCGCTTGTAGTCCATCTTCCGATGGCCGTCGATCCAGTAGCCGAGATAGAGATGCGAATAGCCATCGCGCTGCGCCCACTCGATCTGCCTGAGGATGGCGAGCGTTCCGAGGCTGCGCGCTTCCAGTTCCGGCTCGTAGAAGGTGTAGACGGCCGAGAGCGCGCCGGGGATCACGTCGGTGACCGCCACCGCGAGCAACTGGCCGTCCTCGCGCAGTTCGACGAAGCGCCCGCGCGACCAGCTGCCGACGAGGAACTGGTCGAACTCCGTCGCGCCATGGTTGTCCATGCCGCCGAGCGGATGCCGGGCCGCCAGATAACGCCGGTAGAGTGCCAGGTGCTCCTCGCCGCGCAGGGCGGCGACGATGCGCGTCTCGACGCGCGCGTTGCGGGCGGCGCAGCGGCGCTGGCTGCGGTCGGGCGCGAAGTCTGCCACCGGGAGGCGCACCGCGACGCAGGCGCGGCACTGGCGGCAATGCGGGCGGTAGACGATGTCGCCGGAACGACGGAAGCCCCACGACAACGCATCCGGATACAGCTGTGGAAGGCGCGGGTCGCGCGGGTCCAGCACTAGGTCGCGCGCCACGCGGTCGGGCCAGTAGCCGCACGGATGTTCGCCGGTGTGGAACAGCCGCAGGTCGTCGATGGGGTGGCCGTTCTCGCCCATCATCAACTCCACCGCGCGGCCAGCGGCCAGAAGGCGGCACCCGCCAACGAGCCGGCCAACGCACCGGCGACGAGATCGCGTGGTGTATGCCGGTGGAGTGCCAGGCGCGACCATGCGATCGCGGCGGCAAACAACAACGCCGCCAGCATCCATGCGATGCCGAGCTCGCGCAGCAGCCACGCCGCGAACACCGCAAAGGCCATGTGCAGCGACAGCTTGCACCAGCGCGTCGTGGCCATCGCCACTAGAATCATCGCGGCCGACATCGCCATGCCGAGCGCGAACAGCGGTTGCGTGCCACGCCAGGCCACGAGCACCGCGCCGGCCACGAGCGCTACCAACAGGAAACGATTGAGGCTGCCGCGCTCGTGCCGCGCGCTGGCATCCACGTGCGCCCAGCGGCCGCGCCGCACCTGCCACCACGAGAATCCCATGACGAGGGCGGCGAACAGGCCGAATCCCAGCGCGGCCCCGGCGGCCGCACCGCGATCGCCCTGCACCAGGGCGATCACCACCACGGCGAGCGGCAGCACCAGCATCGGGTGGCCGGAGATGGACAGCGCGCGGGCGAGGGCGTGGGACATGTCCGCAGCATACTGCGGCGCTTCCGTCGCGTGGGTCGCGACCGTCCGCCGGCTGAACGCGTCCGTCAGCGCGTCAACCCGGGACGCACGCAGGCGTTTTCCCTGCCAGTGGCGCAGCTCGCGCCGCGTCTTCAGGAGAACATGATGAATCGCAAGACCCTGCTTTTCGTGGCCGTCCTGGCCGCCCTCGGCGCCGGTTCAGCGCTGGCCGCCACCCAGGCGGGCGACGCGCACAAGCCGGCGCGCGCGAGCCTGGACAAGAACAACGATGGCGTGATCGACAAGGCCGAGGCCGCCGCGAACCCGCGCTTGGCCGAACGCTTCGCCGAGCTGGACAAGAACGGCGACGGCAAGCTCAGCGCCGAGGAGCGTCCCCATCGCAAGGGCATGCACGGCCCTGGCCGCCACCACCGCGGCGGGGAACGCGGCGCGATCGCCTTCAAGAAGCTCGACGCCGATGGCGACGGCAAGGTCAGCCGGGCAGAAGCCGCGGCCGATCCTAAATTCGCCGAACGCTTCGAAACACTGGACGCCAACAAGGACGGTGCGATCGATCGCGCCGACCGCGAACTGCGCGGCAAGCAGCGCCGCGATGAATGGTTCGCCAAAGCCGACAGCGACAAGGACGGCAAGCTGACCCGCGCCGAGATCGACCAGGCCGACGCCGCGCGCCGTACAGAAGCCCATCAGCGGATGCAGGCCCGCATGGACGAGCGCTTCGCGAGTGCGGATGCGAACAAGGACGGTCGCCTGTCGCGCGACGAGGTGAAGGACGGCCGCCTGGCTTCGCGCTTCGACGCACTCGACGCCAACAAGGACGGCTTCCTGTCCAAGGACGAGCTGGCCGCAGGCAGGCCCGCGCGCCGCTGAGGGGAACGACGTGCACCCGGCGATCCGGGTGCACGTGCTGTTGGGTCAGAAAGAAAGTCGGCCCGACATCACCAGGCCTGCGAACAGGCCGGCGGTCGCCAGCGTGAATCCCAAGACGCAGCCCCAGACCCGCCACGTGCGCTGGCGCTGCATGCGGCGGCCCTCGCCCTCAGGATCGAGCACCAGGTCGCGCGCTTGGCGACGCTGCAGGATCTGCGGCAGCCAGCGCCCCGACGTCCAGCCGATGACGGCCATGTAGGCCAAGGTCAGGGCCGTGTGCGGCATCCAGCCTGGCACGCGGGCCAGCGTGCTGATGCCGACGATGAAGAGCAGGATGGCAAGCGTGTTGACGGTGCCGTAGCGCAGCAACTGGTCGCGTTCGCGCGCATCCAGCGGATCGCGCAGGTATTTGCGGATGCCGAACCAGACCGCACCGATGCCCACCAGCGTGCCGAACGCGGTCGCACCCAGCGCGCCGCCCAACAGCTTGAGCAATCCCTTGCCCGCGACCGCGCCGCCGGTGCCGAGCACCACCGCGCCCGCCGAGGGCGGTGCCGCGAGCGCGAGCATGCCGAGCACCCCGCTGGCGAACGCCGCCGATGGCGCCGAGGTGCGGGCGAATTCGCCGAAGCGCGCCATTAGTTCCTCGCGCACGTAGTGGCGTGCGCGCGACAGGCGCTTGCGTACCGCAGCATCGGTGATGCCTAACAATGACGCGACCTGCTGCGAACGCTGGCCTTCGCGGTAGTACAGCAGCAGCACTTCGCGGCTGTCTTCGGGCAGGGCGGCGATCACTTCGCGCGCCGCCGCTTCCTGTTCGGTCTGCAGCAGTGTTTCTGCCGGCGTGGGTGCGGTATCGGCGGCGAGCGTCAGCGCGATCTCGGCGGTTTCGCCGGTCATCGGGCGGCGACGTTGGGCGCGCAGGTGGTCGCGGGCCAGGTTGCGGGTGATCTCGCGCAGCCACGGCAGGAAGCTGTCGGGGTTCTTCAACGTGGCCAGCTGCCGCCAGCCTTTCAGGAATGCCTCCTGAGCGATGTCCTCGCTGGCCTGCACGTCGCGCGTGATCGCCAGCGCGATGCCCGTGACCGCGTTCTGGCAGAGCGCGACGACGCGGCCGTACGCGGCCTGGTCGCCACGCGCGGCGGCGGGCAGGGCGTCCCGCAGGGAAAGTTCGATCGCCAGGGTGTCCATCCGGTCTCCATGCTCCGCCCGGTGCTTCCGGGCCATGCAGGCACGACGACCGACCGACCGAAGTGTGACCCAGCCTGACAGGGAGCGGAACTAGAGGGGCAGGCGCTCCGTCCTGACCAGTACGAACAGGATGGCGCCGATCGCCAGCAGGCTGCTCAGCACGACGGCTTTCCGGCCGATCACGTAGTCGTAGCCGCGTCGACGTTTCGCGTTGGCGGGATAGGCGAGGATCGGGTCCATGATCCGCGGCAGCATGACCAGGTACTGGTAGTTGATCGCGCACATGCCGACCACGGTCACTGTCGCGATCGCCGCCCAGCCGGGCGCGAGCACCGTCGCCAGCATCAGGCAGAACAGCCAGGCCGAACCGGTGACGGTATTGAGCACCATGAACCGGCGCACCAACAGCCGTTCCTGCGCGGTCTGGCAGAAACGCGCGAGGTACCACCAGGTGAAGGCGTAACCGATCAGTCCGCCGACCACGCCGCCCAGTGCCCCGCCGAGCGCGAACGGATGCTGGGTGATCTGTTCGAAGATCACGCCCAGCGAGCCGCCCGCCACGCCGCCGGTGATGCCGCCGGTGGTCACGCCGCCGGTTCCCAGCTTGCCCAGCCCGAGGCCGCTGCCCAGGACGCCAGTGCCGATCACCGTCGCCGCGCTCGCCGCCGGCATCGCGCCGACCAGCCCGCCCAGCACGATCATGGTGAAGGCCGCGCCCGGTGCCGTGGAGCGGGCGAACTCGCCGAAGCGCTGCATCAGCTCGTCGCGGACCATGCTGCGCGCGCGCGACAGGCGCTTGCGCACCGCCGCGTCGCTCAGGCCCAGCAACTCGGCGACCTGCTGCGAGCTCTGGCCTTCGCGGTAGTACAGCAACAAGGTTTCTCGACTGTCCTCGGGTAGCGACGAAATGATCTCGGTGGCGACGATTTCTTCTTCCGTCTGCAGCAGGTGTTCGGAGGGCGTCGGGCCGGGATCGGCGGCCATGCCGATCGCGATCTCCGCGGCCTCACCGGACATCGGCCGGCCATGCTGCGCGCGCAGCCAGTCGCGGGCGAGGTTGCGGGTGATCTGGCGCAGCCAGGGCAGGAAGCTGGCGCTGTTCTTCAACCGGTCGAGCTGCTGCCAGGCCTTCAGGAAAGCTTCCTGCGCGATGTCCTCGCTGGCCTGCACGTCGCGGGTGATCGCCAGTGCGATCGCGGTGACGGTGTTCTGGCAGGCGTGGACGATGCGGCCGTAGGCCTCCTGGCTGCCGCGCGTGGCGGCGGGCAGTTCGGCCTGCAGCATCAGGTCCAGGGCGAGGGTATTCATGGCGTCAGGATCATCGGGTGGGCTGATGACCCTGACGGGCCGGGAAGACGGATGTGACCGTGCGCGGTCAGCCGCCGGTGGCGGGCTGGATGCGGATGCGGTCTTCCTCGGGCGCCTCGTTCGCGGGGGCGGGCGTCGCGGGTTGTTCCCGTGGCACCGGGACGGGCGCTGCGGGCGGCGGCACCGGGCGCCGCATCCACATGACGACGGCGGCCAGGGCGATCAGCGCCAGCAGGATCAGGCGGATGCGCCAGGCCCAGGAGCGCTGCGGCGTGGCCACGGGCTCCTGGTCGCTGCGGAACGTCAGCGTAGACGCGTAGCCAGGGCGCGTGGTCTCCATCAGGCCGGCCTCGCGCAGCAGTTCGCGCGCGCGCGGCTGGTCTTCGGCATGGCGTACCCAGACGGCGGGCTGCAGCTGCGCCTTTACCGGCTCGGTGTAGCTGAACTGCCCGCCGCGCTTGCTGTGGTACGAACGGCCATTGCTGATGAAGACGGGAACGCCCGCATCGCTCAGCAGCTTGGCCACGCCTTCGACGGTCTCGATGCGCTGGCTGGAAAAGACTTGCCGCATAGGTATTCCCTCAGTCCTTCGCCGGGACGGCCGAGGCCGCTTCGGCATCCGGCACCACGCGAATCAGGCCTTCCTGCGCGGTGCTGGCGACCAGACGGCCCTGGCGATCGAAGATCTGCCCGCGCGCCAGTCCGCGCGAGCCGCTCGCGCTGGGGCTGTCGATCGAATAGAGCAGCCAGTCGTCGGCACGGAACGGGCGGTGGAACCACAGCGCGTGGTCCAGCGACGCCATCTGCACGTTCGGCTGGTAGTAGCTGATGCCGTGCGGGTAGGTGGCCGTGCCGAGCAACTGGAAATCCGATGCATAGGCGAGCAGGGCGCGGTGCAGTTCGGGCGAATCGCCGACCGGCTCGCTCAACCGGAACCAGACCTGCTGGAACGGCGGGCGCTTGGGCGGATTCAACTCGTCGCGTGGATAGACGTGGCGGAATTCGAACGGGCCGCGTCGCGACAGCCAGCGCTGCACCTTCGGCGGCAGCGTGGCCATGACCTCCGCGGGCACCGGTGGCGCGGGCGGGATGTCTTCCGGCTGCGGCACTTCCGGCATCGACAGCTGGTGCTCGGCGCCTTCTTCCTCGGCCTGGAACGAAGCCGCGCAGAAGAAGATCACGCGGCCGTGCTGGATCGCCGTGACGCGGCGCACCGAGAAGCTGCCGCCGTCGCGCGTGCGGTCTACTTCGTAGACGATCGGCGCTTCGATGTTGCCGGCGCGAAGGAAGTAGGCGTGCAGCGAATGCGCGCGGCGCTCTTCCTCACCCCCGCCCACCGTGGCCTGCGCAGCCGACAGCGCCTGGCCGAGCACCTGGCCGCCGAACACGTACTTGGTGCCGATATCGCGGCTCTGGCCGCGGAACAGGTTGTCTTCCAGCCGCTCCAGCGACAGCAGTTCGATCAGCTCGGAGACGACGGGTTCGGGTGCGGGCACGGCAGGGCCTGGAGTCTTGGCGAACGGCGATTATACCGGCCGCCCGTGCGCGGCCCGTCAGGGCAGCAGCCGCTCCAGCGGGGTCATGCGCAGCACCGCGTCCCACGGAAAGAGCGGGCCCGGGTCCATCTTCCGCGGCACCAGGACGTCCGGATCGTCGCTGGCAGGCTCGCACGTGGTGTCGAGGTCCTCGTGGCCGGCGATGTAGCGCAGTGCGGGCAGCTCGCGCCGCAGGTGCGCCAGCAGCGCCGACAGGGCCTCGATCTGTGCATCGGTGTAAGGCTCTTCCATCGACTGGTGGCCCACGGCGAGCCAATCGGGGTAACGACCGGTGTTCACCAGCTCGATCCCGACCGACCGCGGGTTGTAGCCACGCACGTGGTGGGCGACGTGTTGCGGGCGCACGTAGACATGCACGGTGCCGTCGCGATCGATGTAGTAATGGCCGCTGTTGCCGGTGCCGGAGGCATGCAGGATGCGCTCGCCGTACTCGCGCGCCAACGCCATGTCCGGCAGCTCGGTGCAGTGGATGACGACCAGGTCGATCTGTTCCAGCGGCCGGACGTCCAGCTTGGCCTCGTAGGGCAACAGGTCGATGACGGGGGCGAAGGGCAGGTCCGTGCGCATGCTTCGATGCTAGCAGGCAGGGCGGGGAACGGGCTGGACACGGGCCGCTCCGGTAAACTGGCGGCCTTTCCCGTCGCGCGGGTTTCCCATGCCGCTCAACCCCGAATCCCCGTTGGCCAAGCTCATGGCCACCCTGCCGCGTGCCGGCAAGGTGGAATGGATCGGCCTGCGACCGGCCCGCGATGAGGTCATGGTCTCCACCGACGCCGTCGAAGCCGTCACCGGCGCTGGCCTGGTCGGCGACCGCTACAAGGGCGGCAGCGGCAAGCGCGGGATCACCCTGATCCAGGCCGAGCACCTGCCCGCCATCGCCGCGCTGGCGCAGCGCCCCGACCTGGCGCCAGCGCTGTTGCGCCGTAACGTGGTCGTGTCCGGCATCCCGCTGATCGCGCTGAAGGAGCGCCGTTTCCGCATCGGCAGCGCGGTGTTCGAGGGCACGGAAGAATGCGACCCGTGCTCGCGGATGGAAGACGCGCTAGGCCCGGGCGGCTACAACGCGATGCGTGGCCATGGCGGCCTGTGCGCGCGGATCGTCGAAGGCGGCACGTTCCGCATCGGCGATCCGGTGGAAGCGCTCTGATGCGCGGCCACTGCATCCTGTCGCACGGGTTCGAAAGCGGACCGGATGCCACCAAGGTCACCGCGCTCGCCGACGTGGCCGAACGCCTGGGGTGGACCCACGAACGCCCCGACTACACCGACCTCGACGCACGCCGCGATGTCAGTTCGCTCGGCGACGTGGTCGCACGGCTGGAGCGCCTGCGCTCCCTCGCGCACGCCGCCGCGTCGCGTGGGCCGGTGGTGCTGGCCGGTTCCAGCCTGGGTGCCTACATCGCCGGCCGCATCTCGCTGGAGGTGCCGGTGCGGGGCCTGTTCCTGATGGCGCCGCCGATCAGCATGGGGCCGCTGCCGCTGCTGGACGCCGCGCCGGTGCCGGTCTCGGTGATCCATGGCTGGGACGACGAACTGATCCCCGCGCAGGCCGTGACCGATTGGGCGCATGCGCGCCGCGCGCGCCTGCTGCTGGTCAACGACGGGCATCGCCTGTCCGACCATGTCGCCGCTTCGGCGGATGCATTCGGGCAATTGCTCGCCGCTCTCTGACGTATCGAGGTTTCCTTTGAAGTTCTTCGTCTCCTGCGCCAAGGGCCTGGAATATCTGCTCGCCGACGAGCTGCTCGCGCTCGGCGTGCCCAAGGCCACCGCCACCATCGCCGGTGTGAATGCCGACGGCGAGCCCGTGGACGCGCAGCGTGCCGTGCTGTGGTCGAGGCTGGCCAGTCGCGTGCTGTGGCCGATCGATGAGTTCGAGTGCCTGAACGAACAGGCGCTGTACGACGGCGTGATGGCGATGGCGTGGGAAACGCACACGCGGCCGGAACTGACCCTGGCGGTGGATGCGCACGTGTCCGGCGAGGCGATCACCCACGCGCGCTATGCCGCGCAGCGCGTGAAGGATGCCGTGGTCGACCGCCTGCGCCAGCAGGGCCTGGAGCGACCGTCGGTGGATGTCGAACAGCCGGACCTACGCATCAACCTGTCGCTGCGCAAGAATCGCGCGACGATATCGATCGATCTGGGTGGCGGCCCGATGCATCGCCGCGGCTGGCGCCAGGCGCAGAACGAGGCGCCGTTGAAGGAGAACCTCGCAGCGGCCGTGCTGATGCGCGGTGGCTGGCCGGCGCTGTACCACGACGGCGGCGCGTTGCTCGACCCGATGTGCGGCAGCGGCACGCTGCTGATCGAAGGCGCGCTGATGGCGGCCGATGTCGCGCCGGGCCTGCAGCGCCACGGTCCGGCGCTGCCTACGCGCTGGCTCGGCTTCAATGTGGATACGTGGCGCACGCTGTTCGCCGACGCCGTGCAGCGCGAAACGGAAGGCCGCAAGGCGCTGAAGCCGGTGTTCTTCGGCAGCGACGTCGACCTGGGCGCGATCCGCGCCGCGCGTGACAACGCGGTGCTCGCCGGCCTCGCGGGCCAGTTGCAGTTTGAGATGCGCGATGTCGCCCAGTTGCCTAAGCGCGAAGAACCGCGCGGGCTTGTCGTCTGCAATCCGCCCTACGACGAACGACTCGCCGCCGATGCCGACCTATACCGCGCGCTCGGCGATGCGCTGCAGCACGCCGTGCCGCAATGGCGCGCCAGCCTGCTATGCGGCAACGCCGATCTCGGTTATGCCACCGGTTTGCGCGCGGCCAAGAAGTACCAGCTGTTCAACGGCGCCATCGAGTGCGCGCTGATCGTCTGCGATCCGGTCGCCACGCCCGCCCGCGAACCGCGCGAGGCCAAGCCGCTGTCGGACGGTGCGCAGATGGTCGCCAACCGGCTGCGCAAGAACCTCAAGAAGTTCAAGGCCTGGCGCACGCGCGAGGGCGTCACCTGCTACCGCGCCTACGATGCGGACCTGCCCGAGTACGCGGCGGCCATCGACGTCTATGTGGAAGAGGGCGGACAGGCCCGCACGTTCCTGCACGTGCAGGAATACGCCGCGCCGGCCACCATTCCCGAGCACGACGTGCGTCGCCGTTTCAGCGAGCTGCTGGCCGCCACCCGCGAGGTCTTCGGTGTGCCGCAAGAGCAGATCGCGGTGAAGGCGCGCGAGCGCGGCAAGGGCGGGTCGAAATACGGACGCATGCAGCAGCGCGACGAGTTCATCGTCGTGCGCGAGTCGGGTGCGCTGCTGCGGGCCAACCTGTTCGACTACCTCGACACCGGCCTCTTCCTCGATCATCGGCCGCTGCGGCGACGGATGGCGCAAGAGGCGCGCGGCAAGCGGTTTCTGAATCTGTTCTGCTACACCGGCGTGGCCAGCGTACAGGCCGCCGTCGCGGGTGCGTCGAGCACCACCAGCGTGGACCTGTCGGCGACCTACCTGCAGTGGTGTGCGGACAACCTCGCCGAGAACGGCCTGGGCGGCGCGAAGCATCGCCTCGTGCAGGCCGACGCCGTGCGCTGGCTGGAGGCCGAGCAGGCCGAGTACGACCTGGTCTTCTGCGATCCGCCGACGTTCTCCAACTCCGCGCGCGCTGACGACTTCGACGTGCAGAAGGAGCACGTGCGGCTGTTGCGCGCCGCGGTTGCGCGGCTGGCGCCGGGCGGGGTGCTGTACTTCAGCAACAACTTCCGTCGGTTCAAGCTGGACGAGAACGCGGTGGCGGAATTCGCGCGCTGTGAAGACATCAGCGCCAGTACGATTCCGCCGGATTTCGAACGCAACGCCCGCATCCACCGCGCGTGGCGGTTGACGCGGGCGTAACGCCGGGCGTCAGCCGACGATCAGGACGAAGTCGCCGCGCTGCGAGGCCATCGACAGCGCCAGCGTGCTGCCGGTAGCGGCGAGGTCGGCCGCCGATAGGCGCGTGGACGGCGGCTGCGCGCGGTAGGACGCATCGTCCGGCAGCGTGTCGCGCACGACATAGCCCATCAGCACGTTGACCAGTTCGCCCAGCGCGTCGAGCGCGAGTTCGTCGTCGCACTGTTCGGGTGTCAGCGAGAGCAGGGCGCAGGCCATCGCATGCATGGTGGCGCGGCTGCACCCCACGCCGACCAGCAGCGATTGGGATGCGGCGGTGATGCGCACATGGGCGGTGAACTCGCAGGCGTCCAGCGCAGCGTCGTCGGCGATGCCGGCGGCCTGGCACTGGCTGCCCACCAGACGCGGGAACAGGCGGTTGCAGACGCGGATCGCGCTGGTGACCACGTCGGCCAGGGTGTGGCCGGCGATGCCGAGCGCCAGTGCGTGGTTGGCTTCGTCCAGATCGCGACGGTGCGCGACCAGCTCGGCTTCCAGTTGTTCGGTCGTCAGCACGCCCTGGTTGACCAGGATCTGGCCGAACAGGGTGCGGCCCTGCTTCTGCGCGGCCAGCAGTACGTCGAGCTGCACGTTGCTCAGCCAGCCCATCTCCAGTGCGATGTCGCCGAAGCGGCGGTCTTCCGCGCGCTGCCGTTCATTGATGCGGCGCGCCTGCGTCGCGTCCAGCATGCCGTGCTGCGTGGCGAGTTCGCCGAGCAGGGGATTGGACGCGCGCTGCGCGTCGAGCGCGGCAAGGAGCTGCCCCGAGGTGATGGTGCCGCGTTCCAGCAGGAACTGGCCCAGGAATTTCGCTGCCATGATGGGTCGTCTCGTACGTAAAGTGGAAGGACGTGCGTGCCGGTCAGGCGACCGCTTCGTGCAGCACGCGATCCATCACTTCCGGATCGATGGGCTTCTGCAGGTAGGACTTCGCGCCCAGCTTCAGGCATTCCTCGATGTCGCTCTGCGCGCCGAGCGAGCTGAGGATCACCACGCGCGCATCCGGGTCCTGCGCGAGGATCTGGCCAAGCGCCTGCTTGCCGTCGCATTCGGGCATCACCAGGTCCATCAGGACCACGTCCGGCTTCAGTGCCTGATATTGGCTGACGGCTTCAAGACCGTTGCCGGCCTCGCCCACCACATGGAAGCCGCAATCGTCGAGCTGGCGTGCCGCCAGCATGCGCAGTGCGCGCGAATCATCGCAAAGCAGAACCGTCGGACGTGACGTCATTTCAAGATCCCCCTGTGGATCGTGTTGGCCGCGCAGCGGATGCGACGCGGTTCGACATGTAGGCCGTATCGGCCGGTCCGGGGAGTTCTTGAGCGGGAGCGTCAGTGCGTCATGCCGGCGGCCAGGGTTTCCTCGACAAGGCTGAACGCGGAATGCGCACCGCCGCGCGAGCCGCCTACGTCCGTGGCGAAATAGACCACGCCCGTGCCCGCCTTGCGGTCGATCCACAGGCCCGAGCGCAGGCCGTAGGCATCGCCGGAGTGGCCGACGCGCGCGATGCCATCGCCGAACGGATCGTCGCCGCAGCCTTGTGCGGGTGTCGCCAGGGTCTGCATGGCGAGGCCGTACCGGCAGAAGAAGGCCTTGTTCTGCCCGCCGCCGGTGTCTTCTTCATGCGTCACGCCATTGCCGCCGTCGAACGTCCATTGCGGAGCGACCATCGCGTTGACGCTGGCGGACGACAGCAGGCGCACGCCGTCGACTTCGCCGCCGTCGAGCAACAGGCGGCCGATCTTCGCCAGTCCGTTCGCCGAGATGCGCAGGCCACCCTGCGGCGAGAACAGCGCCCCGTTCTCGCCGGCCTTCCAGCGGGCGAGGTCGCAATCGGCACCGTCCTCGACGACCACGGCGCAGACGGGCTTGCCCGTGCGGTTCTCGTCGCGCACCGGTGCGCGGTCGCGATACAGCACCACGGCGCGCGTCGCCGTGGCGGCATCGCAGCTTTCCCAGTTGAAGCAGGCATCCAGCTTCAGCGGTTCCAGCACCAGGCGGCGCATCAGCCGGTCGAAGCGCTCGCCAGTGACGCTCTCCATCGCCATCGCCACCAGCGGGAAGTTGAGGTTGGTGTAGCGGAAGTGCGTGCCGGGTGCGTGTGCGTCGTCCCAGGCCTTGGCATCGTCAAGGATGCCCTTCAGCGGTTGCCCCAGCGGTGTGGCGTAGTAGCCGGCGGCATCGGTCAGGCTGGAGCGGTGCGACAGCAGCAGGCGCAGCGTGATCGGCATGTCGGGGAAGCGCGGGTGGCGCAGCCTCCAGCCCAGGTAGGTCGAGACGTCGGCATCGAGATCGAGCTTGCCGTCCTCGACCAGCCGCATCACCCCGATCGTGGTCACCAGCTTGGAGATGGAGGCGACGCGCACCGGATCATCGGCGGTGATCTTGCGGCCGGTGGCGAGATCCGCCATGCCTTCCGCATGGGCACTGACGACGCCGTTGCGGTCGAAGGCGACGCGCACCTGCGCGACGGGTCCGGCAGCGGACGCCACCGTGGAGGCCATCAAGCAGGCGAGGCAAACCAGGATGCGGAGGGAACGCAGGGACATCGGCCAGCACCTCGAGGGAACCGGCCCCGACTTTACTTCATCGTCGGCATCACGAACTCGGCGGCATGCGTCTCGGGCCAGCGGGCGGTGATCGTCTTCAATCGCGTGTAGAAACGCACGCCGTCCGGACCGTGCACATGCAGGGGGCCGAAGATCGAGCGCTTCCAGCCGCCAAAGCTGTGGAATGCCATCGGCACGGGGATCGGCACGTTGATGCCGACCATGCCGGCCTGCACGCGGTGGGCGAATTCGCGCGCCGCGCCGCCGTCGCGGGTGAACACGGCGGTGCCGTTGCCGTATTCGTGCTCATTGACCAGGCGCAGCGCGGCATCGAGGTCGGGCACGCGCATCACGCACAGCACCGGCCCGAAGATCTCTTCGCGGTAGATCGTCATCTCCGGCGTGACGCGGTCGAACAGGCAGCCACCGAGGAAGAAGCCCTCCGCGTGCCCATCGACGACATGGCCGCGGCCATCGATGACCAGGCTCGCGCCTTCCGCAACACCGGCATCGATATAGCCGCGCACCTTGTCGCGGTGCGCACCGGTGACCAGCGGGCCCATTTCCGGGTCGAGGCAGCCGGGTCCGATCTTCAGCGCCGCCACTTTCGGAGCCAGCGTCGCTACCAGCGCATCCGCCGTGGCATCACCCACGCAGACCGCGACCGAGATCGCCATGCAGCGCTCGCCGGCCGAGCCATAGCCGGCGCCCAGCAACGCTGACACCGCGCCATCCAGGTCGGCATCGGGCAGCACGACCATGTGGTTCTTCGCGCCGCCCAAGGCCTGCACGCGCTTGCCGTTGGCGGAACCGCGCGCATAGATGTATTCGGCGATCGGTGTGGAGCCGACAAAGCTCAGCGCCTGCACGCGCGGTTCGTCGAGCAGCGCGTCCACCGCGGCCTTGTCGCCGTGCACGACGTTGAACACGCCATCCGGCAAGCCTGCCTGCTTCAGCAGGTCGGCCATGAACAGCGCGGCGGACGGATCGCGTTCCGAGGGCTTCAACACGAAGGTGTTGCCGCAGGCCAGTGCCACCGGGAACATCCACAGCGGCACCATCGCGGGGAAATTGAAGGGCGTGATGCCGGCGACGACGCCGAGCGGTGCGTATTCGCTCCACGAGTCCACGTCGCGTCCAACGTTCATCGAGTGCTCGCCCTTGAGCAGGTGCGGGATGCCGCAGGCGAACTCCACCACTTCCAGCCCGCGGGTCACTTCGCCGCGTGCGTCGGAAAGCACCTTGCCGTGCTCGGACGTGATGATCTTTGCCAGCTCGCCGGCGTGCGCCTCGAGCAGTTCCTTGAAGCGGAACATCACCCGTGCGCGGTTCAACGGTGTCGTGGCGGCCCACGCGGGAAAGGCGGCGGACGCCGCGTCCACCGCCTGCTTCACGTCATCGGCCGAGGCCAGCGGCACGCGTGCGGTGACGGTGCCGGTGGCGGGATCGAACACATCGCCGTGGCGGCCGCTGCCGCCTTCCACCCGCTGTCCGTTGAAGAAATGGTGCAGCGGGTGGCTCATGCGATGCTCCTCAGGGTCGGATCAGGCCAGCGCCTCGCGCGCCGGCACGTAGGCGTAGCCCAGATCGTCGGCGACCGCCTTGTAGGTGATCTTGCCGGCGTGCACGTTCAGGCCGTTGAGCAGGTGCTCGTCGTCCAGCAGCGCCTGCTTCGCGCCCTTGTTCGCCAGCTGCACCGCGAAGGGCAGGGTGGCGTTGGTCAGCGCGAAGGTGGACGTGCGGGCGACGCCACCCGGCATGTTGGCCACGCAGTAATGGATGATGCCGTCGACTTCGTACGTGGGGTTCTGGTGGGTGGTGGCCTTCGAGGTTTCGAAGCAGCCGCCCTGGTCGATCGCCACGTCCACCAGCACCGACCCCGGGCGCATCAGCTTCAGCTGGTCGCGCGAAACCAGCTTGGGCGCCGCCGCACCGGGGATCAGCACCGCACCGATCACCAGATCGGTATCGGGCAGGCGTTCCTCGATGGCATCGCGGGTCGAGTAGATCGTGGTCAGCTGGTGGCCGTACAACTCGTCCAGATACTTCAGGCGGTCGAGCGAACGGTCGAGGATGGTGACGTGCGCGTTCATACCCATCGCCATGCGTGCGGCGTTGATGCCGACCACGCCGCCGCCGATCACCAGCACTTCGGCCGGCTTCACGCCGGGCACGCCGCCGAGCAGCACGCCGGAACCGCCCTGCGCCTTCTCCAGCGCGTGCGCACCGGCCTGGATCGACATGCGGCCGGCCACTTCCGACATCGGCGCCAGCAGCGGCAGGCCGCCCTTGCGGTCGGTAACGGTTTCGTAGGCGATGCAGGTGGCGCCGGAGGCGACCAGCGCCTTGGTCTGCTCCGGATCGGGCGCGAGGTGCAGATAGGTGTAGAGCACCTGGCCGGGGCGCAGCATGGCGCACTCGTTCGGCTGGGGTTCCTTCACCTTGATGATCATGTCGGCGCGGGCAAAGATCTCCGCCGCGGTGTCGACGATCTCCGCGCCGGCCTTGATGTATTGATCGTCGGTCAGGCCGATGGCCTTGCCGCCGTCGCGCTGGACGATGACCTGGTGGCCATTCGAGACCAGTTCGCGCGCACCGGACGGCGTAAGGCCGATGCGGTATTCGTGGTTCTTTATTTCCTTGGGGACGCCAATCAGCATGTTGCTCTCCAGTAGCGGGAAGGGGCTTCGCGCGAGGGGGAGCGCTGGGGCCGTTGGTCCGTAATTTTACGCGGTTGCCCGTATGGTGTCCGCCAGAATGTTCACGATCCGGTCGATGTGGTCCTTCTCCACGATCAACGGGGGCGACAGGGCGATCACGTCGCCGGTCACCCGGGTCAGCAGGTGGCCTTCGTGGAAGGCGCGGGCGAAGACGTCGTAGGCCCGGGTGCCGGGGGCACCCGCGCGCGGGGCCAGTTCGATGGCGCCGACCAGGCCGAAGTTGCGAATGTCGATCACGTTCGGCAGACCCTTCAGCGAGTGCAGGGCCTCCTGCCAGTAGTCGCCCAGGCTGAGCGCCTTGTCGAACAGGTTTTCCTCTTCGTACGTATCCAGCGTGGCGAGCGCGGCGGCGCAGGCGAGCGGATGGCCGGAGTAGGTGTAGCCATGGAACATGTCGATGGCGTTGTCGGGCCCGCTCATGAAGGCGTCGAACAGGCGCTCGGAAACGAACGTGGCGCCCATCGGCACGCAGCCGTTGGTGATGCCCTTGGCGGCGGTGATCATGTCCGGGGTGACGCCGAAGCGCTGCGCGCCGAAGGCGTGGCCGACGCGGCCGAAGCCGGTGATGACTTCGTCGAAGATCAGCAGGATGCCGTGCTTGTCGCAGATCTCGCGTAGCCGCTGCAGGTAGCCCTGCGGCGGGATGACCACGCCGGCCGAGCCGGAGATCGGCTCGACGATGACCGCCGCGATCGTGGTGGCGTCGTACAGCGCGATCTGGCGCTCGAGATCTTCGGCCAGTTCGATGCCGTGCGGCGGCAAGCCCTTCGAGAACGCATTGCGCGACACGTCCAGCGTGTGGCGGATGTGCGAGACCGCGGGCAGGCCAGGGCCGAACCACTTGCGGTTGTTCGGCAGGCCGCCCACCGACATGCCGCCGAAGCCGACGCCGTGGTAGCCCTTCTCGCGGCCGATGAAGCGCGTGCGCTGGCCTTCGCCGCGCACGCGGTGGTAGGCCAGGGCGATCTTCAGCGCACTGTCGACCGCTTCCGAGCCGGAATTGCTGAAGAACACCTTCTTGAGGTCGCCCGGCGCCAGCGCGGCCAGCCGCTCGGCCAGCTTGAAGGGCAGCGGCGAGCTCATCGAGAAGTTGGGCGCGAAGTCGAGCGTGCCGATCTGCTGCTTCACGGCCTCGACAATGCGCGGCCGCGAATGGCCGGCGTTGCAGCACCACAGTCCGGCCGTGGCATCCAGCACCTCGTTGCCGTCGACATCCTTGTAGTACATGCCCGACGCGCTGGCGAGCAGCCGCGGCTTGGCCTTGAACTGCTTGTTGGCCGTGAACGGCATCCAGAAGTGGTCGAGCGAGGCGGGCGCCTCGAGGTTCTGGCGGGCGTAGTGATCGGCCAGGGCGCGGGAAGAAGTGTCGTCGGCGCTCATCGCGGCTCCAGGGGGCGGGGCGGATGGGCGCAGCTTAGCGCGTTGAAAAAACTTTACAACCGTGTCGAAGGTCGGATTCCCCGCATTGCCCCGGTCCCGGCCCGCCCTCGTTCATCCGCCTCCGAATACCGCGGTGAGCCCGGATTGACCGGCCTGTCCCGGGGTGTAAAGTATCCCGCAACACTTTCCGCTTTCCTGCCAGGGTGGTGATGGACATCGGCGCGCGCCTGCAACTGGTTCGCAAATCCAAAGGCCTCAGCCAGCGCGAGCTGGCCAAGCGCGTGGGCGTCACCAACAGCACCATCTCGCTGATCGAACAGAACAAGGTCAGCCCCTCGGTCAGTTCGCTGAAGAAGGTGCTGGACGGCATCCCGATCTCGCTGGCCGATTTCTTCACCCTGGACCTGGAGAAAGGGCTGCCCGACAGCCCGTTCTATGTCGCCGACGAGCTGCCGGACGTGGGCAGCAACGGCATCCACTACTTCCTGGTGGGCCAGCATCGCCCGCAGCGCCAGATGTGCATCCTGCGCGAAGTGATGCCGCCCGGCAGCGATACCGGGGACAGCATGCTGTTGCACGACGGCGAAGAGGGTGGCGTGGTGATCGCCGGCGAAGTGGAAGTCACCGTCGGCGAGCAGATCCGCGTGCTGAAGGCCGGCGAGGGCTACTACTTCGAAAGCCGTACGCCGCATCGCTTCCGCAATGTCGGCGATGTCGATGCGGTGATCGTCAGCGCGAACACACCCGCCACGTTCTGAGCTTTTCCTTCTTACCGCCGGAGCCCCCATGAGCAACCCCCGCACGCAACAGGACTGGCAGGCCATGGCCGGCGCGCTGTCGATCCGCACGCAGGCCTTCATCGACGGGACGTACGTCGATGCCGCCTCGGGCAAGACCTTCGACTGCGTCAGCCCGATCGATGGCCGCGTGCTGGGCCGGGTGGCCGATGGGCAGGAAGAGGACATCAATCGCGCCGTCGCCGCTGCGCGCCGCAGTTTCGATGCGGGTGCGTGGTCCAACGCGCGTCCGACGCATCGCAAGAAGGTGCTGCTCAAGCTCACCCAACTGATCGAACAGCATGCCGACGAACTGGCCTTGCTGGAATCGCTCGACATGGGCAAGCCGGTCGGCGACGCACGCAGCGTCGACGTCGCCGCGACCATCCGCTGCATGGGCTGGACCGCCGAGGCGCTGGACAAGGTCTACGGCGAAGTCGCCGCGACCGGCCAGGACGAGCTGGGCCTGGTGACGCGCGAACCACTGGGCGTGATCGGCGCGATCGTGCCGTGGAATTTCCCGCTGCTGATGGCCACGTGGAAACTGGCCCCG
Organism: Pseudoxanthomonas sp. YR558; assembly: GCF_900116385.1. NCBI lineage: Bacteria > Pseudomonadati > Pseudomonadota > Gammaproteobacteria > Lysobacterales > Lysobacteraceae > Pseudoxanthomonas > Pseudoxanthomonas sp. YR558. The sequence continues at coordinate 908,583 of NZ_FPCI01000001.1, read as the reverse complement.
GCGCTGGCGATGGGCAACTCCATCGTGCTGAAGCCCTCGGAGAAGTCGCCGCTCACGGCGATCCGCCTGGCCGAGCTGGCGATCGAAGCGGGCATCCCCGCCGGCGTGCTCAACGTGGTGCCGGGCTTCGGCAAGACCGCCGGCGAACCGCTGGCGCTGCACATGGACGTGGACGGGCTCGTGTTCACCGGTTCCACCGCGGTCGGCAAGCGCCTGCTGCAATGCGCGGGCCTGTCGAACATGAAGCGTGCGTACATGGAGTGCGGCGGCAAGAGCCCGAACATCGTGTTCGCCGATGCGCACGACCTCGAGGTGGCGGCGAAGGCCGCGGCCGGCGGCATCTTCTACAACCAGGGCGAAGTCTGCACCGCGGCCTCTCGCCTGCTGGTGGAGCGCTCGATCAAGGATGAGTTCGTTGCCCGCGTGGTCGAAGCCGGCAAGGCCATGCGCCCGCGCCATCCGCTCGACCCCGGTGCGCCGATGGGTGCGATGGTCGATGAAGGCCAAACGCAGCGCGTGCTCGACTACATCGAGAAGGGCAAGGCCGAGGGTGCCCGTCTGGCGCTGGGCGGCCTGCGCGCCGACGTGGTGAACGGCGGCTGCTATATCGAGCCGACCGTGTTCGACGACGTCGCGCACGACCACACGATCAGCCGCGAAGAGATCTTCGGGCCGGTGCTGTCGGTGATCGCGTTCGACAGCGAGGAAGAAGCGCTGCGGATGGCCAACGACAGCGAGTACGGACTGGCAGCCGGCGTGTGGACGCGCGACATCAGCCGTGCCCACCGCGTGGCGCGCAAGCTGCGTGCGGGCAGCGTCTGGGTGAACTACTGGGATGGCGGCGACATGACCGCGCCCTTTGGCGGCTACAAGCAGTCCGGTAACGGCCGCGACAAGTCGCTGCACGCCTTCGACAAGTACACCGAGATCAAGGCGACCTGGATCAACCTGGGCAGTTGATCCGGCCTCCACAGCGGGCGGGCGGTTCTGCCAGAATCGCCCACGTCCCACCGACCGGCCCGTCCATGACCGCCACCGCCACTGCTGCCCCCGCGCCGGCCAATTCGCCGCGCCGCGTGCTGTTCGCCAGCCTGATCGGCACCACGATCGAGTTCTTCGATTTCTACATCTACGCCACGGCGGCGGTGATCGTCTTTCCGAAGCTGTTCTTCCCGCAGAGCGATCCGGCCAGCGCCACCCTGCAGTCGTTCGCCACCTTCGCGCTGGCGTTCATCGCGCGGCCGGTGGGCTCGGCGCTGTTCGGCCACTTCGGCGACCGCATCGGCCGCAAGGCGACGCTGGTGGCCGCGCTGCTGACGATGGGCATCTCCACGGTGGTCATCGGCCTGCTGCCGACGTACGCGCAGGTCGGCGTGCTCGCGCCGGCGCTGCTCGCAGTGTGCCGGCTGGGGCAGGGCATCGGACTGGGCGGCGAATGGGGAGGCGCGGTGCTGCTGGCGACCGAGAACGCGCCGCCCGGCAAGCGCGCGTGGTACGGCATGTTCCCGCAGCTGGGCGCGCCGATCGGCTTCCTGTGCTCGACCGGCATCTTCCTGTTGCTGACCGAAGCGATGACCGACGCGCAGTTCCTGGCGTGGGGCTGGCGCATCCCCTTCCTGGCCAGCGCGGCGCTGGTATTCGTGGGCCTGTGGGTGCGGCTGAGGATCACCGAGACGCCGGACTTCCAGAAGGCGCTGGACAAGGACGAACGGGTCAAGGTGCCGATGCTGACCGCGGTGCGCGATCACCCGTTCGCGCTGGTGGCGGGTACGTTCGCGCTGGTGGCGACCTTCGTGCTGTTCTACCTGTTGACGGTGTTCGCGCTGAGCTGGGGTACGTCGAAACTCGGTTATTCGCGCGAGCATTTCCTTATGCTGCAGATGGGCGGCGTGTTGTTCTTCGCGCTGACCATTCCGCTGTCGGCGCTGTATGCGGACCGCTACGGCCGCCGCAACGCGATGATCGTGGCGACGCTGCTGATCATCGGCTTCGGGTTCGTCTTCGCGCCGCTGCTGGAATCGGGCAGCGACCTCGGCGTGCTCGCCTTCCTGGCGCTGGGGCTGGGCGCGATGGGCCTGACCTACGGGCCCTGCGGCACGATCCTCGCGGAGATGTTCCCCACGGCCGTGCGCTATACCGGCGCATCGCTGGCCTTCAACATGGCGGGCATCCTCGGCGCATCGCCGGCGCCGTATATCGCCACGCGGCTGGGCGAGCGCTACGGCCTTGCGTCCGTGGGCTGGTACCTGGCCGGCATGGCCACGCTGACGCTGCTGGCGTTGTGGGCCATGCCGCGCCCGCGCACGACCGACTAGCCGAACAGACGCTTCACGGTGCGACTGAGCCAGCCGCCCTGCTGGTGCTCGCGAACGAACCGGTTGAGGTGCCGCTTGACCGAATCCGCGTACGCCTTGTCGTCGTTGCGGATGTGGTTGAACAGCCAGCGCGACAGCATGCTGCGCAGGTCGTCGACGATATCCTCGCCGGCCCGAAAGCGTAGCCGGTACTCGGAGACGCGCTTGGTGAAGACCTCGTGGACGCGCCTGTGCGCCGCGCTGAAGGGGTAGCCGGCTTCCTCCATCAGCTCTTCCTCGAAGGCGAAGTGCGAGAGGGTGTAGTCGACCAGTTCGTCGATCACTTCGCCCACGGCGAAGCGCTCCATCGATTTCTGGGTGACGTGGAGGTGGTTGATCATCTCCACGATGCGGCGGTGCTGGCCATCGATGATGTCGATGCCGGTGTCCATGTCGTCCTGCCAGATCAGCAGTGTCATGTGCGTGTCCCCTGCCGGCGGATGCCGGAATGCAGGGAAAATCTAGGTGTGCGTCTTTGGTGGGGCATTGATCGGGATCAATGCCGCGACCGGGTGACGCAGGGGTCAGCCGCTCGAGACCACGCGATTGCGCCCGCCGGCCTTGGCCAGGTACAGGCGCCGGTCGGCTTCGCTCAACAGATGGTTGAGCGTCTGGCCCGGGAAGCGCGTACGGAACACGCCGATGCTGACCGTCATGCGGATCTTCTGGGTGCCGATGTCGACCTCGAGTGCTTCGATGTCGCCGCGCAGCGACTCGAAGTACTCCACCGCCTCGCTCTCGCCCAGATAGGGAACGAGCGCGCAGAATTCCTCCCCGCCGAAACGCGCCACCAGGTCCTGCGTGCCCGCATGGCGTGCGATGGCCTGGGCGACGGCCTTCAACGCCACGTCGCCGGCTTCATGGCCGTAGGTATCGTTGATGTGCTTGAAATGGTCGATGTCGACGATTGCCGCCGTCACCGCCTGCTGGCGGCCCAGCGTGTTCGGCAGCAGTGCGTGGCATTCGGCCAGGAAGTGGCGGCGGTTCGGCAGGCCGGTCAGGAAATCGCGCGTGGCCAGGTCCTGCAACGTGCCGATCAGTTCCAACTGGTCGATGTTCTGCGACACCCGGCAGAAGAACTCTTCGCGCGAGAAGGGCTTGTGCAGGAAATCGTTGGCGCCGCTTTTCAGGAAGCGCGGGACCAGGCTGCCGTCGCTGGTGCCCGAAATGCCGATGATGGCCAGGTGGTCGCGTGCATGGCGCGCGCGCAGGCGACGGGTGAATTCGTGCCCCTTCATGCCGGGCATTTCCTGGTCCACGATGGCCAGGCGGATATCGGGATTGGCATCCAGCATCGCCAGACCGGCTTCGCCGTCGGCGGCTTCGACCACGCGGAAGCCGTACATCGAAAGCAAGGCCGCCGCGTGCTGGCGTGCGGAGCGCGAATCGTCGACGACCAGCGCGGCGATCCGTCGGTTGCGCTCCAGCCGCTGCACCAGCCACACCAGGTAATCGATGCTGCCGGGTGTGTTCTTCAGCACGTAGTCCACGACCTGCCGACGCAGCACCTGTTCGCGCATGGCATCGTCGTAGACGCCGCTGACCACAACCGTGGGCAGCTGGCGCGACAGGAAGAACTCGACCACCTCGTCGTGGCTGCCATCGGCCAGCACCAGGCTGGTGACGGCCATGAACCAGTCCGGATGCCGTTCCAGCGCAGCGCGGGCTTCCGCGAGCGTGGCGGCGTAGACGACCGGCAGGTTGAGCTTCTGTTCGATCGCTTCGCCGATCAGGCGTGCATGCGTGCGCGAGTTCTCCACCACCAGGATGCGTTGGGGTAGCGGAGTCGGACTGGCGGGGGCGGGCGAAGCGCGCAGGGGTGTCGGCATCGTCATGGGCGTTACGGAGGTTCCATGCCTCCCTATCGGCCCGACTCGCCCGGACTTGAGAGCACCGTCACGAAAATGAAGCGCGTCGCCGCTGGCCTACCAGAGCGCGTCGCGCAGCTTGTACCAGGCCATGGCGGCCACCAGCAGGGGCGTGCGCAGGGCGCGCCCGCCGGGGAACGGCAGATGGTCGATCTTCGCGAACAGGTCCAGCCGTTCGGACTGGCCACGAATGGCCTGGGCGAGGGTGGTGCCGGCCAGGCCCGCGGCGATCAGTCCGTGGCCCGAGAAGCCTTGTGCGAAATACAGGTTGGGCGCCAGCCGGCCCCAGTGCGGCGCGCGGTTGAGCGAGATGTCGATCATCCCGCCCCATAGGTACTCGATGCCGACATCGCGCAGTTGCGGGAACACACGGTGCATGCGCCGGATCATCACCCCGCGCAGGTTGGGCGGGGGCAGGGTGGAATAGCTCGCGCGACCGCCGAACAGCACACGGTGGTCGCGGCCCAGGCGGAAGTAATCCAGCGCCCAGTTGGTGTCGGCCACCGCCATGTTGTTGCGGATCAGGGCGCGCGCGCGCTCCTCGCCCAGCGGCGGCGTGGCGGCAATGTAAGTGCCCACCGGCATCATCCGCGATTCGAGTTCCGGCGCGATGCCACGCAATAGCGCATTCCCGGCGAGGATGACCTGGCCGCAGACCACTTCGCCATGCGCCGTCTTCAGCACCGGGCGCGCACCGCGCACCAGTTGGGTGACGCGCGAGCCCTCGAAGATCGTCGCGCCCGCGGCGAGCGCCGCGCGGCCGAGGCCCAGGGCGTAGGCGAGCGGATGCAGGTGGCCGCTGACCGGGTCGTACATCGCGCCGAGGTAACGGTCGCTGGCCAGTTCGCTGCGCAGCCGCTCGCGGCTCCACCACTGCACGGGGTGGCCGTAGCGGGTATTGAAGTCCTCGACCGCGTGTTCGACCTCACGCTGCTGGCGCGGCTTGATCGGCACGGTCGCATGGCCGTCGCGCCAGTCGCAGTCGATGCCGTGCCGGTCGATCCGCCCGCGCAGCCAGCGCAGGCCGTCCACGGAGAGATCGAACATCTTCTTCGCATCGTCGAAGCCGACGAGGGCTTCCAGCTTGGCCTCGCCGCAACCGAAACCGGCGATGGCCTGGCCGCCGTTGCGGCCCGAGGCGCCCCAGCCGATGCGCTCGGCTTCCAGCACGACCACCTTGTAGCCGGCTTCGGCCAGTTCCAGCGCCGCCGACAGGCCGGTGTAGCCGGCGCCGAGGATGCAGACATCGGCCTCGATGCGGCCTTCCAGCGCCGGCTGCGCAGGCAGCGGCGTGGTGCTGGCGGCGTACCAGCTGTCGGGGTAGGGATGAGCGGACGTCATGCGGGCAGCGCCTGGCTCACACCGATCGCAGGTACCACGCGTACTCCAGGTCGGTCACTTCGGTGTAGAAGCTGTGCATCTCCTTGAGCTTCTGCTGGCCGTAGATGTGCTGGAAGGATGTGCCGAACTGCTCGCGGATGAATTCGCTGCCCATGAACGCGCCGATGGCCTCGCGCCAGAACGGCGTACGGATCTCGGTCTGGTCGTAGGCGTTGCCGGTGATCGGCGGGCCGGGATCGAAGCCCTGCTCGATGCCGTGCAGCATGCCGGCCAACACGGCGGCGGTGACCAGGTAGATGTTGGCATCGGCGCCGGCGATGCGGTGCTCGATCCGGGTGTTGGCTTCGTCGCTGTGCGGGATGCGCATGGCGACGGTACGATTGTTGTAGCCCCATACGTCGTTGAGCGGCACGAATGCGTTCAAGACGAAGCGCCGATAGCTGTTGGCGTGCGGCGCGAACAGCAGCAGGCAATCCTGGTCGCTGCGCTGCAGGCCGCCGATGGCGTGCTTCAGTGCTGCGGCCGGGGCCGTCTGCGGCGAGGCGAAGACGTTGCGGCCGTCGGCATCCAGCACGCTGGCGTGGATATGCATGCCGCTGCCCGCCTGATCGGCGAACGGCTTGGCCATGAAGCTGGCCATCAGGCCTTGTTGCTGCGCAGCGGCCTTGATCGCGCGCTTGAGGTAGATCGCATCGTCGCAGGCGAGCAGGGCGTCGTCGCGATGCTTGAGGTTGATTTCGAACTGGCCCGGCGCGTACTCGGCCACAGCGGTGTCGGCGGGAATGCGCTGCGCACGGCACGCGGCGGCCACCGCATCGGTGAAGCCGCGGTAGTCGTTCAGGTCTTCCATGTAGTAGACCTGCGTGCTGGTATTGCGTTGCCCGGTCGCCGGATTGATCGACGTACGCGGGCGTCCCGCGTCGTCCATGCGCTGGTCGAACAGGTAGAACTCCAGTTCCACCGCGACTACCGGCTTCAGGCCGCGCGCGGCGTAGCGTGCAAGCACGCGCTTGAGCACTTCGCGCGGGTTGGCCTCGAACATGCCGCCCTTCGCGTCCTCCATGCTCAGCAGCAGCTGCGCGGCCGGGCGCGGCGACCACGGCACGGGCCGCAGCGAGCCCGGTACGGGACGGCAGATACGGTCCTCGTCGCCGATGTCGTAACCCAGCCCGGTTTCCTCGACCGTGTTGCCGGTGATGTCGGTGGCGATCAGCGACATCGGCAGGCAGACACCGTCGCGGTACACCTTCTCCAGCGCATCCCGGGTGATCCGCTTGCCGCGCAGCAGCCCGTTCATGTCGGGCAGCAGCAGGTCGATCTGCTCACAATCGGGGATGGACGCCATCGTGGCGGCGTCGTCGGCGGGCAGGGAAGACGCGGCGGAATCGGGGCGCATGAGGGCGTTCCTGGAGGCTGCGGCGCAGCTTAGCAGAGCAGCGGGCGCGTCAAGAATACTCAACGGAAGAATTCGCGCGAGCCCCGGAAATGCCCTAAATGGGTGCCGCGCTGCACCATATCGGCGCCGAAAACGTCGTGGCGGGCGCTTGTGTTGTAAAAATAAAACGGCCGGGTTAAGTTGCCCGGAAGCCATCCCGGGCTTCCTGCATGACCCCGCTGCCGCGGGTCGGTCTGCCGACCGACCACAAGCAAATCGGTGCGCATCCCTTCCTTGCCGTCGGCGAGAAGTACGTGCGCGCCGTGGTCGATGGGGCGGGTTGCCTGCCACTATTGGTGCCCACCCTCGACCCGGTGCTGCCGCTGCGCGAGGTGCTCGCCGGCCTGGACGGCCTGCTGCTGACCGGCGCCGTCAGCAACATCGAGCCGCACCACTACAGCGACGAGTCCAGCTACGAAGGCAACCTGCTGGATCCGCGCCGCGATGCGACCAACCTGCCGCTGATCCCGCTCGCCATCGAGATGGGCGTGCCCATGCTCGCGATTTGCCGCGGCTTCCAGGAAGTGAACGTGGCCTTCGGCGGCAGCCTGTACCAGAAGGTGCACGAGCAGCCCGGTTTCATGGACCACCGCGAGAACAAGGACGATCCGCTGGAGGTGCAGTACGGCCCTGCGCATGACGTTTCGCTCGTGGCGGGCGGACTGTTGGCCACCCTCGCCGGAGACACCCGGGCGGCCGTCAATTCCTTGCACGGCCAGGGCGTGCGTCGCCTGGGCGAGGGCTTGGTGGTGGAAGCCCAGGCGCCGGACGGATTGATCGAGGCGTATCGCCACGATGGTCCCGCTTTCATGTTGGCGGTGCAGTGGCATCCGGAATGGAAGGTGCGGGAGAACCCGTTCTACCTGGCCATCTTCCGTGCGTTCGGCGAAGCCTGCCGGGCCCGCGCGGCGCGGAGGACATCGTGAAGCGGCGCCACCCGCCGCCATGGGAGGGCGGGCGCTGACGCGCCCGTGCGATTCGTTTCCGGTGCGATGCGCCGGCATTCCCTCCCGACCGACTTAGTTGCCATGAGCCAGAAACAATCCCAACGCAAGAAGACCGAAACCCCCGAGCCCTCCGAGAGTTCGCTGCGCCGCTGGTTGAAGGAACGCAGCATCACCGAGGTCGAGTGCCTGGTGCCGGACATCACCGGCAATGCGCGCGGCAAGATCATTCCGGCCGACAAGTTCAGTCATGACTACGGCACGCGCCTGCCCGAAGGCATCTTCGCCACCACGGTGACCGGCGACTATCCAGACGACTATTACGAACTGACCTCGCCGTCGGATTCGGACATGTTCCTGCGTCCCGATCCGGACACGGTACGCATGGTGCCGTGGGCGGCGGACCCGACCGCGCAGGTCATCCACGACTGCTACACCAAGGACGGCAAGCCGCACGAACTGGCGCCGCGCAACGTACTGCGCCGCGTGCTGGCGGCCTACGAGAAGGAAGGCCTGCGCCCGGTGGTGGCGCCGGAGCTGGAATTCTTCCTGGTGCAGAAGAACACCGACCCGGATTTCCCGCTGTTGCCGCCGGCTGGACGTTCCGGACGGCCAGAGACCGCACGTCAGTCGTACTCGATCGACGCGGTCAACGAATTCGACCCCATCCTCGACCTGATGTACGACTACTGCGAGGCGATGGAGCTGGACGTGGACACGTTGATCCACGAATCCGGTGCTGCGCAGCTGGAGGTCAATTTCACCCACGACGATGCGTTGTCGCGCGCGGATCAGGTGTTCCTGTTCAAACGCACCATGCGCGAAGCCGCGCTGCGCCACGGTGTGTACGCCACGTTCCTGGCCAAGCCGATGGAGAACGAGCCGGGCAGCGCGATGCATATCCACCAGAGCCTGGTGGACATGAAGTCCGGTCGGAACGTGTTCGCGGGTAAGTCCGAGGGCAAGTCCAGCAAGCTGTTCGGGCACTACCTGGCCGGTCTGCAGAAATACGTCCCGATGGCGATGGCGTTCTTCGGGCCCAACGTCAATTCCTATCGCCGGCTCGCGCTGGGGCAGGTGGCGCCGATCAATGTGCAGTGGGGGTACGACAACCGCACCTGCGGCCTGCGCGTGCCGATGGATACCCCCGAGAACATGCGCGTGGAGAGCCGCTTCGCCGGCTCTGACGCCAATCCCTACCTCGCGATGGCCGGCACGCTGGCTTGCGGCCTGCTGGGCATCCGCGAGCAGCTCAAGCCGACCGAACCACTGGCGAGCAGCGCCCAGGACATCGGTTTCGAGCTGCCGCGCTCGCTGGGCGAAGCGCTGGACGAACTCGAAGGCTGCAAGGCGCTGCAGGACCTGATGGGCGCGCGCTTCGTGCGGGCCTACGTCTCGGTCAAGCGCAAGGAATACGAGACCTTCTTCCGCGTGATCAGTTCGTGGGAGCGGGAATTCCTGTTGTTGAACGTCTGATCGAAAGCCTGTTCCCATTCTCTCCTGTGGGAGCGACGTAAGTCGCGATGAAGCTCTACCGGTAGTCCATCGCGACTTACGTCGCTCCCACAACTGATCTTGATGTGGAGTTTCACATGAACCAACTCGACACCCGCACCCTGCAGAAGCTCGACGCCGAGCACCACCTGCATCCGTTCAACGACAATGCCGCACTGGCGAAGAAGGGCACGCGCATCCTGACCAAGGGCGAGGGTTGCTACGTCTGGGATGCCGACGGCAACCAGCTCCTCGACGCCTTCGCCGGCCTGTGGTGCGTCAACATCGGCTACGGTCGCAAGGAACTGGGTGAGGTGGCGTCGAAGCAGATGACGCAGCTGGCCTACTACAACAGCTTCTTCCAGTGCACGACCGAGCCGACCATCGCACTTGCCGCGAAACTGGCGGAACTGGCACCGGGCGACCTCAATCACTCCTTCTTCGTCAATTCGGGTTCCGAGGCGAACGACACCATCCTGCGCATGGTCCGCCACTTCTGGGCGGTGCAGGACAAGCCGAAGAAGAACATCTTCATCGGCCGCCACGACGGTTACCACGGCACCACGATGGCCGGCGCCAGCCTCGGCGGCATGAAGGGCATGCACAAGCAGGGTGGCCTGCCGATCCCCGACATCCACCACATCGATCCGCCGTTCTGGTTCGCCGACGGCGGCGACTTGTCCGAGGACGAGTACGGTCTGGTTGCGGCGCGTCGGCTGGAGCAGAAGATCCTGGAATTGGGGCCGGAGCGCGTGGCCGCGTTCATCGGCGAGCCGATCATGGGCGCCATCGGCGTCTACATCCCGCCGAAGACCTATTGGCCCGAGATCGAACGCATCTGCCGCCAGTACGACGTACTGCTGGTGGCCGACGAGGTGATCTGTGGTTTCGGGCGCACCGGCGAGTGGTTCGGCTCGCAGTACTTCGGCTTCCAGCCCGACATCATGCCGGTGGCCAAGGGCATCACGTCCGGCTACATCCCGCTGGGCGCGGCGATGTTCAACGATCGTGTGGCCAAGGTGCTGAAGGAGCAGGGCGGCGAGCTGGCGCATGGCGCCACGTATTCCGGCCATCCGGTCTGCGCGGCGGTCGCGCTGGAGAACATCCGCATCCTGCAGGACGAGAAGATCGTCGAGCGCGCGAAGACCGAGGTCGCGCCTTACCTGGCCCAGCGCTGGGCGGAACTGGGCGAACACCGGCTGGTCGGGCAGGCGCGCATCGCCGGCATGGTCGGCGCGCTGGAACTGGTGCCGGACAAGGGCAAGCGGGCGTTCTTCCCCGAACGAGGAACCGTGGGGCCACGCTGTCGCGACCACGCGCTCAAGCATGGGCTGATCCTGCGCGCGACCTGGGACGCCATGCTGCTCTCGCCGCCGCTGATCATCACCCGCGCGCAGGTGGACGAACTGTTCGACAAGACGTGGAAAGCGCTCAACGACACCGCGGCGGATCTGGGGATGTAGGCGCGCCGGCAAGCGTGCGCTGCGTCACAGCGCCGCAGCCCGGGCGTATGATGTTTCCATCCCCCGATCCTGTTCCATGGAGACCCCGATGAAGCTCAAGACCCTCACCGTCATGCTGGCCGCCGCCGTTCTGGCCGCCTGTGGCGGCAAGGACGAGAAGGCCGCCGACGGCGCGCCGTCCAAGGCGCTCAACGTCTACAACTGGTCCGACTACATCGCCGAGGACACCCTCCCGAACTTCGAGAAGCGGTCGGGCGTCAAGGTCACCTACGATGTGTTCGACAGCGACGAGATGGTCGAGACCAAGTTGTTGGCCGGCAGCAGCGGCTACGACGTCGTGGTGCCGTCGCTGAGCTTCCTGGGCCGTCAGATCCAGGCCGGCGTGTTCCTCCCGCTGGACAAGAGCAAGATCCCGAACCTGAAGAACCTCGACCCGGCGATGCTCAAGCGCATCGAACAACAGGATCCGGGCAACCAGTACGCGGTGCCGTACCTGTGGGGCACCAGCGGCATCGGCTACAACGTGGACAAGATCAAGGCCATCTTCGGCGACACCGCCGTCACCGGCAGCTGGGACGTGGTGTTCAAGCCCGAGAATGCGGCGAAGCTGAAGGACTGCGGTATCACCGTGCTGGACACGCCGTCGGAACTGATCCCGATCGCGCTGAACTACCTGGGCGAGGACCCGCACAGCTTCGACCCGGCGGTGATCGACAAGGCGGCCGCGTTGCTGAAGACCATCCGCCCGTACATCCGCAATTTCCATTCGTCCTCGTACATCAACGACCTGGCCAACGGCGACGTCTGCCTGGTGGTCGGTTGGTCGGGTGACGTGATCCAGGCGCGCGACCGCGCCGCCGAGGCCGGCAACGGCGTCAACATCGCATACTCCATTCCGAAGGAAGGCGCGCCGCAGTGGTTCGACATGCTGGCGATTCCGAAGGATGCCAAGAACGTCGACAACGCCTATGCCTTCATCAATTACTTGCTTGAGCCGAAGGTCGCGGCGGCGAACACCAACTTCGTGACGTATCCCAACCCGGTGCCGTCGTCGAAGCCGATGGTGGACAAGACGATCGCGGACGATCCGACGATCTACCCACCGGCCGAGGTGGACGCGAAGCTCTTCACCTTCGCGGTGCTGCCGCCGGAAGTGGATCGGCAGTACACGCGCATCTGGACGGAACTGAAGACCGGACGATGAAGCACACGAGGGCGCGGGCCATGATGGACGCGCCCTTTGTCATGGTGGCGATGGACGCGTGAGCGGACGGCGTCACGGGGAGGCGGCAAAGGGGAAGGGGAAAGAAGGGGAAGCAATCACGGCACGGAACCGGCCACAGCAATGACAGCACGCCCGCGGCGACCACGAGCCAACGCGGGGACCACATCAAGCCGCCCTCGCGGGCCGAATGGAGAGAGATTGATGAAACTGCGCGTACTGGCAACCACCCTGGCCCTCTGTACCCTCGCGGCCTGCGGGAAATCCGGCGAAGGCGATGCCGCCAAACCGGCCGATGGCGGCGACAAACAGGTCAACGTCTACAACTGGTCCGACTACATCGCCGAGGACACCATCCCGAACTTCGAGAAGCAGTCGGGCATCAAGGTCACCTACGACGTGTTCGACAGCAACGAGGTCCTGGAGACCAAGCTGCTGGCCGGCAGCAGCGGTTACGACGTGGTCGTGCCGACGATGAACTTCCTGGGCCGCCAGATCCAGGCCGGCGTGTTCCTGCCGCTGGACAAGAGCAAGATCCCCAACTACGCCAACCTGGACCCGGCCCTCATGAAGCGCCTGGAGAACCAGGATCCGGGCAACCAGTACGCCATTCCCTACATGTGGGGCACCACCGGCATCGGCTACAACGTCGACAAGGTGAAGGCCGCGTTCGGCAACACCGACATCGCCAGCAGCCTGGACATCGTCTTCAAGCCGGAGAACATCAGCAAGCTGAAGGATTGTGGCGTGACCTTCCTCGACACGCCGTCGGAAATCATCCCGATCGCCCTGAACTACCTGGGCGAGGACCCGAACAGCCAGGATCCGGCGGTGATCGACAAGGCGGCGGCGCTGCTGAAGACGATCCGTCCGTACATCACCAACTTCCATTCCTCGCAGTACATCGATGCGATGGCCAATGGCGACACCTGCCTGGTGGTGGGCTGGTCGGGCGACATCATCCAGGCGCGCGACCGCGCTGCCGAGGCCAAGAACGGCGTGAACATCGCCTACGCCATCCCGAAGGAAGGTGCGCCGCAGTGGTTCGACATGCTATCCATCCCGAAGGACGCCAAGCACGTCGACGCGGCCTACGCGTTCATCAACTACCTGCTCGACCCGCAGGTGATGGCCAACAACTCCAACTTCATCAGCTATCCGAACGCCATTCCGAAGGCCAAGGAACTGATGGACAAGGCGATCACCGAAGACCCGACCATCTATCCCACGCCCGAAGTCGAAGCCAAGCTCTTCACCTTCGCCATCATTCCGCCTGACGTGGATCGCCAGTACACGCGCATCTGGACGGAATTGAAGACCGGCAAGTAAGTGCCGCCGCCGGGGCGGACGACCTCCGCCCCGGATCCGACGGATCCACGCGACATACCACGGCCGGCGCCGACGCAGCGCCGGTGACCAGGGGAACTCCATGGCGGCAGAACAGGGCAACGGCGCGGCACCGAATGGCAAGGCGAACGCGCAGGAATACTTGCGCATCGTCGACGTGCGCAAGGAATTCGACGGCTTCGTCGCGGTCGACGACACCAACCTGACCATCCGCAAGGGCGAGATCTTCGCGTTGCTGGGAGGGTCGGGCAGCGGTAAGTCGACGCTGCTGCGCTGCCTGGCGGGTTTCGAGAAGCCGACGTCCGGCAAGATCTTCCTCGACGGCCAACTGCTCAACGACCTGCCGCCGTACGAGCGGCCGCTCAACATGATGTTCCAGTCGTATGCGTTGTTCCCGCACATGACGGTGGAGCAGAACATCGCGTTCGGCCTGAAGCAGGACGGACTCGCCAAGGACGCGATCAAGAAGCGCGTCGAGGAGATGCTGGCGCTGGTGCAGTTGGGCAAGCTGGCCAAGCGCAAGCCGCACCAGCTTTCCGGCGGCCAGCAGCAGCGCGTGGCGCTGGCGCGGTCGTTGGCCAAGGGGCCGAAGCTGCTGTTGCTCGACGAACCGATGGGCGCGCTGGACAAGAAGCTGCGGTCGCAGATGCAACTGGAGCTGGTGAGCATCATCGAGAAGTCGGGCGTGACCTGCGTGATGGTCACGCACGACCAGGAAGAAGCGATGACGATGGCCACCCGCATCGCGCTGATGGACCAGGGCTGGATCCGCCAGGTCGGCACGCCGGATGAAATCTACGAGCAGCCGACCAGCCGCTTCGCCGCCGAGTTCATCGGCTCGGTCAACCTGATCGAGGGCGCGGTGGAAGAGGACGAAGCGAACTACGTCACCATCCGCTCGCCGCAGCTGCCGGATCCCATCTACATCGGTCACGGCATTTCGGGTTTCGAAGGCCAGGAAGTCGCCTTCGCGGTGCGGCCCGAGAAGCTGGGCATCGGCAAGCAGGAGCCGCGGCAGCCGCACAACAAGGCCAAGGGCGTGATCGAGGACATCGCCTACTTCGGCAGCCACTCGGTCTACCACGTGCGCCTGCCCAGCGGTTACAAGTTCATGGCCAATTTCGCCAATGTCCAGCGCTGGGCGAGCGAAGCGCTCACCTGGAACGACGAAGTGTGGGTGTGGTGGGGCGACAACGATGGCGTGGTGCTGACCTCATGAACATCCTGCGCTCCCTCCAGAAACGCCTGCCGGGGCCGCGCTGGGGCGTGATCTCGGTGCCTTACCTGTGGTTGCTGCTGTTCTTCGCGATCCCGTTCTTGATCGTGCTGAAGATCTCGTTCGCCAAGCTGGCGATCGCGATGCCGCCGTATACGCCGATCCTGGAGTACATCGACGAGGCGCTGACGCTCAAGCTCAACCTGGGCAACTACGCCGCGCTGTTCACCGATTCCCAGTACGTCGCGGCATACCTGAGTTCGATCAAGATCGCCGCGATCTCCACCTTCCTCGCGTTGCTGGTGGCCTATCCGATCGCGTACGTGATCGCGCGCCTGCCGCCGTCCACGCGCAACATCGCGATGATGCTGGTGGTGTTGCCGTCGTGGACCTCGTTCCTGATCCGGGTCTACGCGTGGATCGGCATCCTCAAGAACAACGGCCTGCTCAACAACCTGCTGATGAAGGTCGGCCTGATCGACGAACCGCTGCAGATCCTTTACACGCCGATGGCGGCGTACATCGGTATCGTCTACTGCTACCTGCCGTTCATGGTGCTGCCGCTGTACACCAACCTGGTGAAGCACGACCATCGCCTACTGGAGGCCGCCTACGACCTCGGTGCCAAGCCGTGGAAGGCGTTCTTCACCATCACCCTGCCGTTGTCCAAGGCCGGCATCATCGCCGGCTGCATGCTGGTGATGATCCCGGCGGTGGGCGAGTTCGTCATCCCCGAACTTCTTGGTGGCCCGGATACGCTGATGATCGGCCGCGTGCTGTGGGGCGAGTTCTTCAACAACCGCGACTGGCCTGCGGCGTCGGCGGTGGCCATCGTCATGCTGATCCTGCTGCTGATCCCGATCCTGATCTTCAACCGGGTGCAGCAGCGCGAGATGGAAGGGAGGCTGACATGAGCTGGATCGGACAACGCGCCGTCAACTGGACGGTGCTCGGCCTGGGGTTCGCGTTCCTGTACGTGCCGGTGCTCATCTTGATGGTGTACTCCTTCAACGAGTCGCGCCTGGCCACGGTGTGGTCGGGTTTCTCGTTCAAGTGGTATGGCGAGCTGTTCCGCGACAAGCAGATGCTCGACGCCGCCTGGGTCAGCATCAAGGTGGCGTTCTGGACGGCCACGGCGGCTGTCGTGCTGGGCACGATGGCGTCGCTGGTGATGACGCGCATGCGCCGCTTCTCCGGCAAGACCCTGTTCGGGGCGCTGATTACCGCGCCGCTGGTGATGCCCGAGGTGATCATCGGTTTGTCGATCCTGCTGATGTTCGTTTCGTTGCAGGGGCTGACCGATGGCTACTTCGCGCCGAAGGGCATCGTCGCGATCTGGATCGCGCACGTGACCTTCACCCTGGCCTTCGTCACCGTGGTCGTGTCCTCGCGCTTGTCCGAACTGGACAAGTCGCTGGAAGAGGCCGCGATGGACCTGGGCGCGAACAGGATCAAGGTGTTCTTCCTGATCACGTTGCCGATCATCGCGCCTGCGCTGGTCTCGGGCTGGTTGCTGGCGTTCACCCTCTCGCTGGACGACGTGGTCATCGCCAGCTTCGTCGCCGGGCCGAGCTCGACCACGCTGCCGATGAAGGTGTTCTCGTCGGTGCGCCTCGGGTTGAGCCCGAAGATCAACGCGCTCGCCACGTTGATGATCCTGGTGGTGAGCGTGGCCGCCTTCCTCGGCTGGTGGTTCATGTACCGCGAGGAGAAGCGCCGCCAGCGCGACATGCAACTGGCACTGCAGGAGAACGGGTGACGGCGCGCCGTTGCCCACGATCCGCTAACGCCGCAACGCCGACAATGATCGGCACCTACATGCACCCTGTGATGCCATGACTGTCGAAACCATCAATCCCGCGACCGGGCAGGTCGAGTACCGCCATGAGCTGATGACGTCGGCACAGGTCGATGCCACGCTGGCGGCGGCGCAGCAGGCATTCCCCGCGTGGGCGGCGCTGTCGCTGGCCGAGCGCGGCAAGGTGTTGCGTGCCATCGGGGCCGAGTTGCGCCGCCGTCGCGACGACATCCAGCGGATCATGACCGCCGAGATGGGCAAGTTGCGCAAGGAAGCCCTGGCCGAAGTCGACAAGTGCGCCGGGGCCTGCGACTACTACGCCGACCACGCGGCCGATTATCTGCTGGACCAACCGGTGTCCACCGACGGCCAGCGCAGCTACGTCCGCTATGAGCCGATCGGCTGCGTGTTGGCGGTGATGCCGTGGAACTTCCCGATCTGGCAGGTGTTCCGCTTCCTCGCACCGGCCTTCATGGCGGGAAACGTGGCGGTGTTGAAACACGCGAGCAACGTGCCCCGCTGCGCCGACGTCATCGCCGAGGCGCTGTCCGCGGCCGGAGTGCCGGCGGGCGTGTTCGGTGTGCTGCACATCGACAACGACCAGGCCGCCGAAGTGATCCGCGATGCGCGCGTCGCGGCAGTGACATTGACCGGCAGCGAGCGTGCCGGCCGTGCCGTCGCCGCCAATGCGGGCAGCCAGCTGAAGAAGAGCGTGATGGAACTCGGCGGCAGCGACGCCTTCATCGTGCTCGACGATGCCGACCTCGATAAGACCGTCGCCGGCGCCGTGGCATCGCGCTTCGGCAATGCCGGGCAGACCTGCATCGCGGCCAAGCGCTTCATCGTGCAGGAAGGTATCGCCGATGAATTCGTGAAGCGTTTCGTCGAGGCGGCGGCGAAACTGCAGCTGGGCGATCCGCAGGACGATGCCACCACGCTCGCGCCGATGGCCCGGCAGGACTTGCGCGACGAACTGCACAAGCAGGTGCAGGCGAGCGTGTCCAAGGGCGCACAGGTGTTGCTCGGTGGCGAACCCGATGCGTCGCACGCAGGCTATCCGGCGTCCATCCTGGATGCCGTCGCGCCGGGTATGCCGGCGTACGAGGAGGAGCTGTTCGGCCCTGTCGCCAGCATCCTGCGGGTGAAGGACGACGCCGACGCCGTGCGGGTCGCGAACGACACCACCTTCGGCCTGGGCGGCAGTGTATGGACGCGCAATGTGGATCGCGGCGACCGGATCGCTCGTCAGCTGCAGGTCGGCGCGGCGTTCGTCAACGCCATCGTCCGTAGCGACGTGCGCCTGCCATTCGGCGGCACCAAGCGCTCCGGTTTCGGTCGCGAACTCGCCGAGCACGGCATCCACGAATTCATGAACATCAAGTCGGTCTACGTGGCCTGAGGCGGGCGCCCACATCGCCGGGCGACGATCCATCGGTGGAACGGATGGTTACGGTGGTTGCCGTTCCGAAGCGGGCGGCGCGGTGCCATCTTGTCCGTAATTGAACCGGAGGCACCATGGCCACCCTGACCGACACCACTCCCGCCCGCGTGATCCGCACCGTCCGCGGCCGACCCACGTCCGACGGCGCGGGCGTCAAGCTGACGCGCGTGATCGGCGGCCCCGAGTTGCCTGATCTCGATCCGTTCTTGCTGCTCGACGAATTCGGCACGGACAAGGCGGAGGACTATCTCGCGGGTTTCCCGGAGCATCCGCACCGTGGCTTCGAAACGGTCACCTACATGCTCGATGGCCGCATGCGCCATCGCGACAACCATGGCAACGAAGGTCTGCTGACGCCGGGCGCGGTGCAGTGGATGACGGCCGGGCGTGGCCTGGTGCATTCGGAAATGCCGGAGCAGGAATCCGGCCGCATGCGCGGCTTCCAGCTCTGGGTGAACTTGCCGGCACGCGAGAAGATGACGGCGCCGAAGTACCAGGAGTTCGCTCCCGATCGTATTCCGATCGCCAAGCCGGCGGCAGGTGTTGAGGTGAAGGTGATCGCAGGCCGTGTCGGCGACGTGCAGGGACCGATTTCGCAGCCTGCCACCGATCCGGTGTACCTCGACATCGCGCTCGACGCGGGCAAGGCGTGGGAGTACGCATTGCCGGCCGGGCACAACGCGTTCGCCTACGTGTTCGAAGGCGCGCTCACCGTGGGTGAGGGCGACGAAGCGCGGCCGCTGGATACCCACGAAATGGGCGTGCTCGGTGGCGGCGAAGTGCTGCAGGTGCATGCAGGCAGTCGTCCTGCGCGTGTGATCGCGGTGGCAGGCCGTCCGTTGCGCGAACCGGTGATGCGCCACGGCCCGTTCGTCATGAACACCCGACAGGAACTGATGCAGGCCTTCGTGGATTTCCAGGAAGGCCGTTTCTGAGCGACGCGCAGGGCGGGACGCTGTCCCGCCTGGCGGTCATCAGTTGCCGACGGACAACTGCGCGCTGGTGGCGCGTACGTCGAGTTGCTGGGCCAGCGAGATCAGCGTGCCGAGCTCCTCGGGCGAATTCGCGTTGATCCACACCTGCGCGTACCGGTCGTCGTCGAACTCGACGACGGTGATGCGGCGCGATGCCATCGCGGGCGAGATTTCCTGACCAGCCAGGTCAGGCCGATACCAGAAGATTTCCTCGCCGGAGAACGTGCTCTCCTCTTCGCGCAGACGACGCTCCAGGCGGATCTTCGGATCGCGCGAGGTCAGCATCACGTTCAGGACCTGGCGTCCATCGGTGGCGACGGCTTTACAGGCGATGAAGTTGGCATCCACGCGCTGTTCCCACTGCAATCCGGCGCTGGCCGGTAGGGAAGGGCACGGCGGTGCTTGCTGCGCCCATGCGGCGGCGGAGGCAAGGAAGAGGCTGGCGGCGATGACGATCTTCATGGCATTCCCCTGGATGGTCGCCCTCTCGGGCGGTTCCGCGTTGTCCGCGCACCGCGACAGGCCTTGCGGCCCCGCGCCATCCCTTGGTCATCCCCGGTGTCGGTTGCCGTTTTCCCCCGGCAATGGCCCGACCATAGCCCATGCTGCGCCGCAAAACAACGCGCTAAACGCGTGAACGGCGACCCCAGTCACACCCCCTGTCACGCGCGTGCCCGGTCTTGGCCGGGCGCGCGCGCAAGGGTTCAGGCGCGGTCGCGGCCCAGCCAGCCATACAGCATGCCGCCGATCAGCCCACCCAGCAGCGGCGCCAGCCAGAACAGCCAGAGTTGTCCGACCGCCGTGGGGCCCGCGAACAGTGCGACGGCGGTGGAGCGCGCCGGGTTCACCGACGTATTCGTCACCGGGATGCTGATCAGGTGGATCAGGGTCAGTGCCAGACCGATCGCGATGGGCGCGAAGCCCGCCGGGGCCCGTCCGTGCGTCGAGCCCATAATGACGATCAGGAAGAAGGCGGTGAGCACCACTTCGGTGAGGAAGGCCGCCGCAACGGTGTACCCGCCCGGCGACATGGCGCCGTAGCCGTTGCTGGCGAACGCGCCCGCTGCGTTCGGATCAATCGCGAAGCCCGGTTGGCCTTGCGCGATCTGCAACAGGATGAAGCCGGCGGCCAGGCCGCCCACCACCTGCGCCACGATGTAGGGCAGCAGTTCCCGGGCCGGAAAGCGCCCGCCGGCCCATAGGCCTACGCTGACCGCGGGGTTGAAGTGTCCGCCGGAAATGTGGCCGAAGGCGTAGGCCCCGGTCAGCACCGTCAGGCCGAACGCCAGCGAGACTCCCAGCAGGCCGATGCCCAGCGGGTTGCCATCGCCACCGAAGTGGGCCGCGAGTACGGCGCTGCCGCAACCGCCCAGTACCAGCCAGAACGTCCCCAGGAATTCCGCCGCGAGTTTCTTTGCCAGACTCATGCCAGCCCCCAATGCGTGCGTGCCCCGTCACATGACGGTGGCCGCACGATAGCGGAACGGGAACGGCGCAAGTGTTTGCTTTGCGTTAGCCGCGCCCGCTTCAAACGCGAGTGTTGTAGAACTCACATTTCGCTTGTTCCGCCCGGCTCAGCGCTCGGGCAAGGGAATGAACTCGGTTTCGCCCGGAACGTGGCCGAAGCGGCCGTCCAGCCAGTCCTGCTTGGCCTGGTCGATCCGCTCCTGCGAGCTGGACACGAAGTTCCACCACATGTGGCGCGGCGCATCGAGCGGTTCGCCCCCCATCAGCAGACCCTTGATCGGCGTCTTGGCCCGCAGCACGGGGCGGCTGCCGCGGTCGAACACCACCAGATGCTTCTCCGGGATGTCGGCGCCGTCCACCTGGGCGTCGCCTTCCAGCACATAGAGCGCGCGCTCGACGTGGCCTGCATCGATCTCGAGTTCCGCATCCGGCTGCAAGTCCACGGCCACGTTGAAGGTGCCGCTGAAGACTTTCACCGGCGACTCCTCGCCGTAGGCGCGGCCGGCGATCACGCGCAGGCGCGCGCCGGCGCGGTCCACGACCGGCAACGTCGCGGCCGCATGGTGGTGGAACTCGGGTGCGACTTCTTCGTACGACTTCGGCAGTGCGACCCAGGTCTGCATGCCATGCACGTCGTGGCGACCGGTGCGCACGTCGATGGGCGTGCGTTCGGAATGCGCGATGCCGCGGCCCGCCGTCATCCAGTTGACGTCGCCGGGCGAGATCACCTGTTCCGAACCCAGCGTGTCCTTGTGGTTGATCGCGCCCGCCCAGAGGAAGGTGACCGTCGCCAGGCCGATGTGCGGATGCGGGCGCACGTCGATGCCGCGGCCGGGCTCGAACACGGCGGGCCCCATGTGGTCGACGAACACGAACGGGCCCACGCTGCGGGCCTGCAGGCTGGGGACGGCGCGGCGCACGTTGAAGCCGCCGCCCAAGTCGTGCACGCGTGGCGCGATGATCGTGGTCATGGCATGTCCTCGGTGGGAGGCGCGCAGCATCGCATGAGCTGGCGCCGACCCGGCTGACGATACGGAAACGGTCCGTTGCGCGTATCCCCCATCCGGGCAGGCGCGCGGTCAGGGCACGGTCGCGCCGTAGCGTTCGATCTCCAGCGTCGCGCGACCGGCCGCATCCACGCGGACGATGGACAGGCGGTCGTACTCGGTGTCGTCCATCGGCTGCGTGGTGCAGCCGCACAGCGCTGCGACCAGGTCGGGCACGGTGTTGCTGTGGCCGACGATGAGCACAGTCCCGCCGTGGTGCGCCTGCTTCCACTGTGCCGCACTCTCCGCCGCCGGACCGCGTGCGAAGTACGCAGTGACCGGAAGGCCATGTGCCTCGGCGGCCGGACGCGCGGTTTGCTGCGTGCGCCGGAACTCGGTGGCATAGGCCGCCACGAGCGGCGCGTCGCGCAGGCGCCGGGCCAGGGCGTCGGCGCGCGCGAGGCCTGCGGCGGACAGGTTCGGATCCTGCGGGTCGTCGGTCGCCTTCTCGGCATGCCGCACGACGATGAAGGTCAGCGGCGCCTGCGCGACTTCCTGCCGTGGCGAGGTGCTGCAGGCGACGGTCAGCGATGCCAGGGCCAGCAGGACCAGGGGGCGGATCAGGGTCAGGGAGCGCATGGCGAACCTCGGCGATGACAGGGTGCGAGCGTGCAACGGCGCTCCGGGGTGTGCAAGCGCGGCCCTCACGGGTCAGGCACTACGATAGGCGCAGACGCGTGAGGGAGGGGACAGGATGCGCAAGTGGCTGCGACGGCTCGGCCTGGGATTGCTGGTACTGGTGGTGGCATCGGCCGTGGCGCTGTACAGCTATGGCCGGTTCTCAGAAACCGCGCGCGGCGCGCCTTCGCAGGCGCTGGCCACGGCGGCGGATGCCACCGCGCTGGACCGCGCGGTCGCGCCGATGCTGCGCGAGCATCCGCGCCAGAGTGGCATGGCCTTGCTGTCCGACAACCTGGACGCCTTCACCGTCCGCGCCGCCACCGCGCGTGCGGCGGGCCGCAGCCTCGACCTGCAGTACTACATCTGGAACCACGACTTCACCGGAAACCTGTTGGGTTATGAAGCGCTGCGTGCCGCCGACCGAGGTGTCCGCGTGCGCCTGCTGCTGGACGACATGACCGCGCACGGCAAGGATTCGCACCTGGCCGCGTTGGACGCGCACCCCAACATCGAGGTGCGGCTGTTCAATCCCTCGCGAAGCCGCGTCGGCGTGCTCGGTCGCGCGAGTGAAATGCTGCTGCGACCGGTCGCAATGAATCGCCGCATGCACAACAAGGCGTGGATCGCCGATGGACGCGTCGCGGTGGTCGGCGGGCGCAACGTCGGCGACGAGTACTTCGATGCCGCCGCGCAGACCAACTTCCTCGACATGGACGCGGTGCTGGTGGGTCCGGCGGTACAGCAGACCTCGGCGATCTTCGATGATTTCTGGAACAGTGCGTCGGTCATCCCGCTCGTCGCGCTGTCGCAGGCGAAGGAGGGCGCGCTGGAGCAGCTGCGTACGCATGGCGACGCCGGCTACCGTTCGGCGCGCGCCGCCGACTACGTCGCGCGCCTGCGCAGCAGCCCGGGACTGCGGACACTGGTCGGCGGAAACGCGCTGTATTGGTTGGACGAGGTGGGGGTTTACTCGGATCCGGCCGCCAAGGGGCAGGGCGAAGGCCAGGCGCAGTGGTTGATCCATCGGCTGGGCAAGGCGATGGGCCTGGCGAAGCGTGAGCTGCGGGTGATCTCGCCGTACTTCGTGCCGGGCGACGAGGGCACGCGCTGGCTGGTCGGCAAACGCGCGGAGGGCGTCGACGTCAGCGTGCTGACCAACTCGCTGGCGGCCAACGACGTGATGGCGGTGCACGGCGGCTACGCGCCGTACCGCGTGCCGCTGCTGGAAGGGGGCGTGACGCTGTACGAACTGATGCCGCACGGGCGGCCGGACAGCAGCCTGTTCGGTTCCAGTGGCGCCAGCCTGCACACCAAGGCATTCGCAGTGGATGCCGAGCGCGGTTTCATCGGGTCGTTCAACCTCGACCCGCGCTCCGTCAACCTCAATACCGAAATGGGCATCCTGTTCCGCGACCGCGCCGCTACCGCCGCGCTGCTGCGCAGCTACGAAGCCAAGATCGCGCCGGACAAGAGCTATCGCGTGCGCCTGCAGGACGGCGCCCTGCGCTGGGACGATGCGTCGCAGAAGCCCCCACGCGTCTGGGAGCGCGATCCGGAAGCGAGCGCATGGCGTCGCGGCGTCGCCCGCGCGGTGGGTTGGCTGCCGGTGGAATCGCAGCTTTAGCGTCCGTCGCCATGGCTTCGCCGCGCCATGGCGTTGCGCTGCGACATCTGCGTCAGGAAGGCGACAGTGTGGCCAACAGGGCCTTGGCCGCATTGAAGCGATCCGGCGCATCGGGCAATGGCACCTTGATCCGCAGCTTGTCCGGGCCATCCATCGTGTAGAGCTTCGGCTGCTTCTGGATCAGCTGGATCACTGCCATCGGGTCGATGTTCGGCTTGCTCTCGAACACGATGCGTCCGCCGTGCTCACCGAGCTCCAGCTTGCGGATGCCCAGGTCGTTCGCGGCCAGTTTCAGTTCGGCCGTGGCGAACAGGTACTTCGCGGGATCGGGCAGCAGGCCGAAGCGGTCGATCATCTCCACCTGCAGGTCGCGCAGGTCGTCCTTCTCCGGCGCGCTGCTGATGCGCTTGTAGAGCGTCAGGCGCGTGTGCACGTCGGGCAGGTAGTCCTCGGGGATGAGTGCGGGCACGTTCAATTCGACTTCGGCGCCGCGGCGCTCCTGGCCCAGGTCGACGTCGGGCAGGTGGCCGGCCCGGATCGAACGCACGGCGCGCTCCAGCAGCTCGGTGTAGAGGCTGAAACCGACTTCGGCCATCTGGCCACTCTGGTCTTCGCCCAGCAGTTCACCGGCGCCGCGGATCTCGAGATCGTGCGTGGCAAGGGTGAAGCCCGCGCCCAGTTCGTCCATCGAGGCGATCGCTTCCAGCCGGCGCTGCGCATCGGCGGTGATGCTGCGCTTGTCCGGCACCACCAGGTAGGCGTAGCTGCGGTGGTGCGAACGGCCGACGCGACCGCGCAGCTGGTGCAGCTGCGCCAGGCCGAACTTGTCGGCACGGTTCATGATGATGGTGTTGGCGTTCGGGATGTCGATGCCGGATTCGATGATCGTCGTGCACAGCAACACGTTGAAGCGCTGTTTCTGGAAATCCAGCATCACCTGCTCCAGCTCGCGTTCCGGCATCTGCCCGTGGGCGATGCCGATACGGGCCTCGGGCACCAGCTCCTGCAGCTCGCGCTGCATGCGGCCGATGCTCTCCACGTCGTTGTGCAGGAAGTACACCTGGCCGCCGCGCGACAGCTCGCGCTGGAAGGCCTCCTTCAGCAGCGCGTCGTCCCAGGGCGTCACGAAGGTCTGCACCGCCATGCGGTTGGCCGGCGGCGTGGCGATGATGGACAGGTCGCGCAAGCCGGCCATCGCCATGTTGAGCGTGCGCGGGATCGGCGTGGCGGTCAGCGTCAGCAAATGGACGTTGGCGCGCAGCGCCTTCAACGCTTCTTTCTGACGCACGCCGAAACGTTGCTCCTCGTCCACGATCACCAGGCCGAGGTCCTTGAACTTCACGTCCGGCTGGAGCAGGCGGTGCGTCCCGACGATGACGTCCAGCTTGCCCTCGGCCAGCTTGTCGAGTTCCGCCTTGATTTCCTTGGCGGTCTTGAAGCGCGACAGCACCTCGACCTTCAACGGCCAGTCGGCGAAGCGGTCGCGGAAGTTGCGGTAATGCTGTTCGGCCAGCAGCGTGGTCGGTACGAGCACCGCGACTTGCTTGCCGGCACTGGCGGCGGCGAAAGCCGCGCGGACGGCGACCTCGGTCTTGCCGAAACCGACGTCGCCGCAGACCACGCGGTCCATCGGCTGGCTGGACTGCAGGTCACGCAATACCGCTTCGATGGCCGCGCGCTGGTCGGGCGTCTCCTCGAACGGGAAACCGGCCGCGAACGGTTCGTACATCGGCCGGTCCACGTGCAGCGCCAAGCCGGCGCGGGCTTGGCGGCGCGCCTGGATTTCCAGCAGTTCCGCCGCGACGTCGCGGACTTTCTCGGCCGCCTTCTTCTTCGCCTTGGCCCAGGCTTCGCCGCCCAGCGAATGCAGCGGCGCGGTCTCCGGCGAGGCGCCCGAGTAGCGGCTGATCAGGTGCAGCTGCGCGACCGGCACGTACAGACGATCGCCCTTGGCGTATTCGATTTCCAGGAACTCGCCCGGCATCCCGCCCACGTCCATCGCGATCAGGCCGCGATAGCGACCCACGCCATGGTCCTCGTGGACGATGGGCGCGCCTTCGGTCAGTTCGCCAAGGTCGCGGATGATGGCTTCGGGTTCGCGGCCGGTGCGCTTGCGGCGATGCGCCTGGGTGGCGCGCTCGGGGAACAGTTGCCGCTCGGTGAGCACCGCGATGCGCGGATCATCGAGGGCGAAGCCGTCCTCGAGCGGTGCCACGGTGATCGCGAAGCGGTCGCGCCCGGTGCGGAATGCGGTGAAGTCCGCCAGCACCTCGGGGACGAGCGCAGCGGCCTGCAGCACTTCCAGCAGCGCCTCGCGCCGGCCCGGCGAATCGGAGGCGATCAGGACGCGACCGGGGTAATGGCCGAGGAATGACGTCAGCGCTTCGCCGGCAGGCGCATCCTTCGCTGCCACGGGCAGCGGCGGCAACGGCTGGTCGCCCAACGGCAGGGCGTCGGCGTGGCGGCTGTGCTGCGGTCCGCACACGTCGATGCGCGATTGCTGGTTGAGCCGCTCGCGCAGGCCGTCGGGCGACAGGTAGAGCTCGTCGGGTGGGAGCAGCGGACGCTCGATGTCGTGGCGGCGTTGCTCGTAGCGATTGCGCGTCTGCGCCCAGAACGCTTCCGCCGCTTCGCCGAAGCCGCCGGTCAGCACCGGCAGCGTTTCGGTGTGCAGGTAATCGAAGAGCGTCGAGGTCGCATCGAAGAACAGCGGCAGGTAGTACTCCACGCCCGCCGGCGCCAGACCCGATTTCAAGTCCTGGTACAGCGCGCTGCGACGCGTGTCCACGTCGAAGCGGTCGCGCAGCAGCGTCATCGCGCGTTCCACCGAGCGCTCGTCCAGCGGCACTTCGCGGCCGGGCAGCAACTGCACCGATTCGACCCGATCGAGCGAGCGCTGGCTTTCCGGATCGAAGTGGCGGAGCGAGTCGACCGTGTCGTCCAGCAGTTCGATGCGCAGCGGCGCATCGGCGCCCATCGGGTAGACGTCGAGCAGGCCACCGCGCACGGCGAAGTCGCCCGGGTCCAGCACCTGCGGCACGTGCCGGTAGCTGGCGGCCTCGAGACGGCGCTTCTCGGCATCGAAGTCCAGCCGCTGGCCCACGCGGTAGTCGAAGCTGCCGCCGGCGATGTGGCGCAGCGGCGACAAGCGCTGCATCAGCGTCTGCACCGGCACTACGACGATGCCTTGCTTCAGCGTCGGCAGGCAATGCAGGGCTGACAGTCGCTGCGAGACGATGTCCGGATGCGGACTGAACTGGTCGTAGGGCAGGGTCTCCCAGTCCGGGAACGGCACCACCGGCAAGTCGCTGGCGCTGCCCAGCAGCGTGTGCAGGTCGGCTTCCACCTGGTGCGCTTCATGGTTGTCGCGCGCGACCACCAGCACGGGGCCCTCATGCGCACGTGCGGCGGCGGCGATCGACCAGGCCAGCGCAGTCGGCGAGGCGGGCGCGCGCCACCAGGCACGCGACTGGCCGCCACGCGGCAAGGGGGGAGCGGGAAGGGCGGTGTTCTTGGCGTCGGTCATGGGTACACAAAACAGCGGCAGCGCCGGACACCGTGTGTGCCCAGCGCAAAGGGGTGCGCAGTGTACCAACAGGCCGCGCGGTGGCCTTCACCGCCGCGCGGGATGCCTCATTCGGCGGTCAGCGGATCGATGATCGCCACCACGGGCGAAATGCGATTGGCGGGGAAGCCACCGCGCATCGCGTGTTCGCGCACGAGCGCCTCGCTGGGTGCGCGGTACACGCAGTAGACCTTGTCGTCGGTGACATAGCTGTGTTCCCACTGCACCTGCGGACCGAGTTCGGCCAGCACCCCGCAGGACTTCTGCGAAACGGCTTTCAGCTCGGCCGGCGTCATCAGGCCGGCCCCCTCGATGTCGCGTTCGATGAGGTAGCGGGGCATGGGGATCTCCTCGGTGGGATCAGGGGCGGGCTTCCAGTACCAGGTTGAACGGCGTTTGCGTCGCGCGCCGGAAACGTCCGAAGCCCCCTTCGCTCATGATCGCCTGCAGGCGTGCCTGGCCGGCCTGGGCGCCGAGCGCCGGCCCATGGCGCGCCAACGAGACCGGTACGCAGATCTGCGACGACGCGCCGTAGTACACGCGCCCCACCGGATTGAGATTGTCCTGCACCGCGTCGCCGGCAAAGGGCTCCACCAGCAGGCAATGGCCGTCGGGACGGAGCGCCTGGCGGGCGTGCCGGGCGGCACCCACCGGGTCGCCCATGTCGTGCAGGCAATCGAAGAACGCAACCAGGTCGAGATCCTTGTCTTCGTAGCCGACCGCATCGGACACGGCGAAGTGCGCATTGCTGACGCCGGCGGCCCGCGCGCGCTCGTTGGCCGTGCGGATGGAGTCCGCGTGGTAGTCGTAGCCGATGAACTGCGAGTGCGGGAAGGCCTTCGCCATCAGTAGCGTGCTTGCTCCATGCCCGCAGCCCACGTCGGCGACGCGGGCGCCCTGTGAGAGCTTGTCCACGGCGCCGTCGAGCGCGGGCAGCCATTCGGTCAGCAGATGCGCGTGGTAGCCCGCGGGAAGAAGCGCTCCGTGCCATGGAACAGGCAGGCGTGGTGCTCGCCCCATTCCATGCCCTGGCCGGTCCGGAAGTTGTCGGTCGTGCGTTCCAGTGCGTGGAAGGCAGCTTCGACGATGTAGTACGCGCCGGCCAGGTCGACCGGGCTATCCGGGCTGGCCAGGCACAACCGCTGCGCATCATCCAGGGCGTAGCGCCCGGTCGTGGCGTCGTAGGTGACGTAGCCGCCGGCGGCCTGGTTGGCCAGCCATTCGCGGATGTAGCGCTCGTGGGTGCGGGTTCGCTCGGCGAGTTCGGCGGGAGTGGCCGGGGAGTCGGCGAGCGCGCGATACAGGCCGAGGCGGTCGCCGACCAGCATCAGGGTGGCGCTGATCGCAGCGCCCAGGTCGCCCACGGCGTGGCCGAGGAAGGCGTTGAGTCGGTCTTCGGGGCTGTCCATGGGAGGCACCTTGCCGGACACGGCAAGGCCTGCCGCCAGCTCCCCGACGCGCAGGTTACGCCGGTGGCTTGGAGCGAAATGGCCGTTGATCGGAACAGCAGGCCGCGTCGCGGCCTCAGGGCTCTTCGTTGAGGTCCAGCACCACGCGCACCAGGCCCGCGTTGTCGGCCTCGCGCACGCGTTTGAAGCCCAGCGACTGGGCGAGCTGCAGCATCGGCTCGTTGCTGTCGAGCACGTCGCCGTAGAGCCGGTCGAGCTTCTTCGAGCGCGCCCACTTGGCCAGCTTGCGCATCAGGTGGCGGCCCAGGCCCTGGCCGGCGATGAAGTGGCTGACCAGGATCGCGAATTCGGCATCGCGCGTGCGCGCCACCAGCGAGGCGCGTGCCACCGCACCCACCAGCGCCTCGCCCGGCGGCAGCGGTTCGGCGGCGACGAGCGCGAACTCGGTGTTCGGGTCGGGGTGGGTCAGGCGCTGGGCCATGTCCGGGGTCAGTTCCTTCAGCGCGTACAGAAAGCGCTGGCGGATCTCTTCCGGCCCGAGCAGGCCGAAGGCGCCCTGGATGGGGCCGGCGTCCTCGGGGCGGATCGGGCGGATCAGCAGTTCGCGCCCGCTGGGCAGGCGGAAGTGTTCATGCCAGGGCGGCAGGCGTTTCGGCGCGGTCATGGGCGGATGCTCGCATGAAATCCGGAGGGGCGGCGAGGGCCGTCGGGCACGCGGTTCAGGCGGCGTGGCGTTTGCCGCGCAGGCGCTGGACGGCCGTGACCACGGCCAGGATGACCGCGCCGGCGACCACGCCCACGCCCGCATTGAACAGGTTTTCCCACAACACGCCCCAGCCGCCCTGCGTATACGGCGCGATGACGTGGTGGAGCGCCGGGATGCTGTGGACCAGGATGCCGCCGCCGACCAGGAACATGGCCGCGGTGCCGGCGATCGAGAGGAACTTCATCAGATACGGCGCGCTGTAGAGGATGCCGCGGCCGAAGGACCGCTTGAAGCGCGCCCAGCCGCTGTCGCGTGCGTCGGAGGTCAGCGCCAGGCCGGCGTCGTCCAGCTTCACGATGCCGCCCACCAGGCCGTACACGCCCACGGTCATGATCGCGGCGATGGCGACCAGCGTCAGCACCTGCTCCAGGAACGTGCGGCCGCCCAGCGTACCGAGCGAGATCACGATGATCTCGGCCGACAGGATGAAGTCGGTGCGGATGGCGCCGCGGATCTTGTCCTTCTCGAACGCGACCATGTCGACCTTCGCGTCCTGCACCGCGGCCAGGCGTTCGGCGTGCTGCTGCTCGTCCTCGCCCTTGTGCAGGAACTTGTGGGCCAGCTTCTCCACGCCCTCGAAACAGAGGAAAGCGCCACCGATCATCATCAGCGGCGTCACCAGCGGGATGTTGTAACCGCGCCCGTGCAGCCAGGTTTCCAGCGCGCTGATCGCCAGCGCCGCCGGCACCAGGATGGCCTTGTTGACGATCGAGCCCTTGGCCACCGCCCACACTACCGGCAACTCGCGGTCGGCCTTCACGCCGGTGACCTGCTGGGCGTTGAGCGCCAGATCGTCGCCGAGCACGCCCGCCGTCTTCTTCGCGGCCACCTTCGTCATCACGGACACGTCGTCCAGCAGGGTGGCGATGTCGTCGATCAGGGCGAACAGGCTGGATCCGGCCATGGAGAAGGTCTGTGTCGTCGTGGGAGGGGGCCGATTCTCGCACAGGCCCGTGGCGATGCCGTGCGCGTCAGCTCGCCGCGCGCAGCCACTCCAATCGATGGCTGGCCCCGGTCTCGCCCAGGCTCGCGGCCAGCACCGGCAGGACCGGCGCCAATGCTTCGGCCAACTGCCATGGGGGATTGATGACCAGCATGCCGCTGCCATTGAGGCGCAGCGGCGAGTCGTCGGGGCGCACCTGCAATTCGGCCACGAAGGCGCCCTTGGAGGGCAGCGCGGCCATCTTGCGGAAGAACGGCAGCAGGCTGCGTCGCTGCTTGATCGGATACCACACCGCGTACGTCGCCGCGGGCCATCGCTCCAGCGCATCGCGCAGGGCCGCGGTGATGGCAGGGTACTCGGCATCCTGCGCTTCGTAGGGTGGATCGATCAGTACCAGGCCGCGCGCGATCCGCTGGTTGCCGGCACGCGGAGGCAGCAGCGCCTTCATCGCCGCATAGCCATCGCGCGCATGCACGGCGACGCGGTCGTCATGGTCGAACACCGCCTTCAGCGCCGCGGCTTCCTCCGGCTGCAGTTCGCAGGCGGCCAAGCGGTCCTGCGCGCGCATCGCCTGGGCGACCAGCAGCGGCGAACCGGGGTAGGCGACCAGCGCGCCGACCGGGTTGTTGGCTTGCACCGCGCGCAGGTAGCGTTCGGCCAGCTCAGGCAGGCGCGGCACGCCGGCCAGCTTGAACACGCCCTCATCCGCTTCGGAGGTCTTGCGGCTTTCCGCCCCGCCCAGCAGATAGTGGCCACGGCCGGCATGCGTGTCCAGCACGAAGAACGGCGCGTCCTTGCGCTTCAGCGCATCCACCATCGCCAGCAGGACGAGGTGCTTGAGGACGTCGGCGTGGTTGCCGGCGTGGAAGGCATGGCGGTAATTCATGGCGCGCAGCATATATGCTTGCGCCATGCCGCGCGTATTGATTGCCGAAGACGAAACCGCCATCGCCGATGCCGTGCTGTATGCGCTGCGCAGCGAAGGCCTGGAGGCCGACCACTGCCTGCTCGGCCGCGAGGTCGCCCCGCGCGTGCGCGCCGGCGGCGTGGACGTGGTGGTGCTCGACGTGGGCCTGCCCGACGTCAGCGGCTTCGATGTCTGCCGCGAACTGCGCGGCTTCAGCGACGTGCCGGTGATCTTCCTCACCGCCCGCAATGACGAGATCGACCGTGTGCTCGGCCTGGAGCTGGGCGCCGACGACTACGTCACCAAGCCGTTCTCGCCGCGCGAGCTGGTCGCCCGCGTGCGGGCGCGCCTGCGCCGTGCAGGGGCCAGTGCGCCGCAGGCGGCGGGCGAGTGGGTCACGCGGGGGGTCTTTGCCATCGACCGCGAAGGCCACCGCATCCGCTTCCGCCAGCAGTTGCTCGACCTGACCCGCTATGAGTACGCCGTGCTGGATGCGCTGTTGCAGCGTCCCGGCGCCATCCTGACGCGCGCGCAGCTGATGGACCGCGGTTGGGACAGCGATGCCGACAGTGCCGACCGCACCGTCGATACGCACGTGAAGACGCTGCGCGCGAAACTGCGCGCGGCCGGCGCCGACCCCGACCCGATCCGCACCCACCGCGGCCTGGGTTACGCCGTCGAGGCCTGACCGGTGCGGCTCGGGCTCAAGCTCGTCCTCGGCTTTTTCCTTATCGTCGGCATCGCCGCGTTCTTCGTGATGCGCGTGTTCGTCAACGAGGTGAAGCCCGGCGTGCGTCAGGCGATGGAATCCACCCTGGTCGATGCCGCGAACCTGCTGGCCGAAGTGGCCGCCGACGATCTCAAGGCCGGACGCATCGCCGACGGTGCGTTCGCGCGCCACGTGGCGCTGGCGCAGAAGCGCGACCCGAAAGCCTGGGTGTGGCGCTTCCAGAAGCGCACCGTGGACTACCGGGTCACGGTCACCGACGCCCGCGGCACCGTGGTGTTCGATTCGCAGGGACGCGACCTCGGGCGCGACAATTCGCGCTGGAACGATGTCTATCGCACGCTGCGTGGCGAGTACGGTGCGCGTTCCAGCGCGGAGACCCCCGGGGATACCGCGCACACCGTGATGCATGTGGCCGCGCCGATCTACGACCCGGGTGATCGCAGCACGCTGCTGGGCGTGCTGACGCTGTCGCAGCCCAACCGCAGCATCGAACCCTTCATCGTCGCCAGTCAGCGCAGCATCCTGCTGCGCGGCGCTTGGCTCATCGGGATCTCCGCGCTGATCGGCGTGCTGATGACGTGGTGGCTGGTGCGCGGCATCGGCGGGCTCAACCGCTATGCGCAAGCGGTCAGCGCGGGCGAACCGGTGCCGCCACCGCGTCCGCGCGCCGACGAGATCGGTGACCTCGGGCGCGCGCTGGAGACGATGCGGCGCAAGCTGGCCGGCAAGGCCTACGTGGAGCAGTACGTGCAGTCGCTGACGCACGAGATGAAGAGCCCGCTGGCCGCCATCCGCGGCGCCGCCGAGCTGCTGCAGGAGCCCTTGCCGGAAGCGGACCGCGAGCGCTTCGCCCGCAACATTCAGGCGCAGGAGCAGCGGCTGACCGAAACCATCGACAAGCTGCTGGCACTCGCGGAAGTCGAGCAGCATGGCTGGCTGCAGCGCCGCGAACGCGTGGATGCCGCCACATTGGCGAACGAGGTCGTACAGGCGGTGGACGATCGCTTGACGCCACGCGGCGTGCAGGTCGTCAAAGCTCCGGTACAGGGAGCCTGGGCGGTGGAGGGCGACGGCTTCCTGTTGCGTCGTGCGTTGGGCAACCTGCTGGACAACGCCATCGCCTTCTCGCCGGCGGGTGCTGTCGTCGAACTCGCCGTCGAGTCCGACGCGGACCAGGTGCGTTTCATCGTGCGCGATCGCGGTCCCGGCGTGCCGGACTACGCGCACGAGCGTGTGTTCGAGCGTTTCTATTCGTTGCCACGCCCTGATAACGGCCAGCGCAGTTCCGGCCTGGGCCTTCCGTTCGTGCGCGAAGTGATGCGCCTGCACGGCGGCGAAGCCACGCTGCACAACCGGCCCGACGGCGGCGCCGAAGCGGTCCTCTCGCTGCCGGCGGTCTGACGCCGCACTTCACACAGCCTTCAAACAGGCTTCCGGCCCGTTGCACACGGGCACTGGACGATGCACCGCGTATCCAACCGGGGCATCGACATGAAGTCACTGAAATTGCTGTTGCGTTTCCTCACCATCGGCGGGCTGGTCCTGCTGCTGCTCATTCCCCTGATGATGATCCGGGGCACCATCCAGGAGCGCGAGGCGTACCGTCACCAGGCCGTCGAGCGCGTCATCGAAGGCACGGCCGGCAAGCAGCGCGTGACCGGGCCGATCCGGGTCGTGCCGTGGACGGAGGTCCGTCGTACCGAATGGCTGGACGACAAGGGCATCAAGCGCCTGCGGGAAGACAAGACCACTGGGCATCTGCTGCAGATGCCGAAGACGCTGGGCGTCACCGGCCGCCTCGCGCCTTCGGAGCGCGCCGTGGGCTTGTACAAGGTGCGGGTGTACGAATGGCACGCCGATCTTGAAGCCACCTTCGAGCCTGCACTGCCGGGACCTGCGGCGACCGGCGCGGAGCGCCAGTACGGCACGCCGTATCTCGTGTTCGGCATCTCCGACGTGCGCGGCGTCGCCGGTACGCCTGAGCTGAAGGTGGATGGCGCGGCGCTGCCGCTGAAGTCCGGTACGGGTTACCTGGGTGCGCGGCTGGATGGCATCCATGCCGAATTGCCGGCAGTCGCGGCGGGCCGGGTGGCAGGCCAGCAGGTCGCCATGAAGCTGCTGCTCAAGGGCACCGAATCGCTGTCGGTCGTGCCGCTGGGCGACAACAACGATATCCGCATCAAATCCAGCTGGCCGCATCCGAAGTTCGAAGGCTACTCGCCCAGCAGTGAAGTCAGCGGGTCCGGCTTCAACGCCACCTGGAAGATCTCCTCGCTGGCCAGCAATGCGCAGAAACAACTGCGTGGCGAGGATGGCCAGGATGCGCGTGCCGATCGCGTCGTCGATGGGCGCGTGCTGGCGGCCCCGCTCAGCAGCAGTGTCGATGCGCTGCACGTCAGCCTGGTCGATCCGATCGACGTCTACACGCAGGCCGACCGCGCCAGCAAGTACGGCATCCTGTTCGTCGTGCTGACCTTCGTCGGCTTCGCCCTGTTCGAACTGATCAAGCGGCTGCCGATCCATCCGCTGCAGTACCTGCTGGTCGGCCTGGCGCTGGCGATCTTCTTCCTGCTGCTGCTGAGCCTGTCCGAGCACATCGCCTTCTGGCAGGCCTACCTGGTGTCGGCGGCGGCGTGCATCGGCTTGCAGTTCGTCTATCTGTCGGGCGTGCTCCAGAGTTGGCTGCGCGCGGCGGGGTTCGCCACCATGCTCACGCTGCTGTACGGCGTGCTCTATGGGCTGCTGGTTTCCGAAGACAACGCATTGCTGATGGGTTCGCTGCTGCTGTTCGGCATCCTCGCCGTGATCATGTGGGTGACCCGCAAGGTGGACTGGTATGCGCTTGGCACGGAACTGCGCTGACCCATGGCGCAGGGCGCACGCCGCTCACGGGGGAAGGTCGCGCTTGCGGCCTTCCTCCTCGTGCTCGCCGCAGGCTGGACCATGAATCGCGTTCGCCTCTACCACCGCGCGCAGCAAGTCTTGCCGTCGGTGGTCGAAACCTCCGGCCTGCAACGCTTCGCGATGACGCCCGGCCAGCTGCAATGCGTGCTGTTAGGTCTGCTGCTGCGTTGCGAATCGCACGGTGCGGTGGTGCTGGAACTGTCCGACTCCGCGGCGGCGGCCATCCGGCGCGAGGGGCTGGCGTACTTCGAGGGCGCCACCACCTCGCGGGGCGTGTTGTCCTCGCGCGGGCCGGCGCACTACGAGGCCTGGCAGCCTTCTCCGCTGCCGGACACGTGGAGCAAATGGGACGACAGCTCGGGCCTGTGGCCCGGCGTCGCCCATGCGGACATCGGCAACGGCATGCGCGGCAGGCTGCGCGCCGCGTGGCAGGAGGGTGCGTACTACACCCGCGACACCCGCGGCGGCGCGTGGCTGGTAGTGCTGCCTACCGAACGCCTCATCGTCTACAGCTGGTGGGACTGAACGACCCCGTCATCATTTCGCCCCGGCCGGTGGCGTGCGTTAGAGTTCAAGGATGGATTCTGCGCACACCATCGGCCTCTTTCGCGGGGCGGCGATCACGCCCTGGCTGGACGATGTCGCGCGCCTGCGCGTGGCGGTGTTCCGCGATTGGCCCTATCTGTACGAAGGCGATTTCGATTTCGAACGCGACTACCTCGCTGCCTATGTCCGGTCGCCCGACAGCCTGTTCGTGCTGGCGATGGAGGCGGGGCAGGTGGTCGGTGCGTCCACCGGGCTCCCGCTGATGGATGACACGGAGGCCTTCCGCCAGCCGTTCCTGGACAGCGCCATCGATCCGGAAGACGTCTTCTACTTTGGCGAATCCGTCCTGTTGCCGGCGTATCGCGGGCGTGGGATCGGTCACGCCTTCTTCGATCATCGCGAAGCACATGCGCGTGCGCTGGGCCGCTTCGCGTGGACCGCGTTCTGCGCCGTCGATCGCGACGACGGCGATGCGCGCAAGCCGGCAGGGCATCGCGGCAATGATGTGTTCTGGACCAAGCGTGGATACGCGCGGCGCCCCGGCATGACGATGCGACTGCCGTGGCATGAGATCGGCCACGGCGAGATCGACCATGCGCTGACGTTCTGGCTGCGCCCGCTGGAGACGGCACGATGAAAGTCGCGGTAGCGAAGTATCCGATCCAGGCGCCTGGCGATTTCGCCGCGTTCGCCGAGCGCCAGGCGGCCGTGCTGGGCGAGGCCGCCGCGCAGGGCGCACGCGTCGCCGTGTTGCCTGAGTATCTGTCGCTGGAACTGGCCGCCACCTTCGAGGCCGATACGCAGGCCGACCTGCATGCCTCGCTGGCCGCGATCCAGCGCTACCGTGACGACTGGCTGGCGTTGTACGCGCGGCTGGCGACGTCACTGGACATGTATATCGTGGCCGGCACCTTCCTGCTGGCGCAGGGCGATGGCCGCTACCGCAATCGCTGCGATGTGTTCACGCCGCAGGGCGCCCACCTGTGGCAGGACAAGCTGCAGCTCACCGGGTTCGAGAAAGGCCTTGCCGTCATCGACGGCGGCGATGCGTTGAAGGTGTTCGACCTGGATGGCGTGCGCACCGGCGTGGCGGTCTGCTACGACAGCGAGTTCCCGCTGCCGGTGCGTGCGCAGGCCGAAGCCGGTGCGCGCCTGTTGCTCGTCCCCAGCTGCACCGATACCGAGGCCGGCGCGACCCGCGTGCGCGTGGGATGCCTGGCGCGGGCGCTGGAGAACCGCGTGTTCGTGGCGCAGTCGGTGACGGCGTGCGAGGCGGCGTGGAGTCCGGCGCTCGACATCAACACCGGCGAGGCCGCGATCTTCGCGCCGATGGATCGTGGATTGCCTGCCGATGGCGTCGTCGCGCAGACCTCGGGCGATGAGGTATGGACGCTCGCCGAGCTCGATTTCGACGCGCTCGAGCGCAGTCGCGGCGACGCGCAGGTGGCGAACGACCGCGACTGGGCGGGCCAACTGCAACCCGCGATCACGCGCGCCCGGATGGAAAAGCCCTGACGGCTTTGCATCACCCCAACAAACTGACCCCGGGCACCAGCCAGATCGACAGCCCCGCCAGGGCTGTACCGATCACGGTCGCGGCGAGCACGTCGCTGGGATAGTGCAGGCCGAGGACCACGCGCGAGGCTGCCACGCAGCCGGCGAAGGGGATCAGCAGCGGCGCCAGCGCCGGATAGTGGGCAAGCGCGACGAGCGTGAAGGCCACCGCGTGCAGAGTGTGCCCGGACGGGAAGCTGAATTCGTCCAGCGGCGCGATCCAGGCGCGGATGCGCACATCGGAGGCGAACGGGCGCGGCCGCCGCGTCCAGCGCTTGAGCAGCTTGTACAGCGTCAGCGCGATCACCCCGGTGGCGGCCAGGTGCGCGGAGGCGGTCAGGCCGTCGAGGCCGTCGGCCACGATCAGCGCGGCCATCAGCACGTACCAGAACACCCCATCGCCGAGTCGGCTGATGATGGCGAAGAAGCGGCGCACGCCACTCCATTCGCCCCAGCGGTTCGCACGCAGGCACCAGCCGGTATCCCGGCCCATGAAGGCATTACGCGGCAGCAGCGGACGCATGGTGGCTTCTCCGGGTGTGGGCGAGATCGGTCAGCAGGGCATCGAAGTCGGCCGCGACCTGCTCGGGGCGGAGCGCGCGCATCGCGACCGCGGCGGCTTCGCCCATCGTGCAACGCAGTGCGGGGTCGGCGGCCAGCCGCTGCGCCGCGGCCAGGAACGCCTCGTCGTCATCGACGGCGGCCCCGTGGGCGCCATCGACCAGATGCTCGCGCGCGGCGCCGTAGTTGAATGCAATCGTCGGCACGCCGCTCGCCATCGCTTCCAGGGTGACGTTGCCGAAGGTTTCGCTGTGGCTGGAAAACAGGAACAGGTCGCCACTGGCGAAGTGCCGTGCCAGCGTTTCACCGCGCTGCACGCCACAGAAGATGAAATCCGGGTGCTCCTGCGCCAGCCGCTCGCGCACCGGTCCGTCACCCACCCAGACGAACTTCGCCGTCGGGTGTTGCCGCTGGATCGCATCGAACGCGCGGATCGACAGATCGAGGTTTTTCTCCGCGGCGATGCGCCCCACGTAGATCACCGCCAGGTCATCCGGCTTCAGGCCCCATTGGGCGCGCAATGCGTCGTCCCGTCGCGCCGGACTGAAATGCTGCGCATCCACGGCCCGCGCCAGCCGCCTCACCTGGTGGAAACCCTGCGACTGCAGGAAGTCGGCCAGTTCGCGCGTCGGCACCAAGGTCGCCTGCGCGCCATTGTGGAAGCGGCGCATCCAGCGCAGCGCGGTATGTTCCAGGAAGCGCGCGCCGTAGTCGCGCATGTATTCGTCGAAGCGGGTGTGGAACCCGGTGGCCACCGGAATGCCCAGACGGCGCGCGGCGCGCACGGCGGACCAGCCCAGAGGGCCTTCCGTGGCCACGTAGATCGCATCCGGCGGGGAATCCTTCCACAGCGCCATCAGGCGCCGGGTGGCCGGCAGGCCGAACTTCAGGCCCGGGTAGCGGGGCAGGCTGGCGCCGCGCACCAGCAGCGTGTCGTCCGCCGGCGTCGTGTCGGTCGCCTGCCGCGGCCGCACCAGCGAGACGGCATGCCCACGCTGGCGCAGGCCGGTTTCCAGCCCTTGCACGGTGAGGGCCACGCCGTTGACTTCGGGCGGGTACGTTTCGGTGACGATGGCAAAGCGCATGCGCAGCTCCACGTTTTGCGCATGCTGGGGCCGGCAGGTGTCGCGGGTGTTTCGGTTCGGTGACCGTGGGATGACGGTGTGCGCGGCGGCACGTTCACCCGATGCGGTCAGGGCGCCTCCGTCGCTGATCTCGTCACTGTCTCGGTGCGCTCAGCGTGCCGAGCGCTTGCGCGGAGGCCCCGCATCCTTGCGCACGCGGGTCTCATAGGCCTTCACGACCAACGCCTTGACGACCGCGGGTGTGGCACGGGCCAGGTCCACGCGCAGTCCCAGCACCTTGCTGCCCCAGAACAGCTTCTCGACGAACGCGGGGTGCATCGCCAAGGCTTGTTCGCGATCCTCTTCGCCGACGAACACGTGCAGATGCGTCTCCTCCGGCGGAATCGTCACGAAGATCTTGCCGCGCACGCGGAACGACGAATAGGTGTGGTGCGGCTCCTCGGTCACCGCCTCGAGCGACAGCGCATGCGCGCGGATGTCCGCCAGCTTCACGGATCGATGCCTGGCCCGTCGGCGCGTCAAGCCGCCCGCGGTTTCTGCGACGCCAGCCGATGCCCCAGCCATGCCATCGGCAGGTAGGCGAACACCAGGTCCACGACGGTGAACCAGAGCGGCGAGGGCAGCATGGCGACGGCGGCGATGCCGCCGATCAGGAAGAGCGCGCCGACGACCCATGCGGGGCCGCAGGTCCGCCCGGGCGTGGCCAGTGTCGCGACGAACGCGCCGACCAGCGTGCCCACGGCGTGGGCCAGGAACGGGAACAGGAAGTGCTTCGGCTCGAACAGCGGCATCGCCGCCTTCAGGCCTTCGGTCGTGGTGGTGTCGACGCCGGCCGGCGGCGGGATCACGTGGCCGCTGAGCATGACCAGCGCCATGTTGACGATGCTGCCGACGAACAGCCCGGCGATGACGGCCAGGATCAAACGGAACACACGCTTCATGACAACCTCCGGCAAGGATGCGAGGGACTGCCCGTCGGCGTGGGGCCGGCCGTGACTGCGAGCGACTATAGCGGAGCTCTGGTTCAGGCGCCTCCTGAGGTTTTCGATGGGGTCCTTACCACGCAAACCCTTCCTTCCAGTCGCTTCGGGGCAGCCACGTGGTCTGGTTGGGCGTTGCGGCATCGATCTGGCCGGCCGCCACGCTGCGGGCCACCGTCGGTTCGATGTCCGAGAAACGGGCCGCGCGCGTGCCGATGCCGGCGCCGATCTGGTTGTTGTGGATGTCCATCTGGTTGGATCGTTTGCCGCGCCGTTCCATCACGCCGTTCACCAGGTCGATGGCGCGCGGGTCGAGCGTGTAGGCCACGACCGCGCTGGCGAGGGTGTGCCGGTACGCATCCAGTGGGCCATGGCGGCCGCCCGGCAGCGGGCTCTGCAGGACGTGGGACCAGGTGTAGATCAGGACGAAGGCGGGGTAGGCCGCCAGGACCAGCGCGACCAGCACGAACCTGCGCCACCGCGGGCGCTTGCGTTTCGATGGCGTCATCGGGACCGTGATCAATAATCGGTGGGTTCGACCACCACCGCGGTGCCGTAACACAGCACCTCGGTAAGGCCGGCCATCACGTCGGTGGCGTCGTAGCGCACGGCGACGATCGCGTTGGCGCCCAGTTGCCGAGCGTGCTGCAGCATGTCGCGGTACGTCTCGTCGCGGGCTTGTTCGCAGAGTTCGGTGTAGATGGTGATGTTGCCGCCGAACAACGACTGCAGGCCACCGAGGAAATTGCCCACGATCGACCGCGATCGCACGGTGATGCCGCGCACCATGCCCAGGTTGCGGCGGATGCGATAGCCGGGAAGTTCCAGCGCGGTAGTCACCATCGCATCGTTGAGCGACAAGGTGGTGGTATGCGGCGCGGTAGGCGAAGGGGCGTAGGCGGACGACGAGTTGTACGGGTCGGTCACGGCAGTTCCTGATGCGGTTTCGGTAAGAAGTATGTGTCAGGCGCGCAGATGCTGGCCCAGCTCGATGACGCTGGCCTGCCACGCATGGAAATCGTCGGTGTCTTCCCACAGCTCCCGGAGTTCTGAGTGCTCGGCCAGGATGCGGGCGAGCGCGTCGCGCGCCTGGGTGGCGAGCGCGGCATCGATGGTGGGGCGGATGCGCGCCAGCCACTCGGCCAGGCGGCCTTCCTGTTGCGCGGCCGGGGTGGGGCACCCCTGCGCCGCGGCCACGATCTCCGCGGCCACGATGGCCACCGTGGCATCGGGCGCTTCCACGTACTCGGTGGAGGTCAGCACGTTGTCGAACACCTCACCGAGCAACGACAAGTCGCCGCTCTTCAATGCATCGATCATGAAATCCGCCGCGTCGTCGTTCTCGAACGAGCCGATGCCCCAGGTGCCCATGCAGATCTCCAGTGGATTGTCGTCGGTTGGTTTTCGTCAGACGTACGGGCGGCCATCGAGGTGGTTGAAGCGCTAGATCTCGTCGTTGAAGTCATTCGCCTCGATGTGCGTCGGCAGAAGGGGCAGCAATGCTCACGGCACTCGCCCGCCACGCGCCGCAGTGAACAGCGCATACCACTCCTCGCGCGAGAGCTGCACCGCATCCGCGGCGGCGCAGGCCACCAGCCGCACCGGGTCGGTGGTGCCGACGATGGGCTGCAGGCCGGCGGGATGGCGCAACAGCCAGGCCAGTTGGATCGCCTCCGGCGCCACGCCCTTGGCATCGGCCAGTTGGCGCAGCAGCGTCGAGGTCTCGCGGATCACCGGGTCGGAGAACTCGGAGGTGGTGGCCAGTTTGCCGCCGGCCAGCGGCGACCACGCCTGTACGCGGATGTCATGCAGGCGCGCGTGGTCCAGCGTACCGGCAGCCGAGGCATAGGCATGGCCGGTGGTGTTGGCGACCACGCCCTCGTCGATCAACGGCAGGTGCAGCAGGCTGATTTCCACCTGGTTCGCCACCAATGGCTGCCGCACATGGCGGCGCAGCAGGTCGATCTGGCCGGGCGTGTGGTTGCTGACACCGAAGTGCCGCACCTTGCCGCTGGCGTGCAAGGCGTCGAAGGCCTGCGCGACGTCTTCCGGCTCCATCAGCGCATCGGGGCGGTGCAGCAACAGGACATCCAGGTGCTCCACGCCCAGGCGCGCAAGGCTGCCTTCCACCGAGGCCACGATGTGCGCGCGGCTGAAGTCGTAGCGGCCCGGCGTGCCGGGCGGATCGTCGGCGAAGCGGATGCCGCACTTCGATTGCAACACCATCTTTGCGCGGAGGGCGGGTGAGCCGCGCAGCACGTCGCCGAAGATTTGTTCGGATTTTCCGCGGGCATAGATGTCCGCATGGTCGAACAGGGTGATGCTATGGGCCAGCGCGGTTTCGACCAGCCGTTGCGCGTTGCGGCGTTCATCCGCCGTGATCGGCGAGGCATCCCAGGCGCGGCTCAGGTGCATGCAGCCGTAGCCGATGAGGGACGTGGTGAGGCCATCGGCCAAGGGATAGGTCTTCATCGGCGGCACGCGCAGGACGGAGCCGGCATCATGCCAGAGCGTCGCGGCGCATCAGGCGCGCGGACGTTCGGCGGCGAGCATCTGCGCGAGGACATCGGCGTCCGCGGGACGCGCAAGGTGGTAGCCCTGCACATCGTCCACCCCGAGCGCCTGCAGGGCCGCCAGTTCGGAAGCCGTCTCCACGCCTTCGGCGACCACGTGCGATTGAGTCTGACGTGCGAACTCGATCAGCGCCGCCGCCAGCGCACGGCGCGGCGAATCGGTATCGATGTCGCGGGTCAGGCTGAGGTCCAGCTTGATGATGTCCGGATGGATCGCCAGCACGTGCCGCATGCTGGCGTAGCCCGCGCCGGCGTCGTCCACGGCCACGCGCACGCCGGCTTCGCGCAGCGGCGCCAGGCGCTTGTTCAGCAGACCGTAGTCGTCCACCAGCGAATGCTCGGTGATTTCCAGCACCACGCGGTGCGGGTCGAGATCGTCGATATAGCCGTCGATGCCGCCGCTGATGATCGTCTGCGGCGACACGTTGAGCGCCACGTAGAAGTCGCCCGGCATGTGGCGAAGACCATCGAGCGCGGACAGGATGGCGTTGAGCTCCAGGCGCACGCCGAGGCCGATCTCGCGTGCCTCGGCGAACCACACGTCGGGCGTGCGCTGGGGTTCCAGCCTGAAGCGCGACAGGCATTCGACGCCGACGATGCGGCGTTCGCTGCTGCGGTAGATGGGCTGGTAGACCACGTGCGGCTGGCCCATTTCCAGTACCGCGGTGATGCGCGCGACTTTCTCCTCGTGCGCCTGCACGGCGTCGAGGTCGCCGTCGATCTGGTAAGCCAGCAGGTCGGCGAAGGCCCGCATCATGTGCAGGTCGCGCTGGCTGAGGGAAAGATTGGCGGCCAGGCTGAAGCAGCAGAACGTGCCGTAGACACGACCATCGCGCAGCTGGATGGGCACGCTGAGATGGGCGCCGATGGGAACCAGTGCGGTTTCGGGGATGTGTTCCAGCAAGGGCACGGCGCCGGTGTCGGGAATCAGCTGCGGGATCTGCCCCTCGACCACGCGCATGCAGTAGCCCTCTTCAAGCGGGCTCGAATCGCCGGGACGGATGGGGGCGGGGTCCAGTCGGCTGGCGACGTGGCGGAAGACGCGGTCGCGGCCGTTGAACTCGGAGACGAAGGCCACGTCCATGTCGAGGTGGCGTCGGACGGCATCCAGCATGCGGTCCACATTGCGGCCGATGGCGGCGGCACCGGGGCCACCGTCCAGCCAGGCATCAGACAACAGCTCGTCGTGGATTCTTCGATCGATCAAGGCTTCCTCCTGAAGACAGGCGTACGACGAAGTGGAACAGCCGTCGGGCCTGCCCCCGCCGCAAGGGCGGACGGGGAGGATGGCGTGGGGACAGAAGGGCACAGGCCACGCCGCGGACCTCTCGGCAGGTCCGAGTGTACCTTCATGTCACATAAGGGGAAGTGCCGGGGCGGCTCAGGCCACGAACGGCTTGAATGCCACGCCCAGGCCCTGCATGTCCTCGGGTTCGCCCAGCAGGTCCGAGCGCAGCAGGGGGCGGGCATCGATCCATTTCTTGCTGACCACCAGGTCCAGGCGGTCGCCCTGGGCGGTTACGTCCAGGCGCGGGATGATTTCGTTGTCGTGCGAGCGGTGCAGCAACACGGCCAGGCGGAGCAGTGCGGCCTTGCGCTTGGCGCTCAGCAGCAGGCGATCGGGTAGAGCATCGAACGCATTTTTCGGGATGCCGCGCCGGTGCGTGCGCACGAGCGCCGACAGGACTTGCTGCTCCTGGCGGGAGAAGCCTTCGATATCGGAATGCTCCAGCAGGTAGGCACCGTGCACGTGGTACTGGCTGTGCGCGATCACCAGGCCGATCTCGTGCAAGCGCGCGGCCCAACCGAGCATGCGCGCGTCGTCGTCGTCCAGGCCCCAGCTCTGCTCGACCTGTTCGAACAGGCGCATCGCCGTGGCCTCCACGCGCGCGGCCTGGAACTCGTCGATGCCGTAGCGCTGCATCAGCGCCGCAGTGGATAGGTCGCGCGGATCGTTGTCGCCGCCGCGGCCCAGCATGTCGAACAGGATGCCTTCGCGCATCGCCGCCTTGCTGACCATCAGCCGCTGCAGGCCCAACGCTTCGAACGCGGCCTCCAGCACCAGCACGCCGCCGGCGATGATC
Source organism: Pseudoxanthomonas sp. YR558 (assembly GCF_900116385.1). Taxonomy (NCBI): domain Bacteria; kingdom Pseudomonadati; phylum Pseudomonadota; class Gammaproteobacteria; order Lysobacterales; family Lysobacteraceae; genus Pseudoxanthomonas; species Pseudoxanthomonas sp. YR558. Next base: position 864,321 of record NZ_FPCI01000001.1, on the reverse strand, counting down.
GGCCGGCGGTCGTTGGACAGGCCGGGAAGATCGATGTCCTCGATGCGGTCGGCCTGCAGCAGTTTCTCGCGCACCTGCGGCAGCGCCTCGGCGGTGACGGCGCCCTTGGTGAGCTTCATCGCCGCGCAGATCTCGCCGATCGCCTTGTTGGTACCGGAAGAACCGATGGCTTCCTGCCAACCCAGGCCGCGGTAGAGGCCGGCGAACTGTTGGAACTCCGCGCCGATCTCGGTCAGGGCTTCCTTCCAGCGCTTGCGCGAGAGTTTTCCGCCGGGAAAGAACCGGCGTGTGCTGGCGATGCAGCCGGCCTGCAGGCTTTCGCGCTCGAGCGTCTCGAAGCCGCGGCCGATGATGAATTCGGTGGAGCCGCCGCCGATGTCGATCACCAGGCGGCGCTGGCCGGCTTTCGGCGGCTGGGAGTGCGCGACGCCGAGGTAGATCAAGCGCGCTTCTTCGCGGCCGGACACCACTTCGATCGGCTTGCCCAGCGCGGCTTCGGCCGCCACCAGGAACTCCTGGGGCTCGCGCAACTGGCGCACGGTATTGGTGGCGAGTGCACGCACGCGCGTGGCGGGAATGTCGCGGATGCGCTGGCCGAAGCGCGACAGGCAGTCGAGCGCGCGCTGGCGCGCGGCGGCGGACAGGCCGCCCTTGCCATCCAGGCCGTCGGCCATGCGTACGGTTTCGCGCAGGCGATCCACCACGCGCAACTGGCCGAGCAGCGAGCGCGCGACCACCATGTGGAAGCTGTTGGAGCCCAGATCGATCGCGGCCAGCAGGTCCCCGTCCTGGAGCGGTGGGGAGGTGGGGGAGTTCAGGGGCGCCATGCGGTCAGTTTAGCGGGTGGGAATGCGCGATGGTGCATCGCGATGGCGTCGATGCACCGAGGCAGGCGCGTCCGATGGTCGCATCACACCTTCGCGAGCAAGATGCCCTGGGCCGAATGCGGGGCATCGTCGCCCGGCGTCAGCTTGAGATAGCTGCCATCGGCCTGCAGTTCCCACGCGTTGCAGTTGTCGTCGAGGTAGTTCTGCAGGCCTTCCTTGAACACGCGGGTGGCGAGGTCCTTGTCGAGGATCGGGAAGCAGGTTTCCACGCGGTGCAGCAGGTTGCGCTCCAGCCAGTCGGCGCTCGCGCAGTACAGCTCCGGGGTACCTTCGTTGCCGAACCAGTAAAGGCGGCTGTGCTCCAGGAAGCGGCCGACGATGGAGCGCACGCGGATGTTCTCGGAGATGCCCGGCACGCCGGGGCGCAGCGCGCAGGCACCGCGCACGATCAGGTCGATCTTCACGCCGGCCTGCGAGGCCGCGTAGAGCGCACGGATGATGCGTGGCTCGTTGATCGCGTTGATCTTGGCGATGATGTGCGCGGGCTTGCCGGCTCTCGCCAGCTTCGCTTCGCGCTCGATCTTCTTGATCAGGCCGGGGTGGAGCGTGAAGGGCGATTGCAGCAGGCGCTTGAGCTTGGTGGTCGGCGCAAGACCGGAAAGCTGCTGGAACAGCAGGTGCACGTCGTTGCCGATGTCCGGATCGGCGGTGATCAGGCCGATGTCGGTGTAGGCGCGCGCCGTGCCGCTGTGGTAGTTGCCGGTGCCCAGGTGCACGTAGCGGCGCAGCTTGCGGCCCTCGCGACGGACGATCAGCAGCATCTTGGCGTGGGTCTTGTAGCCCACCACGCCGTAGACGACCTGCGCGCCGGCTTCCTGCAGGCGGTCGGCCACGCCGAGGTTGGCGTCCTCGTCGAAGCGCGCGCGCAGTTCCACCACCACGGTGACGTCCTTGCCGTTGCGCGCAGCCTGGACCAGCGCATCGACGATGGCCGAATCCTTGCCGGTGCGGTACAGCGTCTGCTTGATCGCCAGTACTTCCGGATCGACGGCAGCCTGCTTGATCAGCTCATGCACCGCCGCGAACGAATCGAAGGGATGGTGCAGCAATACGTCGCCATCGGCGACCTTCTCGAAGATCGCATCGCTGTCGCGCAGCGTGCGAGGGGTGAAGGCGGGGTACTTCAGTTCCGGGCGCTGCACCAGGTCGTACACCTGGATGACACGGTTGAGGTTGACCGGCCCGTTGATCGGGTAGACCGCGTTGTCGGGCAGCGCGAAATTCTGCAGCAGCGTGCGCACGATGGGCTTGGGGCAATCGTGGGCGATCTCCAGGCGCACGGCGGGGCGGTAGCCGCGGCCCACGAGTTCGTCGCGCAGGGCCAGCGCCAGGTTCTCGACTTCCTCCTCGTCGACCACGACCTCGGAGTTGCGGGTCACGCGGAACTGGTAGGAACCCTTGACCTCCATGCCGGGGAACAGTTCGTCCACGAACACCGACAGCACGGACGACAGCAGTACGAAGTCGTTCTCGCCGCCCGATACGCGCTGCGGCAGGTGGATGATGCGCGGCAGCGAGCGCGGCGCGCGCACGATGGCCAGGTGGCCGGCGCGGCCGAACGCATCCTTGCCTTTCAGCACGACCACGATGTTCAACGACTTGTTGAGGATCTTCGGGAACGGATGCGCCGGGTCCAGTCCCAGCGGCGAGAGCACCGGCATGATTTCGTTGCGGAAGTAGGCGCGCAGCCAGCGGGTCTGGCGCGCATTCCAGCTGTCGCGGCCGAACACGCGCACGCCGGCTTCGGCCAGGCCCGGACGCAGCACGTCGTTCCAGCACTTGTATTGCGCGTCGACCAGTTCGGCGGCGCGGTCGTGGATCTTGTTGAGCACGGTGGCCGGGCTCATGCCGTCGGCGCCCGGCGGCAGGCCGAAGTCCTGCGCGTGTCGCACGGTGGCGGCGCGGATCTCGAAGAACTCGTCCAGGTTCGTGCACGAGATGCACAGGAAGCGCAGGCGCTCCAGCAGCGGCACCGACGGATCCTGCGCCTGCGCCAGCACGCGGAAGTTGAAATCCAGCTGGGACAGTTCGCGGTTGAGGTACAGCGCGGGATCGCGCAGCACGTCTTCACCGGTCAGGGCGGTGGGCGTCGTGTCGAGGGCGGCATTCATGCGGTCTGGTCCGTCAGGGCGGGGGTTGAAGCGTCCAGGCGGGGTTCCACGCGCTGTGCGCCGAAATGCACGGAAAAGATACTGCCATGGCCGACTTCGCTTTCGATCTCGAGCCGCGCCTGATGCAGGTTGAGCACGTGCTTGACGATGGACAGGCCCAGGCCGGTGCCGCCGCTCTCGCGCGAGCGGCTGGTCGATACACGGTAGAAACGCTCGGTGATGCGCGGCAGGTGCGAGGACGGAATGCCGTAGCCGGTGTCGCGCACGCTGAGCACCGCGCCGTCGCCTTCGCGCGCGAAGCGGACGGTGATGGTGCCGCCTACCGGGGTGTAACGCACCGCGTTGCTGACCAGGTTGGAGAACGCGCTGTGCAGTTCCTTGTTCGATCCCGACAGGTCCACGCCGGCTTCGTCCTGGATCACCACGGTATGCCGGCGGTGGCTCAGCGCTTCGGCCTCGCGACGCAGCGTGGCCAGCATGGGCGCCATCGCGACGTTCTCGTCGGGCAGGCTCTCCTGCGCTTCGAGGCGCGACAGGGTCAGCAGGTCCTCGACCAGTTGGGTCATGCGTTGCGACTGCTTCTGCATCTCGGCCAGCATCGGCGCCCAGTCCGGGTATTCGGTGGGTTCGAGCATGTCGAGGTAACCGTGCACGACGGTCAGCGGCGTGCGCAGTTCATGCGAAACGTTGGCGACGAAGTCCCGCCGCATCTGCTCCAGGCGCAGCATCTTGCTGACGTCGCGCGCGACCAGCAGCCAGTACTGGTCGGAGTAGGGAATCAGGCGCAGGTTGAGGCGCAGGTCCGGGTCCACCGGTGAGGCGGCATCCAGCATCGGCTCGGCGTTGCGGCCGGCGGCGAGCCAATGCGACATCGGCAGCGGCTGCAGTCGGTCACCGACCGGTGCGCCGATGTCGGTGGGGTACTGCAGGCCGAGCAGGCTGCTAGCCGCCTTGTTGAACCACTGCACGCGCTGGCTGTTGCGTTCCACCACCACGACGGCGTCAGGCAGGGCGGCAGCAGCGGCGCGGTAGGCGCGCAGCATGTCGAGCAGGCGGCGCTTGCGGGTGCGCATCTCGGCCTGGCCGCGGAAGAGCAGACGGTCGAGTTCGTTCCAGACGCCCTGGCCCTGGGCGGGTTCCAGTCGCTGCCGCGCGGTCAGTCGCAGCAGCACTTTGCGCAGCCGCCAGTAGTGCCAGGCCACTACGCCCAGTGCGGCCAACGTGACCACGGGCCATACCTGGCCCAGCAGCAGGCCGACCACCACGGCCAGCGCGAGGATGCCGGCCAGTTGGCCTAGCGTCTTGAACCACGCGGAACGGATGTGGTGGGGCATGGATCGATTGTAGGCAGATATGTATGACAGCGACGCGCAGGCCGGGGCCTGCGGCTTACATCGCCGCGGAGAACCGGTAGCCGGAGCCGCGGACCGTCTGCACCATGTTCTCCAGGCCATGCGGTTCGAGCGTCTTGCGTAGGCGTCGGATGTGCACGTCCACGGTGCGCTCTTCCACGTATACGCTGCCGCCCCAGACGTGGTCCAGCAGCTGAGTGCGGGAGTACACGCGCTCGGGATGGGTCATGAAGAAATGCAGCAGCCGGTACTCGGTGGGGCCGATCGGCACCGGCGTGTCGCCGGCGAACACGCGATGGGCGGCACCGTCGATGCGCAGGTTGCCCACCGACACGCTGCCGTCCTCGTCGTCGTCGCGCGAGCGGCGCATGACGGCGCGGATGCGGGCGAGCAGTTCACGGGCCGAGAAGGGCTTGACCACGTAATCGTCCACGCCAGCTTCGAGGCCACCGACACGGTCGTTTTCCTCGCCGCGGGCGGTGAGCATGATGATCGGCACGTCCCGGGTCATGGCGTCCTTGCGCCAGCGGCGGGCCAGCTCCAGGCCGCTGGTGCCGGGCAGCATCCAGTCCAGCAGGATCAGGTCGGGGACGCGGTCGGCGATGGCGTTCTGGGCCTCGCGGGCGTCACCGGCGTGGATGGGCTCGTATTCGCCCTTGCGCAGGGCGAAAGCCACCATGTCGCGGATGGCGGGTTCGTCGTCGACGATCAGGATGTGCTTCTGCACGCGGCGTCCGGTGGCGTGGGGGTCTGCGCCAGTAGACGACAATTTTATGACGATTACATGACGTGCCAGCGGGCTGTCATAACGTCGCCGGCGCGGTTCAGCGGCGTTCGACGTCCGGGTCGCGGATACCCTGCCGGCGCAGTTCCAGCACCTCGGGGGTGATCGCGGCGATGCGGGCGTCGACCCGGGCGCGGGCGTAGTAATCCAGATCGCTCTGCTTCTTGAGATTCTGAAGCTGGATCAGGGCCTGCTCGGGGCGTCCGTTGAGGTAGGCGGCCTCCGCATAGGCCTCGCCGGCCCGGGCCATGTCGCCCGCCAGTTCGTTGGCCCGGGCGAACTGCTGCTGGAAGACCGGGTCGTCGCCGGCCCGCGCCATGAGGGGGCGCAGCACGGCCTGCGCCCGGCGCCCGGCGGCGGCGCCGCCCTGTTCATTCAGTACCTTGGCGTAGGTCAAGGCCACCGGGCGGCTCTGCGGCAGGCGCTGGACCAGGGCATCGAAACGCCGGTTCGCGGCGGCGGTATCGCCGGTCCGGGACTCGGCCTCGCCCAGGGTCAAGGACACCCACAGGCTGTCCGGATGATCGTCCTCGAGCTTGCGCAGTTCGGCCAGGGCCGTGCGGACGTCACCGCCCTGCAGGTGGGCGACGGCCAGGCCATAGCGCTGCGGGCCGCCCAGCGGCTTGCCGGTCTGGCGGCGCAGGGTTTCGTACTCGCGCACGGCGGCCGACGGGGTGTCTGCACTGAGTGCGCGGAGGCGCTCGCGTGCCCAGTCGAAATCGCCGGTCCCGCCTTGGCTAAAAGCGAGCGAGGGCAAGGTGACCGGAACCGGCAGCAGAGGATTCGCGCTGCGTGTCTCGGGCAGCGTGATGCCGCGTCGGTCGAACCGTTCCACACGTTCGCCACCCGGAACGGCGGTGACGGTCGTGACCTGCTCGCCGCGCAACTGATCCGCGCGCTGGCGGGCTTCGCTGATGCGGGTCGTGGTGACCGGGTGGGTCTGCAGGTAGTCGGGGACCGCCTCGCGACCGCTGCCTCGCGCGACGCGGGTGGCCTGCTGCAGTTTGGAGAAGAAGCCTGCCATCGCATCGATGTCGTAGCCGGCACGCGACAGCGTGCGGATGCCCACGCGGTCGGCCTCGGATTCGTTGGAACGGGTGTAGTCGATCTGCCGCTGCTGCATCAGGCCCATCGCCGATGCGATGGCCGCCTGTGAGGCATCGCCGCTGGAGCTGCCACCGGCCGCCTGTGCCAGCACGATGGCGCCCAGCATGCCCAGCAGGATCGGGATCTGGTCGCGCTGCGCCCGTTCCACCCCGCGCAGCACGTGTTGCTGGGTGACGTGGGCGATTTCATGGGAGAGCACGGCGGCCACTTCGTCCTCGCGGTCGGCCGTCAACACCAGGCCGGCGTTCATGCCGATGTAGCCGCCCAGGGTGGCGAACGCATTGATCTGGCGGTCGCGCATCATGAAGAACGTATACGCCTGCTGGGGGTTGTCGCTGTCGGCGCCGAGCCGGCTGCCGACGGTCTGCAGCCAGTCCGTGACCAGCGGGTCCTCCAGCAGGTAGCCATAGTTGCGCAGCTCGCGCAGCATCATGCCGCCGTATTGCGCCTGGCGCGCCGGGGTGAGCAACTCGCCGGCGGAAGAACCGATGTCGGGTAGCCGGCTGTCCTGCGATGCCGCCAGCGGCGCTGCGAGGACGAGGGTCAGGGCAGTGGCGAGCAGCAGTGGGCGCAAATCGAAGCTCCGTGGCGGATAATGGCGCCGTCATCAGAATGACCGGTCATCGATCCGGGCGAGTGAATACGTGGTTAACCGGGCCAGTACCGGTCCGCACTGTTCCACGTCCCCGGCTGTAACACGACCCGGTCGCCCCGATATTGGTTGGGACCGCAGTAAGTCCTTTTCGTTCCGGAGATCTCCCTTGAGCGACACCCCGCAAGGCGCCACCGCGCCGGAAATCACCCTCTACAGCACGGCCATCTGTCCGTACTGCGTGGCCGCGAAGAACTTCCTGAAGAGCAAGGGCCAGACCTGGACCGAGGTCCGCATCGACCTGGACCCGGCCGAGCGCGAGAAGATGATCGCCAAGGCCAAGCGCACCAGCGTGCCGCAGATTTTCGTCGGCGATGTCCACGTGGGCGGCTATGACGACATGATCGCGCTGCACCGTGCGGGCAAGCTCGACGCGCTGCTGGCGGGGGAGGCCGCATGAGCGCTGCCGACGACAGCCAGGACCGCGTGAAGGCGTTCACCGAATTCCGCCAGCGCATGAACAAGCGCATCCTGGACGAACCCAACCAGGTCGTCCGCCGGTTCTTCGCACTCGACACGCAGACCTACCAGGAAGGCGCGCTGGACGTGAAGACCAAGGAGCTCTTGGGCCTGGTCGCCTCGATGGTCCTGCGATGCGACGACTGCATCAGCTATCACGTCGCGCAGTGCAAGGAAGCGGGCGTGACCCGCGAGGAATTCTTCGAGACGTTCTCCGTCGGGCTCGTGGTGGGGGGCTCCATCGTCATTCCTCACCTGCGCCGGGCAGTGGATTTCCTCGACCAACTGGAAGGCGGCGACACCGCTGCCCCGGCCGCGCACGACCACGGCTGAGCCGATCCTGCAAGCCCGCGCACAGGGCCTCCGACCATCGTCGATTTGGGGCCCCGAGGGGGCCTCGGGCATAATGGCGGGCACAGACCTTCCCCTTTGCGCCCGTTCCGGCCCCGGCCCGCGCGCGCCCCTGTTCGGAAACCCCACTCAATGACCCAGACGATTACGGTCATCCGCGGCGACGGCATTGGCCCGGAGATCATGGACGCCACCCTGTACGTGCTCGACGCCCTCAAGGTCGGCCTGACCTACGAAGAGGCCGATGCCGGCATGGTCGCGCTGGAGAAGCACGGCGACCTGCTGCCGCAGGCCACCCTGGATTCGATCCGCAAGAACGGCGTGGCCCTGAAGAGCCCGCTGACAACGCCGGTGGGCGAGGGCTTCAGCTCGATCAACGTGGCCCTGCGCCGCCACTTCGACCTGTACGCCAACGTGCGTCCGGCGAAGTCGTTCCCGAACACCAAGTCGCGCTTCCCGTCGGGCGTGGACCTGATCACCGTGCGCGAGAACACCGAAGGCGCGTACATCGGCGAAGGCCAGTCCATCTCGGAAGACGGAGAGACCGCGCTGCTGACGCAGAAGATCACCCGCAAGGGCTCCGACCGCATCGTGCGCTACGCCTACGACCTGGCCCGCAAGACCGGCCGCAAGAAGGTCACGATCGTCCACAAGGCGAACATCCTGAAGACGACCTCGGGCCTGTTCCTGAAGGTCGCGCGCGAAGTCGCCGCGCAGTACCCGGACATCCAGACCAACGAGATGATCGTGGACAACACCTGCATGCAGCTGGTGATGCGTCCAGAGCAGTTCGACATCATCGTCACCACCAACCTGTTCGGCGACATCATCTCCGACCTGTGCGCCGGCCTCGTCGGCGGCCTGGGCCTGGCCCCGGGCGCCAACATCGGCGTCGATGCGGCGATCTTCGAAGCCGTGCACGGCTCGGCCCCGGACATCGCCGGCAAGGGCGTCGCCAATCCGTGCGCGCTGCTGCTGGGCGCAGCCCAGATGCTGGACCACCTGGGCCAGCCGGAGAAGGCCGAGCGCCTGCGCGCGGCCATCATCGCCACGCTGGAAGCCAAGGATTCGTTGACCCCGGACCTGGGCGGCGAGGGCACCACGATGACGTTCGCCAAGGCGATCGCCAGCCGCGTGTAAGCACGGCCACATCGCGGCAAGCACGAACGGGACGCTCAGCGTCCCGTTTTTGTTGGCCCCTGTCCCATCCATGGGGTTGGACGCTAGGCTGGTGGCACGCACAATCCGCGACCCCACGCAGAAGGCCTTGCCATGTCCGTCCGTCCCAGCGCGCTCGCGCTGACCCCGTTGCTGCTGTTTCTCGCCCTGTTCTTCGGTGCGGGGCTCTATTACACCGAGCAGGGCGACGCGATGGGCTTCTATCGCCTGCACGCGCCGGTGGCGATCCTTCCCGCGATCGCGCTGGGCCTGTGGATCGCGCATCGCGCCGGCATCAAGGCGATGGATACGCTGCTGCAGGGCATCGGCGACAGCAACATCATCCTGATGTGCCTGATCTTCCTGCTGGCCGGCGCCTTCGCGATGGTCACCAAGCAGATCGGTGCGGTGGATGCGGTGGTCGCACTGGGCGTGGGTGCGCTGCCGCCGGCGTTGATCCTGCCGGGTTTGTTCCTCGTCGCGGGCTTCCTCTCGCTCGCGGTCGGCACCTCGATGGGCACCATCGCGGCGGTCACCCCGATCGCGTTGGGCGTGTCCGATGCTGCAGGCATCGATCGCGCGCTGGTGGTGGGCGCCGTGCTGGGCGGTGCGACGTTCGGCGACAACCTGTCGGTGATCTCGGACACCGCCATCGCCGCGGCGCGCACGCAGGGGTGCACCGTGCGGGAGAAATTCCGCGAGAACGTGAAGATCGCCCTGCCAGCCGCGCTGCTGACGTTGGTGGTGCTCGCAGTCGTCGGGGATGCCTCCCCCGTGGAAGCTGCCGAACCCTCGTCTCCCTGGTTGGTGCTGCCTTACGTCCTGGTACTGATCCTGGCGATCACCGGCCTGGACGTGCTGGTCGTATTGACGATCGGATTGGTGGTGGCGGGGCTGTTCGGGCTGTGGTTCGGGCCGGCCGACTACGCGTTGCCCAACTTCGCCGACGATATCTATGCCGGTTTCGAGGGCGTGGTGGAGATCACCTTGCTGGCTTTGTTCATCGGCGGCCTTGGCGCACTCATGAAAGCGAGTGGCGGCTTGGACTGGCTAGCCCGGCAGATCACGCGCATCGCCCGCGGAAACACCGGTCGCCGTACCGGCGAGTGGTGCATTGCCGCGCTGGCTTCGCTGACGGACGTGTTCACGGCCAACAATACGGTTGCCATCCTGATCAGCGGCGGTGTGGCCCGCGACATCGCCGAACGCCATGACGTTCCGCCTGCGCGCGCGGCTAGCGTGCTCGATATCTTCGTCTGCATCGTGCAGAGCCTGCTGCCGTACGGTGCGCAAATCCTGCTGGCGGCGTCCCTGGCCAGCCTGTCGCCGCTGGCGCTGATGGGAAAGGTGCATTACTGCTGGTTGCTCGCCGGCGTGACCGTGCTCTTCATGGTCTGGCCCTCGCGGCGGGGCAGGGTCGCCACCGCATAAGAAAGGGCGCCCTAGGGCGCCCTTTTCGTTTCGGGACGACGGTGGATATCAGTCGCGCGACTGCAGCTTAGCCAGCAGGCGCAGGAACTCGATGTACAGCCACACCAGCGTGACCATCAGGCCGAACGCGCCGTACCACTCCATGTACTTCGGCGCGCCGGCTTCGACGCCGGACTCGATGAAGTCGAAATCGAGCACCAGGTTCAGCGCAGCGATCACGACCACGAACAGGCTGAAGCCGATGCCGACGATGCCCGACTCATGGATCAGCGGCATTTCCTTGCCGAACAGGCGCAGACCCATCGACACCAGGTAGACCAGGGCGATGCCACCGGTCGCTGCGACCACGCCGAGCTTGAAATTCTCGGTGGCGCGGATCAGGCCGCTGCGATAGGCCACCAGCAGGGCGCCCAGCGTGCCGAACGTCAGCAGCACGGCCTGGAACACGATGCCCGGATACTTCAGCTCGAACACCGCCGAAATCGCACCGAGGAAGAAGCCCTCCACCAGCGCGTACATCGGCGCGGTGACGGCCGACCACTCCTTCTTGAACACGGTGACCAGGGCGAGGATGAAGCCGCCAATGGCGCCGCCCAGAGCGTAAATCATGATCCCCGGCGCCACAGTGGCGACACCATCGGGGCCGGTGACGACCGACTGCGTCCAGGCGAAGGCGGCCGTCAGCACCGACAGCAACAGCAGGATGCCGGTTTTGTTGACGGTGCCATTGAGCGTCATCGTGCCGCCCTCGCGCGACACCACGCTGCCCGTGCCGAGGTCGAGGAAGGTGGATTCCTTCAGTGCCGGATTGCCGCTGCGTATCATGGTTCCCTCATGTGGTCATCGGACTTCTGTCCCCAGCCGACGAGCATATCCCAAGCGGTGCTCCGTCATGTTTCGTTTGACAGCCGGGCCCGGTGTTCCGACAATACGCGGCCTCGTTGGCGTCCAGACGCCACGCCGGGACCCTCGTCGGGGTATAGCGCAGTCTGGTAGCGCATCTGCTTTGGGAGCAGAGGGTCGGGGGTTCGAATCCCTCTACCCCGACCAGCCTGATGTACTGCCTTGGCGTAACCGACAGGGTAGGGCGAGAATCCGGACCGGGCGCCCGTAGCTCAACCGGATAGAGCACCGGCCTTCTAAGCCGGCGGTTACAGGTTCGAGTCCTGTCGGGCGCGCCACTTACCGGTGTGCGGCGACAGGAGAAAAAGCTTCAGTGGTGGCTGTAGCTCAGCTGGTTAGAGTACTGGATTGTGATTCCAGATGTCGGGGGTTCGAGTCCCCTCAGCCACCCCACTGATCCACGAATTCCCGCACTCGCGGGGGTTCACACAAAAAGAAGATGCGGTTACACTACGCAGCCAGTTTTTCGGGGCCGTTAGCTCAGTTGGTAGAGCAGTTGACTCTTAATCAATAGGTCCAAGGTTCGAATCCTTGACGGCCCACCAAACCCGAAAACGCCCGGCTCACGCCGGGCGTTTTTCTTTGTGCGGGTGGTTCACCCCGGCGCGTTCGCCGGTCAGGCGCCGAGGAGCGGTCGAGGCGCGGTACAATCGTCAGACACTGCGAAAGTGGCGGAATTGGTAGACGCACTGGATTTAGGTTCCAGCGGGTAACCCCCGTGAGGGTTCGAGTCCCTCCTTTCGCACCACGGCCCACCGCATCCCGGATGGCGCCCCAGCTCCCCTTATGCGGCCCCGCTGGCAGCCAGCCCCGGAATCGGCGAAACTAACAAGTTCCGCCGGCCGGGCCTTGTGCTCGCGTCCCAGGCGTCCCGGATTATCAACATCGCCCCGGCAGTGCCGTGGCCGCAGGAGTCAGTGAGTATGCAAGTTTCGGTCGAATCGATCGGCAATCTCGAACGCCGCATGAGCTTCAGCCTGCCGGCTGAACGTCTGGACACCCATATCGGTGGTCGCCTGCGCGAGTTGTCGCGCACCGCCCGCATCAAGGGCTTCCGTCCGGGCAAGGTCCCGGCCAAGGTCATCGAGCAGCGTTATGGCGATCAAGTGCGTGCCGAAGCGCTGGACGGCCTGCTGCGCGAGACCTTCAACAATGCCGTGCGTGAGCAGGACCTCCAGCTCGCCGGCAATCCGCGTATCGAGAAGCAGGGCGCGGGCGAACTGGATTTCGTGGCGACGTTCGAAGTTGTGCCGGATTTCGGTGACGTTGACGTGACCAAGTTGAACGTCATCCGCCACACCGCCGACGTGACGGACGCCGACATCGAGCAGATGGTGTCGAATCTGCGCATGCAGCGACGGACGTTCCAGGCCGTGGAGCGCCCCGCGCAGGAAGGCGATCGCGTAGGCCTGGAGACCTGGTCGCAGGCCGGCGATGAGCGCATGCCGGCAGAAGGCATCGAGAAGGGCGCCACCCTGATCGGGTCGGGCGTGATGTTCGGCGAGATCGAACAAGCACTGATCGGGCTGGCCCAGGGTGACGAGAAGACCGTGTCGGTGACGTTCCCGGCCGATTGGCGCGTCCCGCAGTTGGCGGGCAAGCAGGTCGCCGTGCATGTGAAGGTGACCGAAGTCGCCGAATCGATCGTGCCCGACGTGGATCGCGACTTCATCCGCAGCTTCGGCGTGAAGGGCGGCGATGCCGACCAGTTCAAGGCCGACATCCGCAGCAACCTGGAGCGCGAGCTGAAGGGCGCCTTGGCGACCCGACTGCGTCGCGAAGTGGGCGAGCAGCTGATCGCCGCCTATTCGCACGTCGAGATGCCGCCGCGCCTGGTCGAAAATGAGGCCCGGGTGATGGTCCAGCAGGCCGCCGAGCAGGCACGCCGGCAGGGCCAGCAGGTCCAGATCCCGGACAACGCGCATGAGGGCTTCGCCGATGCCGCCCGCAAGCGCGTCCTGGTGGGGCTGCTGGTGGGCGAGGTTGCCCGCCGCAACCAGTTGCGCCTGGATCCCAAGCGCCTTAACGAAACTTTGCGCCTGATCGCTTCGACCTACGAAGAGCCGGAGCAGGTCATTGAGTTGTACCGGAACGACCCCCAACTGATGAACAGTCTGCAGGGTCGTGTGATGGAAGAGCAGGTGATCGACTGGATCGCCGAGCGCGCCCAGCACACCGAGCAGACGCTTTCCTTCCAGGAAGCCATCCGCAACTGAGCCCGGCTCCCGTCCGGGCAGGCGGTCCGGCTATCCTAGGCCGGACCCCTTCCATGAACGACAGGCGCGAGAACAGATGAGTATCGAAACCAAAGCCCTCAACCTGGTGCCGATGGTGGTCGAACAGACCAGCCGGGGCGAGCGCGCCTACGACATCTACTCGCGCCTGCTGAAGGAGCGCGTGATCTTCCTGGTCGGCGGCGTGGACGACCACGTGGCCAACGTCATCGTGGCGCAGATGCTGTTCCTTGAGGCGGAGAACCCCGAAAAGGACATCAGCCTGTACATCAACTCGCCCGGTGGCGTGGTGACGGCCGGCATGGCCATCTACGACACCATGCAGTACATCAAGCCCGACGTGAGCACGATCTGCGTGGGCCAGGCGGCCAGCATGGGCGCACTGCTGCTGGCAGCGGGCGCGAAGGGCAAGCGTTATGCCCTGCCGAACTCGCGCGTGATGATCCACCAGCCGCTGGGCGGCTTCCAGGGCCAGGCGACGGATATCGACATCCATGCCCGCGAAATTCTGACCTTGCGTGCCCGCCTGAACGAGATCCTCGCCAAGCACACCGGCCAGGCGCTGGAGACCATCGAACGCGACACCGAGCGCGACAACTTCAAGAGTGCGGCGGACGCCCAGGCTTATGGGTTGGTCGACCAGGTGCTCGAGCGCCGTCCGGACGATTCGATCCAGGCGGGCTGACGGCCCGGATTGCCCTGGTTTCACGCGCAAAACCCCTGTTCACGGGCCCGGCTGACAAGCCGGGACCGTGTGCTATTCTCCGACCGAAAGCCCCCTGGGGCAGGTTGAGCGACCGAGTAATACCAGCATGAGCGAAGATCGTCAGGGCCGTTCCGGCGACAGCACCAAAATCCTGTACTGCTCGTTCTGCGGGAAGAGCCAGCATGAGGTCCGCAAGCTGATTGCGGGTCCCAGCGTGTTCATCTGCGATGAGTGCGTGGAGCTGTGCAACGACATCATCCGCGAGGAGCTGGAAGAGAAGGCCCAGTCCGCGCGCAGCCACCTGCCCAAGCCGCGCGAGATCCTCGAGGTCCTGGACCAGTACGTAATCGGCCAGAACCGCGCCAAGCGCACGCTGGCCGTGGCGGTGTACAACCATTACAAGCGCATCGAGAGCCGACAGAAGAACGACGACGTCGAACTGGCGAAGTCGAACATCCTGCTGGCCGGCCCGACCGGTTCGGGCAAGACGCTGCTGGCCGAGACCCTGGCGCGCCTGCTCAATGTGCCGTTCACCATCGCCGACGCCACCACGCTGACCGAAGCCGGTTACGTGGGCGAGGATGTCGAGAACATCATCCAGAAGCTGCTGCAGAAGTGCGACTACGACGTCGAGAAGGCACAGCAGGGCATCGTCTACATCGATGAAATCGACAAGATCTCGCGCAAGAGCGAGAACCCGTCGATCACCCGCGACGTGTCGGGCGAAGGCGTGCAACAGGCGCTGCTGAAGCTGATCGAAGGCACCGTCGCCAGCGTGCCGCCGCAGGGCGGTCGCAAGCACCCGCAGCAGGAATTCCTGCAGGTCGATACCAAGAACATCCTGTTCATTTGTGGCGGCGCGTTCGCCGGCCTGGACAAGATCATCCAACAGCGCAGCACGGAAGCCAGCGGCATCGGCTTCGGCGCCAAGGTGAAGAGTTCCGAGCGCAAGACCGAGACCGGCAAGCTGCTGACCGACGTCGAGCCCGAGGACCTGATCAAGTTCGGCCTGATCCCCGAATTCGTCGGTCGCCTGCCGGTGGTCGCGACCCTGGAGGAGCTGGACGAGCCCGCACTGGTCAAGATCCTGACCGAGCCCAAGAACGCCATCACCAAGCAGTTCAAGAAACTGTTCGAGATGGAAGGCGTGGAGATCGAGTTCCGCCCGGATGCCCTGTCGGCCATCGCGCGCAAGGCGCTCAAGCGCAAGACCGGTGCCCGTGGCCTGCGCACGATCGTGGAGTCGGTGCTGCTGGACACGATGTACGACCTGCCTTCGATGGAGAACGTCAGCAAGGTCGTCGTCGACGAGTCCGTCATCGAGCACAAGTCCGAGCCGTATCTGATCTACCAGAGTCCGCCTCCGCCGAAGGTCGCGGCGGCGGAGTAATCCGGCACGGAAAATGCATCGAAAAACAGGCGCCCACTGGGCGCCTGTTCACTTTCTGGCTGGCTCGCAAGTTGCTGGTTTTGCTGGTGTTTCCCGACCGCTATTGCATCCACGTTCGGATGGCCCCATAACGGGCCCATTGGTGTTTCGACACCCCGGATTCGCACTTTTGCTGGAGCCCCCCATGCCCCGCCGCCCTGAAACTGAAATCCTCGACCTACCGGTCCTGCCACTGCGTGACGTGGTGGTGTTTCCGCACATGGTCATTCCCCTGTTCGTTGGTCGCGACAAGTCGATGCGCGCGCTGGAACAGGCGATGGAAGCCGACAAGCGCATCATCCTGCTCGCGCAGAAGTCGGCCGAGACGGACGATCCGGCCGCCGCCGACCTGTACACGGTCGGCACGTTGGCGCAGGTGCTGCAGTTGCTGAAGCTTCCCGACGGCACCATCAAGGTGCTGGTCGAAGGCACGGCGCGCATCAACGTGACCAACGTGGTCGAGCGCGATGGCTCGCTTTACGGGCAAGGCGAAGAGGTCGACTCCACCGATGGCCGCGAGCCGCGCGAAATCGAAGCGGTCGCGCGTTCGTTGATGAGCCTGTTCGAGCAGTACGTCAAGACCAACCGCAAGCTTCCGCCAGAACTGCTCCAGACGCTCGCCGGTATCGACGAGCCCAGTCGCCTGGCGGACACGATCGCCGCACACCTGGGCGTTCGCCTGAGCGACAAGCAGCGTTTGCTGGAAACCATCGAAGTGGGCGAACGGCTGGAGCTGCTCGTAGGCTTCGTCGACGGCGAGATCGACGTACAGCAATTGGAGAAGCGCATCCGCGGTCGCGTGAAGTCGCAGATGGAGAAGAGCCAGCGCGAGTACTACCTCAACGAGCAAATGAAAGCCATCCAGAAGGAACTGGGTGAGCTCGACGAGGCGCCGAACGAGCAGGAAGAGCTGGCACGCAAGATCGCTGAAGCCGGCATGCCCAAGCCCGTCGAGACCAAGGCGCGCAACGAGCTCAACAAGCTCAAGCAGATGTCGCCGATGTCGGCGGAAGCCGCCGTCGTCCGCAACTACCTGGACTGGCTGCTCGGCGTGCCATGGAACAAGCGCACCAAAGTGCGCAAGGACCTGAAGGTCGCGCAGGACACGCTGGATGCCGACCACTACGGGTTGGAGAAAGTCAAAGAGCGCATCCTCGAGTACCTCGCGGTGCAATCGCGCGTGAAGAAGCTGCGCGGCCCGATCCTGTGCCTGGTCGGCCCTCCGGGCGTGGGCAAGACCTCGCTGGGCCAGAGCATCGCCAAGGCGACCAACCGCAAGTTCGTCCGCATGTCGCTGGGCGGCGTGCGCGACGAAGCCGAGATCCGCGGTCATCGCCGCACCTACGTGGGCTCGATGCCCGGCCGCATCGTGCAGAACCTCAATAAGACCGGCAGCAAGAACCCGCTGTTCGTGCTGGATGAGATCGACAAGATGTCGATGGACTTCCGCGGCGATCCGTCGTCGGCGCTGCTTGAGGTGCTGGATCCGGAACAGAACAACGCCTTCAACGACCATTACCTCGAAGTCGATCTCGACCTCTCCGAGGTGATGTTCGTCGCGACCTCGAACTCACTGAACATCCCGGGCCCGTTGCTGGACCGCATGGAAGTGATCCGCATCCCCGGCTATACCGAGGAGGAGAAGGTCAACATCGCGCAGCGCTACCTGGTGCCGAAGCAGCTGAAGGCCAACGGCCTGAAGCCGGAGGAGCTGAAGATCGCCGAGAGCGCGATTCGCGATCTGGTGCGTTACTACACGCGTGAGTCCGGCGTCCGCAACCTTGAGCGTGAAGTCGCCAAGATCTGCCGCAAGGTGGTGAAGGAGATCGCCTTGGCCGGTCCCAAAGCGCTGGCGAAGAAGAAGGCGAAGCCGACCGCCATCCAGGTCAGCACGAAGAATCTCGAGAAATACTCGGGTGTCCGCCGATACGACTTCGGTCGTGCCGAAGAGCAGAACGAGATCGGCCTGGTCACGGGCCTGGCGTGGACCGAAGTGGGTGGCGATCTGCTGCAGATCGAAGTCGCGCTGGTGCCTGGCAAGGGCGGCATGTTGCTGACGGGCCAGCTAGGCGACGTGATGAAGGAGTCCGGCTCCGCCGCGTTGTCGGTGGTCCGCAGCCGCGCTGCCAGCCTGGGCGTGGATGCAGAGTTCCTGCAGAAGCACGACGTCCACCTGCACGTGCCCGATGGCGCCACGCCGAAAGACGGCCCCAGCGCCGGCATCGCGATGGCGACAGCGCTGGTCTCGGCGCTGACGAAGAATCCCGTACGCGCCAACGTGGCCATGACCGGCGAGATTACGCTGCGTGGTCGCGTCACGGCGATCGGCGGCCTGAAGGAGAAGCTGCTGGCCGCGCTGCGTGGCGGCATCACCACAGTGATCATTCCGGACGAGAATAAGAAGGATCTGGCGGACATCCCCGCCAATGTCACCGAAGGCCTGAAGATCGTGCCGGTGAAGTGGATCGACGAAGTGCTCGATCTCGCGTTGGAGCGTCCGTTGGCGCCCGTCCCGGCGGACGGTGGGGGCGGCACCGAGCGTGGCGTACCCGGCACGGATAAGGATGGCGACAAAGCGTCGCAGCAACCCGGCGTCAAACACTGAGCGCGGTGACGAACGGCGGCTGAAAACCCCCGAAACCCGCGTCATTGCTGGGTTTTCGGCTTGCGTGGCATTTTTCGCACTGGTATAACGACGTCACCCGCGCGCATCAGGCGAAGCCTCGAAACGTGTGGAAACAACGACCGGTTCCCGAGGGTGCGCGCAGCTCCGGGTTCCGGTTACTCATTCCGCGGCTGTTCCGCAAAGGGAGTTACTCAATGAACAAAACCGAATTGATCGATGCCGTCGCCGACGAAGCAGAAGTCTCCAAGGCCGAAGCCGGCCGTGCCGTCGACGCCGTCATCTCCAGCATCACGAAGGCCCTGAAGAAGGGCGACAGCGTGACGCTGGTCGGCTTCGGCACCTTCCAGGTCCGCAAGCGCGCTGCCCGCACGGGCCGCAACCCGAAGACGGGCGACACCATCAAGATCAAGGCGTCCAAGAACCCCGCGTTCAAGGCTGGCAAAGCCCTGAAGGATGCCGTAAACTAATCGACTCGCTGCCGATGGCAGGGTGCTTGATGCACCTGGGTGCTTAGCTCAGCGGTAGAGCGTCTCCCTTACACGGAGA
Organism: Pseudoxanthomonas sp. YR558; assembly: GCF_900116385.1. Lineage (NCBI taxonomy): Bacteria > Pseudomonadati > Pseudomonadota > Gammaproteobacteria > Lysobacterales > Lysobacteraceae > Pseudoxanthomonas > Pseudoxanthomonas sp. YR558. The sequence goes on along the minus strand of NZ_FPCI01000001.1, from coordinate 845,585 downwards.
GGGTCGGGGGTTCGAAACCCTCAGCACCCACCACCTCGGGGCGATGCGAAGTAAAAAATTTTGTCGGATGGTCTAGCGGAAAGTACGCAAACCACCTTACAATGTTCGTCTTGATGCGGAGTGGTAGTTCAGTCGGTTAGAATGCTGGCCTGTCACGCCGGAGGTCGCGGGTTCGAGTCCCGTCCACTCCGCCACTAGACCCCAAAAAGCCCGCGAAAGCGGGCTTTTTGCTTTCTGCCCAAAGAAGCATCGCCTGAACCCCGTTTGGGCCGAGGCGCCCGTCCCCCGCCGGGCGGCGAGACGCCGGTGACCGGGCGCGCTAAACTGCGCGGCTGAACGAATTCGGGTCCCGTCCGCACATGCTGCAGAAACTCCGCGACAAAACCTCTGGCTGGATCGCCAGCCTGATCCTGGGCTTGCTGATCATCCCGTTCGCCTTCGTGGGCGTGAACGAATACATGACCGGTGGTACGGCCGGCGATGTCGCGGTCGTGGAAGCGCCGCCGACATGGTGGGAGGGTGCGCCGCAGTGGTGGCCGGCGTCGATGCTGTGGCAGCGCGAAGAGGTCACGCAGGACGAGTTCCGCGCGGCGTTCGAGCAAGCGCGCCAGCAGGCCCGCCAGCAGCAGGGAGAAGCCTTCGATCCGCGCGAGTTCGAGAGTGCAGACAACAAGCGGAAGGTGCTCGAGCAGCTGATCGACCAGAAGGTTCTGGCGCTCGGATCGAAGCGCGCCGGCATCCTGGTCGGCAATGCGGCGCTACAGAAAATGATCGCCAGCGAACCGGCGTTCCAGGTCGACGGCAAGTTCAGCCCCGAGCAGTATCAGCTGATGCTGTCTTCGCAGGTGCCGGCATTGTCGCCGCAGAAGTTCGAAGAAGAGCAGCGTGATCGCCTGCGCATGATGCTGGTGCCGATGGCGATCAACGATTCCGACTTCGTCACCGAAGGCGAGCAGGAGCGCATGTGGAAGTTGCTGGGTGAGACCCGCGACATCGGCATCGCACTGCTTCCGCCCTTGCCTGAGGATGCGGCGCCGGTCAGCGACGCGGACATCAAGGCCTGGTACGACGGGCACAAGAACGACTTCAAGCAGCCCGAGCAGGTGTCGCTGGAGTACATCGAAATCAACGCCGCCACGCTGCCGGCCGGCGCGCCTGCCGATGAGGCCGCGCTGCGTAAGCGCTACGAGGCCGAGAAGTCGCGCTTCGTTTCGCCGGAACAGCGCGTCGTCGCGCACATCCTGATCGCTGCCGATGCTGGTGCGGACGCCGCAACCCAGAAGAAGGCCGAGGAAAAGGCGGCTGCGCTCACGAAACAGGCGCGCGAAGGCGCCGATTTCGCTGCGTTGGCGCGTGCCAATTCGGAAGACCCGGGTTCGAAGGACCTCGGTGGCGAACTGCCGCCGTTCGCGAAAGACGGTTCGATGGTCAAGCCGTTCGAGGACGCCGCGTTCGCGATGCAGGCGGGCGAGATCCGTGGCCCGGTGAAGTCCGACTTCGGCTACCACGTGCTGCAGCTGAAGGAGATCAAGGCCGGTGCGGGTCGCAGCTTCGAGGAGGTGCGCGCCGAGCTCGCAGGTGAAGAAGCCGGTAGTGAGCGCGAACGCGCCTACAACGACCTGGCGGGCAAGGTGGTCAACGAGACGCTGAAGAATCCTACCGCGCTGGCGCCGGCCGCGCAGGCGGTGGGCTTGCCGCTGCAGAAGGTGGGACCGTTCTCGCGCAATGCACCGGAAGGCATCGCCACGGTGCCGGCCGTGCTGCGTGCCGCGTTCTCCGACACGTTGGTGCAGGATGGTACCGTCAGTGATCCGATCGAGATTGCGCCTAACCACAGCGTCGTGATCCGCGTGGCGCAGCACACCGAAGAACAGGCACTGCCATTGGACAAGGCGCGCGACACCGTCGTCGCCGCGATCCGCGCTGATCGCCGTGAGAAGGCCGCTGTCGCGGCGGCCGATGCGCTGGTCGCCCGTTTGCAGAAGGGTGAGTCGCTGGCCACCATCGCCGCCGCAGATGGCTTGCGATTCAATGAACTGCCGGGCATGCGCCGCGGCATGCCGATGCCGACGGCCGAGGCCAACGAGGCGATCTTCGCGACAGCGCGTCCGGCGGAGGGCAAGTCGACGCCGGGCAAGGTCGCGCTGGGCAACGGTGCGTATGCGGTGTTCACCGTCGACAAGGTGACCGAAGGCGTGCTGGCGGACATGCCGCCGGCCGAGCGCGCGACCATGCAACAGCAGATGATCCAGTTGAATGGCGGCATCGCGACGCAGGCTTACGTTGAAGCGCTGCGCAAGCGCTTCAAGGTGAAGGTGTTCGAAGACCGGTTGTAAGCGGTCGCGTTGCAGGGAACCCGGGAATCCCGCCGAAAGGCGGGATTTCTGTTTCAGGGCGCCTCGCTCGACGCCTCATCGAGCTGAAGGACCATGCCGGGGCGCAGGACGGCGCCAGATTTCAATCCGTTCATGCGCAGCAGGCGAGCTGCCGGTATGCCATGCCGCTTGCCGATGCTCCAGGCCGATTCACCGCTCTTGACGGTATGTGTGCGTTCGGACGGCTTCGCTGGATCATCCTGTCGCGGAGCGGACGGCTGCTCGTTCGTGGCTGTTGAGTCGTTTGCGCCGCCAGCTTCGACCGCAAGGCTCGGCGCTAGCAACCGCATGGGACGCGAGCCTCGGCTGAATCGGCCTGCCAGCGCCGGGTTGAGACGATTCAACAGCTTCTCGGATTGTCCGTACATGCTCGCCCACGAGGCCAGCGTGCCGCCTTCAGGCAGCGGGTGGGCGGCGAGACGCGGTACGGGTCGATCGAGTTGGTCAAGCCAGGCATCGCGGTCATCCGCCTGCTGGAAAATACAGGCCAGGGCGTGCAGTTTCTCCACGTAGGCGTAAGTGATCCCGGAGAGGCCGGGCAGTTCGGCGGGTCGGGCGTTGCGCGCATTCATGCCGGCGCGCCGCATCGATTGCAGCACGCGGTATTCGCCAGCGTTGTAAGCCATGACCGCCAGGCGCCAATCGCCGCCGAACATGCCGTGCAGGGTCTTCAGATAGCGCACGGCGGCCTGGGTGGAGTCCACGGGCGATAACCGGCCGTCGTAGCCTTCGCGCATCGGGACGCCGTGGTTGCGCGCAGTGATGCCGATGAACTGCCATAGCCCGGCCGGGCCATTCGGATTGCGTGCGCCGGGCTTGTAGCCGCTTTCCACGAACGGGATGAGCGCGAACTCGGTCGGCAGGTGCGCTTCGCGCAATGCGTCGACGACATAGCCGAAGAGCGGCAACAGATCGTCTTCTGCGCGCGCAAGTTGTCCAGGGGCGTGGCCGAACTGCTTCTTCCACCGGCCATTGGTCGCGGCGCTGTCGCACTCCGGATCGGCAAGCCCGTCGCGGAAACGCTGGTACACCTCCAAGCCGCTACGTTGATGACTGGCGGGCAGGGCAGATGGCGGAAGTACGCCGTTCGCGGATGGCGACGCGAGCACGACATCCGTCGGTGTAGGGGGATCGGCGGCGAAAGCGGGCGACAGCGCCGCGCCGAGCAGCGCCGTCAGGATCGCGACACCCAAGTGAGTGAAAGGCTTCATGCGCGGAAATCGTTCTTCCACTGCCGCAGCGTGGCGAAGGTCTCCACGCGGTCGACCGGAGCACGCCCCAGCCGGTGCGCGACCGCATCGCGCACGGGGGGCGTGTCCACGCGGAGAAAGGGATTCGTGGCGAGTTCGCTCGCCAGTGAGACAGGCAGCGAGGGGCGCCCGGCCTGCCGCATCGCGCGGACTTCATCGAGGCGGTGCCGCAGGGCGGCATTGTGTGGATCCACCGCCTGGGCGAACGCACCATTGGCGAGCGTGTATTCGTGGCCGCAGCAGACCAGCGATTCGGCTGGCAATGAGGCCAGTCGGTCCAGCGCTTCGAGCATCTGCGCCGGCGTTCCTTCAAACAGGCGACCGCACCCCAGGCTGAACAACGTGTCGCCGCAGAAGAGGTGTGGCGGCCCCTCCGATCCACCGCCATGGAAAGCGATGTGGCTGCGTGTATGGCCATGCACCTCCAGCACCGACAGCTGCCAGTTTTTCAGGCGCACGACATCCCCCGCGCCGACCCGTTCCGTGGCGTCGGGCACGCGCTCGTCTTTCGGCGCGAAGACCGGCAGGGTCGGCCAGCGCTCCCGCAGTGCGCGGACGCCGCCGGCGTGGTCCGGGTGATGGTGGGTGATCAAGATGGCTGCTGGCCACAGGCCGTTGCCGGTTGCGGCCAACACGGGGGCAGCGTCGCCGGGATCGATGACGAGCGCATCCCCGTCGTCGTCGACCAGCGCCCAGATGTAGTTGTCCTCGAAAGCGGGCAGGGCGAGCAGGCGCATCGGGGGACGAACTCCGGGCTGGAACGGACGCCCGGGGGCGGCGTCCTCTACAATCCGAACATGCCTGCCTTCGCGTTTACCCGTCAACCCGATGCCCTGGCGTGGTTCGGGACCGGGCGCGGCGAACCGGTGCTGGCGTCCGAGCATGCCCGCGTCAGTCAGGCGCTCACCAGCCGTACCCCCCAGCCCTGGCTCTGGATCTCGCCGGAGGCTACCGGCGACGCCTTGGCGGCCGGCCCGACGACCCGAGGGCTCCACCTGCGAGCTCGCGCGGGGACCGCCCACCTGTCGGGTCGGGTCCGCTGTGCGCTGCCGTTGCCGCTGCCTACGGAGGCGGCTGGGGTCATCGTGCTCCAGCACGTGCTCGATGCGGGCGATCCCCAGCCTCTCCTGCACGAGTGCGCCCGATTGCTCGAACCGGGCGGTCGGCTGTGGCTGTTCGTCCTGAACCCGATGAGCCCCTACCGGCTCCGCTGGCGCCGTTCCGGGCTGGTCCCGCGGACCCTCGGACAGTGGCGGCTACAGCTCGCTGCGGCCGGACTGAATGCGTCCCAGCACGTCCTTCATTACGGCCCGGTCTGGCGCAGCCTGAACGATGCTCCCGGAAGCAATCCTGCGCCCCTGCGTGCCGCCTGCTTGCTGGAGGCGGAAAAGCGCGTTGCAGGCCTGATCCCCCCGACCCCCGTCGCGCGCGCCTGGCGCGCGGCACCGGCCGCCTGAACCCCTCAAGAGACCGCATGAAGCACGTCAGCATCCATACCGATGGTTCCTGCCTGGGCAATCCTGGCCCTGGCGGCTGGGCCGCCCTCCTGCGCTATGGCGAGAAGGAGCGCGAGCTGGTGGGGGGCGAGGCCCAGACCACGAACAACCGCATGGAATTGATGGCAGCCATCGGTGCGCTGGAAGTGCTGACCGAAGCCTGCCAGGTGACGCTCCACATCGACTCCCAGTACGTTCGCCAGGGCATCACTGAGTGGATGCCCAGCTGGGTCCGCCGCGGCTGGAAAACCGCAGGCGGCGACCCGGTCAAGAACCGTGATCTCTGGGAGCGACTGCATGCCGCCGCCGGTCGTCACCGCATCGAGTGGAAGTGGGTGAAGGGTCACAACGGCGATCCGGACAACGAGCGTGTCGACGTACTGGCCCGCAATGAGGCCACGCGTTTTCGCAACGGTGCCGTCGCATGAGGGCGGTACCGCTGGCGCCCGGCGCCCTCATTGCGGAAACACCGCGCCTGCGCTTGCGCGCCATGGCCGATGACAGTGCAGATGACGCCGCCCTGATGCTGACGCTGCTCAACGAACCCAGCTTCATCCAGCACATCGCCGACCGCGGCGTCCGGACGCTGGATCAGGCGAGCGACTACCTGCGCCGGGGCGCGCTGCGCAGCTATGCCGAGCATGGACTGGGCATGTACGCCATCGAACGGAAAGATACGGGCGAACTGATCGGCAACGCCGGCCTGGTGCGACGCGAAGGGCTGGACGGTCCCGATATCGGCTACGCGCTGTTGCCGGCGCACGTCGGCCAAGGCTTCGCGGAGGAAGCGGCGCGCGCGGTCATGGACGATGCGAAGGAGCGCCTGCAGCTCCACCGCCTGCTGGCGATCGTCAATCCCGACAACACTGCTTCGATCCGCCTGTTGCAGAAGCTGGGATTCGTCTTTGAGAGAATGACCACGCTGCCCCACGTCGACCGCGAGGTTGGGCTTTACCACCTGTACCTTGTTCCGGAAACCTCAGCCTGATGCGCCAGATCATCCTCGATACCGAAACCACCGGCCTGGAATGGAAGAAGGGCAACCGGGTCGTCGAGATCGGCTGCGTCGAATTGCTGGAACGCCGGCCGACCGGGCGAACCTATCACCAGTACATCAACCCGCAGCGCGAGTTCGAACAGGGTGCGGCCGAAGTCACCGGCCTGAGCCTGGAGTTCCTGTCCGATAAGCCGTTATTTGCCGACATCGCCGATGAGTTCCTCGCCTTCATCGAAGGCGCCGAACTCGTGATCCACAACGCAGCCTTCGACGTCGGCTTCCTCGACTACGAACTGTCGCGTCTCGGCGAACGGTACGGACGGCTGGCGGATCGCGTTACCGTCGAGGATTCGTTGCTGATGGCGCGCCAGCGCTTTCCCGGTCAGCGTAATTCGCTGGATGCGTTGTGCAAGCGCCTGGGTGTGGACAACACCCACCGCCAACTCCACGGCGCGTTGCTCGACGCCCAGCTACTGTGCGACGTCTACCTGAACCTGACCGCCGGGCAGAGCGAGATCGGCTTCGGCGGGGCGGAAGAGACGGCGGCGGGTGCCAGCGTCGCTGCGGTCATTGCCTTCGATACCTCGAGCACCGGGCAGCGCCCGCGCGTGGCAGTTACCGATGAGGAATTGGCGGCGCATGAAGCCCGGCTGGAGAAACTGCGGAAGAAGGCGGGAGGACGGTGCCTGTGGGATCCGCCGGCACTGGAGCAGGCCGGCGCCTGATCGGAGTCAGTGGCAACGCACCAGAATCGCGGTGACGTTGTCCGAGCCACCGCCATCCAGCGCGGCCGCGATCAGCGTGTCGACGCATTCCTGCGCACTGCAGTCGTCGTGCTTGAGCGTGACGGCGATGCTGCGGTCGTCGACTTCCTCGGTCAGACCGTCGCTGCAGAGCAGAAGCTGCATGCCGGGGCGCAGCTCGCCCGTCATCGTTTCCACGTTCAGATGATTCGGGTCGGTGACGCCCAGCGCCTGGGTCACGACGTTGCGATGCGGGTGCGAGCGGGCCTGTTCGGCGGTCAGTGCGCCCTGGGCGATGAGTTCCTGGACGTAACTGTGGTCCTGGCTCAGTTGGGCCAGTTGACCCTCGCGCCAGAGGTACGCGCGGCTGTCGCCGACCCAGGCCACTTCGAAGCGGTTGCCCTGGATGCGGGCGGCCACCACCGTGGTGCCCATCGGCAGCGTGTCGTTGCGGCGGCGCGAGGTGCGGATGATCTCCTCGTCGGCGATCCGGATCGCCTGCGCCAGCGGCGTGCCGTCGCGAACCTCGCGGACGATGGTTTCGCGTGCCAGCGCGCTGGCCACCTCGCCACAGGCGTGCCCGCCCATCCCGTCGGCCACCAGCCACAGGCCCAGCTCGCTGTCGCCGTAATAGGTGTCCTCGTTCAGCTCCCTGCGGAGGCCGACGTGGGAGATGTGGCCGAATTCGATCATGGTGTCCTGCGCTGTGGGGACGGATTTCGCCTACCCGTTCATACGCAATGATCCGGACGGACAGGACAACCGGCAAGCCGAACCGTGTCGCGAGGGCAGTCGGGATTCATCGTTAGGCGCTCGCGTGCCATCGAACGCATGGATCGGCGTCGTTCGGCTTGTCCGAAAGCGGCCCGCCACGTATGATTCACGCCCCCGGACACGTCCGGGGCCACCGGAGAGGTGGCAGAGTGGTTGAATGTACCTGACTCGAAATCAGGCATACGTTAATAGCGTATCGAGGGTTCGAATCCCTCCCTCTCCGCCAGTTTCGCGAAAGCCCCCGAAAGGGGGCTTTTTGCGTTGTGACGACCCCGATGGGCATGTCACGGATGCTGCAGCGGGATGCGCGTCCTAGAATGGCCTTCTTTGCCGGGAACCGACCCATGTCCGAGATCCTTGTCCCCGTCTCCTTCGGCGAGCTGCTCGACAAGATCGCCATCCTGCAGATCAAGTCCGAACGCATGAGCGATCCGGCCAAGCTGGCCCATGTGCGCGACGAACTGACCGCGCTCGAGCAGGCGTGGATGGCGCACCCTGCGGCAGGGAACAGCATCGTCGAGCTGCGCGCGCAGCTGAAAGCGGTCAACGAGCGTTTGTGGGAGATCGAGGACGAGGTGCGTGTGAAGGAGAAGGCGCAGGCCTTCGACGATGCGTTCGTCCGGCTGGCGCGCAGCGTGTACATCGAGAACGACGAGCGCGCCCGGATCAAGAAGGCGATCAACCTCGCGCTGGGGTCGAGCTACGTCGAAGAGAAGTCGTACCAGGACTACCGGGCGGGCGCCGGGTCCTGACGCGGGCCGAAGCCCTGGATCAATCCCGCGGTGATCTCCGCCGCGGGCGCGTTGCGGCACGCCGCGAACTGCCGGCCGGCCCATAGCAGCGAGTAATCGTCCAGGCCCTCCGCCTCTGCAGCCTCGCGCAATGGTGCGGAGAAAGCCGTCGCGAGTGGGAACGCGGGGGCGTCGGCCGCCAAGGGGCCCCAGGACCGCATAGCCCGGTTGACGATGCCGCGTGCCGGGCGGCCGGTGAAGACATTGGTCACCGCGGTGGTGCGTGGTTCGCGCAGCGCCTGCCGGTGCACTGCGCGGGTATCGGCTTCCGGGCACAGCAGATAGGCCGTGCCGATCTGCACACCTGCCGCGCCCAGCGTCATTGCATCCGCGACGCCACGCGCATCCGCAATGCCGCCGGCAGCGATCACCGGTACGTCCACGGCCGCGACCATTCGCGGCAACAGGGCCGACAGGTCTGCCTGCAGGCTCAGGTTGTCGGACAGGAAATGACCACGATGCCCACCGGCTTCCCAGCCTTGCGCGATTACCGCATCGACCCCGCGCGCCTGCAGCCAGCGCGCCTCGTCCGTTGTGGTCGCGGTGGCCAGCACGCGGCAGCCTGCGTCGCGGACTCCGGCGAGCAGGTCGTCCGTGGGCAGGCCGAAATGGAAGCTCACCACCGCCGGCCGATGCGCCTGCACGAGCGCCAGCGCATCGGCATCGAAGGGCCGGCGTCCGGGCGTCGCCGCGATGCGTTCGACGTCCAGGCTGAACCGCTCGTAGTCGGGCCGCAGCCGCTGCCGCCATGCCTGTTCTCGCGACGCGTCCGATGCGGGTGGTGTGTGGCAGAAGAAGTTGAGGTTCCAGGGGCGATCCGTAGCCGAGCGCAGTCGCTGGATCTCCGCATCGAGCGCCGCCGGCGTCAACGCGGCCGCAGGCAGGGCACCGAGTCCACCGGCTTCGCACACCGCCAGTGCCAGCCGGCTGCCCTGTACGCCCGCCATCGGCGCCTGGAGCAGTGGCCAGCGGACGCCGAGCAGATCGGCCAGGTCCATGATGTCAGCCGTCCAGATCGGCGCGACGCCGCTCGAACGCCGCCACCGCATCTTCCACGGATATCAGCTCCATCACGCCGTCGTGCTCGATCTTGGTGCCCCAAGGGAGCTCGACGGCCGGCTTGCCGCGGTACTTGCGCGCGGCATCGTCATAGCGGTCCACGCAGTAGCGGACGGTGGAATAGGGGCCGCTGCGCCTCGGATTGCTGGCGGCATGCAGGCCGAGCACCGCACTGCCCATCGCATTGGCGATGTGCATGGGGCCGGAGTCCGGCGTCACCACCAGGTCGGCGCGGGCGAGCAGGGCAGGCAGTTGCTTCAGGGTGTCCTTGCCGACCAGATCGAGCGCAGGTGCCTGCATGGCGGCCAGGATGGCATCGGCCGTGCGGCGTTCCAGGTCGCTGCGACCGCCGCACAGCACCACGCGCCAGTCCTGCGCAGCCGCATGGTCGGCAAGCGCGGCGTAGCGGTCGGCATACCAGTTGCGGCGTTCGTGGCTGGAGCAAGGCGAGATCATCAGAGTGCGCTGGCCGTCCGCCGGCCACTGCGCCGCGGCCCACGCGTGCGCGTCTTCTGGAACCGGGAGATCCCACGTCACGGCGTCCTGCGTAAAGCCCAGGGGTTCGCAAAAACTGCCGATCGCATCAAGCACGTGGATGCCCGGACGGTCCGGGATGCGCTCGTTGATCACCAGTCCGTGCAGGTCCTTGGAACGGCTTCGGTCGTAGCCGATCCGGCGGCGTGCACGGATGAACGCCGATAGCAGGTTGGCGCGCAGCGCCACCTGCATCTGCAGCAGCGCATCGAAACCTTCGGCAGGCAGTTCCGCGCGCAGGGCGCGCATGCCGGCCAGTCCCGTCTTCTTGTCGTAGGTGTGGAAGGCCACGCCCTCCAGCCCCTCGAGCAGTTTGAAGCCACCCTTGTCGATCACCCAGTGCAAGCGGGTCTGCGGCCAGTGCCGCTGCAAGGTGCGCACCAGCGGTACGACATGGGTCACGTCGCCGAGTGCGGACAGGCGGAGCAGGCAGAGCGATTGGGGAATCGTGGACAAGTGTTGTTAGACTCGCTGGATGGTCGGTTTTGACGCCTCGGAATCCCTGACGCCGTTCCGCGAAGGCAGCGGATACGGTGCGATTCTGTTCGACCGCAAACACCTGCGGCAAGCGGATCCCGACTGGTTCCTGCCTGAAAAGTGGGGCGAGCGCGCCCGGCCCGTCGACAGCGGTGGCCGGGGAGGGGCCTGGTTCATCGATGCGCCCTCCAGCCAGTGTGTGCTGCGCCACTACCGCCGCGGGGGCCTGGCCTCGCGCTTCAGCCAGGATCGCTACCTCTGGCACGGCCCGGACCGCACGCGCAGTTTCGCCGAATTCCGCCTGACCCGCGCGTTGCTGGCGCGCGGCCTGCCAGTACCGCGCCCCGTCGCCGCCAGCTACGTGCGCGACGGCATGTTCTACCGCGCCGCCATCATGGTGGAACGGTTGATGGACGTCCGCACGCTGGCCGACATCGCCTCGCAGGACGAAAGCCGGGCGCCGTGGGAAAGCACGGGCCGGTTGGTGGCGCGCTTCCACCGCGCCGGCCTGGATCACGCGGATCTCAATGCGCAGAACATCCTGTTCGATGGCGCCGGCCACGGCTGGCTGATCGATTTCGACCGTGGGCGCCTGCGGATACCGGCAACCGCGTGGCGGGAGCAGAATCTGGCGCGTCTCAAGCGCTCGCTGCTCAAGCTGCGGGGCGCGCGCAGCGTCGAACAGGTCGGCGTGGAGTTCGCCCACCTGCGTCGCGCCTACGACCACGCCTGGTCGCGGGGCTATTGAGATGACGTGGGTGCTGCGTTTTCATGGCGTAGGCAACGCCAGCGCGGTCGAACTAGGTTCGGCTATGGCCACCCTCGAACGCGGCGGCAGGCCCTGGCTGACCATCGACTGTGGTGGCGAGGGCCTGACTGCGTATCACGCGCGCTACGGCGACATGCCCGACGCCCTCTTCATCACCCACTTGCACCTGGACCACGTGGCCGGGATGGAACGGCTGTTCGTCTCGAGCTATTTCGATCCGGCACGGCGCGGCAAGGTTCGCCTGTACGTGCCCGCGCCCCTGGTCCCGCTGTTGCACCAGCGCATTGCCAGCTATCCGAACGTGCTGGCCGAGGGCGGTGCGAACTTCTGGGATGCGTTCCAGCTGGTTCCGGTGGGCGATGCGTTCTGGCACGACGGGCAGCGCCTGGAGGTGTTCCCCGTGCGTCACCATTGGCCGGAGACGGCATTCGGCCTGCGATTGCGCGGCAGCGTCGTCTGGACGGGCGACACGCGGCCGATCCCGGAGATGCTGGCGCGCCACGCGGATGCCGGTGAGTTGATCGCGCACGACTGCGGCCTGCACGGCAATCCCTCGCACAGCGGCATCGAGGATCTGGAGCGCGAATACTCGCCGGAACTGCTGGCCCGCTGCGTGCTCTACCACTACGCCAGCGCCGGCGATGGCGAGGCGCTGCGCGCGCGCGGACACCGGATTGCGATGCCTGGCGAGGGTATCGTCTTGTCGCTGCCATCGGTCGTCGCACTGCCGTGAACGCGCCGTTGCTGCCGCACGACCTGTTGAGGCGTCCTCTGCACGACCTGCGGCTGTCGGTGATCGACGCGTGCAATTTCCGTTGCGGCTACTGCATGCCGGCGGACAGGGTGCCCGAGGATTACGGCACCGACGCCTCGCAACGGCTGTCCTTCGACGAGATCGAGATCCTGGTCCGAGCTTTCGTGCGGCTCGGCATGCGCAAGCTTCGCCTGACCGGCGGCGAGCCGCTGCTGCGCAAGCGCCTGCCCGAGCTCGTCCGTCGTCTGGCCGCCATTCCCGGATTGGAGGACATCGCGCTGACCACCAACGGGGTGCTGTTGGCGCACCAGGCGCAGGCCCTGCACGACGCCGGGCTGCGGCGCATCACCGTCAGTCTGGATGCGCTGGACCCGGAGGTGTTCGCCGCGATGTCGGGCCAGCGCGGACAGGTCGGCGACGTGCTGGCCGGCATTGATGCCGCCATCGCCGCTGGGTTCTCGCGGTTGAAGATCAACGCGGTCGTGCAGCGTGGCGTCAACGAAGCGGAAGTGCTTCCGCTGGTCGAGCGTTTTCGCGGCACCGGACACGTGGTGCGCTTCATCGAGTTCATGGATGTGGGCGACAGCAACGACTGGCGGGTGGAGAAGATGGTTCCGTCATCGGTACTGCGCGATCGCATCGGCGCGCGTTGGCCGCTGCACCCGCTGCAGGCCGAGTACCGCGGCGAAGTGGCCGAGCGCTACGCATTCGACGACGGTGGCGGCGAAGTCGGTTTCGTCAGCTCGGTCAGCACCCCTTTCTGCGGCGATTGTCACCGCGCACGCGTGTCGGCGGACGGGCGGCTGTTCACCTGCCTGTTCGCCTCGGACGGCGCCGACCTGCGCGCGATCGTGGCGCAGGGGGAGGACGCGCTGGCGGCGCACGTGGCCGGTTTGTGGTCGGCGCGCGGCGATCGCTACAGCGAACTGCGAGGTCGCCCGGAAGTGCGGGACCGGCGCCGTGTCGAGATGTATCTTATCGGCGGTTGATTTGCCCCCAGGACCCGCATGCCCCGTACCGCATTGACCCACCTCGACGCCGCCGGCCGGCCCGCGATGGTGGACGTGTCAGGCAAGGCCGTCACGGCGCGCGAGGCGCGGGCGACGTGCCGCGTGCGCTTTCCCGCCGATGTCGCGCGCCAGCTGAAGCGCAACGGGCTGCGCAGCGCCAAGGGCGGCATCGTCGATACGGCGATCATCGCCGGCACGATGGCGGTCAAGCGCACGCACGAACTGATTCCGTTCTGCCACCCGTTTCCCATCGACGGCTGTCGCTTGTCCGTCGACTGGGACGGCGAGAGTGCGCTGCTGATCGAGTGCGAGGTCCGCACGGTGCACCGCACCGGCGTGGAGATGGAGGCGCTCACCGGCGCGACCGTTGCCGCGCTGACGGTGTACGACATGTGCAAGGCGCTGTCGCACGCCATCGTATTGGGCCCGGCGAAGCTGGTGGCCAAGCGCGGCGGCAAGCGCGATGTGGGGTCGCGATGAGTGTCACCCTCACCCTGCTGTACTTCGCCAGCCTGCGTGAGCGCACCGGTGTCGCAAGCGAAGCGGTGAGCACCGCAGCGGTCGACCTGGCAAATCTCTACGCGGAGATCCAGGCCCGCCACGGTATCGCGTGGCCGCGAGAACACCTGCGTGTCGCCGTCGATGGCGAATTCGCGCGCTGGCAGGATCCGCTGCGGGCAGGCAGCGAGGTCGCCTTCATCCCGCCTGTGAGCGGAGGCTGAGGCGTGCCCCGTTTCCTTCTTTCCTCGGAACCGCTGGATGTCGCCCAGCTGGGAGTCGACCTGCGCGATCCGCGCGCGGGTGGCCATGCAACGTTCGAAGGTTGGGTCCGCGACCACCATGCCGGTCGTGCGGTGGACGGACTGGACTACGAAGCGTATGGCGCACTGGCCGAGCGTGAAGGCGAGCGGATCGTCGCCGAGGCGATGGAGCGCTTCGACGTGCTGGCGGCGTGCTGTGCGCACCGCGTCGGCGCGCTGGCGATCGGCGACCTGGCGGTATGGGTCGGGGTGAGCGCCGCACATCGGGGTGCGGCATTCGATGCGTGCCGCTACATCATCGATGAAGTGAAGCAGCGCGTGCCGATCTGGAAACGCGAGCACTATCGCGAAGGAGATGCCGACTGGCTGCATCCCGTGGCGGATGGCCCATGAGCGTGCTTCGTCGATTCGTCTTGGGGCTCTTGATCGCGCTGGGGAGCGTGGGCGCGCCCGCGGCGCACTCGGCGGAACTGCTGGTTGGCAACAAGTCGGACGATACGGTCTGGCGTCTTTCCTTGCGCGATGGCCGCCGGATCGGCGAGTACCGGACTGGCGAGGCGCCGCATGAGATCGCGGTGGCGCCGGATGGGCGCCTCGCCGTAGTGACGAACTACGGCGGCGCGAAGTCGGGCAACACACTCTCGGTGCTGGATCTGGTAAGCGGCAAGCCGACGCGCACCATCGACCTGGGCCAGCACAGCGCGCCGCATGGCGTCCGCTTCCTGGCCGACGGGCGCCGCGTGCTGGTCACCACGGAGGCGACCGCCAGCCTGGTGGTCGTGGATGTGGCATCGGGCGAGGTCGAGCGCAGCATCGATGTCGGCGGCGGCACCGGGCACATGCTGGCGTTGGCGCCGGACGGGCAGGTGGCTTACCTGACCAAGATCCAGGCCGGGACAATCAGTCGGATCGACCTGGCCACGGGCGCGAGGATCGAAAAACCCGCCGGCAAGGGCGCCGAGGGCGTGGCCGTTCGGCCGGACGGCACCGAAGTCTGGGTGACCAACCGCGAGGACGGCACGCTGACCGTGCACGACCCGCGGACGCTCGCGGTCAAGCGTCGGATGAGCAGCAAGGGCTTTCCGATCCGTGTGGCCTTCTCCGCGGATGGCGCGCTGGCCTTCGTCACCAATGCGCGCGCGGCCACGCTGGCCGTGTTCAATGCGCGCACCAAGGTGCCGGTAGCGACGGTCGCGCTCTCTCGCGAGGACATGGCGTACCAGCCCACCATGCTCGGCAACGCCGCGTTGCCTATCGGCGTCGTGGTGGCCGCGGACCGCCCACGTGCCTACGTGGCCATCAGCGGCGGCGACCGTATCGCCGTGATCGATACGCAGCGTTGGCAGGTCATCGACTACTGGGTGACCGGGCGCGAACCCGACGCGTTGGGCTTCATCGACTGAATAGACTGCGCAGCGGCGCCCGAAAAGGCGGTGGCCCCGCCGGCTGGCCGCGCCCCGCGGTAGATCCGCTCCACGGAGAATGATGCCGTCGCAACGGCAGGCGCGAATGAATAACTCGCGCTTTAAAAGGCGGTGGCCCCGCCGGCTGGCCTCGGCGCCCGCATCGATCGATACCGTTGCTGCCTTCCGGCCCTGGCGGGATTTTCGACCTAGCGTCGCGAGGGGCCGACGGGGCCACCATAGAAACGAAACCGCGCCGGAGCGCGGTTCGTTGTCATCCCGACAAGGCGGGATGCATCGAATCTGGCGGAGAGAGGGGGATCGAGTCAACCCGACCCTAAGTCCTTGATTCTCCTGCAGGACGCAAACCAGGAGTGTGTCCTGTTTTGTGTCCTCGTAGTTTAGCCTGCCGACTGCTCTCCCGGCTAGCGTCCGGCTATGTGAATCCCAATCTTCCATTTCGTCTGGCCGGGAGGGCCCGAGCAGCAAGCGGATGACCCCATTTCATCTCGACCGTATCCGATTGGGGTCTTTGGGAGTGCGTGGCGCGGTTCAAGGCAGCGGGAAGACAAGCGGCTCTAAGTTGAGCTTTATGACCGGCTCTGCCGGTCGGCCCATCACGAGTTCTGGCGCCATCTGAGGAATCTGGCGCTCAAGGCGGTGGAGGGGTGGGCAGCGTGGGGCACTGTCACGTTTGGGACAGCGTAATCGATGCTCTGAAGGCGAGGAGCGTTCAGCTAGATGCCCGAATGTCCGACTGTCTACAGGTGGGTTGACGACCCTGATCAGAAGGCGCGGAGAGGGTTCTGGTCGCTCTCGAAGGGCCTTGAGGAATCTACTTAGCCCAGAAACGAAAAACCCCGGCTCTGGTCCGGGGTGGGATTTCGTGGCCTTTGCAGGGGACGTAGGCGATGCCCAGTGGAACCCGTTGCCAGCCAAGTGGATCCAGACTACCAATAGTTCGGAGCGCAGTCAAGATGCGATATCTTTGAGCTGAATAGAGGTCACCAAACCATGCCTAGAAGCGTCAAATATCGCCCCGAGATCATAGACGAACTTATTTCGCTGGGGCGTATAGCAAGCTACCGTTCAGTTTTTGGACATGAGGACGATGCGGAGCTGGTAGGGGCGTATTTATGGAACGCCAACGTGTGCGCCAACTTTTATCCACTTCTGCAACTTACGGAAGTTTCATTAAGAAATGCAATCGACAGGGCTCTCAGTGCTCAGCACCAAGGCCGATCATGGTGGGCTAGCGGAATCTTACAGTATCGCTCCTACCGGCGGGATCGTAACGCTCCAAAGGTAGTCGAGAAGATCGAAAAAAACTTTAGGTCCGCTCGCGAAAAGGTGATAACCGAGAAGCGCGCTCGCTACCGAAGTAGCGTAATCCCTTCACATCAAGAAATCTTGGCCAAGGCCGACTTCTCAACTTGGGAGTTCATCTTGGATTCTGAATTTATGGGGGATCGCTTGATCTGGCCGGCCTGCCTAGGACAAGCATTTCGTGGAGACTGGAGCGGGCGAACTCCATCGCAATTGCTTACCCACACCCGTGATCAGGTGCGCTCGATTCGGATGTTTAGGAATCGTGTGTTCCATCATGAGCCAGCCTGGAAACACTCTGGCATACGCTCCGAGACCGACGCGGTAAATTTTCTGAATGGGCGACTCAGGGCAATAACGTCAATGCTGGGGCTGATTCATCCTGAGCAGATGCGGCTCGCCGAGAAAAGCGGTCTTATTTCCTCAGTAGAGAGGGCTTGCACAGCAAATGAGCTAAAACGCTACAAACTACGAGCTCAGTATAAAAAAATCAAAACGGTGAACAAGCTGGAGTCCTTGCTCGAACTGTGTGCATCGGCTAATGAAGCTGTCTTGGTGAAATCTTATCGCGGGCGAGGCCGAAAGTTTTTGATTGTTCCGGCCTGAATAGCAGTGCTCGGAGATCCTCTTATCCTTCTCAGAACCCCGTAGCGTGTCTCCGGTGCCGATCTAGTTTCGCAGTCACTCATTCCTGCTCCGATCTTGCTGTCATCATTTGGGTGGCGAAGAAATTGTCGTTTCGCTCAACGTGCGATCACCATGTCGCCGAGCTGAAGCTGGGTTCAAATGGAAGTCAAAAGAGGCGCTTTGGCCAGTGATGACAGTGTTGCGACGAGATTACTCCAGTGATATATCCGTGAACCACGTGTCGATCTTGGTCAAGTTGATGTCTGGATTTTCCTCTTGCACCCGCTTTCTAGCCTCTCGCACGGCCGCATAGTGATCGGCCGCGTCAACTGTCTTGGATACCCTAGATTCGGGCACGATGCCGATGGTGTTGACCCAGAGTTCGACATTGAATTGCGTATACATCTCAGGCTCTCGGCTAGGCTAGGCCAAGCATTTGCTTGGCGACGGATGCACCAACCTGGCCGATGACATCCAAGCTGGCAGAACCACCGACCTTGGCCAGGCGCTCTTTGACTTTGGCCCATACCGTGTCGTCGCGTAATGCGGCGATGAAGTCATGACCAGCGGGTGAGAGGCGATTGACAACCACCGCCAAGGGGATAGTTGGATCGCTTCCACTGGATGAGTAGCGGGGTTGTGGCCCTTCCGCATAGCCGGCTCGGACAATGAGCCCTAGGTGGTAGGCAATCTGATCCCGCGTGTAGCCTTCAACGACAAGATTGTCATTGACGTAGCTATTGGCCTGTTCAAGGATCAGCATGAGCTTTCTGATCAAATCATCGTCGCGTGTCATAGTTGGCTCCTCTGTAGTGCAAGCGTCCATCTAAACTGTCGCAGGGAACGAGACGGACGGGTAGATCCAGAATGAAAGTCCCCTATCTATCACGCGCGCGAGAGGCAGCGGATCGAGCCAAGGCGCTCCTTGCTGCAGGAGTAGATGACCAGCTTCGCTATGCGGCTTTGGAGCTACGCTTTGCGATGGAGGCGTTGACCTATGACCGCGCTCAAGCCTACGCCAAGGAGATCCCACCGGAGGAGATGGCGACCTGGCAGCCGGATAAGGTGATGAAAGTGCTGTTGGAGATCGAGCCGACTGCGGATCGCAGCTACACGCTCAGGATCGGGGAAGAGCCGTATCCAGGCGGAATTCCAACGAAAATGCATACGGTGGGGACCGATACGGTATTCAGCTTGGTCGAGCTAAGAAAGCACTATCACGCAGTCGGGTCTGTGTTGCATACGCCTACGATGCAACAGATGGAGCGTGCTAAGCCGTTGGATGCCGCCAAGCTCCGGATGCGCCTCGAAGCGATCACACAGTCCCTAACCAAGTCGCTAGAGTCGCCAATCCGGAACTTTACATTCGGAAATTTTGCGAGGCTTCCGTGCAAACGGTGCGGCGAGTCGATCAGAAAACGTTTGCCGACCGGTCAGCACCCCGTAGAGGCCAAGTGCTTTTCTTGTGGCGCCCCATATCAGGTGAGCCTGCTGAATGATGGAACGGTGTGGTGGGAGCCACTAACGCGCGAGGCGAAGTGCCCCACTGAAAACTGCTCAGGAGAATTTGTGCTTTGGCTGGACGAAGTAAAAATAGGCACACATTGGTCTTGTTCTGGGTGCAAGAAGCCCTATCGCATCGAGTTTGGTATCTCTCCAGATACGGGCGCCGAATGAAGTCAATCTGAATCTGCTCGGGGCCTTCTGATTGAAGGGCCCGTGTGCGGGGTTGGTCTTGATCTTTGCAGCGGGCGGGCGATCAGCCGAAGATTCCGAGGACCACGAAGAGCGCTGTAGGCAGCATGACAATCGCTCCGATCAGCCCCATGAGACCGCACGCAGTGATGGCCCAGATCTGACCGACGTTGAAGTGGCCACCGCTCCGCTGCTGAGCTTGGGCAGCAGCGAAAGGGTGGAGGCGCTCCGCGCGCCTCCGAAGAAGACGTGAGAGCACAGGTCCGATAACGAGGCCGAACGGCCCCGTCAGAAGAACCGCAACGCAGACGCACAGCGTGAAGCGAGCCTGCGGGGTCATCACCGAGACGGTGGAGGCGGGCATGTAAGAGGTCATGATCGGCTCAGGGCTTGTGCGCCGTCCATTCGCCAGATGCTTTCGAAAAACGCACCGGTTCAATGAAAGGACGGGTCTGCGGCGTGCCAGCGATGTTGAGAACGATCGCCCCGCCGAGGTCGCAGACGACGTCATCGGTCGACTCGGCTTTTCGGCAGTTACGAACTTCGAAGTCCTTGAAGTCTTGGACTTGGACGGCGCTGCCCATTAGGCGTTCGAATTCGGCCCTCAGCGCCGCCTTCGCTTCGGCCTCGGAGGGCTGCTTACTCCCGCACGCGGTCAGGGCGAGTGCAGCAGCGATGGCAAGGGCGGCGTTGCGAAAGATGGTCATAGTCTCTTCCTTGGTGAGTTTTGAGGGTAGGGCGGTCATTTGTCGCGGTTGCCGGCCGGATCGAATCCACCGATCCACATCCGGGTGTCTCGGAAAGGCGTGAGGATTCCGGAAGGGCCGGGATAGAGGTCTTCGGCACGCAAGTAGCCCGAGACCCATGCCGCGCTCAGCGCGACCTTTCGAGCCTGCTCCGCCACGCCATCGCGGGATGTGGTGACGTTGAAGGGCTCGCGGGGTGGGGTAGGGCCGGTGGTCCGCTGATCACCAGTGGTCGGTTTCCCAGGGCGAATGCGCAGATCCACCATGAGATCTGTTGTGGCCTTCGCTCGAGCGTTGTCATTGAGCTCCACTTCTTCGCCGAGGTCGTCTCGGATGGTCAGTGGCGCGTCGGCGCAGGCTCGGAAGGTTTCCGTGGTGGACGCGATCGCGCTGGTCCAGATTCGAGCTTCCACGGTCCAGCAGGGCAGGGACGCTCCCCATTCCTTGAAGCTGAGCGCCACCCGGGGCCAGTCCAGGCGACCCATCTGGGCAGCCTGGTGGTCCTCGTTCTTGTAGAGCCCATTGATGTGGCCGGCGCCGCTGATGGGGGTGTAGAGGGGGCCGGTTTGGGCGCGGGTGCCGGTGCGAGGCTTGGCGCCGACCATTTGCTGGCCCGCGTCCTTGAGGCTGGTGCCGAGCTGGCGGAAGAAACCGGGCTTGGTCTCCCCAGTTGCCTTGTCTTGAGCGAGTGCGGGAGTAAGGGAAGCGAAGGCCAATGCCAAGAGCGCAGCAAACGCTCCGTGTCCTGCGTGTTTCATAAGAAAGCCCCTAAAAATCGTCGGCCTGACGACGTTTGCAAATATGGCAAATGCAGGGCAGGATGGGAAGCGGCAGACTGATGGGTCAGTTCATCATCCGTTGGTCTTCATGCCTGCACCGCTGCCCCCAGCTTCAACCTTCGGTCGTCGCCTTCGCGAGGCCAGGCTTGCGCGGGGGATGAACCAGGCCGCCCTGGGCGCTGTTCTCGGGCTGGAGGAAGAGAACACGGCAGCCCCAAGGATTTCGCGCTATGAGCGAGGGGACCGTATGCCGGACAACGAAAGCATGGAGAAGCTGGCCGCAGCATTGGAGCTTCCTGTTGCCTATTTTCATGCCGCGAGTGAGCCAATGGCGGAAGCCATCTTGGTGATGTCGCAACTGGCTGAAGGAGAGCAAGAGGAGTTGGTGCGTAGGATGCGTGATTTCGTGCGAGAAGGTTTGCGTTCGCGCGGAGCCTAATCGTTGTTCAAGACTCCAACGGCAGACCTGCCTGCGGCGCTGAGTCAGCCTCAACCATGAGGAGGAGGCAAAAGTCCGGTGAGGACTTGCGCTATTTTCTGAAAACCAGCCTCGTGCTTGCCGATTAGGTAGTCAAAAATCTGCTCCTGCGTGGCGATTTTCTTGTCTTTGAGGTAGTTCTCGAAGTCCTTTTCGCTAGTGAAGTTATCTCGCGTAGTGACAAAGGGGAAGTCCGGATCTTCCTGCCTCGCGGCCCAGAGTGCTTTCTCCACGCTGTTCAGTGGGATCATATGAATGCTCGGGTGCTGGGCATATTTCTCCTTGGATTGATCACCATCAAGGATCGCAATCACCTTCTCTGGTGCCGCCAAGAATTGGTCCGACTCATTGCTTTCGATGAGGCTGGCAACTTGAGAGGCTCCTCCGAGATAAATAACCTTGTAGGTTAGTAGCGTTGTTGGGCAAAACTTCTTGATCAAGTGGTGGATCAGCGAGATTAGCTTCTTATCTTCCGTGGCAATGTATCTGTCAAATCCAACGAACCCGAATAGTCTCGCCATCGCGTAGCTGTAGGACGTAGGCTTGATGGAGACATGGCCAGTGTCGCACTCCATGTAGAAGAGTTCCTCAGTCTCCAGTTGTCGCATCAGTGCGAGAGAATGAGTGGTGAATAGGATCTTGCACTCGTATTCAAAGCAAAATTCGCGCAGCCACGCGGGCAGGTTTGCCTGAGCCGCCGCGTCCAGAGAGAGGTCGATCTCGTCGATCACCAAGAGCTTCGAAGGACCCTTGATCGTCCGATAGAGGTTGATGAGGAAGTGCTCTCCGGAGCTGAGGTAGTCCTCACGGATGTAAGTCCCATCTTCCCTGACCAGAGCGTAGTAGCTCTTTCCTTTAACCTTGACTTCGGCCATCGCCGAGTAGCGGTCTGTTTCGTAGACCGAGTTAAGAAAGGCAATTAGCTCGTCGGGACGTAGGTAGGTCTTAAGAGCAATAGCTGTCCGAATGTCCGGGTCGGCATCGCTGGCGCTCTTGAAGAAGTTGAATCGGCTCCCGTATGGCATAGGGAGTTCGGCCGCGATCAGTTCGCGCAGTTCTTTCGGGATTGTTTCGTGGCAGTTGAGGGATCGAATTCCTGTGTCATAGACAAAGGTCGCCTGAGCGCCATCTAGGTCATAGACGATCCGGCTGGTCTCCGAAAAAGCGTAAGGCGTTGCCGTTCGTATGAACGTGTCTGAGCTGGAGAGGTTCCGAAGGGCTCTCACTAGGGTCGTCTTTCCGGCACCATTTCGGCCGACTAAGCACATCAGTCCGCTCTTGGATAAATCCACGTCAAGGTGGAGATGGGCGATGTGCTGGATGGCTTCAAGCGTTACTTGCAGGCAACTCATTGGGCAGACCTGCGCAGAAAACTGTCAATGACAGTGGTTCCGAACTTGCGTCTAAGTTTCTCGAGATAGGCGTGGTCGGAAGCATATGCATAGCTGACGAGGCCGCCGAGGCGCTCTAATCCTTCTTCCATTCCCTCGTCATACGTTTCCTCGAATATCCTCGACAATCGCGACCTATCCCGAAGATAAAAGTAGATCCAGGACTCGATGCGGTTTCTGACATCGCGGTCAATGGCTATCTTGCCGGTAGGGAGAATAACTAGCCCCAGAAGCTTGATCTTCCGGCCGGTTGTGGTCAGCTTGCTCTTTGCCGGGTTGAGGTTGAAGCCGTCACCCAGTTCAGTGGTGAGGCAGTCCTCAATGACGGTGCGTGCGTCCAACAGCTCGGCGCGGTCCTGTGTGGAGAGCATGATGTCGTCGGCATAGCGGGTGTAGACCCAGCCGCGTTCGGCGCTAATCTGTGCCAGCCGCTGGTCAAAGGAGAGCAAACAAGCATTGCTGAGGATCGGGGATGTGGAATAACCGATGGGGAGCTGGCCGTCGATGGTAAGAAGCTTGAGGATGTGGTCTAGGTGGTCACTAAGGTCGGCAACGGGAGTCTCGTTTTCCGCCAGGGCCTTTTGAACCAACGGAGTTGTGATGCTGTCGAAGAAGCGCTCCAGATCGGTCTGGAAGAACGCTCGGCTTTTCGCGTGCGGCTCGACTGCTTGCAGCAGTGTGGTGCCTTTGCGATATGCAAAGGAGACCGACGTATTGACAGGAAGATGCTCTAGGACAAAGCCATTTAGGAAGAGGTGAAAGTCTTTCAGTGCTCTGGATGGCTTATAGATGGTGCGGTTCTTCCAATGAACCGGGCTGTAGTTCTCTTCGGGAGAGAGCGCCAAGAATTCCTCGAAGCGGTATTTCCCGTGATACATGGCATCGAACAGCTTGCGCAACGGCTGCGGGGTCATGGATCGTCTTTCGCTCACTAAGATGAAGCGAAGCGTAGCCGATTGCCGAGGAGAACTGCGCATACGAAATGCCCGGTCGGACATGGGCCTTCGACCGGGCATACGTAAATTGATAAAACGCCGTAGGGACCAGGCATTAGACCGGAGCTACTCCTGGTCGCTGGTGTGGGGTAAACCTAGCGCGTTCTCCCTTGCTGTGCAAGCCTTCATCCCGCTATGGGCCATCCGTCAGAGGGGAGGGC
The DNA here is from genome assembly GCF_900116385.1 of Pseudoxanthomonas sp. YR558. Lineage (NCBI taxonomy): Bacteria > Pseudomonadati > Pseudomonadota > Gammaproteobacteria > Lysobacterales > Lysobacteraceae > Pseudoxanthomonas > Pseudoxanthomonas sp. YR558. The sequence goes on along the minus strand of NZ_FPCI01000001.1, from coordinate 822,194 downwards.
GCTGGAGCTCTGTCAGCCCCTAGGTCAGCGCTCTAAGTCCATCTGGCGTCAGGGGTAGAATTTCGCGCCCCGGCCTAACTCCTTGGCGAACTGTCCCCGCTTGTAACGCGGCAGAACCACTGGCGGCTGGAACACCTCCAAGGCCTCTAGTTGTCGGGTGCGCTCGAAGGGGTTGGGCGAGTTGTTGTATTGGCCTAGCACTGGGAAGTCTTGGCGCGGTGTGTGCCCGGTTAGCGCTGCAACGTCGGCATCTGGCACGCGCCGGTGTTTCAGATACGTGGCTAGTATGTGCCTGAAGCCATGGAACCCAATGCCCTTCGGGAAACCAAGGCTCTTCATATATGTGCTGAACTGATTGAGCAGGCCTTGGCTATACCGAGCATTCGTCTCGCCTGTAGCCCGATTAACGCCTGCAGACAGGTGAGGGAACAGACGAGGGTGCCGGCACGCTTTGATGTCGTCCACGAAGTCCAGAGATCCTGCATCGAGCAGCGCTCGATGGATCGGGATCCTCCGAATGGCGGATCTTCCCTTGAGGCTCTGGCGCGATTTCTGTCCTTCGTTCCTGGCCAAATCAGCATCGACGGTTTGTTGGATCGCGATGCACCAGACATCCCCTTCTTTGACGATGTCTTTCACTTTGAGTTGGGCGATCTCATTGATGCGCGCGCCTGTATACAAACCAATCATGGGCGCCCACCAGCGATGCGGCCACTTACGCGCCCACTCGGTGAAGACGACAGGATCGAAAATCTTCTGGAGTTCGTCGTCGCTGAAGGGCCCCCGGTTGGCGCCGGATCTCTCCGGATCGCGGGTCAAATCCTTCTTGATGTCACCGAACGCCGCCATAGGAGAGTGAAGAATTGCCCTGGTGGCCATAAGGCGGTTGAAGAACGCTGTGAGGAATCGCTGATGCTTGTCCTGCGTTGACCGTGCAGCGCCAGGCACATTGAGCACCCGGCCGCGGGCAATCAGTTGGTCAAAGGACAAGCCAACGAGGTCAGGATCTGTGCCCAGTCCAGGCGGTGCCCATCGCAGCAAGTCCCACATGCGTTCGATGTGCGTATGGTCGATGCGAGAAACCGGCACGTCACCAGAAGTCAGAAGCAAGAGGTTGAGGGTGCGGGTTGATGCCTCGACGGTCCCGACCTTCAAGTGGCGACGCTTCTGATGCTTTGCGTAGTCTTCTATCTCAACGGAGAGGAGGCGCGCTGGACTGCCAACTGGCAGAGGGTCGTGGTAGCGGGTTCCGTGCTTGCCACTACGAACCCTTGCAGTCCGGTCGCACGCCGTATTGATAAGGTCTTGAGCGCTGTAAGCCGCCTCTCGTCCTTCCACAATTAGCTTCCCGATACGAATGCGGCCTATCCGGAGGTCTTCCATGACCAGCGAGCCGGAGGGCTTATCGATGTAGGCCTGCAGTGATTTAGCGTAGGGGTTCGTCACGTCTTGCTTCCATTGTTCCAATGGAAGTAGTCATACGGCGGCCAAAAAAATCGTCAATGCGAAAAGCCTGTTTATTTTTTTCCTTAGGCAAACGCTTGAGACGTGGATCCTTCACCGCTGGCGGGGTATCTGCACTCGTAGTGATTCGGGAGCCAAGTTCAATTGATACAGGCACTTGCACGAAGCGGTGTGTTGGAATTTTCAGTCATTTGCATACTGTTTAACTGCTATAAACTAACAACTGGCGTGACTAAGTTAGGAAAGATCTGTACGGCAGGTAAATAATGACGCGCTTTCTCTTCGTCGGGTCTGCAGTTCTCAGGATTTGCGACGGGCTGTCGCTAACGTGATCCTCGCATAGACCCTTAGTCTGGAGAGCATCCGATGACCACAGGCACCATTTCCGTAAAATGCCGCTGCGGCAGCGACAAGTTCAATGTTCCGAGCACCCGACGGCCCTCGGACACGATTTCCTGTGCGAGGTGCGGGGCTACCGGAAAGTATGGGGACGTGACGCGGACCGCCAGAACCCAAGCCAAGGCCGCGGTGGAGAAGCAGCTCAAAGACGCCTTCAAGAAGGCGGGCTTCAAGCTTAAGTGAGTGGCCTCCCAGTCGGGAGCGGCGCGGCAGCTTGGGGAAGCTAGGTAAGGTTTTGTGGGTCGATGCAGCTGTTGCTGCGTGACCCGAAGCAGACGTTAGGCGGCACGGTAGGTCAATCCTCTGAAACTTCCGAAGTAAGGAGTCCACGTATGGCCATCAAGCCTGGTCCAAAGCCAATTGCAAAATCGACGGGGAAGCCCGATCAGCGGCGCCGGGATAACAAGGAGACGCCCGGCAACACACCCTCTCTCAAGCCTCATAAGCACAAGAAAGGCAGCTAAGAAGGACGCATTACTCAACGAGCGTGCCGCCTAACGTCTCGGCACTCTTCAGGGTTTCGTTCCGTGTGTGGCCACTGTTTGCATTTGATACGTTAACAATTGGGCGCTCTGACGGCCAACCAAAGCGGCCTTGCTTCCTGCTGGCCGCAGTTCGCTGCTCGCTCGTTTAGATAGCCTGAAAGGTCGGCGGCCCCACTGCCTGGCTGCTTTAGAGTTGAATTTCATCAGGTGCTAGGTGTAACCATATCGCGTTGACAAGAGCTTCCAGCGTGGGAGAGCTTGTTCCCTTATCTTTCGCACAGGTAAGCACGCGATGCATGACCTCCGGTATTTTGTGAGTCTCTCTACTGGGTGTTAAGCCAAATGGTTCGCATGCTTCTCCCAGGCATTGCGAATGTAGGTCATTTCCTAGCTCTAGAATCAGTGTTGATTCAAGTGTGTCTTCAAAATAAGCGTAGTTTTTGGCTATGCGAGTGGAGAGAGGTTCATCATATTTGGCATGGGCATCTGCCAAATGAAGGAGCGCGGTATTTGCCACTGGCTCTTTCTTGTTCAGATCGCAGTCCCAGACTAAAAAGGTCGGAATCTCTAGCTCCGTGAAGACTGCGTAGGGCCTGTCAAGATTAAGCTTGCCCTCGACGGGAAGGATGGCGATGCCCGCTGCATGGAAGTCGAGGCCTAGCAGTCGCGCACATGCTTGAAGTGCCGATCGGTCGCTTCTACCCTCGACCAACACGACACCGTTGGCAAAGAAGCCCTCTGAGAGTTCCGTCCCGAGGATATGCAGTCTTGGGGTAAGGGTTGCTGCCGTCCAAGTTCCTGGCGCCTTGTTGTTTGCTTTTTCTAGGCGCGAAGCAACGTTGGCAAGGCTCAACGAAGTCAAATGCGCATGCTTGAACTTGCTATCGGCCGATTTCAACCGTCGAGCAAGCCGCACCTCGTTGGCTCGTTCCATCGCAACGAACATGGGTGAGTGCGAGCCAAAAATGATCTGGGTTGGCCCAGTTGCGCCTGGCAGACTTCCGGTGCTCAAGCCTCTCAGGACGCTCGCTAAGTGACGCTGTTTGGTCGGATGTTGGTATAGCTCCGGCTCCTCAATGGCTAAGATGAGGCTTGGAGCCGCTAGTGGTGTCGTTTGGCCTGTTTCCTCCGTAGTCTCTTCTTCGGTCGCCGGAGTCTGATGGCTGGTCTTCGCCAAATGCTGCAAGAGCGTGAAAACAAAGGCACGCTGTAGCCCGTGACCTTGGCGGTCAACAGGGCCACCGAAACCTTCATCACTCAATGAAACGTCTGCGGCAGGCAGGGGCACTGCGATATCCGCTACATCTCGCCAGGTGAGGCCCACAGCAGCGTCTCGATACAGGCTTTTGAGGTCGCCGGTTAAGCGGTTCGCGAGTTCTCCGAGTTCGGGCATGTTTGCAGGCGCGACCAGAGCGCGATAGCGAGCTGTCACCTCCTCTTGAAAAGCCTGCACATCCTTGCGCTGAAGAATGGCGCTGCGAACAACGATCTCAAGCAGTCGCCCGATGGCGCTGGATTTTCCATCGGCTGCATCGAGCGAAGCTTCTCTAACCGCTGGAACGAAGACAAAACTTGTATGGCGCTGTAGCGCCCCACGTCCAGCATTCTGGAATCCGAAGAACTGGCCGTCGTCCCTCAGTAGGGCCAGCGAATCCGGATGGGCGAGCTCCCACTCCTGTAGAAATGCTTCGATTTGCCCAGCACTCGTGACACTGGGAAGCTCGGCGTAAGCGGCGGTCCCCTCTTTGAGCGCCTTGTAGGCAGATCGCTTCTCAGTTGCGCCACCGATGGCGCGTATAGCAGAGAAGTCTGGATTTTGGAGAGTCGATCCGTAGTAGCGACCCGAGGAGGCCGTCCCATCGAAAACTCTCGATACCGTCAAGGTTCCATCACGAACCCTGCTTTCAAAGGTCTCTTGCTCCCCGGCACTTAACGCCCCGAAGGTCAGCTCAATCTCCACGGGTAGAGTGATGTCGCGGCCGAAGTAGTCATCTTGGTCGAGCACTTTGCTCGTGGAGTAGAACTTCTCAAGAGCCTTGAGGATGCTTGACTTACCTGCGCCATTGCCGCCGATCAGCGCGGTGTGAGCCTCAAAGTCAATGGAAACATCACGCAAAGAGCGGAAGTTTTTGATGCGTGCTCTCAGTAGCTGCATGGAGCAATGCCTCCCAGTCCGTATGAGATTGTTTATCCTTGGCGCTAGTGAGTGGTCGAGCTAGAGCTCGCAATAGATTGTCAGCATGTCCCGGTCTCCTTTCCTATAGCCAGGCCTTGGTGCCTCAGACCGGGTCGTAGAAAGATGCGCGGAGAAGCTCTTGTCTATGAGCATCATCTTCCAGCCGGATCTTTCGCCGCTCACAGACCCGCCGCTCACTTGGTAGACCCGCATGCAAAGCTCCCCGGTTTTGCTCGTTCCGACGGCATGGACCTCTACCAAACGTGAGAAACCATCGTAACGGAGCTCAAGGCACAGCCTGCTCTCAATCGCCGACACCGCCGCATCCTTGGACATCATCCTTCCCCCCGTTGCTATCCGGTTTATGGTGTTGGGGGCAACGCCGTCAAGTTCTCGTCGCACCATGACGCCGGCCTGCCCCCAGTGCTGATTGCATCACATTTCTTTGTGGTGTGCTGCCCTTGTCGAGACGGCGGCCTAAACGGGTCCGAGAAGGGGGTAGGCGGGGTGCTTGGTTTCAGTGGCGTTTGAGTCGCTCGGAGCCCTTCGCGTGAATGAGTTCACGCATGTTCTCGTCGTTCCTACGAGCAGTGTGCTCTAACAGTGCGCCCACAATTTCCTCATCGTCCAATGCGTGGGCGCCGACCAGAAAAATTAGTTCGGCTACGCGTTTCCGTCGTTTCATCTCCTCCCGCTTAGCTTTTCCTTGCGCCTTTGCTTCGCGTCGCTGGTGGGCCAACAGAGTCCTCGCTTGAAGCTGGGTCAAGCGTTCTGTGGCTCGTTGAATTTGATCGCGATAGTGCTCTGTTGCGGTCATGCGTGTCTCCCTCGGTTTTGGTATTGAGTCAATCAGGGAAAAGCGGCTTGTCAAGTTCTGACCGGCTTCGAGAATTTGAAATTCGCGGAATCGTCTAATACTGAAAAACAGGGCGTAAAGGAAATAAGCAAGAGCGCACTTAGGCAATGTCTACGACATTGCGTGCGCAAAGGGCTTCGCCCCTTGGACCCCAGGCGCGATGCGCTTGCCAAAGTCAAAAGCCACGGCATAAAGGGCAGAGCACATCTCGGAGCCCGCATGGCCATTTTCCACTCTCGCGTTAAAACGTTTAGTCGCGCTCGTGGTGACTCATCCGTTGCTGCCGCTGCCTATCGCGGCGGTCTTTTCTTGATCGACCACCTTACGGGAAAGCACCACGACTATCGGCGGCGTGGGGGAGTGGTTGAGACTTTCTGCATTGTTCCTGAGGATGCCCCAGATTGGGCTGTAGTCCCCAGCGAGCTTTGGTCCGCAGCGGAGGCGGCTGAGACGCGGCGGAACTCGACCGTCGCAAGAGAGTTCGAGGTGGCGTTACCGCATGAGCTCAACGATGAACGACGCTCCGATCTGGCGGAGGCTATTGGTCACGCGCTGGTAGGCCGCTACGGCTTCGCCTTGCAAGCCAGCATCCACTCCCCCGGTTCCAGGGACGGCTTGAATCATCACGTCCACTTGCTGGCGACCACTCGCCGCCTCACCAGTGAAGGCTTTGGCGAAAAGACCCGAGAGCTCGATGGTGGTGTATCTGGCAAGACCGAGATCGAATGGGTGCGGAAGACTATCGCGTCAACCATAAATGAGCACTTGGCGTCCGCAGGATTTGATATCCGTATCGACCATCGTCGGCTGGAAGTCCAAGCAGAATCCGCCATGGAGCGAGGTGCGTGGGGAGAAGCGATAGCATTGTCACGCACGCCCACTAAGCACGTGGGAAGGACGGCTTCGGCACTTGAGCGCAAAGGAGTCATGACCGACAGGGCGGCAGACAATGCGCGCGTCGTCCTGGAGAACGAAGAGGCATTTGAACGCCTGCTTGAAAAGGCTATGAAAGAGGGCAGGGCTGCTCCAGTGCCGGCTGGACACAGTCAAGCGCAAGCGCAAAAGGATGGCCAAGAACGAGGGTCCCCTCATCAGCTTCCCGTCTCGCCTGTGCGTGGACTGGTAGTTCATGGCATCAGCGGCATCCGAGCATCTAGCCTTGTGGGCAGGGGTGTGCATGTCGAAGCCCAACCCGGCCCTCAGCGCTCAATCAGAGACCTGCTGGCCATTGCCGCTCAGGAGTTGGCTGAGATCTTTGCGGTTCGTCAGAATCTCGCTCTGACTACAACGCGCCAGCTGTTGGGCCAGCTAAGAAATCGAATCGAGGCGATTGGAGATGACGCCAGCCTTCGTCGCGACCTCAACGGGTTGCTTAACGGGCTGGGGCGGCTCAAGCGTCGTTTGATGCGATTTTCAAGTCGATTGGCCGCACTGCGAAGAGCAGAGCAGCTCTTCCATATGGCAGAGCAGTCTTGGGAGAGGTTTGACGCTGATTTCCCTAGAACCGGAGGCGTTTGGTCTACGCAGGAATGGGAGCGACGTCGGGCCAGGCGGTTGGCCGCGCTGCAGAAACGAACGGTGGAGCTTAGAGGTGCCAGGGAGGTAACTTCTGATTTGGCTGAAGCCGCATGCGAGGAAGAAGTTCTAGCGGCGGCGGCTCAGTTGGAGCAATTGAGCGAGCAAGTCTCTAAGCGCCAGGGCCATAGGGCCGAATACGAAACGGCGGAAAGGGTGGCTCTTCCTGGAAATGCCGTCAGGGCTCGTCGCCCTCGCTTGTGAATGTCAGAAGGCCCCGTGGAGACGGGGCCTTCGCAATAAAGTGTCAGTGCATGGTTGGCTTCTTACGGCCGCCTGTAGATGGCTCCGGAAAGGTTTTCCGAGCACGCGTTGCACGCCACTGCTCTAGGTTCGGAGGAATGACCGGAAGAGCCTCGCGATCGGTCACTGTTTTGCGAACTCGCACGTTTGGTGGAGTGGGCAGTGGAACGTGGGCTTGGCCTGTCGGGAAATCACTGCCTCGACGTCGCATCAGCTCAGCAGCAACGTCCAAGCAGTGCTGGATGTCATCCATGCGGTCGGAAAGCTGCCGTGTGGAATGCTGACCAAGAAGATGGCCGAGCAGGCCGCTGGCAATGCGAAGTTGAATGTCGTCGGGCATGAAAACTCCTGAAGGGTGAGGGGAGCATTCATAAAAGCAGATGGAGGAATCAACACAAGCTGATATCTGCGCTTTTGTTCACATATATCAGAGTTAGTCAGTAGTGAATTGGGGGCGTATTAGGAGGGACTCGGCTTCTCATTCGTGCCCTTTCGGCTTAAGGCTTGGTGCGCTCAGCCGCCAACGCGTAAAGGCCTGCTATTCGCTCGAGCTTGCCTATAAAGATTACGAGTAGAAGCGAGCCGATTAGGATTCCCAAGCTGCCGGTATAAACAAACAGGCGTGCATGTGACAGTTCCGGCCAAATGCTGGCCTTGGCGGCTGTATCAAGAAGATTGATAAGGCCAAATGCGATAGCGCTAGTGATCGTGGCCAAGCCCGCTCGCCGGCCTAGCACTTTGACTTCCAGCTCCAAGTGCTTGGAGCGCTCCCGCAGTTCTTGATGGTCGCATTCCTGAAGGTCGTCTAGGATTGCCCGTTCGTTGGCCGCAGCAGCATCGATGCGTTCTGCCATGGGCCGATAGCCCGCTTTGATTGCCCGATAGGCTTCAACAAGCTGGGAGGCGCCCCAAATGACCACGATGAGCACCATTGCCACAATGATCCAAAACAGGAGGAACTTCGCGGTTTCCAAGCTCATCCAGCCGTAGCTGCTTAAGCCCCAGAGCGCGAAGGTCAGCAGACCAAGAACTATCAGACCAATAAAGGACCAGTTCTCAATCCAATCAAACTTACTGACAATCTTGGGGCGCTTGGTGCGCTCCAACATTTCAAACGTGCTCGGGATGGGGCGTTTGATTGATTCGTCCATGAGTATCTTGAGTGTGAAGAATTGCCTTGTTTAGAGGATTTCAATCTCACCAGCTGCGACCGCCATTTCCTTAGGTTACGTGCTGATTGCCTCTCAGACATGCTACGGAGCGGTCACAACGGCGTGTGTAGTGCGCTTGCGTCCGACCCGCGGAGTCGGAGCGGTATCTAACAGCAGTTGAGAGAGGGCGGGCAGGTTCAGCCCGAAGTCCAACGTTGAGAGTCCCGGGGTGGTGGGGCCGGGTCCATGAAGCTTCTCGCGCACGGTGAAGTCACGGCTATACGTTGAGTGGTGCTCGTCGTCGAGCTCGTGACCAACGAGTTGAGCACGCAGCTCCGATGGCACGCCAGCGCCTTGAAGTGATTGGATGACCGTCTTTCTCAGCGAGTGGAAGCCTCGCTTGCCTGCGGGCCAGTTCTTTCCCACCTGCTCCAGGTGTCGCCCGAAGGCTTTGGTGATCCAGTTCCCTTGGCCGTTTTTCGCGTCTGCCTTGGCGGCAGGGAAAAGACGATCGGCACCAGCGGAACGAAGGCCGTCGATCCACTCTCGGAAGCCCAGCGCTAGCAAGTCCGGATGCACGGGCACGGTTCGCAGGCTGACCTCGGTTTTTACTTTCTGGTGCTCGCCTTCGTCTGAAACTCTGATGCAGAGCAGGCCGTCTTCCTCAATGATGTCCGCGACCAAGAGTTGACCCACCTCGGACGCTCTGGCGCCGGTATAGAGACCGATGACCGAAGCCCAGCGGGCCGACAGGGCCAAACCCTCGAAGGCCGCCGGAGCGAACAAGGTCTGGACTTGATGTGCGTCATAGGCCTTGAAGCCAAACTTTCGTCTGGCCCGCTTCTCCCGAATTGAATAGGAGATATGGCCGGCGGCGGGGTTGTCTCCCTTTGGGTAGTAGCCGGATGCTTGGGCCCATTCGAAGAAGCCTCCGCGACCGCCCACATACGATTGCTTGTTGGTGAGGGTAGGAGTCGAGGCGCCTTCGTCCCGCATGTGCTGATACCAGCGGGCTAGGTCCGTGCGGGTGACGGTGTGCAGCTTGGTCTTGCTCCCCAGAAACCGGACCAAAGCCTCAACGGCGGTCTTCTTAATCGTGAGGGTCTTGGGCAGCGTGCTGCCCTGAAGGCTTGCCAGCCACCCGTCCCGAGCGTCCGCCAAGGTGATGGGGGTGATCTTCGCCCTGGCTGCGGCGAAGTCACGCGGTGACAGAGGAGAGTTGACCGCATCTAGGAGAGGGTCATTAGACTCGTGCTGGGCCTGGCGGAAGAGCCGCAGGTCTTCCTCGGTGTCGATCTGCCAGCGCTCGCTCACCGTCCCGTCGGGGGCTCGGGTCCGGTGGAGGGTGAGGTCTTTCAGACCCTCCGCTTGCGTCAGTCGGGCGATCAGCTCATCGGCCTCTTTCTTCCCCAGCTTGTCCATCCGCCGATCCCTCAGCGTTGAGAAGGCTTGAGCATAGCGGGAGGCCAACACCAGCGCGCGAAGCCGGGCCTCGGACAAGTCATTAGTGCGCAGGGTGCGCTTGAGCAGGCGGCGGCCAATGAGGTGCTGGAGGTCGGCGGGAACCCGCTGACGAAACGACCAGAGCCCTGAAGAGGAACGAACCAGATGATGTGGAATGCGCATCGGGAGGTGTGTCCCGATTTGTGTCCTGCACTCGGTCGGGACCAGAAACGAAAAACCCCTGACGAGTCAGGGGCTTGCGTAAACTGGCGGAGAGAGGGGGATTCGAACCCCCGAAGCGCGGTTTAGACGCTTACACACTTTCCAGGCGTGCTCCTTCAACCACTCGGACACCTCTCCGGGACCTGAACGCGACCGTGGGCCGCTTTCAGGGCCGTGAATTCTAGCCTCCGGCGAGGCGGGCCACAAGCGAAGCCGATCACCGCCTGTATCCGGTCGGGGCCGCTTGCATGCCATGGCACAATGTCGGCATGTCCTACCTTGTCCTCGCCCGCAAGTGGCGCCCCAAGCGTTTTGCCGAACTGGTGGGCCAGGAACACGTGGTCCGCGCGCTCACCAACGCGCTGGATTCCGGCCGGGTGCACCACGCCTTCCTGTTCACCGGCACCCGTGGCGTCGGCAAGACCACGATCGCGCGCATCTTCGCCAAATCGCTGAACTGCGAGAAGGGCACCAGCGCCGATCCCTGCGGCCAGTGCGCCGCCTGCCTGGACATCGATGCCGGGCGCTATATCGACTTGCTGGAGATCGACGCCGCGTCGAACACCGGCGTGGACGACGTGCGCGAGGTGATCGAGAACGCGCAATACATGCCGTCGCGAGGCAAGTTCAAGGTCTACCTGATCGACGAAGTCCACATGCTCTCGAAGGCGGCGTTCAACGCGCTGCTGAAGACGCTCGAGGAGCCACCGGAGCACGTCAAGTTCCTGCTCGCCACCACCGACCCGCAGAAGCTGCCGGTGACGGTGTTGTCGCGCTGCCTGCAGTTCAACCTCAAGCGGCTGGACGAAGAGCAGATCCGTGGCCAGATAACGAAGATCCTCGGCGCCGAGCAGATCGAAGCCGACACCGGGGCGATCGCCCAGCTCGCGCGCGCGGCCGATGGCTCGCTGCGTGATGGCTTGTCGCTGCTCGACCAGGCCATCGCCTATGCAGGCGGCGCGCTGCACGACGACGGGGTGCGGACGATGCTGGGCACGGTGGACCGCACCCAGGTCAACGCGATGCTCGTTGCGCTGGCCGAGGGCGATGGCGAAACGCTGCTGCAGGTGATCGCCGGCTTGGCTGAGTTCTCGCCAGACTGGGCTGGCGTGCTGGATGCGGTGGCCGAAGCGCTGCACCGGATCCAGGTGCGCCAGCTAGTGCCTTCCGCGGCTGTCGAGGCCGAGGGCGTCGACGTGGAGTCCTTCGCCGGACAGCTGCGGCCGGAAGTGGTACAGCTCTGGTACCAGATGGCGATCAATGGCCGGCGCGACCTGCATCTGGCGCCAAGCGGGCGCGCGGGCTTCGAGATGAGCCTGCTCCGCATGCTGGCGTTCCGTCCCGCCCAGAGCGGCGAGATGCGCGGCGAAGGCAAATCGGTGCCGGTGACCGTGGAAGCGGGCGGAGCGGTGGCCTCGGCAGCGCCTGCCAAGCCGGTGCGCACGGCGGAACCGGTCCGCCAGGAAGTACCGGCCCCGGTCGCGCCCGCGCGCACCGAGATCGTTACCGCGCCACCGCCGCAGGCGTTGGCTGACGACCCACCCTGGGCGCCGGTGTCCGTATCCGCGTCGCCAGCGCCGCCGCTCCCGGCCACCACCCCGATACCCGCCGACATCGGCATCATCGACGCCGAAACCTGGCTGCATTTCGCCAGCACCTGTGGCCTGAAAGGCGTCGGCAAGCAGTTGGTCGAAAACGTCGCGTTCTCCGGCTACGCCCAGGGCACGCTGACGTTGGCGCTGGACAGCGGTTTCGACTACCTGCGTTCGGAGCGCACGCTGGGCGAACTGGCGGCCGCGATCGCGGACCGTTACGGGGTCGCGCCGCGGCTCGCCTTCGCGTCCTCCCACGGCGCGGCCGAGGCCGAAACGCTTAAGGAGCGCAGCCACCGGCAGCGCGACGAGCGCCAGAGCGTGGCCGAGGAAACCTTCATGAACCATCCGGACGTCCAGCGCCTGGTGCAGCAGCACGGCGCCCGGCTCGTCCCGGATTCCATCCGTCCTTACGAAGAGTGATCACGACATGCGTGGAAACATCGCCCAACTGATGCAGCAGGCGCAGAAGATGCAGGAAAACCTGCAGCGCGCCCAGGAAGAATTGGCCAAGCTGGAAGTCACCGGCAACGCCGGCGCCGGCATGGTCAGCGTGACGCTGACCGGCGCCAAGGAGTGCCGCAAGGTGCGCATCGATCCGTCGGTGCTGTCCGATGCTGAGATGCTGGAGGATCTGATCGCAGCCGCATTCAATGACGCGTCGAACAAGGTCGACGCCGAGTCGAAGTCGCGGATGGGTGCGGCCACGGCCGGCATGCCGATGCCGCCGGGCATGAAGCTGCCGTTCTGACGCGCACCGGTCCGACGCCCGCATCAATGGCGGGCGCGGGTCGGGGATGACGATGTCCAGTCCGCTGCTCGAACAGCTCATCGAATCGCTACGCGTGCTGCCCGGTGTCGGGCAGAAGACCGCGCAGCGGATGGCGTACCACCTGCTCGATCGCGAGCGGGACGGTGGCAAACGCTTGGCGGCAGTGCTCGCCGATGCGCTCGACCGCATCGGTCACTGCGCGCAGTGCCGCGACTTCACCGAAGGCACGCTCTGTGGGATATGCGCGAGCGGCAGCCGTGATCGCCACCAGCTCTGCGTGGTGGAGTCGCCGTCGGACCGCTTGGCGATAGAACAGGCCACCGGGTACCGCGGGGTCTACTTCGTCCTGCATGGCAGGCTCTCGCCGCTGGACGGCATCGGCCCGCGCGAGCTCGGGCTGGATGCGCTGACCAGCCGCCTGGGGGCGGGAGAGGTGGGTGAGATGATCATCGCCACCAATCCCACGGTCGAGGGCGAGGCCACCGCGCATTACCTCGCCCAGCTGGCGCGCCAGCAAGGTGTGCGACCCAGCCGGCTGGCGCACGGCGTACCGCTGGGGGGCGAGTTGGAATACGTCGATCGCGGCACGCTTGCGCACGCGTTCGGCGGCCGCAGCGAAATGATCTGATACCGCCCACGAGGACGCGCACCCCATGACCGACACGATCTTCGCCCGCATCATCCGTCGCGAGATTCCCGCCACCATCGTCTATGAGGATGACGACGTGCTGGGCTTCAAGGACATCGCACCGCAAGCGCCGGTGCATGTGCTCTTCATCCCCAAGCACGAAGCCATTCCGACACTCGATGACGTGCGCCCGGAACAGGCCGTGCTGGTCGGCAAGCTGGTGCTGGCGGCGGCGGAGTATGCGCGCCGGGAAGGATTCGCCGAAGACGGCTATCGCGTGGTGATGAACTGCCGTGAGCATGCCGGTCAGACCGTCTTCCACATCCACCTGCACCTATTGGCTGGCGCGCCGCTTGGGCGTTTCGGCACGCCAGGTTGACTGGCGCACAGAGTCCCCAGAAAAAAGCCGCCCATCGGGCGGCTTTTTCGTCATGTGGCGGGCGATGGTCACCACCAGCCCCAACGGCCCCAACGCGGACCCCAGAAGGGGTCGTAGTACGGGTAAGGGCGCACCTCGACTTCGCGTACTTCCGGCCACAGGTAAACCACCTCGGCAGCGACGCGCGGCAACTGGTAGTCGTAGTCACCGATGCGCGTGCTTTCGTAACCATCGATCTTGCCGACGAAGGTCACCTCCCGGCCCTCGGCGAACACGGCGGGATCGTAGAAGCCGGCGCGGCAGGCGATGAAGCGGCCGTCGGTGGCGTCCGGTGCGCTGGAAAGCGGGCGACCCGTGCCGGACAGTGGGCGGGAGACCAGCTGGAAGCACGTGCTGTTCTCCGCGGGCGTGGTGCTGATGATGCGCCCCCCCCAACGGACGGATGCGCCCACCTGTGGCGTGGCAACGGAGTCGCGCGGATTGACGGGAGTGAAGCTGCCCTGCAGCGGTTGGGGCGCGGTGGCGCAGGCCGACAACAGGACGGCGGTGGAAGCGGCGAGGACAGCGAAGCGAAGATTCATGGCCAGTCTCCAGTGGGTCACGGGCGGTGCCGGCGCAGGTCTTCGATCAATGCGCGGTGATCCCCCTCATCTGGAGCGTAGCGCGCTGCGGCGAAACGCCGGCTGAGCGAAAACAGCAGGTTCGCGCCCTGCGGGCGCCGAGCAGCGACCCGGCGCACCCACTCCGAGGCGGTTTCGTGCGGTTCGCGGGCCAATCCGAAACGCGCGTAGCGCCGACCCAGCTGACGCCAGGCGCGCAGCAGTGGATCGCGTTCGCGCTCGGCACGCGCCAGCCACCAAGCCATCCAGCCGAGCGTACCGAGCGCCGCGAGGCCGAACAGCAGGCCCAGCCCTGTGCTGCCGAGCCCGTTCGCACCCAGTCGCTCCAGCAGCTGCGCCTGCCGGCGGGCGTCGAAACCGAGGACAAGGTCGTTCCAGCCACGCCGGAGCCAGTCGCTGACACTGCCGAAACCTCCCAGTGTGAGTCGCCCGGCTTCCACGCCTTCGCCCAACTGATCCTCTAGCGTGTCGTAGATGCGTTCGGGTGCGACGGCGGCGGTGGGGTCGACGCGGACCCAGCCCCGCTCGGGCAGCCACACTTCTGCCCAGGCATGAGCATCCATCTGCCGAATTACCCAGTAACCGCCCAGACGGTTGTAGACGCCGCCCGTGTACCCGGTCACTACGCGAGCGGGTATGCCTGCGGCGCGCATCAGGAAGACGAACGAAGAACTGAAGTGTTCGCAGTAGCCCTGTTTCTGATCGAACAGGAACTCGTCCACGGCATTCCTACCAGGCAAAGGCGTGTCCAGCGTGTAAGCGAATTCCTCGCGGATCCACCCCAGTGCACGCTGCACGACCGCGCGATCGTCGTCGCCGGCATCCTGCCGCCATTGCATCGCCAGTCGTCGTGTCCGCGGATTGAACCCGTTGGGCAGTTGCAAAGCCTGCTGGCGCAGCAGCATCGGCAATCTCGATTCGAAGCGAGCCGGTGTCGAGGACTGCATGCGCCAACGCGTGAGTGCGTTCAGCGGCGTGCGCACGGTCATCGCGTAATCGTTCGCCAGGTGAGCGCCCTCCGGCGCTGACGTGGGCAGGTCCAAGGCGACCAGCTGTCGGCGATCGGTGGGCTCGACTTCAAGCTGGTAATCCCAGCGAGCGGGGCTTCGCGAGGTCTGCGCGGGCGGTAGTCCGCGTAACCAGGGTGCCTGCGTCCATGTGCGTCCGTCGTAGTTCCACAGTACGGGTCCGCGCCAATACATCTGACCCGGCGCGGGCGTGGCACCAAAGAACTGCACGCGCAACGCCGGATCTTCATCGGCCATGAGGTCCAGCCAGCCTCCTGGCGACATGTCCTCGCCGAGGCCGGGTTTGGCGAGCGCGCGCTCGGGAACACCCCACAGGGGCGAGGCGAGACGAGGGAATAGCCAGAAGGCCGCCAGCACCAGCGGAAGACCGATCAGTACCAGCCGCCCTACCAGCGCCAGGCGCGGCAGCACGGTCGGCGAACCCGCCGTGGCGCGGGCCTCGACGTCGGCCAGTCGCTGCAGCGCGATGAGGCCGGCGCACAGGCCGAGCAGCCCCAGCAACATCGTCAACGGCCCCTGATCGAGCAGGAATGCTGCGAATGGGGCGAAGAACGCGAAACCGAGCAGGCTGCGGTTGTCGCGCAGCCCCTGCGTTTCGGTTGGCTTCAGGGCGAGCATTGCTGCCAGCAACGCGCATCCCGTGTCGCGCCCGAACCTCAGGCCGGTGGAGTAGAGAACGGCAGCGAGCATCGCCAGCGCCAGCAGGATGCGAAGCCAAGCCGGCAACGGACGCCACCAGGACGCGACGCCCAGCACGACGCCGACAGCACCGAGTGCCAGTGCCAACGACAGGGGCAGCTGAAATAGCAGCGCGAGCAGGCAAAGCGCGGCGCTGCCCAACGCCCACAGGCGGCTGGAACGGTCGGGGATGGGAGCGTCAGGCTTAGCGGTCGGCATACGGCATCAGCGCGAGCGCGCGCAGGCACAGATGGCGGTGCAGGGCGCCGTTCGCGGGGCCCAGGGGCGGTTGGCCCGGGAGAGTGAGCCGATAGCGTCGTCCCTCGCGTTCGCCGAGTTCCACCCAGTGCGCCAGGCGCCGAATACGCTCTTCGTGCGCGAGGGTGCCCAGCGCATCCCAGTCCAGCCGGACTTCCACCCCGACGGGTTGTTCGTATTCGCGCACCAACAGCACGTCGCGCCGCGCGGACGGCTTCCATGCGATCGTGCGCGGGGCATCGCCGGGGCGATAGCCGCGTAGGTGATGGACGTCGTCACCGGCCGGATCGAGCTTCGCACGCTGGCCGGTGCGCCCCCCCTCCGGTAACGGGGGGCCGTGTACTTCGACTGCCGGATAGACGAGCAGCGGCGGCGGCCAGACCCACGACCAGGCGCGCGCCAGGCCCAGGGGCTGCGTCGTCGACACGCGGAGTCGACCGATGTCGTGCCAGCCGCGTCGTTGCGTAGGCAGTCCCAGCTCCACGACGGTGCCCTCGGCGGACATCGCAGGCGCGAAGGTGGCCGTCTCCGCGCCATCCAACCTGAGGCCCCGACGCGGGCGACCGTCGCGCGCCGACAGTGCGATGTGCAGCATGAGCGATTCACCGGCATGCACGGGGTCGGCCGATACTGCGTCCATGCGCAGGCCGGACAATTGCAGGTGGGCGAAAATAAGGCTCGCCATCGCCGTCGCGCCCAGCAACAGGGCCATCAGCAGTGCTGGGTTGTTGTTGTAGTTCAGTGCTCCCAGCGCCATGGCCAGCACGAGCGCCGCGTAGAAGAGGCCGAAGCCTGTCGGCAGCACGTAGACGCGCCGGCGGTCCAACTGCACCGGCAACACTTCCGCCGCGCGCGGACGGGCGAACTGCGCCAACCGCCGCGCCAGCGATGCGCGCAAGCCCGCCATCCTCAATCCACCGGAACCGCGTGCAGGATGGCTTTGGCCAACGCAACGGCGGAGGCGGCCTCGGCCTCCGGCACGAGGCGGTGCGTCGCGACAGCGGCGAACAGGGCCTGGACATCGTCGGGCAACACGTGCGTGCGGCCCAACAGCAGGGCATAGGCCTTGGCCGCCCTCAACAGTGCGATGCCGGCGCGTGGCGACAGGCCCACGCGCACGCCGGGGTGCTGGCGGCTACGCGTCAACAAGGCCTGGACATAGTCGATCAGCGCTTCGCTGGCATGCACGTCGCCGACCGCCTGGCGCAGCGCCATGACCTCGTCCGATGACAACAGCGGCATCGCCTGCGCGATCAGCATGCGGCGATCGGTACCCGCCAGCAGAGCCCGCTCGGATTCCGCGCTGGGATAGCCCAGTGCAAGGCGCAACAGAAAGCGGTCGAGTTGCGAGTCCGGCAGCGGGTACGTGCCGGACAGGTCGACGGGATTCTGTGTCGCGATGACGAAGAAGGGCTCGGGCAACGCATGCGTCACGCCATCCAGGGTGACCTGATGTTCGGCCATCGCCTCGAGCAGCGCGCTCTGGGTGCGGGGAGGCGCACGATTGATCTCGTCGGCGAGCAGCACGTTGGTGAAGACCGGGCCGGGATGGAAGGTGAAAGCGCGCGCCTGCGCGTCGTAGACCGACACGCCCAGCACGTCGGCCGGCAGCAGGTCCGAGGTGAACTGCACGCGCTGGAATGTCAGCCCCAATGTCGCCGCCAGGGCGTGGGCGAGGGTGGTCTTGCCGAGACCGGGCAGGTCCTCGATCAGCAGGTGGCCGTCCGACAGCAAAGCGACGAACGCCAGCCGCACTTCATGCGCCTTGCCCAGTACCAGCGAGTTGACCTGGGCCTGGGCCCGTTTGAGGGCATCGGCCAAGCCTTCGGATAGCATAGGGCGGGTGCTGGGAATGGCGGACATCGCGCTCTCGGTTCCGATCGTGGTTGTCGGGAAGTGTAGCGAGATGAGTGAAGAACAACGCGCGCAGCGATGGTTCATCGCGGCATGGACAATCGTGACGGCGGTCAAGATCGCGATCGCGGCGCGCCTCCCTTTGTTCGTGGACGAGGCCTTCTACTGGCAGGAAGGACAGCACCTGGCGGCGGCCTACTCTGACTTGCCGGGGCTGACGGCATGGTTGACGCGCCTGGGCGTCGAAATGGGTGGCCATCATGTGCTGGCGGTGCGCGCGCCCTTCTTGCTCATGGCGGCCGCGTTGCCGTGGCTGGTCGCACGCTGCGCGGCGCGCGAGTTCGGTGCGACAACGGGCTGGCGAGCCGCGACGCTGGCGACGCTGATGCCGTTGTCGGGCACCCTGGGCGTGCTCGCCCTGCCCGACGTGCCGATGGCGGTCGCCGCCGTGCTGTGCGCCGACGCCGGTGCGCGCCTGCTGAGGGGTGTCGATGCGGGGGCCGCGACCGAACTTGCGCTGGGCCTGGCGGTGGGTGCGCTGAGCCACTACCGGTTCGTGGGCGTGATCGGCGTGGGCCTGATCGCGATGCTGTGGTTGCCGGAAGGGCGGAAGGTGCTGCGCGATGCGCGTGTATGGGCGGCACTCGCCGTCGGAGCGCTCGCGTGGGTGCCATTGGCTGTCTGGAATATCGAACACGCGGATGCCGGCCTTCGTTTCCAGTTGCTGGACCGCCATCCGTGGAGCTTCCATGCCGATGGTGCGCGCTTCCTGTTGGTCCAATCCTTGATGGCAACACCGTTGCTGTTCTGGGCGATGCTGGTGGTCTGCATGCGCGCGCTGCGGGCAAGCGGTCGGGCGGAGCCTGCGTGGCGGTACTTCGCGCTCCTGGGCGCCATTTCCACCTTCGGCTTCTTCGTGCTCGGGTTCTTCGCCGACAACGAACGCGTGAGCTTTCATTGGACGTTGCCCGGCTATCTCGCACTGTTGGCCATCGTGCCATTGCTGCTTTGCGAGTGGTCGACATCGTTTCGCCGGGCGACCTGGGCACTGACCGCCATAGGTACCGTGCTGATGCTGGGCTACTACGTCGCTGTTTCGCTGCCAGGCGTGCGCACGCACCTTGCCGGCAGCAAGTATTACCCGGAGAACTTCACCGGTTGGGACACGCTGGCGGCCGAGGTGCGCACGGCGCAGGCGCGAATGCCCGTGGATGCCGTGCTGCTGGCCGACAATTTCAAGACCGGCGCGGAACTGGGATTCGCACTGGGGAACGCCGACATCCGCGTGCTCGATCATCCCTTGAACCGGAAACATGGCCGCGCGCCCCAACTCGCAGTATGGGGTCTGCACGATTCAGGTCAGCGGAGCGCGCCAGCGCTGTTGGTCGTCGGCGCGACCGACGTGAAGTTCAGTGCGTTGCTCGCGCACTACCAGCAGCTGTGCGGCGTCGTCGGCGCACTGCCGGCCGGTCAGGTGGTGAACATCGACCGGGGTGCACGCCGATTCCTGTTGATCGCTTTGCCCGCTGCACGCGGCGACGGCGCATGCATCACGCCGGTGGTGGCCAACATCGATGTGCCTTCGGCGGGGAGCACGGTGGACCGACGCTTTGGCGTGGGTGGCTGGGCGGTGAAGGATGTCGTGGGCGTTGCGAAGGTGGAAATCACCTTGGACGGCCGGGTGGTGGCCGTTGCGGAAGATGCCGGGGCGAACGAGTGGTTGCGTGGCTTTCTCAAGAACGCGTCGCGGGACCCGCGCATGCCACGCGTACAGTTCAAGGCCGAGGTCGATGCCCGTCACCTGCCGCCCGGTCGGCACTGGCTGGGTCTGCGCATCACCGGGGGCGACGGCAGTGTCGAGACGTGGGCGGAGCAGTCGGTCGTGCTGCGCTGAGGCCGGTCAGGGCAGCTCGAAGCCGGCCTCGCGCAGCATCCGCGACACCGCGATCAGCGGCAGGCCCACGAGGGCGGTGGGGTCGCTCGATTCGATGGCATCGAACAGGGCGATGCCCAGGCCCTCGGACTTGAAGCTGCCCGCGCAGTCGAAGGGCTGCTCGGCGTCCACATAGCGCTCGATCTCGGCCAGAGCGAGGGAGCGGAAGCGGACCGTCGTGATGTCCTGGACCGTCAGTGCCTCGTCGTCGCGGACCAGCGCTACCGCGGTATGGAAGCGGACCTGGCGCCCGGCCATGGCCGATAATTGGGCGATGGCGGCCTCGCGGTGGCCCGGCTTGCCCAGGGGGGCGCCGTCGAGTTCCGCCGCCTGGTCGGATCCCAGGACCCATGCGCCAGGGTGCTGGGCGGCAATCGCGGCGGCCTTGGCGTGGGCCAGGCGGGCCGCCATGGCTGGCACGGTCTCCCCGTCCTGCGGCGTCTCGTCCACCTCGGGACGGGCGATGTGGAACGGCAGGCGCAGGCGCTCCAGCAGCTCGCGGCGGTAACGGGACGTGGAGGCGAGCAGCAAGGGCATGGGGCGAGGACCGGCAGGGGGAGCGGGGCGGGGGAGTCTGACGGCCAGCTACGCCGGCGGCAAGCATCCTCGTCCAGCGGGGTGGTTTGACAGTTCAGGGTTTGATCCTTAACATTCAGCGGCTTATGTCCGCGAATACGCCCGAGCTGTTGGATGCGTGGCGCATGGTCGCGAACCGGCGCAGCTTCGAAGGCCGCCTGCCGTTGTCCGCCATGACGCGCCTGCAAGGCCTTCTGGCCGATACCGAAGGCGAAGTGCGCTACACGGTGGAGTTCGACCACGATGCATTGCGGGTCCCGTACCTGGAACTGCAGATCGAGGCCGGCCTGCCGTTGGTGTGCCAGCGTAGCCTGCAGCGTTTCGTGCTGCCGGTGACACTGAAGCAACGGTTGGGTCTGGTACGCAGCGAAGAGGAAGAAGCTGCGCTGCCACCCGACTACGAAGCGCTGCTGGTGCCCGAAGACGGCATGCTGCGCCCCGCCGAACTGGTGGAGGACGAACTGGTCCTCGCCGTGCCGGTGGTGGCGGTGGACCCGGCGTCCGACGCGGTGGAACGCGAATGGGCGGCGGACGAAGAAGAGGTGGCGAAGGTCAGTCCGTTCGCGGCGCTGGCCTCGCTGAAGAAGAACTAGCCGCTACGGCGGTCTGGCAACACGAACCGCAAGGTTCACCAACAGATACGAGAGCTGGAGCAATCCCATGGCTGTGCAGAAATCCCGCGTCACCCCGTCCCGTCGTGGCCAGCGTCGTTCGCACGACGCGCTGACCGCCAAGCAGCTGTCCACCGACCCGACCACGGGCGAGACGCACCTGCGCCACCACGTGACCGCCGACGGCTACTACCGCGGCAAGAAGGTCATCGCCACCAAGACCTCGGCGGTCGAGGAAGATTGATCCATGCAGCGCGCCCGCCGATCGGCCGGGCGCGCCTTCCGCATGATCGATGACAACCTGGGCCCGCTGTCGGGCCGGCAATGGGAGCGTGCATGAGCGAGCCGGGCAACAAGGGGCGCATTTACGCGCGCATCGCCGGAACGGGCAGCTATTTGCCCGAGAAAGTGCTGACCAACGAAGACCTGTCGAAGTTGGTCGACACCAGCGATGAGTGGATCCAGTCCCGCACCGGCATCCGCGAACGCCACATCGCCGCCGAAGGCGAAACCGCCGGTGACCTGGGTTATCAGGCCGCGCTGCGTGCGCTCGAAGCCGCCGGCGTGGATGCCTCCGAGGTCGACCTGATCGTCGTCGGCACCACGACGCCCGACCTGATCTTTCCCTCTACCGCCTGCTTGATCCAGGCGCGCCTCGGCGCGACCGGCTGCGCGGCGATGGACGTCAATGCCGCCTGCTCGGGCTTCATCTACGCGCTCAGCGTGGCGGAGAAGTTCATCCGCTGCGGCGACGCGAAGACCGCGCTCGTCATCGGCACCGAAACACTTAGCCGCATCGTCGACTGGACCGAGCGCACCACGTGCGTGCTGTTCGGCGATGGCGCTGGCGCCGCCGTGCTCAAGGCCGACAACGAAACCGGCATCCTCAGCACCCATCTGCATGCCGATGGCAGCAAGAAGGAGCTGCTGTGGAATCCGGTCGGCGTGTCCACCGGCTTCAAGGCGGACGAGCCGAACAACGGCATCCGTATCGAGATGAAGGGCAACGACGTCTTCAAGTACGCCGTGAAGGCGCTAGATAGCGTGGTCGACGAAACACTCAACGCCAATGGGCTCGACAAGCACGACCTCGACTGGTTGATCCCGCACCAGGCGAATCTGCGCATCATCGAAGCCACGGCCAAGCGCCTGGACATGTCGATGGACCAGGTGATCGTCACGGTCGACAAGCACGGCAACACCTCGTCGGGTTCGGTGCCGCTGGCGCTGGATACGGCGGTCCGCTCCGGTCGCGTCGAGCGTGGCCAGTTGCTGCTGCTGGAAGCTTTCGGTGGCGGTTTCACCTGGGGCTCGGTGCTGCTGCGCTACTAAGCTGCGCACTGGGACACGCCGCATGACGAAAGACGACGCTTCGCAGCGTCGTCTTTCGCGTTTCTGGCGGCCTGTTCTCGTGGCGTATTCACGTGATCTTCTTGCGAAGTGCCGTCGCAGGCGCATACGCCCCGGTACAGACAATCCGGCGGGTTCGCCCGTATCATCGCCGCCTGATTTTTCACGCAGGGTGTCCGAGTGGCCTCCACGCAACTCGCTTTCGTCTTCCCGGGCCAGGGCTCGCAATCGGTCGGCATGCTGGCCGAGCTCTCGGAGCTGTACCCGATCGTGCGCGAGACGTTCGCCGAAGCGTCGGAAGGTGCGGGCGTGGACCTCTGGGCGTTGTCCCAGGGCGGTCCCGAGGAAATGCTCAATCGCACCGAATACACGCAGCCCGCGCTGCTCGCCGCCGGCATCGCGGTGTGGCGTGCGTGGCAGCAGCAGGGTGGCGCGCAGCCCGCGCACCTGGCGGGCCACAGCCTGGGCGAGTACACGGCGCTGGTCGCCTCGGGTGCGCTCTCGCTGAAGGATGGCGCCCATCTGGTTCGTCTTCGTGGCCAGCTGATGCAGGACGCCGCGCCGGCGGGCGTAGGCGCGATGGCGGCGGTGTTGGGTGCGGAAGATGCGCTGGTCGCCGAAGTCTGCGCGTTGGCATCGGACAGCAAGGTGGTTGTGCCCGCGAACTACAACTCGCCCGGCCAGATCGTGATCGGTGGCGACAGCGATGCGGTTGAGCGCGCGATCGCGCTGCTCACCGAGCGCGGTATCCGCAAGGTCGTGAAGCTGGCCGTCAGCGTTCCCTCGCATACGACGCTGATGCGCGAAGCCGCGAATCGCCTGGCCGAAGTGATGGCGGGCCTGTCGTGGCATGCACCGTCGCTGCCGGTGGTGCAGAACGTCGATGCGAAGGTGCACGACGGGGTTGATGCGATCCGCGACGCACTGGTGCGTCAGCTCTATCTTCCCGTGCGCTGGACCGACTGCGTGCAGGCGCTGGCATCCGAGGGCGTCACGCGCATCGCCGAATGCGGTCCCGGCAAAGTGCTTGCCGGCCTGGTCAAGCGCATCGACAAGAGCCTCGACGCGCGCGCCATCGGTGGCGTCGGCGATTTCCAGGGTGCGTTGGCCGACTGGCAATCCTGATACGCAGCGACACGCGTTCCCTTATCCTGTCCGCCGCGATCGCGCGGACCCGTCCCGAGGACATCCATCATGAGCAAGCCCCTGCAGGGTGAAATCGCGCTGGTCACCGGCGCCAGCCGCGGCATCGGCGCCGCTATCGCGGACGCACTGGCCGCACAGGGCGCCACCGTCATCGGTACCGCGACCAGCGCATCGGGCGCGCAGGCCATCGGCGAGCGCCTGGCGAACGCGGGCGGACATGGCCGCGAGCTCAACGTGACCGACGCCGGCGCCGTGGATGCGCTGGTGGAGGCGATCACCAAGGAATTCGGCGGCATCTCCATCCTCGTCAACAATGCCGGCATCACCCGCGACAACCTGCTGATGCGGATGAAGGACGAGGACTGGCAGGCCATCCTCGACACCAACCTCACCAGCGTCTATCGCACGTCGAAGGCGGTGATGCGCGGCATGATGAAGGCGCGCAAGGGCCGCATCATCAACATCGCCTCGGTGATCGGCGTGACCGGCAATGCGGGCCAGGCGAACTATGCCGCGGCCAAGGCCGGCATCATCGCGTTCTCCAAATCGCTGGCGAAGGAAATCGGCAGCCGTGGCGTCACCGTCAACGTGGTGGCCCCTGGCTTCATCGCCACCGACATGACCAAGGACCTGCCGGAAGAGACCAAGAAGTCACTGGCCGAGCAGATTGCGCTGGGTCGCCTGGGCGAACCCGCGGACATCGCCAACGCCGTGGCGTTCCTGGCCGGCCCGTCCGCCGCCTACATCACCGGCGAAACCCTGCACGTCAACGGCGGCATGTACATGCCGTAGTAAAAAATAGCTGTAAGTGGTTGATTCGACGGTGGTTGCAGGCGACTGCCCCACGCCGCCGGTTTCCACTACACTATCCCCCGGTTTGCCCTCGCACAGCGACGGCAGAGTCCAACAAGTCACCCAATCTCCGTCTGGAGCGAATCCATGAGCAGCATCGAAGAACGCGTCAAGAAAATCGTCGTCGAACAACTCGGCGTTAAGGAAGAAGAAGTCACCACCAGCGCATCGTTCGTCGATGACCTGGGCGCCGACTCGCTGGACACCGTTGAGCTGGTGATGGCGCTGGAAGAAGAGTTCGAGTGCGAGATTCCGGACGAGGAAGCCGAGAAGATCACTTCGGTGCAGCAGGCCATCGACTACGTCAAGGCGCACGTCAAGGCGTAAGTCCCGCGTCTGCAGTAAACCGTGTCGGGGCCGCGCATGCGGCCCCGCGCGTATCCGGCCCCCATGCGCCTGCGTAGGGCGCGGCCGCCAAGATTTACGAGGAATCCGATATGAGCCAGCGTCGTCGCGTCGTCATCACCGGCATGGGCCTGGTGTCCCCCCTGGGCAATGACATGGCCACCAGCTGGGACGGCATCGTCAACGGGCGTTCGGGCCTGGGCCCGATCACCAGCTTCGATACCGAGGGTTACACCACGAAGATCGCGGGCGAGATCCGCGGTTTCGATCCCACGGCCTTCGTCTCTCCGAAGGACGTGAAGAAGATGGACTCGTTCATCCACTACGGACTGGCCGCGTCGTTGATGGCGATGGACGACTCCGGGCTGGAAGTGACCGAAGCCAACGCCGAGCGCATCGGCGCGATCATCGGCGCCGGCATCGGCGGCATCCTCGGCATCGAGGAAACCGCAGTGAAGCTGCACGAAGGCGGCCCGCGCAAGATTTCCCCGTTCTACATCCCCAGCACCATCATCAACATGCTGCCGGGCCACCTGAGCATCATGAAGGGGCTGAAGGGTCCCGGTTACTCGGCGGTCTCCGCCTGCGCCACCTCGAACCACTCCATCGGCATCGCCATGCGCACCATCCAGTACGGCGACGCCGACGTGATGATCGCTGGCGGCGCCGAACGCGGCTCGTCGCCGACCTCGGTGGGCGGCTTCTGCGCAATGAAGGCCATGTCCACCCGTAACGACGATCCGACGCGTGCGTCGCGTCCGTGGGACAAGGACCGCGATGGGTTCGTGCTGGGCGACGGTGCCGGCATCCTCGTGCTGGAAGAGTACGAACACGCCAAGGCGCGTGGCGCGCGCATCTATTGCGAGCTGGCCGGCTTCGGTGCCTCGCAGGACGCGTACCACATGACCGCGCCCAGCGAGAACGGCGAAGGCCCGTCGCGCTGCATGCTGTCGGCGCTGAAGGACGCAGGACTGAATGCGGACCAGGTGGAATACCTCAACGCGCACGGCACCTCCACGCCGCTGGGCGACCTGGCCGAAACACTGGCGATGAAGCGCGCGCTGGGCGACCACGCGTACAAGATCATGGTCAGCTCCACCAAGTCGATGACCGGCCACCTGCTGGGTGCGGCGGGCGGTGCGGAAGCCATCTTCTCCGTGCTGGCCATCCATCACGGCATCATCCCGCCGACCATCAACCTGGACGAGCCGGGCGAAGGCTGCGATCTCGACTACGTGCCGCACACGGCGCGCGAGAAGAAGATCGACGTGGCCGTGTCGAACGGCTTCGGTTTCGGCGGCACCAACGGCACGCTGGTGTTCAAGCGGATCTGAAGCACGGCGTCCGCGTTGCATGAGGAGCGGCGGTACCCTTGCGGTCCGCCGTTCCTGTTTTCCACGCCTGCATCTGGCCTGTCTCCCGACGGGAGCGGACGAAGAACCCGATGATCGAAACCCGCGCACTTCCCGCCACCACCGACCTGCTGGCCCTGCATCGCCTCGAGCCGCAGCGCTATCCGGTCCTGCTGGAATCCGTGGCCTCGGGCACCGCGCAGGGGCGGTGGGATTTCCTGCTGGTCGCGGACGGCAGTGGGTTGCAACTGGCGGCCGATGGCATCACCCGCACCCTGCAGGGCGAGGTGGAAGCCGGCGATTTCCTCAGCGTGCTCGACCGCCATTGGCAGGCGCAGCGCACGCCGCGCGAGGAGCCACGCTGGCCGTTCCGTGGCGGCTGGGCGTTGCTGCTGGCATACGAACTGGCGCAGCAGGTCGAACCCGTCCTGCACCTGCCGCAGGCACCTGCAACGCAGCCTGTCGCGCTCGCGTTGCGCTGTCCCGCCGCCGTCCTGCGCGACCGCAGTACCGGCGACTGCGTGGTCGTGGCCGAAGCGGGGCAGGGCACGTTGATCGCCCGCACACTGGAGGACATCGTCGCGGCCACCGGTTTGCCCGCGCTACCCGCGTGGCAGCTGCCCTCCCGTATCGACGAAGACGCGCCCTCGGCCTTCACCGACGGCGTGCAGCGCATCCTCGAGTACCTGCGCGCCGGCGACATCTTCCAGGTCAACCTTTCGCGGGCCTGGCAGGCGCGTTTCGATGCGCCGTTGGATCCGGCAGCGCTCTACGCCCGGCTGCGCACCGCCAATCCCGCGCCGTTCGCCGGCCTGTTCGCCACGCCGCACTGGACGGTCGTCAGCTCCTCGCCGGAACGCCTCGTGTCGGTGCGTGGCGACGTGGTCGAAACCCGGCCCATCGCGGGCACGCGCCCGCGTTTCGAAGGCGACGATGATGCGGCACGCATCCGTGAGCTCGTCGGCCACCCGAAGGAGCGTGCCGAGCACGTGATGCTGATCGACCTCGAGCGCAACGACCTGGGCCGCGTCTGCACGCCCGGCAGCGTGCAGGTGGATGAGCTGATGACGGTGGAAAGCTACGCGCACGTGCACCACATCGTCAGCAACGTGCGCGGCCACCTGCGCGACGACGCCACGCCCGGCGACGTCATCCGCGCCACGTTCCCCGGCGGCACCATCACCGGCTGCCCGAAGGTGCGCTGCATGCAGATCATCGCCGAGCTGGAGCAGGTGCCGCGCGGCGCCTACACCGGCGCGTTCGGCTGGCTCAACCGCGATGGCGACCTGGACCTGAACATCCTGATCCGCAGCGCTGAAGTCGTCGCCGACGGCACCGGTAGCGTGGCCCGGTTCCGCACCGGCGCCGGCATCGTGGCCGATTCGGTCCCGGACAAGGAACTGGACGAAACCCGCGCCAAGGCCCGCGGCGTGCTGCGGGCGCTGGAAGGCTGACCGCGCGCCTACAGCCTGAGACGGCGACCGGGTATCCTGCACGGCCTGCTCCCATCGCCGAGGATCGCGTGGCGTCAGCTCTCAAGCGCGGTTGCCGCTTCATCGTCGTCATGTTCTTCCTGCTGCTGGCCCTGGCGGTCGCGGCGGGTCTGTGGCTGTGGCAGGGGCACCGCGGCTTCGCCGACAGCCCCATCGGCGGCTCGGCTGAGGCCACGGTCGAAGTCGCCAGTGGCGATGCGTTCCCCACCGTGCTGCGCAAGTTGCGCGAACACGGGGTGACGCTCGGCTCCGACCTGCAATGGCGCCTGCTCGCGCGCGAGACCAACACCGCCAGCCAGCTCAAGGTCGGCGAGTACGCGCTCGAACCCACGCTGACGCCACGTGAGCTCCTGCAGCGCATGCGCGAGGGCCGCACCCTGCAGTACCGGGTCACCCTGGTGGAAGGCTGGAATATCCGCCAGCTGCGTGCCGCGCTGCGAAACGCCACGCCGCTGCAGCAGAAGACCGCGCAGATGAGCGATGCCGAA
Source organism: Pseudoxanthomonas sp. YR558 (assembly GCF_900116385.1). Classification (NCBI taxonomy): domain Bacteria; kingdom Pseudomonadati; phylum Pseudomonadota; class Gammaproteobacteria; order Lysobacterales; family Lysobacteraceae; genus Pseudoxanthomonas; species Pseudoxanthomonas sp. YR558. The sequence continues at coordinate 794,225 of NZ_FPCI01000001.1, read as the reverse complement.
CTGATGGCGGCGCTCGGCCATGCCGGACAGCATCCGGAAGGCCGCTTCCTGCCCGAGACCTATGTCTACACCCGCAGCGAATCCGACCTCGACGTGCTCAAGCGCGCCTATGCCGCGATGGAGAAGGCGCTGGCCGCGGCATGGGACGCACGTGCGCAGGACATCCCGCTGCAGTCGGCGGAAGAGGCACTGATCCTGGCGTCGATCATCGAGAAGGAAACCGGCATCGCCGAAGAGCGTCCGGCCATCGCCGGCGTCTTCGCGCGCCGGTTGAAGATCGGCATGCCGTTGCAGACCGATCCCACCGTCATCTATGGCATCGGCAGCAGCTACGACGGCAACATCCGCCGCCGCGACCTGACCACCGACACGCCGTACAACACGTACACCCGCAAGGGCCTGACGCCCACGCCGATCGCCATGCCCGGTGCCGACGCGCTGCGCGCAGCGGTGAATCCGGCCGATGGCCAGGCGCTGTACTTCGTCGCAGTGGGCGACGGCAGTGGGCGCCACCTTTTCTCGGCGACGCTGGCCGAGCACAACGCGGCGGTGGCGCGCTACCTGGTGACGCGCCGCGAGACCTTGCGTAAGGCGGAAGCACCATGACCGAAGCGCTTCTCTCGCAGCCGCGCCTGGTCACGCTGGAGGGCGGCGAGGGCGCCGGCAAGACCAGCGCCATCGCGGCCATCCGCGACCGCCTGCAAGCCGAAGGCCATGAGGTGGTGCTGACGCGCGAGCCCGGCGGCACGCCGCTGGCCGAACGCATCCGCGAGCTGCTGCTGAACCCGCAGGACGAAGCGCTCGCGCCGGAAACAGAATTGCTGCTGATGTTCGCTTCGCGTGCGCAACACGTGCGAGAGGTGGTGCGTCCTGCGCTGCGTCGCGGTGCGTTCGTCGTCAGCGACCGCTTCACCGATTCCAGCTACGCCTACCAGGGCGCAGGCCGCGGCCTCGATCCGGAGTGGATCGCTGCCCTCGAGCGGCGCGCCGTCGGCGTCACGCCGGGCTTGACCCTGCTGCTTGACCTGGACGTGCGCGAGGGCCGCGCACGTACCGCCGGCCGCGACCTGTGGCCGGACCGCATCGAGAGCGAGCAGGACGACTTCTTCGAACGCGTGCGTGCGGGGTTCCGTGTGCGTGCGGCTGCAGACCCGCAGCGCTTCCGCGTGATTGATGCCGGCCAGCCGCCGGCGGGCGTCGCGGCCTCGGTCGATGCCGCCATCACCGCCTACCTGCGCACGCTGACGGACAGCGACCTCGCATGAGCGGTGTCTTCTCGCCCTGGCAGCAACGCGCCTACGACCATGCGGTCGCAGCGCTGGAGGCGGGCCGCCTCGGCCACGGCCTGCTCGTCTGCGGGCCCGCCGGGCTGGGCAAGCGTGCGGTCGTGGACCGCCTGGCGCGGCGCGTGCTGGCGCAGCATCGCGATGCGCAGGGCGAGCCTGCACCGAACGACCGCAGCGCGCACCTGATCGACGCCGGCACTCATCCCGATCTGATGGTGGTGTCGTTCGCGCCCACCAGGGACGGCAGCAAGCTGCGCACCGAGATCGTCATCGACCAGGTCCGCGAGATTTCGCAGAAGCTCGCGCTGACGCCGCAGTACGGTCAGGCGCAGGTGGCGATCCTCGATCCCGCCGATGCCATCAACCGCGCCGCCTGCAACGCCCTGCTGAAGACGCTGGAAGAACCGTCTCCCGGTCGCTACCTGTGGCTGGTCAGCGCGCAGCCCGCGCGATTGCCGGCGACGATCCGCAGCCGCTGCCAGCGCATCGAGTTCCGCCTGCCGCCGCGCGACGAGGCCCTCGCGTGGCTGAAGGCGCAGGGTCACGCCATGGCCGATGCCGAGCGCGCACTGGACGCTGCCCGCGGCCACCCAGGCCTGGCGGACGACTGGCTGCGCAACGACGGGCTCGCGTTGCGGCAGGCCGTCGCACGCGACCTCGCACGACTGGAGCAGGGCGAGATCGGCGTGGTGGAAACCGCGCAACGCTGGGCCAACGACGAACTCGCGGATGCGCGCCTGCGCCACGCCGCGGACCTCGCGCTGGAGCAGGCCGGTGCTGCCGGCTTGACCGATCCGGCCCGATTGACCAAGCTGGCCACGTGGTTCGACGCCGCCAACCGCACCCGCGACCTGTTGCGGACCACGGTGCGCGGCGATCTGGCCATGGTGGAACTCTTGCTGGCCTGGGCCGGCAACGACCGCACCCGCGCTGTCGGCGCGCGGCGCGGCTGACCGACACGCACGGAGACGGGAATGAATGCAGCAGGTGGACGGCAGGGCATCCTGTCGCTGGCAGTGAAGGACAAGGCCGCGCTGTACAACGCCTACATGCCGTTCGTGAAGGGCGGTGGCATCTTCGTGCCCACGCCGAAGCGCTACTTCCTCGGTGATGAAGTCTTCCTGCTGCTCACGCTGCCCGAATCCAGCGATCGCCTGCCGGTGGCCGGCAAGGTGGTCTGGGTGACGCCCGCCGGCGCGCAAGGCAACCGCGCCGCCGGCATCGGCGTGCAGTTCGCCGAGACCAGCGAAGGCGAGGCCATCAAGAACCGCATCGAGACGATGCTGGCCGGCAGCCTCAACGGCGAGAAGCCGACCCACACCATGTGAGTCCTGTCCGCGCGCCTCGCGCGGACCTCCGCTTTCACGCAGGCTTTCGTCCCGGCTGGCCAGCATGCAGGCCTTCATTCCTGTGGCAGGCACTCCATGGCACGCCCCATCTGGACCGGCACCCTGTCGTTCGGACTGCTGAACATTCCCGTCTCGCTGATGTCCGGCGAGCGCAAGGTCGACATCAGCTTCCGCATGCTGGATTCGCGCGACAAGAAGCCGATCCGCTTCGAACGCGTCAACGCCGAGACCGGCGAGGAGGTGCCCTGGAAGGACATCATCAAGGCCTTCGAGTACGACAAGGGCAGCTACGTCGTCGTCGAGAAGGAGGACATCGCCTCTGCCGCGCCGCAGACGCACGAATCCGTCGATGTGGAAGCCTTCGTCGACCGCGATGCGATCGGCATCCGCTTCTTCGAGAAGCCCTACGTGCTGGTGCCCGGCAAGAAAGCCGAGAAGGGCTACGTGCTGCTGCGCGACACCCTGGCCAGCACCGGCAAGGTCGGCGTGGCGCGGGTGGTGATCCGCACGCGCGAGTACCTGTGCGCCGTGGTGCCGGAAGGCGATGCGCTGGTGCTGATGATGCTGCGCTATCCGCAGGAACTGGTGGATCCGGAGGAATACAAACTGCCCGCCGGCAAGGCCTCGGACTATCGCATCACCGCCAAGGAGCGCGAGATGGCGGAAAGCCTGATCGGCTCGATGTCCGCGAAGTGGACGCCCGACGACTACCACGACGAGTTCCGCAAGCGGCTGGAAGCCATCATCAAGAAACGCATCAAGGCACGTGGCGCGACCACGAAGATCGTCGAGGAGGAGTCGCCCGACCACGAGGATGCCGCCACCAACGTGGTCGATTTCATGGCGCTGCTGCAGAAGAGCCTGGACACCAAGAAGCGGACCCCGGCCAAGACATCCCCTTCCAAGCGCGCGACTGCGAAGAAAGCACCCGCGAAGAAAGCGGCGCGCAAGGCGACCAAGGCCACGAAGAAGGCGCCGGCCAAGCGCGCACGCAAGACCGCCGCGCGCTGACCGCATGAGCGGCGGTCGTCGCATCGTGCCGGTGAAGGGCGTCGGTACGGGCGCCAGCGGGCGAGCCTGCCTGTACGTGCTGCCCTGTGCCTACGAAGACCACGCCAAGCTCGGCATCGCGACCGATCCGCTGGTGCGCATGCAGGCGTTCTCGCCGCGTTACTACGCGTTCTTCGATCTTGAGCGCGGTTGGCTGGCCGAAGCGGGCAGCATGCGCGAGGCGCGCGCATGGGAAACGCGCCTGAAGCGCGAACTCCGCGCGCATGCCGCACCGCCGCCGTTGACGGTGCCCAGCCGTGCAGCGGGGCGTACCGAATGGTTCCGCGGTGCCGAGGCGGCCCTGCAGAGGGCGCGGGTTGCACTCGAAGACGAAGGCTTCAGCGTGCACCCGCTGCGCGCTTGGGTGGCGCAGCGCCTGCACGCCCAGCGCGAGCACCTGGAGGCCGGCGAACACGCCGCCGTCGCCCGGTTCGGTCCGGTGGACGGGTGGCCGCCCGCGCGCGCCGGCACGCCGTGGGACACCCTCCGCGATGCGCTCGACGCCTATGGCGTGCTCGGCCTGTCGCTGGAAGGTGCCGTGTCGCCGGCGCTCCAGGCCTGGCACGCGCGCAACAGCCTGTCGCCCGGCTGAAGCGCGATCCGCATCGGGCGCTACTTGCACGCCCTGTTGACGGCACTGGCGGCATAACGAGGCCGAGGACCCGCCATGAGCCTGCAGGAATACCGTCGCAAGCGCCGTTTCGACCGCACGCCCGAACCGTCGGCCGACGCGCAGCGTGCGCCTGGGCATCGGCCGATTTTCGTCGTCCAGTTGCACCACGCCAGCCACCGCCACTACGACTTCCGCCTGCAGGTAGGCGATACGCTCAAGAGCTGGGCGGTGCCGAAGGGCCCCAGCTTCGATCCGAGTGTGAAGCGCTTGGCGGCCGAGGTCGAAGACCACCCGGTGGACTACGCCGCTTTCGAGGGCGACATCCCGAAGGGCCAGTACGGCGGCGGGCACGTCGCCACGTTCGATCGCGGCCGCTGGACCACGGAGGGCGATGCCGAGGCGCAACTCGCGAAAGGGCACCTGCGTTTCCGCATGTTCGGCGAAAAGCTCAAGGGTGGCTGGCACCTGGTGCGCACGCAGACGCCGGCGCGCCAGCCGCAGTGGTTGCTGTACAAGGCGCGCGACGATTTCGCCGGCCCACAGGAAGCCGACGACCTGCTGGACGACGTCACGCCGCCCCCGGGCGCACGGCCCGCACGCCGTCGCCGCACCGCGGCCCACAGCGCGCGCAAGCACGCCGTGCCAGAGCGCTGGGCCCGCCGCGCCGCGCGGCTCGATGGTGCGCGAGCCACCTCGCATCGCCCTGCGTTCCGTGCGCCGCAGTTGGCCAAGCTGCAGCAGCAGGTGCCGCCCGGCGACGACTGGCTGCACGAAGCCAAATGGGACGGCTATCGCCTGATCGCCGAGATCCGCCGCGGCCGCGTGCGCCTGTGGTCGCGCAACGAACGCGAGTGGACCGACAAGGCGCCGGAGATCGTTGCCGCGCTGGAAGCGCTGCACCTGGAAGATGCCGTGCTCGATGGCGAACTGGTCGCCGGTGCCGGGCGGCAGGAAGACTTCGGGTTGCTGCAGGCCACGCTGTCCGGCGAGAAGAACGCCACGCTGTCGTATGTGCTGTTCGACATCCTGCAAGTCGACGGCGTGGACATCGCGGGCAGTCCGCAATACCAGCGCAAGGCGTTGCTGGCGGAAATCCTCAAGTCGCCGCCCGATCGCCTGGTCTACAGCTCGCACATCGTCGGCCGCGGCGACGAGGCGCTGAAGATGGCGCTCGAGCGTGGCCTCGAAGGCATCATCGCCAAGCGCGCCGATGCGCCGTACCACGCCGGCCGCGGCGATGCGTGGCGGAAGATCAAGCAGCGCGATGCCGAAGAGTTCGCCGTGGTCGGGTTCACCGCGCCGAAAGGCAGCCGCAGCGGATTGGGTGCGCTGTTGCTCGCCACGCCCGATGGCGACAAGGGCTGGCGGTACGCCGGCCGCGTGGGCACCGGTTTCAGCGATGCCTTGCTCGACACGCTGTCCACGCAATTGGCCAAGGGCGCGCGCGCCACGCCTACCGCGCACGTCGAGGTCGACGATCCGGAGCTGCGCCGGGCGCGCTGGGTCGCGCCACGCCTGGTCGCCGAGGTGTTCCATCACGGCCGCGGCAACCAGGGCCTGCTGCGGCAACCGTCGCTGAAGACGATCCGCCGCGACAAGCGTGCGAGCGATCTGCGCGAATCCCGCACGCCCGCCGGAGATACCGCCATGCCTACACCTCCGCGCGGTCACGCGACGCCGTCCACGATCGAACTGACCCATCCCGAGCGCGTCGTCTTCCCCGACAGCGGTATTACCAAGCAGCAGGTGTTCGACTACTACCGCGCGATGGCCCGCTGGCTGCTGCCGGAGATCCGCGAGCGGCCGTTGTCCATCGTGCGCTGCCCGCAGGGTGCAGGGCGCCCGTGCTTCTTCCAGAAACACCACACGCCGGGCATGGATCGCGTCGACGCGGTGCCGTTGGCCGAGGAGGGCGGAACCTCCGCCGACTACCTGGTGGTGCGCGATGAAGCGGGGTTGCTGGAACTGGTGCAATTCAACGCCCTCGAATTCCATCCCTGGGGCGCGCAGGCCGATGCCCCGGACGCGGCCGACCGCATCGTCTTCGATCTCGACCCGGGCCCCGACGTGCCGTGGCCGCACGTGGTCGAGGCGGCGCGCCTGGTACGCAAGCGCCTGCGTGCGCTGGGACTCACCTCGTACGTCCGCACCTCGGGCGGCAAGGGCTTGCACGTGGTCGTGCCGCTGAAGCCAGCGTGCCCGTGGGCGCAGGTGAAGGACTTCGCCCATGCCTTCGCCGAATCGATGGCTGCCTCGGAGCCGCTGGCCTATGTGGCCACGGCGACGAAGAAGTTCCGCAAGGGCAAGATCTTCATCGACTACCTGCGCAACGGCCGCGGGGCCACCAGCGTGGCATCGTTCTCGCTGCGCGCGCGCGACGGTGCACCGGTGGCGATGCCGCTGCGATGGGACGAACTGGGCCGCATCAAGGGCGGCGACGCCTACACGCTGTCCACCGCGCCGCGCCGCATGAGCCGCCTGGGCGCGCACCCCTGGGGCGACTACACGCGCCGGCGCCAGGATCTGGCAAGCGTCAGCGAAGCACTGTCCGCATTGCAGGCACCGGCCGCGCCCGTGAAGAAACGCCGTGCTCGCTCATGAGCCGCGGCGTGCGCGCCGGAGGAAACGGATCGCCGCTTGTTCCCACTGCCGCTGACCGCGCGCCCGCGCGGTGGCGCGCTGCACGCGGCCGTCTTCCCAGCCCTCGAACACGCGCGGGTCCACGTAGCAGCGTTCGCAAATGCGCGGCGTGTTTCCAAGGATGGCGGCGGTATGGCGCAGCACGTCCATGCGCGCTTGCTGGCGGGCCGTGTCGGTCTCGGGCACCGCTGTCGCCGCCAGCATGCGGAAGGCGAACAGGGTGGCCCCCCAGGTGCGGAAATCCTTCGCGGTGAACGGCCCGCCCATCACCTCCTGCAAATATGCGTTGACGTCGCCGGAGCTGATCCGCTGCACGGTGTCGCCTTCGCGATACTGGAACAGCGCCTGCCCGGGCAGCTGGCGGCAACCGCGCACCAGCCGCACCAGGCGCGCATCGCTGACCCGCGACTCGATCGGCTTGCCGCCCTTGCCGCGGAAGGCGAAGCGCACTTCGCTGCCGGCGATGAAGTGCGCATGCACGTTGCGCAGCGTGGTGAGGCCGTAGGACCCGTTGTCCTTCTCGTAGCTGGCGTTGCCCACGCGCAGCAGGGTCTGGCCGAGCAGGGCGAGCACCAGCGCGACGACTTTGTCGCGCGGAAACCCCGGCAGCGCAAGGTCGGCGCGGATGCGGCGGCGCAGCCGGGGCAGGGCATCGGCGAAGGCAACCAGCCGGTCGTACTTGCGGGCGCCGCGTTCGGCCTGCCAGTCGCGGTGGTAGCGGTACTGCTTGCGCCCGCGCGCATCGCGTCCGGTGGCTTGCAGGTGGCCGCGCGCATCGGCGCAGATCCACACGTCGGTGTAGGCCGGCGGAATGGCCAGCAGGCGGATGCGCTCCAGCGTGGTCTGCGCGCGCACCGCACGGCCGCGCGCATCCAGGTAGACGAACCCGCGCCCACGCCGCTGCCGGCGCAGGCCGGGCAGGGTATCGGTGGTGTAGTGCAGGCCGGCCACGCGGCCTCAGAACTCGTCGACGAACTCGAGCACGAGGTCGTAGCGCGCCGCGATGTCGTCCGCCGTCTCGCGCACCGTGTCGGCGTACGGCGAGGCCGCTTCCACCTCGAGCGCGTGCAGGTCGCCGCCGCGGTCGTCGGTCAACCCGGCGGAACTGGAATCCTCGTCGTCCATGTGCGGCATCAGGTCCGCCAGTTCTTCCACGCGCTCCACGCCATCCACGCCATGCAGCGCCGCCACCAGCGCATCGAAGCCGGTGCGCGTGCCGGTGGCCCGCAGTCTGATCATCGTCATCGGAATGCCTCCGCGCCTTTTTTCCGACCATAGGTCGGCCGCGGTCATGCTTCCGTGAAGCAACCGAATGCCCGTGGCGGATGTTCAGCCGATGGTGGGCTGCGAGCGACTCAGCGGACGTCGTCGCGGGGTGCGGCATCGCGCCGCACCAGCCATCCCCAGAAGCCGGCGTGGCGCTGACAGTAGAGATGCCGGGCAGGGACGAACAGCTCGACGACGGTGCCGCCTGCCGGCGCATTGCCGATATCGAGCCTCCCGCCGAGTTGCTGCGCGCGTTCGCGCATGCCGGCGCAGCCGAAGTGATCATCGTCGCCGTCCGCTTTCGCGCGGAGCCCGATGCCGTCGTCGCGAATCGTCATCGACAGCCCCTCGGTGCGATAAGCGAGCACGATGCACGCGTTCCGCGCCTGCGCATGCCGCACCACGTTGCGCAGTGCCTCTTCCGCGATGCGCCGCACTTCTTCGGCCGCGGCATCGACCAGCAGCCGAGGGATGCCTTCCACGGATATCTGGAGATCCAACGCACCGTCATCGATCAGGTGTCTGGCCGTGTCCTGCAGGGCGTCGGGCAGGTGGTCGCCGGTGTGTGGCGCACGCAGGTCGTGTACGCGCTCGCGACCGGCCTTCAGCGCCTCGTCGGCGCGATCCAGCGCCCGGGTCAGTGCGTCGTGCGTGCGCGCATCGGTACGCAGGCAGTCCACGGCACCCTGGAAGCGCAACGTCAGCGCCTGGAATTCCTGCAGCAGCGTGTCGTGCAGCTCGCGCGCGATACGGGTGCGTTCGGCGATCTGTCCCTGGAAGCGATCGCGCAAGCGCGCGGTTTCGTAGCGCAGGCGCAGCGCGTACAGGCCCCACAACAGCACCGCCACGGCGAGCACCAGCAGCGCCTTGAACCAGATCGATTGCAGGAACGTCGGCGGCACGACGAACGCCAGCGTTGCGCCTTTCTCGTTCCACACGCCGCTGTCGTTCGCCGCGATCACGCGGAAGCGGTACTGCCCCGGATCGAGGTTGGTGTAGAACGCCTGGCGGCGATGTCCCGCATTGATCCAGTCCTCGTCCACGCCCTCGAGCCGGTAGCGGAACCGCACGCGGCTGGGAACGCTCAGGCTCAGGGCGGTGTAGTCGATCTCGATGCGCGACACGCCCGCAGGCAGCGTGGCCGATGTCGGGTCCCGCAACCGCTGCGATCCGTAGGCGAGGCCGACGATCCGCACCGGCGGCGGCACCGGATTGCGCGCCAACTGCGTCGGCTGGATCTGCGCCACGCCGTCGGTTGTCAGGAGCCACAACGTACCGTCGCCGCCGGTCAGCGCGCTGTTCCTGGCGTAACCGGGGGCGGGGGGCGCGCGCAGGCCGTCGTCGAAGTCCAGTAACTCGACCTCCAGCGGGCGCGCTGGAGTGTCGAAGCTGCCCAGGAACGCCTCTCTGCGCAGGCGGGCGATGCCCGCGCGCGATTGCAGCCAGATGTAGCCGTCGCGGCTTTCCGTGATGCCGGTGATGCCCAGCAGCCAGGCATCGTTCCGGCGCAGGGTGGTCACTTTGCCATCGCGCAGGCGGGCGACACCGCCGAGACTGGCCACGATCACGTCCTTGCCGACGGGATAAAGCACGGTCACTTCACCGCCAGGAATGTCGGCATGTTTCCACAGCATGCGCATCCGGGGTGGTTCGGACAGCACCAATCCCAGCGAGCGGGCGTACATCAGCAGGCCACCGCTGGGCGCCTCGATCATCGCCGGGATCTTCGGGGCTTCGTCGTCCGCGCTTTCCGGCAGCGCATCGATCCATGCGCCGTTCTCGTAGCGCATTAGGCCGCCACGAACACGATTGAACCAGCGGCGGCCATCTGCGGTCACCACGCAGTCCAGCGCCCCGCGCGGCGTTTCGGGCACCGGCATGCGCTCGTAGCGTCCTTCGATGCCGCGGAACAGCGCATCACCGGTCTTCACCCAGAGGGCGCCGTCGCGGTCTTCGCACAACGCTTGGGGATTGCGCAGCCCTTCGAGCACCCGGGTCGCGTCGCCCACCACTGGCACGCGCAGCACGCTGACCGAATCGGCGACATACACGGTGCCATCGCGCGTACCCATCAACACGTAACCCAGCGGGGAATGCGCAGTAACGCCGGCGGCGGGGCGGATGTTGGCTGGCCGGAAACGATCCAGCCCCGCGCTGGTACCGATCCAGATATTGCCTTCCCGGTCCTCCAGAATGGCCTGTGCCCGGTCGGAGGAGAGGCCATCCTTCGCGGTGAAGCTCTCTTCCAGCGGGCGCTCCCCCGCATACAGGCGTTGCGGTCTTGCGATGCGGTAGATGCCCGCGGAATAGGTGATGCCCCAGATGGCGCCATCGCGGTCGAACAGGAAGCTGCGATAGAAATGCCCGACCGATGACACCGGCACGGTGGCGTCCGGTGTGCCCTGCGCATGGGCAGCATCCGGCAGGCGGCGGGTGCCGCTGAACGCACTCGACTGCCAGACGCGTCCGGTGCTGTCCGCCGTCAGGCCGAAGTTGTCGCCCGATTCGATCTTGCTCACGATGCCGGTTCGGCGGAGCCGGCGCTCGCCGGGTGCCAGCACCATGACCTCGGTCGCATCGGCGAGCCACAGGCGGCCATCACCGGACTCGGCCATTGACCAGGCGTAGGTCCCCGTGAACGCCCATGCCGTTTCGATGTGTTCCCAGCGGGCGCCGCTGTACCGCAGCAGTGGGTGGCGGGTGTTGCCGGTCATGGCCCACACCCCCCCTGCACGGTCTTCATAGAGCCGAACCACCCAGCGATCGCTGGTGGGTGTCGACCGGTCGAGCAGTTTCCCATCCCGCAACACGGCCATGCGGCCGGACTGGTAGCCGATCCAGAGGTCGCCGTTCCGCGCGGCCATGAGGGCCGAGACCGGTTCGTTGCGAAGTGCGCCGTCCGGTCCTGCGGCGGCATCGAAGCGCACGCCGTCGAAGCGGTGCAGTCCGGCGTCGCTGCCGATCCACAGGAAGCCGTCCGGCGTCTGCGCCAACGCATAGATGCCCAGCGGTACACCGTCGTCCGCCATCCAGCGGCTGTGCTTGAGCTGGCCGATGCCGGCGCCCGGATCCAGCGCATGCGCCGGCAGCGCGCTCAGAGGCACGCCGACCACCAACAGCAGGACCGTCAGGAAAAGGCTGCGCAGCATGGCGGCCCTCCGCAGGCGGCCAGACGTCGGGTCTTCGTCGTGTGGGCCGGTTATCCCCTCCCGGGCCCTGCCGCATCCTAACCCGGTCATGCCGCCGCGCGCGACGGCCGGCCGTTGTGGATCGCGCTACCATCGCCCCGGGGATGTCGGCGCCCCAAAGGGGAGCAGGGATGAAGGGGACACAGGGAGTCGGGCGGCTGCGTCGCGTGCGCGCGCTGTTCGCGATCGCGCTGCTGTGCGCGCCGCTGTGGGCGCAGGCGCAGGCGCTGTCCGGCATCCGCGTGCTGCCGTCCGTCGACGGCGAGTATGCGTTCCAGGGGTGGAAGCACGAGGGCACGGTGCCCACGTCGCTGACGGTGCCGCTGGAACTGGGCGATGAGGTCTACGGTGCAACGCTGCAATTGCAGCCTGCGCAGGCGGGCGAAATGTACCGTGTGCGCGTGCAGTTTGAGACCAGCCTCGCCCTGGGCGCGGAGGGTCCGCACCTGGATCTCATCGACTGGAAGCACTGCACGTCGGCCTGGCTGCCGACGCAGACGATCGATGCGGTGAGCTTCGTCCTGCCAACACCGTCATCGGAGCAGCAGAGCTGTTTCCCGAGGTACACACGCAGGGAACTCGACGCCGCGGTGCATGCGCATGCGGCGAAGCAGGGTGACCCGACCATCGCCGATGGTTGGCTCCCCGAACTCGACAAGCCCGATGCGCTGGTGTCGGTGTCGCCTTACGTGGCGATCAGCACGGTGCGGGTGCGCGTCGAAGTGCTGCGCAAGGGCACGTGGGTGGAGGTTACGACGCTGGCCTTCCTGCCGCCGATGGGGTGCTGAAGGCGCGACGCGGATGACGCATTCGATGGAATCAACGAGGACAGCATGCTGAGTAGAGAGGATTTTGTCGCCATCGCGGTCCGGCTTTTTTCGGTTTTCCTGTTCCTTGGCGTGATCAAGCAGGTGCCGGATGTCGTCCAGTTCTTCGCCACGGGCGATCAGGGCAGGGCGTGGGCGATCTTCAATGCGCTGGGCCTCCTGTCGGGAACGCTGATCTGCGTGCTGCTCTGGTTCTTTCCGCTGAGCATCGCGCGCAGGCTCTTGCCCGTGATGCGCGAGCCGCGCACGGAACCGCCCATGGATGCATCGCTGGCGCTGTCCGTCGGCCTGACGCTGATCGGCATCTGGGTGCTGGCCTATGGGGTGGTGGATGCGATCTATTGGCTCACGCTGTGGATCCGCACCCGGCAGGTCCCGGCGGTCTACTTCGAGTGGTCCCATGATCAGGTGGCCAGTGTGTTCGCCACGCTCGCGGAGCTGGTGATCGGACTGTGGCTGGTGGTCGGCAACGCCGGCATCCGGCGTCTGATCTATCGATATCGGTATGGCGCCTCATTGGACGCGTCCTGAGGCGTGGTCGTGGATGTTCAAACGGGAGGTCACATGCAGCGCGTTCTGATCGTGGTGGTACTCGCCCTGCTGCTTGCAGCGTGCCAATCGACGCCGGCCGGTCGGGAAAGCGCCGACAGTGCCCAAGGCGATGGACTGACGGCCGAATCCGCCGTGCGGGTCCGCAGCATCCAGGCCGAGCGACAGTGGCTGCAGAAGCACTATCCCGGTGCGGAAGTGAAGTCCCAGGCCTTGGTGATGGGCAAGGTCCCGATGGACCTCATCACGATCCAGCTGCCGTCGGGTGAAGAAAAGAAGATCTACTTCGACATCTCGTCCTTCTTCGGGAAGTGGTGACGCCGCGCGCAGGACGCGCATGATCCTGCGACGCGCCGGCCCCGCCGTGTTCCCGGCACATGCCTTCCGGCACGGGCCTCGCCCTGCATCGCGCCGGTACAACGGGCACTCCGGATCGTGGAGCCCCCGCATGTCCAGCCCGAGCAGTCTCGTCATCTGGGTCGAGCGCATCGCATTCATTGCGCTACCCGCCCTGTTCACCGCGAGTATCGACGCGGCGCACGCAGCGCCTGGCTCCGCCTGCGACGCCGCGCATGCGCCGCGCGACGCGTACGACATGCAGGTGCCATTCGAGGTGATCGACGGCAGGATCTACGTGCAGGCGAAGGTCAATGGGCAGGCGCCGCTCACGTTCGCGCTGGATACCGGCGCCAGCGGGCTGGGACGCGCGGACGCCAGCCTGGTTACGCGGCTTGGCCTGCCGATCGAGAAGCCCATCCTGAACTCCGATGGCGTCAAGACCGCCGAGGCCGACACCACGCGGTTCGATACGCTCGACGTCGGCGGCCTCGTCCGGCATGACCTCAACGTCATCACGCGCGACTACAACAGCAAGATGGCGCCCGAAGCCGCGTTCTCCGGGATCATCGCGCGCGAGTTCTTCGCCGACGGCGTGCTGGTGATCGACTACCCGCGGAAGACGGTGTCGTTCAGCCGTCGCCTCGCGCTGTCCCCCGGGCAGGCCGGTGTGCTGGCCTACGAACGGCCGTTCCGCGTGCCGGTGTCGATCGGCGACATCGAGACGGTCGGCAATCTGGATACCGGCGCGAACGTCGCCTTCGTGTTGCCGCAAGCGCTCTTCGATCAGATCGGCAACGCGCCTGCCGAGGCGGCCGGCAAAGCACGACTCTCCAACGTGCAGGTGGACACGCAGCGTGCGAAGGTGCATGGACCGTTCCGCGTCGGCGACCTCCGCCTCACGGATGTCGAGGTGCGCATATCGGAGCGTTACCCGGAGCTGCTGGTCGGCGCGCACGCGCTGCAGGGCGCCGTGGTCGTCATCGACCAGCGATCCAAGGCGGTCGCGGTCTGCCGTTGAGCCGCGGGCGAGGCGGGGAGGGTGCACAATGCGCTCCCTTCCCCGCACCTGGATGCACCATGGATGTCGAAACCCTACTGACGGCGGCGCTGCGCGAAGCCGGTTACGGCCAGGATGCCATCGGCTCGGCGATGCCGCGGATCCTGCGCATTCTGGAAGCCGAAGACGTGCGGATCGAGCTGGGTCGCGCCCTGTCGCGCAAGGAACGCGAATACGTGCGCCTGCAGCTGGAGCTCGGCCTCAGCGTGCGGGAAGTGGTCGCCGGCCTGAAGAAGTAGGCGGGCGCTCGCGGTCGCATCATGTGCGCGGGGATGCCGGCAGCGTCGTGCCGCTCACGCCACCGGCGCCCGTTCAGCCCGCACGGTCTTTACTCAGACAAAGCCTGACGCGTCAGGCTTCTTGGGTGAATCAACACACATCAGTGCTCAGCGCACGCATGTCAGGTCGCGGCGCCGTCCGCACGCCCGCGCCCCAGATACGGCAGGGCGAAGAGATACAGCCCGGTGAACAGTTGCAGGAACAGCGGCGGCAACGGCGAGTAGGTGACCCACGCCGGCGGTTCGCCGCCGGCGGCGGCGCGCCAGGCGAAGTTGAGGATCACCGTCAGGGTGAACACGAGGGAGAGCCAGCGGTGGCTCTGCCGCGAGAAGCGCGCGATGTTCATGCGGTCTCCTTGCGCTGGCGTTCGATCATCTTCCAGCCATTGCCGGACGGGTCGCGGAAGCCGGCATCGACCTGGCCGTAGCGGCTGATCGGTTCCTGGATGAATTCCACGCCCTTGGCGCTCAGCGCGGCGTACGTGGCCTGGCAGTCGGCGACCTTCAAGACCAGCGGCGGCATCGCGCCCTTGGCGACCAGGGCATTGAGCGCCTCGGCCGTGGCGGCGTCGTGGACGGGCGGGCCGGGGGTGAACAGGCCCAGTTGCACCGACGGCTGCTCCGGGTGCTGCACCGTCAGCCAGCGGTAGCTGCCGTTGCGCACATCGGCCTGCACGCGGAACCCGAGCTTGTCCACGTAGAAGCCCAGCGCTTCGTCCTGGTCGCGCACGTATACACCGATCACCTCGATACCCTGGCTCATGGGACCTCCGTTGTTGGGGTGGCCACCGTAGCCTCGCCAGCCTGGCGGCGCTTCTCCGAAACTGCGGTCTTCAGGTCCGGGCGCTCCACCGCACGCATGACGCATTCCGGGATCGCGCTGCGCGGGTCGATCATCTCCCGCGCGCGGCGCCGGCACTCGCCCGGGCTCTCGCCGAGGATGTCGCGGAAGATCCGGCCGAACGTGCCGATGCTGGTCCAGCCGGTCTGCAGCGCGATGTCGATGATCGGTGCGTCGGTCTCGCGCAGCAGCGCCGCGGCGCGCTCGATGCGGCGGGTGAGCAGGTAGCGGTGCGGGGGCAAGCCGAACGCCTGCTTGAACGCGCGGGCGAAGTGCGCCTTCGACACCGCGCTGACCTCCGCCAGGCGCTCGACCGGCCAGTCCTGGTCGGGATGCGCATCCATGCGGTCCTTTGCGCGCAGCAGGCGGCGCAGCAGTTCGGGGGGCGGATTCACCGGCGGCGCACTCCCTCGGTAGCGTTCAGCGACGCGCATTGTGCCTGTGGTCCCGCGGGGGCGTTCACATGCCGACGACACGGCCTGAGGCACGTTCACGTCACTGACTCGCATCCAGGGGGACTCGTGTCCATTTCGGCCAGCATTCTGATCATCGAAGACAACCGCGGGCTCGCGGAAACCGTCGGCACCTATCTCGAAACGCGCGGCATGGAAGTCGACTACGCCGCCGACGGCGAGGAAGGCTACCGGCTGGCCGCGGAAAACCGCTACGACGCGATCATCCTCGACGGTCACTTGCCGCGCATGGACGGGCTGGACGTGGTGCGTGGGTTGCGCGAGGTCGCGCGCGTGGCGACGCCGATCATCATGGTCACCGGACGCGACGCGCTGGAAGACAAGCTGGAAGGCCTCGACCGCGGCGTCGACGACTACCTGACCAAGCCCTTCGCCACCCAGGAACTGGAGGCGCGCCTCAACGCGGTGATCCGCCGGAACCGGAAAGAGGTGGGGCGCGAAGTGTTGACGGTGGGCGAGCTGTCGTTCGATCCGGCCTGCCACCGCGTGCGCCGGGGCGACAAGGAGCTGGAGCTGTCGCCGGTGTCGACCAAGCTGCTGAATATCCTGATGCGCGAATCGCCGCGCGTGGTGACGCGCCGCGAGATCGAGCGCGAGATCTGGGGCGACGAGTTGCCTGAATCCGACACGCTGCGCAGCCACCTGTACAACCTGCGCAAGGCGATCGACAAGGGCTTCGATACGCCGCTGCTGCACACCGTGCAGAGCGCGGGCTACCGGATCGCGGAGATCGCGCCGCCCCGCAAGGTGGCCTGACAGGCCACGCTTGAATCAACGCGCGTTCGGATCAGAACGCGCGCTTTTCCCAGGCCGGATAGCCGGCCAGCATGATGCCGGCCACGTGCTCGTCCATCAGCACGGCGCCGTTGTTGCGCATGTGGTCTTCGATGAAGGATCGGCCCGCGGTGTCGCGCGACAGGAACTGCATGTCGGGGCTGCGGCCCTGCAGGTCGGCAGCGTGAGAGTCGGGGATGTTCGCGCCGGCAGGGCAGACGAAGTACCCCCCGTCTACGCGATAGAGGTTCAATCTCATGGTCAGGACCTGTGCGGTTCCGACCGCGAAGGGCTGCGAGATGCAGCAGAGGCCCGGACACTAGCACGCGTGTGACACGGGCTGTCTGAATCGTTCAGCTGGCGCCCCAGCCGTTCCGGCGCGCCAGGGCAAGCGCGGCTTCTTCGGCGTTCTCCCGGCTGGCGTGGCGCGCGGTGGTGACCACGTCGACGCGTGCACGCGCATCGGCGACGCGGAACATCGCACGACCCTGCCAATAGGTCGTGCCGAGGGTGTCGGTCTTCTCGACCGTCTGCACGGTCAGCGAATGCCCGTTGTCCGTAATCGTCCTGACGCTCATCGATCTGCCGCCCACGCCGTGGCATGAGACTACGCCGATCGCGCGGGGGCGGCGATAGCCGCCGGAGCGTCAGGCCTGGGTCGACGCCTGCAACGCCGCCGCCAGTCCGGCGTCGCCGGAAAGCACGTCCTTCCATTGCAGCTCCACGCCGTTGCGGCGCCCTTTCTCGACCAGCTTCAGGCCGGTCGGGTCGATGGTCAGGGTGTAGGCCTTGTCGTCGACGGTGATCTCACGGCGCAGGGCTTTGTCCAGGGGTGTCGTCATGCGCGAGTCCTCGCGTTGGGTTCCCTTGCACCCTGAACGGCGGTGCGTAAAGGCGTCGTGAGGCGTCGCGCCCGCACGCGGGCGATGCTGCGAGAATGGGGCCGCCCGCAGGACGCGGGCGCGAGGGAGATGCCCATGATCCGCTGCATGACCGCTCTGCTCGTGGGGTGGCTGATGATCGCGATGCCATCCGCGTGGGCGGTGCCGCCCGCCACACCCGGTGGGAACGCGACGGAGCACGTACCGCTGGAGCATCTGCCTGCGTTGAAGGGCGACTACTTCCCGCTGACCGATCATGGTTCCGGCCGCGTGCACCACATCTACGTGCGGCTACCCGAGGGGTACGACGCGTCCGCGCCGAGGCGCTACCCGGTGGTCTACCTGCTGGATGGCGACAGCCTGTTTCCGCTGCTGGCGCCCACGCACCTGTTCCTGCACTACGACGAAAAACTGCCCGAGGCCATCGTGGTCGGCATCGCGTACGGCGGTTTCGACCCGGCCATCAACAAGCGCAATACCGACTTCACCGCACCCGGTGCCGATGCCACGGCCGAGCAGGGCGGTGCGCCGGGTTTCCTGGCATTCCTGCGCGACCAGGTGATCCCCGAGGTGGAGCGTCGCCATGCCGCCGATCCTGCGCGCAGGATCCTGCTGGGGCAGTCGCGCGGCGGTTACTTCGTGCTGTGGTCGGCGCGCGAGGCGCCGGACCTGTTCTGGGCCCGCATCGCCAGCAATCCGGCACGCGGCCCGGCCCGGGAGCAGTTGTTCGCGCCGGCCGCGCCGCATGCGCGAAATGACCTGAAGGTGGCGATGGTCAGCGGCACGCGCGAGGACGAAGGGCGCCGGCAGCTCGCCCGCGAATGGATCGCGGACTGGTCGGCGCGCGCCGACGTGCCGTGGCAGACCACGCTGCTGGAGATCGAGGGCGGCACCCACGCCGCCAGCATCGGCGAGGGTTACCGGCGCGCGATGCTTTGGCTGTTCCCGGAAGCAGCCCCGCCGGCGCAGTGACGAAGCAGAACCGTAACCGCGTTCACGAAACGGGACCGGTCGTCGGATGAACGGATGTCGTGTAACACAACCGGCATGCGAGGCCCTTACCCTGCGGCCATGGACACGTTGGCCGACATCCGGGCCGTCCTGGCCCTTGCAGGCGAGCGCATCGAACGCGGTGCGATGCGGGAAGACCCGCGCGTGTTCATGGATCAGCTGTGGCGTCAGGTCTACGACGCCGCCCCCGACGATCTCCAGCCTTATGTCTGGGCGCGCCTGGCCGATTTCGCCGCGCAACTGGGCACGCTGGATGAGGATGCGATCGCCCGGCGTCCGATGCGTGCGCCGCCCGAGGTGCATGCGCGACGCTGAACGTGTGGCGCGCGGGTGTGGCCTTTCCTGCCTGCGGCACGCGTTGTCATCGGCATGGATGGCAACAGGGACATCGCTCGCGGCATGAAGGCCGGTACCGTGGTCCGCCCCGCGCGGGCGAATGAAGCCGCCGAGCTCTCGGCGATGATGCGGCGCACCTTCGTGGCCGCGAATGGCCATTGCAGTACGCCGGAGAACGTGGCCGCGTTCCTCGATACGGTTTACACGCCGGAACGCCAGGCACAGGAAATCCGCGACCCCGACACGCTCACCCTGATCGTCGAGCACGACGGCGTGTGGGCCGGCTTCGCGCAACTGCGCTGGGGAACGGTGCCGCCGGCCGAAGTGCTGCTGCGGCCGACGGTGGAACTGGGCCGCATCTACCTCGATGAAGCCTTCCACGGCCAAGGCATCGCGGCGGTGCTGGTGTCGCACCTGCTGGCGGCAGCCCAACTGCGCAAGTCGCGTTCGGTATGGCTCAACGTCTGGCAGGAATCGGCGCAGGCGATCCGCTTCTACCGCAAGCACGGCTTCCAGATCGTGGGCCGTTCGATCTTCTACGTGGGTGACGACCCCAAGGAAGACTGGGTGATGACCCAGACGCTGCCGGGCGGCTGATCCGCCGCCCAGTGCGCCGATATCAGGATTCCGCGCGCTTCAGCTGCAACGTGTAGTCACCCGGCGGCAGGCCGTCGACGTGCAGGCGCACGTTGACCGGCCGGATGCACGCGGGCACCGGGCGGCCGGGTTCGATCGGGGCGACGTGGACGTTCACCGTCGCGCTGAGCACGCTGCCTTCGCGCTTAACCTCCAGGACGTCCATCGGGTCCAGCGATTCGCGCGCGGACAGCCAGACATCCTGTTCGAAGGTGGTACGCGTGCCGTCGACCTGCACGCGCAGGTCGGTGTTCGCCTCGCCGCTGCAACCGCCGTCGCGCTCGTGCACTTCAAGCAGGCCGGACAGCAGGGCGGCGTCCGGCGTGGCGGCAACCGCCGAAGTGCCGAGCATCAGCGCGAGCAGCAGCGTTGCGAGGGTCATGATCGTGGTGCCGGATCAGACGGTGGGCGTGCGCAACGCCGGGTTGTCCCAGCCCGGACGCGGTGCGAAGCGGTCGCCATGGCGCGCCTGCAATGCCTTGAGCTTTTCCCGCAATGCGTCGGGGCCGACCGCCTTCACGTGCTCGATCGGGCCGCCGCGGAACGGAGCGAAGCCGGTGCCGAAGATCACGCCGGCATCGAGCAGGTCGGCATCGGCGACCACGCCGTCGTGCAGGCAGGCGACCGCTTCGTTGAGCAGCGGCAGGATCAGGCGGTCTTCCAGATCGTCGGGCGCCTTGTAGTCGGACGGCACCTGCGGCTTCACCGCCTTGCCGTTCTCCCATTTGTAGAGGCCCTGGCCGTCCTTCTTGCCACGCTTGCCGGGTTCCACCGTCGCCAGCGCCGCGGGCAGTTGCAGGCCGAGGAAGGGCGACAGTTCCGCGCCCACGCCCTGCGCCACGTCCAGGCCGACGGTGTCGATCAGTTCGATCGGTCCCATCGGCATGCCGAACTTCACCGCGGCCTTGTCGATCACCGGGCCGGGAATGCCTTCGGCGTAGGCGGTCGCGGCTTCCAGCATGTACGGGAACAGCACGCGGTTGACCAGAAAGCCCGGCGTGCCGGCGACCGGCACCGGAAATTTGTCCAGCGCCTTGCAGAACGCGGCAAGGCGTTTGACATTCGCTTCGTCCAACGCATCGTGCTGCACGATCTCCACCAGCGGCATCAGCGCTACCGGGTTGAAGTAATGCAGGCCGGCGAACTGCGCCGGACGCTGGATGTGCTCGCGCAATTCGGTCAGCGGAATCGACGAGGTGTTCGTGGTCAGCAGCGCATCGGCTTTCAGGCGCGGCTCGACGGTCTGGTAGAGATCGCGCTTGGCCTCGGGGTTCTCGATGATCGCCTCGATCACCAGGTCGGCCTGCGGCACACCGTCGCCGGCCAGGTCGCCCTTCAGGCGCGCGGCCACGGCGGGGCGCTTGCTCTCGTCCTTCACCTTCTTGGCGAACAATTCCTGCGCACGCGAGAGTGCGCCATCGATGAAGCGCTGCTCACGGTCCTGCAGGGTGACGTTGAAGCCCTTGTAGGCGGACCACGCCGCGATGTCGGCGCCCATCACGCCGGCACCGACGACATGCACGTTCGCGATGCCGTGGTCTTTGCCACCGAGGCCCTTGAGGCGTTCGGTGAGGAAGAAGATGCGGATCAAGTTGCGCGCGGTCGGCGTGCCGGCCAGCTTCACCACCGCCTTGCGCTCGGCATCCAGGCGCGCCTGGATGCCCTTGCCGCCGGCGGTCTTCCAGACGTTGATCAGTGCATACGGTGCGGGGTAGTGCGCCTTCGGCGCCTTCCGCGCGACCTGCTTGAGCATCTGCGGGGCGAGCAGTTGGCGCGCGAGCCAGCTGTTGCTGATCCAGCCGGTGAAGCGCTGCTTGAACGGGCGTTGCGGGCGCGAAGCGATCAATGCAACGGCGGCGTCGACCAGCACGGCTGGTTCTGCGATCTTGTCGACCAGGCCCATCGCCTTGGCCGAACTGGCCGACAGCGTGCGGCCGGTCAGCATCATGTCCATCGCCTTCGGCGCGCCCACCAGGCGCGGCAGGCGCGCGCTGCCGCCCCAGCCCGGGAAGATGCCGAGCTTCACTTCGGGCAGGCCGATGCGGGTGGACGGATCGCTGCTGGCCACGCGGTAATCGCAGGCCAGCGAAATCTCGGTGCCGCCGCCCATGCAGAAGCCATGGATCGCGGAAACCGAGGGGCAGGGCAGTTCGGCGAGTTTCTGGAACACGGCCTGGCCGCGGCGGATCGCGTCGTTGACGGTGCCCTTGCGGTCGAATGCCTGGAATTCCTTCAGGTCCGCACCGGCGATGAAGCCCGAGGCCTTCGCTGAGCGCAGTACCACGCCCTTGGGTGGATCGATGGCCAGGCGTTCGATGATGTCGGCCAGCTCGATCAGCACGTCCTGCGAGAAGGCGTTGACGCTCGCGCCCTGGCGATCGAACGCCAATACCACGATGCCGTCCTCGCGCAGCTCGGTCTGCCAGTGACTGAATCGCAGCCCATCGAAGTTCGCGGCCATGCAGGACCATCCGTTGACGTATGGATAAGGCCGCTATCATCCCGAGGTTGTTTAACCCACGTCAAATCCACATATCCGTTGAAACGTCGTCATGGGCGTGACCGGCGGCAGGGGGATGTTCCTGCTGCCTTGGTTAAATTCTTGATAGGGCAACGGTTTGGACAAGGCGTTGAACTTTCCTCCGCTAGCGCGGTCACAGGGCACGGCCACCGCCGAGCCGACAGGAGTGCGGCCCGGCATGGCCGAAACAGATCCAACCCAGGAGCTGGACCTCGAGCTGGTCAGACGCGTGCAACGCGGCGACAGCGCGGCCTTCGACCTGCTGGTGCGCAAGTACCAGCATCGCGTGGTGGCGCTGATCGGGCGGTACGTCCATGACTGGAGTGAGTGCCAGGACGTGGCCCAGGAGACGTTCCTGCGCGCATATCGCGCGCTCGGAAACTTCCGGGGCGATTCCCAGTTCTATACGTGGCTGCACCGTATCGCCGTGAATACCGCCAAGAACCACCTGGTCGCGCACAACCGCCGTCCCCCCACGGACGACGTGGACGCCGCCGACGCCGAGCAGTACGACATCGGCGCCCGGCTGCGCGACACCGACACGCCCGAGCGCGAGCTGATGCGCCAGGAGCTGGAGGCCACGGTGATGAAGGCCGTCGACGCGTTGCCGGAAGAACTGCGCACCGCCATCACCCTGCGCGAGGTGGAAGGGCTGAGCTACGAGGAGATCGCGCAGAAGATGGATTGCCCGATCGGGACGGTGCGTTCGCGCATCTTCCGGGCGCGCGAAGCCATCGACGAACAGATGCGTCCCCTGCTGGACACCGACACAACCCGGGAGCGTGCCCGCTCATGACTGCCCGCAACGAGATTCAGACCATCGACAAGCTCGACATCCACCATCGCCAGCAACTCTCCGCCCTGATGGACGGCGAGCTGGTGGCGGACGAAGCCCGCTTCCTGCTGCGCCGCCTGCAGCATGACCAGGACCTGGCCGGCTGCTGGGAACGCTGGCAGCTGTGCGGCGACGTGCTGCGTGGCCAAGGCCGTGCACCGGCGCCCACCGGGTTCGCCGAGCGCGTGGCAAAGGCCGTCGCGGCCGAGTCCGCCGCGGCGCCGGTCGCCGCGCAAGCCGCGGCTGGCCGGTCGCGCAACCTGTTGGCCCGCTGGGGCGGTGGTGCGCTCGCGGCGTCCGTCGCGCTGGTCGCCTTGTTCATGGCCCGCCAGCAGGGACCGCAACCGGCCCCGGCCGGTGAAGAAGCCCAGGTCGCATCGGCGCAGGCCACACCGTCCGTGGCTCCGACCCAGAACCCGTCGGCTCCGGCACCTGATGCGGAGGCCTACGCCGCTGCGGCCGTGGTCGCCGCCGCCAGCCTGCCGCGTCGCCAGGACAACGCAACCCGTCGCAGCGCCACCCGCAACCAGCAGGCCGCCCGGTCCGCGCAACGCGTGGCCAGTGCGGACGCGCCCCGTCGTGCGACCGGTACGCTGGCCGCTGCGGGCAGTACCACGAACGCCTTGGCGGCAACGCCCGTGCATGCCTCGGCCAACCCGTTCTCCCATCCGTCCCAGGATACGTCCGCCGTGCCGGCGCGTCCGTGGCCGCGCTCCGCGCTGTCGTCCTATCCGTCTGCGACGGGTGCCCTGACGACTGGCTACAGCAGTGAGTCCGCGGGCCGGACGTTCTATCCGTTCGAACCGCGCCTGCAGCAGGCGCCGCCGGTCGAGCTGCCTGCCGACGCGCCGCGCGAGTAAGTCCCCCGGGCGCCGGCCGTCGCCGGCGTCCCTCCCCGTGTTCCTTCTTCCTATCGAGGCTTGCGTTCGATGACTCCCCACGCCCGTCATGGTCTGTTGACCCTGCTGATGCTGACCACGCCGCTGGCCGCCTGCGCGCAGCAGGCCGAGGCGCCCGCCCCGGTCGCGGCGGCCGCGCCGGCTGTCGCTCAGTCCGCCGCCCCGCAACTGGTGACCGGCCTGCCGGACTTCACCCAGCTGGTCGAGCAGGTGGGGCCGGGGGTGGTGAATGTCGAAGCCAAGATCGGCACGCGCGCCAGCGCCCAGGCCGATGAGGGCGATATCCCGGAAATCTTTCGCCGCATGCTGCCGCCGGGCTTCGAGATGCCTGGCCCCGGGCAGGGGCCGCAGCGCCGCGGTGGCACGTCGATCGGGTCGGGCTTCGTCATTTCGGCCGATGGCTATGTGCTGACCAACCATCACGTGGTGGATGGCGCGGACGAAGTGAAGGTGACGCTGCCGGATCGCCGCGAGCTGACCGCCAAGGTGGTGGGGAGCGACCAGCAGTACGACGTCGCCCTGCTGAAAGTCGATGCCAAGGGGCTGCCCACGGTACGCATCGGTAGTTCGGCGGCGCTGAAGCCCGGTCAATGGGTGGTCGCGATCGGTTCGCCGCTGGGACTGGATCACTCGGTCACCGCCGGCATCGTCAGCGCGGTCGGCCGCAGCGCCTCCCCCGAACAGCGCTATGTGCCCTTCATCCAGACCGACGTGGCGATCAACCAGGGCAATTCGGGCGGCCCGCTGCTCAATACCCGCGGCGAGGTCGTCGGCATCAACTCGCAGATCTTCTCGGTGTCGGGCGGCTACATGGGCATCAGCTTCGCGATCCCGATCGACCTGGCGATGAGCGCGGTGGAGCAGCTGAAATCCGGCGGGAAGGTCAGTCGGGCGATGCTGGGTGTCAGCATGCAGAACATCGGACCGGACGAAGTGAAGGGTTTGGACCTGCCCGACGCCAACGGGGCGCTGGTGTCCACGGTGCAGCCGGGCAGTGGCGCGGAGAAGGCAGGCATCGTGCCCGGTGACGTCATCACGGCGTTCAATGGTCGCAAGATCGGCACCCGCGAGGATCTGCCACCGCTGGTGGGCCCGTTGCCCGCCGGCAGCAAGGCGACGGTGACGGTGATCCGCGATGGCAAGCCGCGGGACGTGAAGGTAACCCTGAGTGCGCTCGAAGAGCCTGACGACATGGCGGGTGCACCGCGTGCCGCGCCTGCGCCATCGGCCGCACCAGCGGGAAGCAACCCCCTGGGTATCCAGTCGCAGGCGATGGACGCCACTGCCCGCAAGCGGCTCGGCATCGAGAACGGCGACGGCGTGCTTGTGAGCCGTGTCGAGAGCGCTTCGGCACGAGAGGCCGGTCTCGCCCCCGGCATGGCCATCCTGCAGGTGGGCAGGACCCGGGTGGACAGCCCTGCGGCGTTGGATCGTGAGCTTGCCCGTGCAAAGGCCGGCGATACGGTGATGCTGCTCGTCCGGCACCCCAGTTTCGGCACGCGTTTCCTCGCCGTCACCATCGACAAATCCTGACCCGGCCCCTCACCGGGTCCCCCGAGCACTCGGGGCGACCCGGTCCAGGACGCCAGAACGGCGAGATGGGCCGGCGGGCGTGCGATAATGTCCCGTTATTCCTGACGACGGCACAGGCCGCCGCCCCCCATGTCTTCTGATTCCATGCGGAATATCCGCAACTTCTCGATCATCGCGCACGTCGACCACGGCAAATCGACCTTGGCCGACCGCATCATCCAGCTTTGCGGCGGCCTCGAGGCCCGCGAGATGGAAGCGCAGGTGCTCGACTCCAATCCCATCGAGCGCGAGCGCGGCATCACCATCAAGGCCCAGTCCGTGTCCTTGCCCTACAAGGCGAAGGACGGGCAGGTCTACCAGCTCAACTTCATTGATACGCCAGGCCACGTCGACTTCTCCTATGAAGTCAGCCGCTCGCTGGCCGCCTGCGAAGGCGCGCTGCTGGTGGTGGACGCCGCACAAGGCGTGGAAGCCCAGTCCGTCGCCAACTGCTATACGGCGGTGGAACAGGGGCTGGAGGTCGTGCCGGTGCTGAACAAGATCGACCTGCCGACCGCCGACACCGAGCGCGCGAAGGCCGAGATCGAAGCCGTCATCGGCATCGACGCCGACGACGCCGTCGCGGTCAGCGCCAAGACCGGCCTCAACGTCGACCTCGTGCTGGAAGCCATCGTCCAGCGCATCCCGCCGCCGGAGCCGCGCGACACGGACAAGCTGCAGGCGCTGATCATCGACTCGTGGTTCGACAACTACCTGGGCGTGGTCTCGCTGGTGCGCGTGATGCAGGGCGAGATCGGCCCGAAGAGCAAGATCCTGGTGATGTCCACCGGCCGCACCCACGAGGTGGACAAGGTCGGCGTGTTCACGCCGAAGCGCAAGGAGCTGAAAAAGCTCGGCGCAGGCGAGGTGGGCTGGATCACCGCGTCGATCAAGGACGTGCACGGTGCGCCGGTCGGCGACACCCTCACCCTGGCCGGTGATCCCGCGCCGGGTCCGCTGCCCGGTTTCCAGGAAATGCAGCCGCGCGTGTTCGCCGGCCTGTTCCCGGTGAACGCCGAGGACTATCCGGCGTTGCGCGAGGCGCTGGAAAAGCTGCGCCTGAACGACGCCGCGCTGCGGTTCGAACCGGAGAGCTCCGAAGCCATGGGCTTCGGCTTCCGTTGCGGCTTCCTCGGCATGCTGCACATGGAGATCGTGCAGGAGCGCCTGGAGCGCGAGTACGACCTGGACCTGATCAGCACCGCCCCGACGGTCGTGTATGAAGTCCTCAAGACCGATGGCACGGTACTTTCGCTGGACAACCCAGCCAAACTGCCGCAGTCCAACCTGATCGACGAGGTGCGCGAGCCCATCATCCGCGCGAACATCCTCACCCCCGAGACCTACATCGGCGCCATCATCAAGCTGTGCGAAGAGAAGCGCGGCGTGCAGATCGGCATCCAGTACCTCGCCAGCCAGGTGCAGATCAGCTACGAGCTGCCGATGGCCGAAGTGGTGCTGGATTTCTTCGACAAGCTGAAGTCGGTCAGCCGCGGCTACGCATCGCTGGACTATTCGTTCCTGCGCTTCCAGCCTGGCCCGTTCGTGCGGTTGGATACGCTGATCAACGGGGACAAGGTCGACGCGCTCAGCCTGATCGTGCACCGCAGCCACGCCGACCGGCGCGGTCGCGAGCTGTGCGAAAAGATGAAGGAGCTGATCCCGCGGCAGATGTTCGACGTGGCGATCCAGGCCGCGGTCGGCTCTCAGATCATCGCGCGCAGCACGGTCAAGGCGATGCGCAAGAACGTGTTGGCCAAGTGCTATGGTGGCGACATCACCCGCAAGAAGAAGCTCCTCGAGAAGCAGAAAGAGGGCAAGAAGCGGATGAAGCAGGTCGGCCGCGTGGAGATTCCGCAGGAAGCCTTCCTGGCGGTGCTGCAGGTGGACAGCAAGTAATCCGGTTCCGGTAGGGGCGCAGGCGCATCGCCGCACTGCCGCCAAGTGCAACCCAAAGGAAGCTCAATGAGTTTGATGACCTGGTTCGAATCGCTGCTGGTGGGCGCCACGCTCGTCAGCGGCGCCGTGTGGCTGCTGGACGCGCTGTTCTTCGCCAAGCGTCGCAAGGCCAAGGGTGGATTGCTGGACGAGGAGCCCGTGCTGGTCGACTACTCGCGCGCCTTCTTCCCGGTGCTGGCGGTGGTCCTGGTGCTGCGCAGCTTCATCGCCGAGCCCTACAAGATCCCGTCGAGCTCGATGATGCCGAACCTGTTGATCGGCGATTTCATCCTGGTCAACAAGTTCTCCTACGGCCTGCGCCTGCCGATCACGAACCAGAAGTTCCTGGCCCTCGGCGAACCCGCCCGTGGCGACGTGGTGGTGTTCAAACCGCCGCACGATCCGGAAAACAATTGGATCAAGCGCGTGATCGGCCTGCCGGGCGACAAGATCGGGTTCCACGGCGATACGGTCTATCTGAACGGCCAGCCCCTCAAGTATCAGACGCTGGGTCCCTACGAGGGCACGGGTGGCAACACGGAAGCGCCTGGCGCGACGCTGCTGCGCGAAGAGCTGCCGGGACGTCCCCACACGGTGCTGGAAACCGTCGGCGTCCCGCCCCCGGGGGGCGGCGAAGGCGACTGGATCGTGCCGCCGGGCCGCTATTTCGTGATGGGCGACAATCGCGACAACAGCCTGGACGGCCGGTTCTGGGACTACCATTTCCTGCCGGAGGAGAATCTCCGTGGCAAGGCCTTCCTGGTCTGGCTGAACTGCGAGGGCTGGGTCTGCAAGAATGGCTTCGATGCCTCGCGTATCGGCAACGGCATCGAATAACAATTGAACGTCCAACGGGGCATGGGGGAATGGCAATGAAGCGCAACCAAGGTGGCATGACGTTGTTGGGGTTCCTGATGGTGCTGGTGGTGGTGGGCTTTGCGGCCTTCATCGCTATGCGGTTGTTCCCGATGTACCAGGAGTACTACGCGGTCAAATCTTCGCTGAAGGGCTTGGCGACCGAGCCCGGTGTCTCCGACATGGATCCGGCCAAGATCCAGGACCTGTTCTTCCGTCGGCTGTACATCAACTACTCGCAGAACGTGAAGCCTTCCAACGTCAAGATCGAGCGCATGGACGGTGGCTGGAAGATGAACGTCAACTACGAAGTCCGTCGCGAACTGGTTGGGAATCTCGATGTGGT
Source organism: Pseudoxanthomonas sp. YR558 (assembly GCF_900116385.1). Classification (NCBI taxonomy): domain Bacteria; kingdom Pseudomonadati; phylum Pseudomonadota; class Gammaproteobacteria; order Lysobacterales; family Lysobacteraceae; genus Pseudoxanthomonas; species Pseudoxanthomonas sp. YR558. The sequence continues at coordinate 765,865 of NZ_FPCI01000001.1, read as the reverse complement.
AGGCAAGTTCGATGCGTCCCAAGCGCTGACAATGCGCGCGCCGGAATAAGCATTTGGCGGTTGACCGCATCGGCCATGTCTTCGCCGACCAGGGCCTGCTTGCGCAGGCCCTGACGCATAGAAGTGCCGGGGCGCCGCATAACGAGCGGTTGGAATTCCTTGGCGACAGCGTCGTCAACCTGCTGGTCGCCGAAGCGCTTTTCCAGCGCTGGCCCAAAGCCGACGAAGGGGCGCTGACTCGCGCCCGTGCCGAGTTGGTACGCGAGGCCGCGTTGGCCGTCATCGCCCGTGAACTTCAGTTGGGCGAGCGCCTGACGATGGGTCCCGGCGAGATGAAGTCCGGCGGACATCGTCGCGATTCGATTCTCGCCGATGCGCTGGAGGCGGTGGTCGCCGCCATCTATCTCGATGCCGGTTTCGAGGGGTGTCGCGGTGTGGTGCTGCCCTGGTTCGAGGCCTCCCTGGCCGCACTGCCGGTCGGGCGACCGGAAAAGGACGCCAAGACGCGACTGCAGGAATGGCTGCAGGGCCGCCAGCGGCCTCTCCCGGTCTATGATCTGGTCTCCGAAAGCGGCGACGACCACGCTAAGGTTTTTCTCGCGCGCTGTACCACGCTGGATCCGCCGCTGACGGCGGAAGGCGAGGGGACTTCGCGCCGTAACGCCGAGCAGGTGGCTGCGGCCGCCCTGCTCGACAAGCTCGATATTTCGAAGTGAGTACACCCCGGTGAGCACCTCCTCCCCCTACCGCAGCGGCAGCGTTGCGGTCATCGGCCGTCCCAACGTCGGCAAATCCACCCTGACCAACGCCCTGGTGGGCGCCAAGGTCAGCATCACCTCCAACCGACCGCAGACCACGCGGCACCGCCTGCTCGGCATCGCCACGTTCGCGGCAACCAAGGAACGGCCGGCGGGGCAGATCGTGCTGGTGGATACCCCCGGCCTGCACAAGCAGCAGGGCAAGTTTTCTGCCTCGGCGATGAGTCGGGTGATGAACCGTGCCGCGCGCGGCGCGCTGGAGGAAGTCGACGCGGCGTTGATGGTCGTCGAGGCGGGCCGCTGGGACGACGAGGACACGCTGGCCTACAACGTGCTGCGCGATGCCGGCATCCCGGTGGTGCTGGTGGTCAATAAGGTGGACCGTATCAAGGAGAAGGCGGCGATGCTGCCGTTCCTCTCGGAAGTCGCGCAGGAGCGCGAGTTCGCGGCCGTGCATCCGGTCTCCGCGTTGAAGCGCAACGGCCTGGAGGCGCTGGTGAAGGATGTCCTGGCCTTGCTGCCGGAGCAGCCGCCGATGTTCGGCGAGGACGAGATCACCGATCGCAGCGAGCGTTTCCTTGCCGCCGAACTGGTGCGCGAGCAGTTGATGCGCCAGCTCGGCGCGGAATTGCCCTACGCCACCACCGTCGAGATCGAACGGTTCACCACCGAGGACTCCCCTAAGGGCGAACTCGCGCGGATCGGTGCCGTGATCTGGGTCGAGCGCGAGAGCCAGAAGGCGATCGTCATCGGCAAGGGCGGTGCGCGATTGAAGGAGATCGGCAGCAAGTCGCGCCAGCAGATGGAGCACCTGTTCGGTCGCAAGGTCTTCCTGGAGACCTGGGTGCGCGTGCGCGAGGGCTGGTCCGACGACGAGACCGCGCTCAAGGCCTTCGGTTACGAATGACGCGCTGATGCGCATCACGGGCGAGACCGCCTTCGTCCTGCACGCGCGGCCCTGGCGGGAGACCAGCCTGCTGGTTGAGGTGCTGGGCAATGAGCACGGCCGCATCGGTTTGGTCGCGCGTGGCGTGCAGGGCCCGAAGAAGCATGTGTTGCGCGCGGCATTGCAGCCTCTGCAATGTATCCGCCTGGATGTCGACTTGCGCGGCGAGCTCGGGCGACTGGTGGCCGCCGAAGCGTTGGATGCCGCGCCGCAGCCAGCGGGCGACGCGATGCTGGCCGCGTTCTATCTCAACGAACTGGTACTGCGGTTGGCGCCGCGGCACGATCCGCTTCCCGCGCTGTTCGAGGCCTACGCGGATGCGCGCGAAGGCTTGCGCCTTCGGGAAGGTTTGGCCTGGACGCTGCGTCGCTTCGAGCGCGACCTGCTGGAAGCGCTGGGAGTGGGCTTCCCGCTCGACGAAGATGCCGAAGGCGATGCCATTGATCCTGCCGCACGTTACCGACTCGATCCCGAGCAGGGGCCGCGCCGCTTGCTCAGCGACCGCGGCCACGAGGAGCGCAGCCGCGCAGCGACCGGGCTGGCATTGCTGGCGCTCGCTAGCGACACGCGACCGTCGGCCGACGACCTGGCCAGCCTGCGCTTGCCGCTGCGTGCCGTGCTGTCGCACCACCTGGGGCCACGCGGCCTGAAATCGTGGGAAATGATCGGGGATTTGGGGCGTCTGCGTCGGGCGTCGGAGCCGCGGGCGGGCTAGTCCTGCCGGTTCGCCAGCAAGCGGTCTGTCGCGGCGATAAAGGCATCGCGCTCGGCCGTGTTTCCCGGCGATGCGTGCCACCTCAATGCGATGCCGCCCAGCGCCCTTGCACCGGCAAAGCCGCAGCTGGCCTGCAGGCGGTGGAGGTGCGCACGCAGCGCTTCCTCGTCGTTCCGCTCGAAGCTGGCGAGGCAGGCGGTGCGCGTCGCCGGCAACTCGGCGAGGAACAGCTGGCGCAGCAGCGCTGCGTGTTCGCGATGACCGCCCAAGGCCGCCAGCGCTGCAGCGTCGTCCCAATCGCCTGCGTCGTCACTGTGCGTGTCGCCGAGCGCTGCCCGCACGGCCTGCTGCAGGGCCTGTACACCCATCGGTTTGACCAGTACATCGGCGAAGCCGGCCTGGAGCAGCGTCGAGCGCATGCCCGGCGTGGCATCCGCCGTGTGCGCCAACGCGACCGGGTGCGCATGGCGAGCGCGCAGGTGCTGGAGCAGGACGCTGCCGCTGCCATCCGGCAGGTTGGCGTCGATCAGCCACAGGTCGAACGAGGGGAGCGCGGCGAGGGCTTGCGCGCCGTCGGCGGCCAGTTCGACCTCGGCCGGCAGCGCGGCGAGCGCGGCATGCATGAAGGCCGCGCTGATCGGGTCGTCTTCCACCAACAGCAGGCGGGGTGGGGTGCCGCTGTTCGCGGACATGGGGGGTTTCCTGCGGGTTTCCTCCATCTTAGCGCCGGCGGGAGGGGACGTCGGCCATGCGACAATGCGGCCCCCGCAGAAACACGCAGCCTGACGCCACGTGGCACGTACCCGCTCCCCCCGCATCGACAAAACCCCGTTTGAAGCCCAGATCACCGACCTGACCCACGACGGGCGCGGCGTCGCGCGCCGCGACGGCAAGGCCGTGTTCGTTGCCGGCGCGTTGCCGGGTGAACGGGTGATGGCCGAACAGACCGCCAAGAACCGCCATTTCGATGAGGCGAGGGCGCTGGAGGTCCTAGAAGCGTCGCCGGATCGCGTGACGCCACGCTGTCCGCATTTCGGCACCTGCGGTGGCTGCGTACTGCAGCACCTGGACGAACATCGCCAGATCGAGGCCAAGCAGCGCGTGCTGATGGAGAACCTGGAGCGCATCGGCCATGTCACGCCCGGCACCGTGTTGCCGTCGCTGACGGGCGCTGCCTGGGGTTACCGTCGCAAGGGTCGTTTTTCGGTGCGTCGGGTCAACAAGAAGGACAAGACGCTGGTCGGCTTCCGCGAGCAGGATCCGCGCTTCGTCGCCGACCTGGCCGAGTGCCATACCGTTATCCCGGAAATCGGCGGCAAGGTCACCGCGTTCGCCCAACTGGTGGAAGGCTTGGAGGCGCGCGAGCACATCCCGCAGATCGAGTTCATCGCCGGCGACGCCACGGCGGACTTCGACGGCGTCGCGCTGGTTTTCCGCAACCTGATGGCGCTCAGCGATGCGGACCGGAGCGCGCTCGTCGCGTTCGGGCAGGTGCACCGTTTCGCCATCTACCTGCAGCCCGGCGGATTGGAGAGCGTCCATCCGCTGTGGCCCGAAGCACCGCAGCTGGCGTTCGGGTTGGCGCCGTGGGATATCTCGCTCGCGTTCCGCCCGCTGGACTTCATCCAGGTCAATGCCGCGCTCAACGAGAGAATGATCGCGCACACCTTCGGTCTGCTCGACCTGCAGGCGGACGATCGCGTGCTGGATCTGTTCTGCGGGTTGGGCAACTTCACCCTGCCGATGGCGCGCCTGGTGCGCGAAGTGGTCGGCGTGGAAGGCGATGCCGGACTGGTGACCCGCGCCCGCGAGAATGCCGAGCGCAACAAGCTGCCCAACGCGCAGTTCCATGCGGCCGACCTGACCCAGGACCAGCGCAACGCGGCATGGATGCGGCAGGGCTTCGACAAGCTGCTGCTGGACCCGCCGCGCTCCGGTGCGATCGAAGTCCTGCAGCAACTGCCGCTCAAGCAGTTCGGCCGCATCGTCTACGTCAGCTGCCACCCGGGCTCGCTGGCGCGCGATGCCGGCTATCTGGTCAACGAGCAGGGTTACACGCTGGTGTCGGCGGGGGCGATGGACATGTTCCCGCACACGGCGCATGTCGAGTCCATTGCCTTGTTCGAGAAGCGCTGATGGGCGTCGAGATCGAGCGCAAGTTCCTGGTGGAGGGCGATGGCTGGCGTGCAGCCGCACGCGAGGTATTGCCCATGGCGCAGGGTTACATCAACGACATGGGTGCGATGGACCGCGGCGAACAAAAAGCCTCTGTGCGCGTGCGCATCCAGGGCGATGCCGCCTTCCTCAACCTGAAATCGCGCGAACTCGGCCATACGCGCCAGGAATTCGAATACCCGATCCCCGTCGCGGACGCACGTGCACTGCTGGCGCTGTGCGTGGGAGGCGTGATCGACAAGCGCCGGTATTACGTGGAACACGAAGGCCACCTGTGGGAGGTCGACGAGTTCCTGGACGACAACGCCGGCCTAGTGGTGGCGGAGATCGAGCTGGATCATGCCGATGAAGCGTTCGTGAAACCGGCCTGGATCGGCAAGCAGGTCACCGACGCGGCCCGCTATTACAATCTGGCCTTGGCGTCGCGCCCGTACTCGGCCTGGTCCGACGAAGAGCGCAGCGCCCACGACCTTCCCTGAGGATCCCCCGAAATGCTCGTCATCGGCATCGCCGGCACCGAACTCACCGCGCAGGAGCGCGACTGGCTGCAGCACGACGCCGTCGCCGGCGTCATCCTGTTCACCCGCAACTTCGCCTCGCGCGCGCAGGTGGCGGAACTGTCGCAGGCCATCCGCGCCGCCGCGCCGCGTCCGCAACTGGTCTGCGTGGACCAGGAAGGCGGCCGCGTGCAGCGCTTCCGCGAGGGCTACAGCGACCTGCCCGCGCTGGAAGGGTTCGGCAAGCTCTATGCGCAGGATCCGTCCCTGGCCCTGCAGCGTGCCGAGGAGCACGCCTGGCTGATGGCCAGCGAGATCATCGCCAGCGGCGTGGACTTGAGCTTCGCGCCGGTCGTGGACCTGGCGCGAGGCAATCGGGCCATCGGCAACCGGGCGTTCGATGCCGATCCGCAGATCGTCGCCGAGTTCACCCGCGCCTACGTGCGCGGCATGCACAGCGCCGGCATGGCGGCCACGCTGAAGCATTTCCCGGGCCATGGCACGGTGCTGGAAGACACCCACTTCGACGACGCCGTCGATCCGCGCACGCTGGAGGTGCTGCGTGCCGAGGACCTGGTGCCTTTCGTGGCCGGCATCGAGGCCAAGGCCGATGCGGTGATGATGGGACACGTGAAGTATCCCGCCGTCGCCCCAGAACCGGCCGGCTATTCGCCGTTCTGGATCCAGCAGGTGCTGCGCGAAGAGATGGGCTTCCGCGGCGTGGTGTTCTCCGACGACATCGGCATGGCCGCCGCATTCTCGGCTGGTGGCGTGAAGCAGCGCATCCACGACCACCTGGACGCGGGATGCGACGTGGTGCTGGTCTGCTCGCCGAAGCTCGTCGACGAATCGCTGAAGGCGGTAGAAGGCCGCGCGCTGAACACCGCCGCCGTCCTCGGCGTACTGGGGCGCGGTGCACTGGGATGGGATGGGCTGATCGCGGACGACCGCTACGGCCAGACGCAATCACGCGTCATCGACAGTCTGAAAGGAGTGGCTTGATGGAATCGCTGGGCAATCCGCGGCCGAAGCTGGCCGATGCGCTGGCCAACGCCGACCTGTTGGTCGATCGTGCGACGATCGACCGCGCCATCGTGCAGATGGCGGCACCGATCGCGCGCGACTACGCCGGCGAGGTGCCGGTCTATCTGACCATCATGCACGGCGCGCTGCCGTTCGCCGGCCAGCTGTCGCTGGAGCTGGGCGCGTTGGGGCTGGACCTGGAATTCGACTACCTTCATGCCACGCGCTACCGCGGCGAAACCACCGGCGGCGAACTGGTGTGGAAGCACCGCCCGGCCACCGCGCTGTACGGTCGCCGCGTGCTGCTGGTCGACGACATCCTCGACGAGGGGCATACGCTGCTCGCCGTGAAGCAGTGGTGCCTGGAGCAGGGCGCCACCGACGTGCGCATCGCTGCCTTGACCACCAAGCAGCACGACCGCTGCGTGGCGGGCATCTGCGCCGACTATGTGGGGCTGGAAGTCGCCGACCGCTACGTGTTCGGGTTCGGCATGGACTACCACGAGCAGGGTCGCAACCTGCCGGGCATCTACGCGTTGAAGGACTGAGCCATGGGCGACATCGCGCTCGCCGTCATCGGCGGTACCGGCGTCTACAAGCTTGCGGACCTGCAGGACGTGCAGGCCCATGACGTCGACACCCGCTTCGGCGCACCGTCCGGCCCGGTCCGTGTCGGCCTGCTGGGCGGGCAGCGCGTGGCCTTCCTCGCGCGTCATGGCGAAGGCCATTCGGTGCCGCCGCACAAGATCAACTACCGCGCGAACCTGCAGGCGCTGAAGGACCTGGGTGCCACCCGCGTGCTCGCACTGAACACCGTGGGCGGCATCACCGATGCCTGCGGCCCGCGCGTGCTGGCGTGCCCGGACCAGCTGATCGACTACACCTGGGGCCGCATCTCGACGATCTGTGAAGAGCCCGGCACCGAGGTACTGCATGTCGACTTCGGCGATCCATACACGCATTTACTTCGTCAGCAGATCCTTGCGGCCGCCCGCGCGACCGGCGTTTCCCTGGTCGATGGCGGGTGCTACGGCGCCACCCAGGGACCGCGCCTGGAGACCCGTGCGGAGATCCGCCGCATGCGGCGCGATGGCTGCGACCTGGTCGGCATGACCGGCATGCCGGAAGCGGGTCTGGCGCGTGAAATGGGCCTGGAATACGCATGCCTGGCCATCGTCGCCAACTGGGCCGCCGGCTGCGGGACCGACGAGGAAATCACGATGGACGAAGTGCTGGCGAACGTGGCCGCCGCGTCGGCGGGCATCCCGGCCCTGGTCGAGGCGCTGGCACGCGGGTGATTGTCAACGCGCGCTGGGCTTTGCATACTCGGCGCGTGTGACGTCCAGTCACACACCACCACCCGCATCCAGAAAAGGAAACGCAAGCGCTATGCCGTACGGTACCGTGAAATGGTTCAACGATGCCAAGGGCTTCGGATTCATCGCGCCAGAAGATGGCAGCGCCGATGTCTTTGCGCACCACACCGCCATCAATTCCAAGGGCTTCCGCAGCCTGCAGGAAGGCCAGCGCGTCAGCTACGAGTTGACCCAGGGCCCGAAGGGTGCACAGGCGTCCAACATCACGCCAGCAGCCTGATCCAAGACGATTTTCTTGAACCCCGCTCCGGCGGGGTTTTTTAACGCCCGCGTTTCCTGCCAAGCCGCTTTGACGAACGACGAAAGGCCGCCACGCGCCATGGATTCCCAACACATCGCGATCATCGGTTACGGCACCGCCGGCCAGGCGGCGGCCTTGTCGCTGTCGCGCGATGGGCACCGGGTGGAGGTGTTCGAGCGCGCGCCGGAACTCGGGCCGGTGGGCGCCGGCTTCCTGCTGCAGCCGACCGGCCTGCAGGTGTTGTGGGAGCTCGGCCTGCTGCGCCAGGTGATGGCGCATGGCCGGCGCGTGAACCGCTTGTATGGCGAGACGCCGTGCGGGCGCGCGGTGATGGACATGCGCTATGCGGGGCTGGACGTGCGGCTGTTCGGCGTGGGCATGCAGCGTGGCGCGCTGTTTTCGCTGCTGGCCGATGCCTGGGCCGAGCACGGCGAGGTACACCGTGGCCACGCCATCGACGCGATCAGCGAGGACACGCGCCGCGTCCGCGACCAGCACGGTCGCTGGCACGGTCCGTTCGACCTGGTCATCGCCGCGGACGGGTCGGCGTCGCAGCTGCGCGGGTTCACCGGCGCGGTGGAGCGCGAGGCCGTCTATCCCTGGGGTGCGTTATGGCAGCTGGTGCCACAAGGCGGATGGGCCTGGGGCGACGAACTGCGGCAGCGCTACGTCGCGGCGCGCAAGATGATCGGCCTGTTGCCGGTGGGGACCCGGCCAGGCGACGACTTGCCCCGCCTGAGCTTCTTCTGGAGTCTGCCGGTCGCCGATTTCGATGCTTGGCGAACGCGCGGACTGCCAGCATGGCGCGATGAGGTTGCGCACCTGTGGCCCGACGCCGATGCGTGCCTGGCCGATACCGTCGATGCCGACCAGTTGGCGCGCGCGAGCTATCGCGACGTTACCCTGCGCCAGTGGCATCGCGACCGCTTGGTCGTACTAGGCGATGCAGCGCACGGCATGAGTCCGCAGCTGGGGCAGGGGGTGAACATGGCGCTGATGGATGCGCTGGCTCTACGCGATGCGTTGCGCACACAGGCGTCCGTTCCTGCTGCGTTGCACGCCTACCAGCGCGAACGCCAGGCGCATGTGGGCGTCTACCAATTCTGGAGCCGCTGGCTGACGCCGATCTTCCAGTCCGACCGCGACGTGATCGCACGGGCGCGCGATCTCGCCTTCCTGCCGATGGGCCGCCTGCCGGGCGGACGTGGCCACATGCTGCGGGTGTTGAGCGGTACACAGCATGGCTTCTTCGGTGCCTTGAGGCTGAAGCCGGACTTCCTGGAGGCGCTGCAAGGCTAGCTCGCGACCGATCATCGGGCACAATCGACGACGACAGCCCGCCGTGGGAGCCGGTGATGGACGATCTTCCTCCATTCGAAACGCATCGCGTGGACAACCAACCGCCTGCGTTCGAACCGCGCGATCTGTGGGCGGATGATGTCGTGCTGCGCGAGGCCGTGCTGCGCGAGGGTGGCGAGGCGTTCGTGTCCCGCCTCGCAGCCTATGGCGCGCTGGCGGGCGACGAGCTGTACCGGCTCGGCTTCGACGCGAATCGCGACCGACCGCGATTGCGCACGCACGATCGCCTTGGCCATCGGATAGACACCGTCGAGTTCCATCCCGCCTACCACCGGCTGATGGAGGTCGCGAAGACCCACGGCGTGGCCGGTCTTTCGTGGCACGAGCCGGTGCCGGGCGCGCACGTGGCACGGGCAGCACTCAGCTATCTGCATCACCAGGCGGAAGCGGGCACCAGCTGCCCGTTGACGATGACGCATGCCGCAGTGCCCGTGCTCCAGCGCATCCCCGCGCTGCGCGAGTGGGCGGCGAAGGCCGCGGCACCGCACTACGATCCGCGCGATGTGCCCATCGCCGACAAGGCCGGTATCACCCTCGGCATGGGCATGACCGAGAAGCAGGGTGGCTCCGATGTGCGCGCGAATGCGACCGTCGCTACGGCACAGGCAGACGGTACGTATGCACTGGTCGGGCACAAGTGGTTCTTCTCCGCGCCGATGTGCGACGGCTTCCTGGTGCTGGCGCAGGCGCCGGGAGGGCTGACCTGCCTGCTGATGCCGCGCCGACGCGAAGACGGCACGAAAAACGCGTTCCGGCTGATGCGGCTGAAGGACAAGCTCGGCGACTGGGCCAATGCATCGAGCGAGGTCGAATTCACCGGCGCGCAGGCATGGCGCGTGGGCGAGGAGGGACGGGGTGTGGCGACCATCATCGAGATGGTCATGCTGACGCGCCTGGACTGCATGCTGGGTTCCGCCGCCGAGATGCGGATGGCACTCGCGCAGGCGGTGCACCACGCACGGCATCGTCGCGCATTCGGCCAGCGGCTGGTCGATCACGCCCTGATGCAGAACGTGCTGGCGGACCTCGCACTGGAGTCGGAAGCCGCCACCGCCTTCGCCGTGCGCGTCGCGCGCGCTGTGGATGCCGCGCCGCGAGATACCGCGGAGGCGGCGTTCGCGCGCGTCGCCACGGCCGTCGGCAAGTTCTGGATCTGCAAGTGTGCACCGGCCTTCGTCAACGAGGCGCAGGAGTGCCTAGGCGGCGCGGGCTATGTCGAGGAATCGATCCTGCCGCGGCTGTACCGGCAGGCACCGCTGAATTCCATCTGGGAAGGCAGTGGCAACGTGCAGTGTCTGGACGTACTGCGCGCGCTGTCGCGTGAGCCCGCCAGCGCGCAGGCGGTGCTCGCCGAGCTCGAAGCGTGTGCGGGGCGCGATGCGATCTTCGATGCCTTCGTCGGGCGTTTGCAGCACGACATGGCGCAGGCCACCGAGAGCGGCGCGCGCAGGTTGGTCGAGCGGCTTGCGCTCGCGCTGCAGGCCGGCGTGCTGATCCGCGCAGGCAGCCCGGTGGCGGAGATGTTCGTACGTAGTCGCCTGGGCGGCGAGCAGGGGCGTGTGTTCGGCACCTTGGCGGAGGGGGATTTCGCCGGCGTGATCGCACGGACGCTGCCGGCATGAAGATCCGTCTCATGCGCGGTCTTACCGCCCTCTTGGTCGCGTGCGGATTAGCGCCCTTGCACGCGCATGAGCCGGGTCGTCCTGCGCCGGCCTTGCTTCCGGCGGCCCAGCAGGCCGATGCCATCCGGGTCTACAAGGCGCAGCGACGGCTGGACCTGCTGCGCGATGGCCGTGTCATCGCCACCTATCGTGTCGTGCTGGGCGGCGAGCCGGTGGGACACAAGCGGCAGCAAGGCGACCAGCGCACGCCGGAAGGCGACTACCGCATCACGTATCGCAACGACCGCAGCCGCTTCCACCTGTCGCTGCGCATTTCCTATCCGGACGAAGCCGATCGCCGGCAGGCCATCGCACGCGGTGTGGATCCGGGCGGCGACATCATGATCCACGGCGCGACCCCGCCGGGGTTGCGCACGGATTGGACGGAAGGCTGCATTGCCGTCACCGATGCGGAGATGGACGCGATCTGGCAACGCGTTCCGGTCGGAACGCCGATCCGCATCGATCCCTGACGCCGCGTCAGCGCGGCGCGGAGCGGGAGGCGAGGGCGCGTGAGCCGGTCAGGATCAGGCGCACCATCTCCGACAGTTCGTCGATCAGTTCGCCGTCGCGCTCGGGCGGCAGGTCCATCGCCGTGGCACCCATCGCGAAGACCAGGCGCGTGATGGCGCGCGACACCAGGGCCGGTTCGTGCAGCGGCGCCCTGTCGCGCGTGGCCAGGCGGACCAGGTCGACGTGCAATTCCTCTTCGAAGAACTGCAGCTCGCGCTCGACCGCATGCTTGAAGGCGTCCGAGCCCACGTTGCCCTCGCGCAGCAGTACGTGCAGCAGCTTGTCGTCGGCGCGCAGCTGCTCGATGAAGGCTTCCACCGAGCCACGTACGACGCTGCGGTCGGTGCTCGCGGCGCGGTGGCGGGCTTCGCCGATGATCTTGCGCAGCGAGCGGCCGGCCAGGTCGATCAACGCCACCGCCAATTCGTCCATGTCGCGGAACTGGCGGTAGAAGCTGTTCGGCGCGATGCCGGCTTCACGGGCCACTTCACGCAGGCTTAGCGTGGACACGCTGCGGTGCGGGCCCACCAGTTTCAGAGCGGCGGCCAGCAGATCCTCGCGCGAAATCGTGGCCTTCCGGCCTGGGCCGTGGTCATCGTGGGGCAGCGGGTGCGGATGCAATGTCACGCGGGCGGGCCGGGCATACGGGGTGGTAGGGGCATCATAGCCGGGTAAATTAATATACAACTGTATACACAAACGTCTTCACATGGGTATAGTGGCGGCCATGAACGCCCAGTTCCGCCCGTCCCCCCGCCGGCCCGGTCCCCTGAAACGCCTGATCCGGCCCCTCGTGAAGCCGGATGTCTTCGACTTCTGGGCCGCCCGTTTCCACCGCACCTGGACCTGGGAGCGCCCGCTGGCGCGCCTGGTCGCACGTGAAGCCGCCTCGGCCGATGCCGTCACCCTGCTGTTCAAGCCCAATCGCCACTGGGCCGGCCACCGCGCCGGCCAGCACGTCAACCTGGGCGTGGACATCGACGGCGTGCGCATCACCCGCAGCTACAGCCTGACCACGCCGCCGCGGGCGGACGGCCTGCTGCCGGTGACGGTGAAAGCCATCGAGGGTGGCAAGGTCAGCCAGCATCTCTGCAAGGCTGCACGCATCGGCGACATCGTCGAGCTGGGCCAGGCCTTCGGCGGGATGACACTGCCGGCAGTGCCGCAGGGCACGTATCTGATGCTGGCGGCCGGTAGCGGCATTACGCCGATGATCGCGCTAGTGCGCGAGCTTTCGGCGAAGGACATGCCCGCCGACGCCACGCTGCTGTACTGGGTCCGCACGCGCGAGGAAGCCTGCTTCCTGCCGGAGCTGCGCGCACTCGCCGCGGCCCAGCCGCGCTTCCGTTTCCGCCTGCTGGTGACGCGCGAAGCCGCCGCGGCGGCCGACGAAGCCGAAGGCCGCATCGACGACGCCTTGCTGGCCGCGCATGCCGGCGATGTAGCGACTTCGCAGGTGTTGGCCTGCGGTCCGGGTGGCTTCGTCGAAGCCGCGCGCCAGCTGCTCGCAGCGCAAGCGACCTCATTCCAGGCCGAGGCCTTCACGCCGCCCCCGGTGACGGTGGTCGACGAAGGCGAGGTCGACATCCGTCTGCAACGCAGCGGGCGCACGCTGCGCATACCGCGCGGCGAGTCGCTGCTGGTCGCACTGGAACAGCATGGCCTGAAGCCGCCGTCCGGCTGCCGCATGGGCATCTGCAACACCTGCGCCTGCGGCAAGTCCGCCGGCAGCACGCGTCACCTGCCGAGCGGCGACCTGTCCCACGAACCCACCCAGGCGTTGAAGCTGTGCACCCACAGCGCCGCCACCGATCTCGAGCTCGATCTCTGATGGCCACTTCCTCTTCCCGCAACCGCAAGCTTTCCGTCGAAGAGCTGGACCGCTTCGGCGAAGAACTCGACGCTCTGCGCGCGCGCACCGTCGCCACGCTGGGCGCACGCGATGCGCGCTACATCCGCAACGTGGTGAAGGCGGTGCGTTTCAGCAACCTCACCGGCCGCGTGCTGCTGTTCGCCGCCGCCATCGCCGGTGGCCTGTGGCTGGCCGATAGCGCGGTGGGCTGGTTGTTCTGGGTGCTGTGGGCGCTGGGTGCGTTCTCGCTGGGCCTGGGCAAGATCCTGGACAACATGGAACTCGGCCACAACGTCATCCACGGCCAGTACGACTGGATGGGCGACCCGCAGCTCAACGGCAAGACCTACGACTGGGACATCGTGGCGACCAGCGACAACTGGCGGCACACCCACAATTTCCGCCACCACACCTACACCAACGTGCGCGGCCTGGACGACGACATCGGCTATGGCCTGCTGCGCATCTTCCCCGAACAGAAGTGGCGTCCGTTCTACCTGGTGCAGCCGTTCGTGGCCGTGGTATTCGCGCTGCTGTTCCAGTGGGGCATCGCCATCCAGGACCTGAAGCTGGGCCGCTGGTGGAGCGGCAAGATGACCAACAAGCAGCTGCGTCGGAAATCCGCGCCGGTGGTGCGCAAGATGGGTCGCCAGCTGGCCAAGGACTACGTGATCTATCCGGCACTGGCCGGCCCGTTCTTCCTGCCGGTGCTGCTGGGCAACATGGTCGCCAACGGCCTGCGCAACGTGTGGACCTACGTGATCATCTTCTGCGGCCACTTCACCGCCAACGCGGAGACGTTTCCGAAGGACTGCATCAAGAACGAGTCGCGCGGCCATTGGTACCTGCGCCAGCTGCGGGGTTCGTCGAACTTGCGCGGCGGTTTCCTGATGAACGTCATGTCGGGCAACCTGAGCCACCAGATCGAACACCACTTCTATCCGGACATCCCCGCCAACCGCTACGCGGAGATGGCGAAGGAAGTGCGGGCCATCTGCGCGCGCTACGGACAGCATTACAACACCGGTACGCTGTTTACCCAATTCGGCCAGGTGTGCTGGCGGATCGTGCGGCATGCGTTTCCCAGCCGTCCGCGCCGCATGCCGGCGCTGGTGACGGCCGACGCCATCGCGTAACCGCTAGGCGTCTTCCGGCGACGTCGCTCGCGCCGCGCGGGCGATGGTGCGCTTGAGGCGCCATTCGGCAAAAAACGACGCGGCGATCAGGCCGGTGCCCAGCAGGCCGAGCCACTGGAACCACGGGTTCTCGAAGACGTCGTCGGCCAGGTCGTTGTCCTGCAGCTGCAGGCGCAGCAGCTTCACTTCCTGGGTCAGCGCGTCCGTATCGGCGCGCCCTGGCGGCAGCGATTCCTCCGCCTTCAGTGCGACCCGGGCGATGTGCGCCTGTTCGACACGCGCGGTGTTCTCGCGCCGCTCCACGGTCACGACCAGTGCGCTGGTCAGCAGGATCAGCAGGGTGCCCAGGCCGCGCAGCAGCGGTGGCAGGGAATCGGACATCGGGTGCGGCTCCCGGGGGCAATGCCCCGCATCCTAGACCACGTGCCCTGGGCTGTCGTGCGCGACGACCCTCAGTCGAGGAACTGCAGGCGCGCGAGCTCCGCGTACAGGCCGTCCTGCGCCAGCAGCTCCGCGTGCGTGCCTTGGGCGACGATGCGGCCACGGTCCATCACGACGATGCGGTCGGCCTTCAGCACGGTGGCCAGGCGATGCGCGATCACCAGCGTGGTGCGGCCATCCATCAGCCGTTCCAGCGCGTGCTGCACGGCGCGCTCGCTCTGCGCATCCAGCGCGCTGGTGGCTTCGTCCAGCAGCAGCACCGGTGCGTCCTTCAGCAGGGCGCGGGCGATCGCGATGCGCTGCTGCTGTCCCCCGGAGAGGCGAGCGCCGCGCTCGCCCAGCGGGCTGTCGAAGCCGCCCGGCAATTCGCGGATGAAATCATCGGCCTCGGCGGCTTCGGCGGCGGCCTGCAGTTGCGCGTCGTTGGCGTCGAGCTTGCCGTAGCGGATGTTCTCGGCAGCGCTGGCGGCGAAGATCGTCGGCTGCTGGGGCACCAGCGCGATGTGTTCGCGCAAGTCGGCTGGGTCGAGGTCGCGCAGGTCCACGCCGTCCATGCGCACGCTGCCGGTCTGCGCGTCGTGGAAGCGCAGCAGCATCGAGAACACCGTGCTCTTGCCGGCGCCGGACGGGCCCACCAGGGCGACGGTTTCGCCCGGGTTGACGGTCAGGTCGAAATCGTCGAGCGCGGGAAGGTCGGGCCGCGAGGGGTAGTGGAACGAGACGTTGTCGAAGCGGATCTCGCCCTTCACCGGGGCAGGCAGGCGATGCGGCGCCGCGGGGGCGCGGATCGTCGGCGTTTCGTTGAGGAGTTCGGCGATCCGGCCCATGCCGCCGGCGGCGCGCTGCAGTTCGTTCCAGACTTCGGCCAAGGCGCCCACCGAGCCGCCGCCGATCAGGGCATAGAAGACGAACTGGCCGAGTTCGCCCGTCGTCATGCGTCCGCCGATCACGTCGTGCGCACCCGACCAGAGCACCAGCACCACGGCGCCGAACACCAGCGTGATGACCGTGGCCGTGACCAGCGACTGCGCGCGAATGCGCTTGCGCGCGGTTTCCACGGCGACCGCTACCGCATCGCCGAAGCGCTTGAGTTCATACGGCTCGCGCGCGTGCGCCTGCACGGTGCGCACGGCGCCCAGAGTTTCGCTGGCAAGCGTGTTGGCGTCGGCCACGCGGTCCTGGCTGGCGCGCGATGCCTTCTCCAGCCGGCGGGCGCCCAGCACGATGGGCAGCACCGCGAGTGGAATGCCGACCAGTGCGTAGGCCGCCAACTTCGGGCTGGTGACGAACAGCATCACGATGCTGCCGATCACGGTGATGCTGCTGCGCAGGGCCACCGACATGCTGCTACCCACGACGCTGCGAAGCAGTTCACTGTCGGCGGAAAGGCGCGAGACCAGTTCGCCGCTGCGGGTGCGGTCATGGAACTCGGCATCCAGTCCGACCAGGTGCCCGTACAGTTGCTTGCGAAGATCGGCCACGACGCGCTCGCCGAGCAGCGAGACGAAATAGAAGCGGGCCGCGCTGGCAATCGCGAGCACCAGGACGACGATGAAGACGCCCAGGAACACCCGATCGATGTTCCCGCCGCTGTGAAAACCGCCATCGATCATCTGCTTGAACGCGACCGGGAAGCTCAGCGTCGCCGCCGACGCCAGCGCCAGCGCGCACAGCCAGGCGGCGAACAGGCCCGCATGCCGGCGCACGAAGGGCCACAGCGCGCGCAGCGTGCCGAGCTTGGCCTTGGGTTTGGACGGGTCGGGGGTGTCGGTGGCGTTGTCGGTCATCGGGAAGATCGGATCAAGGCGACTGTGGGAGGCGTTGCGGTCCGTCGGGATCCCGCAGCGCCTCCCGCATGCGCCTCGCGTAGCGCATCAGGCCGTGGCCGGCATCACGCGCACACGATTACGGGTGGCGTCGCGCAGCTGGGTTTTCAAGGCGTCCACGCGATCGGCGGGGAGTTCGATCGCGAGCCGGGCGCCGGATTCGTCGAACGATTCGTCCTGTTTCACCGCCAGATGGGCGGCCAGCGCGCCATGCACGGCGCCCAGATCGTCGAAGGGACAGACCAGCACCAGGGAGGCCATCGCCACGACGGGCAGGCGCGGCGCCTGCCGCAGGCACTCCGCCGCCGCCCCGCCATAAGCGCGCACCAGGCCGCCGGCACCCAGCTTGATGCCGCCGTACCAGCGGGTCACCACCACCATTACGCGGTCGTAACCCTGGCCGTCGATCGCGCTTAGGATCGGCCGGCCGGCGGTCCCCGCGGGTTCTCCATCGTCGCTGGAGCGGTACTCGCTGCCGATCCGGTATGCCCAGCAGTTGTGCGTGGCGTCGGGGACGGCGACATCGCGCAGGAAGGCGAGCGCGTCGTCCGGTGTTGCGACGGGTGCGGCCAGTGCGAGGAAACGGCTGTGCTTCACCTCCAGCAGATGGGAGGCGCGCGCCGCGAGCGTATCGGTCACGGCGTTCCCAGCAGCGGTCGCAGGTCGTCCGGCACGCGCTGGAAGGGATGTTCCTGCACGAACAGCTGCAGGCTGCGCAGCGCGTTGGCGCTGTCGCCGAGATCGCGGCGCAGGCGGATCCGGTCCAGCCACTCAGCGGGCATCAGGCGCGCGTCTTCGTCCACGGGCACCTGCAGCTCGGTCCGGCGCAGCGCGTTGCGCGCCACGCTGGGCGACGCGGCGCCTGCGCTGGCGGCAGGGGCGGGCGGGGGCGGCGGAGGGGCCGCGGCCGGCGCCGCAACATAGCCATCCTGCTTCGAAAGCCGAGATCCGGTGACCATGACGGCGTCGAGTGTGTCGGAGGAGTCGGCGGCCGCTTTGGCTTCGCTCGACCGACGCTCGCTTTCGCTGCGCAGCTGCTGTTCGCGTTGTTGCTCCGCCAATGCGCGTTGGCGGGACTGTTGCTGCAGGGCGCCTTCTTCCGCGGCTGCGCGATCTTCGACGGCCTCAGGGAATGCCTGAGGTACCGTCGACTTGCGCGCCAGTGTCGGTTCGGCGGGCGCGGGCAGGCCCGGCACGGTGGGGATGATCGACAGCGGCCCACGCTTGGGTGGAGGCTCCTGGCGCGCGGCGGCCTCGGCATTCTTGCGGGCGGGGCTGGGGGGAGCAGGCGGTGCCGACACCGCCTCCACCTTGGGCGGGGCGAGATTCTTGGCGGGGGCAGGCGGCTCGTAGGACTCGACGGCCGCAGCAGCCGCCGCGACGTCCGCTTCCGGCGCCGCCGCGGCATCGATGGCCTGGTCCAGGGGCGGAGACATCACCGCAGTTTCATGCCGGGCCAGCACAGGCACCTCGCTGGCGGCCTGCATCTGGTGGGTGGGCCGCAACTGCCAGGCGATCCCGGCGGCCAGCAGCACGGAGGCGGCTACGCCCATTCCAAGCGGCCAGCGCCGGCGCGATGACCGCACGGCCCCGCCGCGCGACGCGGGTGCTTCCTGCACGGCCGCCCGGGCGGCGCCGAGGATGCGCGCATCCAGGTCGGGCGATGGGCCGCCATGGGGGCCGAGCCTGGACAGGGACTGCGCCAGGGCGCGTTCTTCGGGCGTCAGGGGTTCGTGGGGCGTCTTCATTCGTTCAACCTCGACCGCAACCGGTCCATCGCATACCGCAACCGCGATTTCACGGTTTCCCGGCCCACGCCGGTGATCTCGCCGATCTCCTCCAGAGTCAGTTCCTGCTCCAACCGCAACAGCAGCACTTCGCGCTGTTCGGGGGGCAATTCATCCATCGCGACCTGCAGCCGCCGCCGCTGCTCGAACTCGGACAGCTGCCGCTCGGGCGTATCCGGGTCCGGGACGCGCTCGGTGCGCGCTTCCGCGTCCTCGGGGGCCGCCGGGCGGTGCTTCAGCGCACGCCAGTGGTCGTTCAACCGATTGTGCGCGATCCGGTACAGCCAGGTCCCGAACGCCGCTTCCGGTTTCCAACCCTGGCGCGCGGCGATCACACGCTGCCAGGTGTCCTGGAAAAACTCATCCGCCAGCGCCGCATCGCGCAGGTGGCGCAGCAGGAACCGGTAGAGCGGTCCGCGATGCCGTGCGTAGAGCTGTTCGAAGGCCGACGCGTCGCCGGCGGCATAGGCCAGCATCAAGGTTTCGTCGGCGGGTTCGGCAAGATCGTTCACCGCCACCAGCGTAAGCGGTCCGCGCACGGCCGTGAAGCCGGGGCGGGGCAGCGCGGCCGACGCGTTCAGCCACCCGGCCGAGGCGGTTTCGGGGCCGATGAGGACGAGGGTGGCGCTGGCGAGCGTCTTGCACACATGAAGGGTGAACGCCTCGCGGGCCGGGATGGGGTTGTGGCGCGGTTTCCGTTCAGGGGGCGGCAGGCGGTATGCTCGCCGGGGGATATCCAGATACTTGCACCGTCTCTGTCGGGACACGGTCATGCCTACGCCATCGATCAGCGCAGACAATCCGGCCAGTACGCCCGCGTCGCCCGCTGAGCGGATCGCGTCGATCCTGCGTGGGCTGCTGCCGGCAGGCGCGGAGCTGGCGGTCTGCTGGCGGGACTGGGCGCTGGGCAACGGAGCCGGCGCCACACCGGGCGCCTCCGCCATGCTCCGGCGGCGCGCCGAGCATGCACTGGCCGAGGCGATCGTCGAACACGACGGTCCCGACCTGCGCGTGCATGCCTGGGACAACGCCGACGGCAACGCGCGGGTCGCCCTCGCTGTGGCGTTACCGACTCCGCTCTCGATGGTGGA
This sequence comes from Pseudoxanthomonas sp. YR558, assembly GCF_900116385.1. Taxonomy (NCBI): domain Bacteria; kingdom Pseudomonadati; phylum Pseudomonadota; class Gammaproteobacteria; order Lysobacterales; family Lysobacteraceae; genus Pseudoxanthomonas; species Pseudoxanthomonas sp. YR558. The sequence goes on along the minus strand of NZ_FPCI01000001.1, from coordinate 746,468 downwards.
GGAAGAATCCTGGCTCCTGCTTGCCCGCACCTTGCTGGTGACCACACTGGATGCGTCGCGCGCGCAGGCGCGCATCGTCTCGTTGGAGAAATCCAAGCGCCTGCAGCAGGCGCTGTACGAGATCGCCGACCTGGCCGGTGCTGACCTCGAGATGCCGGAGATGCTCCGTCGCATCCACGCGGTGGTGAATTCGCTGATGTACGCGGAGAACTGCTACATCGTCCTCTACGACGACCAGCGTCGCACCGTCCGTTTCCTGTACTTCGCGGACCAGCGCGACCCGTACATCGCCGAGCCGGAGCGCGAGTTCGGCGAAGAAGAGATGGCCAACAGCATGACCTTCGCGCTGCTGCGCCATGGGCAGCCGCTGCGTGGTCCGTCGGCAGTGATCCGGCAGAAACTGGGCGTCGTCCGCGACCCCTCGCATGGCCCCGACAGCCTGGACTGGCTGGGCGTGCCGATGCGGCGCGACGACCGTGTCTGCGGCGCCATCGTCGTGCAGAGCTACGACACACCTGCCAGCTATGCCGATGAAGACCGCGCCCTGCTGGGCTACGTGGCCCAGCACATCCTGACGGCGCTGGACCGCAAGCATGCCCACGTGGAGCTGGAGCACCGCGTGGCGGTCCGCACTCACGAACTGCAGCGCGCCAACCGCGAACTGCAGGCGGAGATCATGGAGCGCAAGCGGGCGGAGAAACTGCAGCGCGCACTGTTCCGCATCACCGAACTGGCGATCACCTCCGATAGCCTGGAGCGCTTCTACGCCGACGTGCATGTGGTGGTGGACGAACTCATCAATGCCCGCAACTTCTACATCGCGCTGATCTCGGACGATGGCGAAGAGCTCAACTTCCCGTACTCCATCGACGAACGCGACCCGATGCGCAAGGCGCGCCGGATGACCAACGGCCTGACGGAGTACGTCGTCGCCACCGGCCGTCCGCTGCTCGCGGACCGCGAAGTGATCGGGCAGCTGGCCGAGGCGGGCAAGGTGTTACAGCACGGGCCGCCTGCGCACAGCTGGCTGGGCGTGCCGCTGTTCCGCGGCGAGGATGTCGTCGGTACGGTGGTGGTGCAGAGTTACTCCGACGAAGTGAAATTCACGTCGCACGACCAGAACCTGCTGACCTTCGTCGCCCACCACATCGGCAACGGCCTGGACCGTCAGCTGACCCAGGACAGACTGCGCAGTGCGCACGCGGACCTGGAACGCCGGGTGGAGGAACGCACGCGCGAGCTCAACGAAGCCAATCACCAGTTGCGCGGGCAGATCAGCGAACGCCTGCGCGCTGAACAGCAGCTCACCTATCAGGCCACGCATGACGCGCTGACCGGCTTGCCGAACCGGCCGCACCTGCTCGACCGTCTGTCGGCGGCGATCGAACGCGCGCGCCATGGGGACGGGCAGGCGTTCGCGGTGCTGTTCCTCGACCTGGACCGGTTCAAGCTCGTCAACGACAGCATGGGGCATGCGGCTGGCGACGAACTATTGGTCGAAGTCGCGCGCCGCATCACCATGAGCGTGCGCGGCGACGACGTGGTCGCGCGACTCGGCGGCGACGAGTTCGCCCTGCTGGTCGAGTACGCCGACGGTGTCGAGAACGTGCGCGATTTCGCCCAGCGCCTGCTCGCGGCGCTGGGTCGGCCAATGTGGGTGGCAGGGCGCGAATTGTTCCCGTCCGCCAGTTTGGGCATCGCGCTCTGGCATCCCCGCTACCGCAATGGCGAGGAACTGCTGCGCGACGCCGACGCGGCGATGTACCGCGCGAAGGAGCAGGGGCGCGACCGCTCCGCGCTGTTCGACGAGGCGATGCGCGAAGCCGCGATGCAGAGCCTGGACCTGGAAGCCGATCTGCGGCGCGCCATCAACAACCGCGATTTCCTGCCGTTCTACCAGCCCATCCGCCGGATGGACGATGGTCGCGTGATCGGGCACGAAGCGCTGCTGCGCTGGCAGCACGAGCGTCGTGGCCTGCTGCTGCCGGCGGAATTCATCGGGCTGGGCGAGGACAGCGGACTGATCGAACAGGTCGACTGGCTGCTTTACGAACAGGTCGTGCGGCAGATCGCGCGTGGCGTGGAGGGCTACATCTCGGTCAACGTGTCGCCGCGGCATTTCCGTTCGCCGGATTTCGCCGACCGCCTGCTGGCCATGTTCGAGGCGCAGGGCGCCGACCCGTCGCAACTACGCCTGGAGATCACCGAGGTGGCGCTGCTTGATGACGCGCCCCGGACGTTGCGCATCCTGCGCACGCTGCGCCAGCACGGCATCCTTGCGCAACTGGACGACTTCGGCACCGGCTTTTCGGCGCTGTCGTACCTGCATCGCTTCCCCATCTCGGTGCTCAAGATCGACCGCAGTTTCGTCTCCGGGCTGGGCAACGAAGCGCGACCCGAAAGCCTGGCCTTGGTGCGCGCGATCCTTGCGCTGGCCGGTACGCTGGGCATCGAAACCATCGCCGAAGGCGTGGAAACCGAAGAGCAGCGCCAATCGCTCGTGGAACTGGGCTGCCACCTGGGGCAGGGCTACCTGCTCGGCCGGCCCGCCGCGAGCCTGGACCAGGCCACCACGATCGACGCGGCCTGATCGGCCGCGCATCCAGGTTGCGGAGCGGCGTCCCTGCCGCATCCGCATGGACCACGATCACTCGCCGGCAATCGCCGGCGCATCCGTCTGGGCGGCGACAAGGCGGTGTGCCTGGTCGATCATGCCCACGAACTCTGCCTTCAGTCCGTAGGGATCGCGCCCCGTCGCCGCACGGGCAGTGCGCGCCACGTCGTTCCAGGCCCAGCCGTCGATGCGCTGGCCGCCGCGCAGCAGGTCGGCATACGCGGCCACGGCGGTGGCGAAGCGGAAGGCATCGGTGGGTTGCGTCGTCAGTGAATCGCGTGCGATTGGTGCTTCGATCAGGCGACTGGCGTCCTGGCCCGGTAGTTTGTAGCGCAGGCGCAGATGGGCGACCTCGCCGGTGGCCGCGCCGGCCGCTACGGTCTTGCCGCCATAACGCAGCGCCGGCAGGCGATCTGCACCGGAATCGACCGGGGTAATTTCGTACAGGGCCGTCACCTCGTGGCCTGCACCGATATCACCGGCGTCCACCTTGTCGTTGGCGAAGTCCTCGTTCGCCAGCACGCGGTTTTCGTACCCGATCAGGCGGTACTCGGCGACCACGGCCGGATTGAACTCCACCTGGATCTTCACGTCGCGCGCGATGGTCAGCAGGGTGGACTGCATCTCTTCGACCAGCACCTTGCGGCCTTCCTGCAGCGTGTCGATGTAGGCATGGTTGCCATCGCCGACGTCGGCCAACTTCTCGGCCAGCGCGTCGTTGTAGTTGCCGGTGCCGAAACCCAGCGTGGTCAGCGCGATGCCCGACTTTCGCTGGTCCGCCACCATCGTTTCCAGCGCGTCCTGGCTGATGGTCCCGACATTGAAGTCGCCATCGGTCGCCAGGATGACGCGATTGACGCCATTGGGCACGTAGGCCTGCTTGGCCATCGCATAGGCCAAGCGGATGCCATCGCCGCCGTTGGTGCTGCCGCCGGCCTGGAGGCGGTCCAGCGCGGCGAGGATCTCGTCGTGGCGATCGCCCGGCGTCGGCGGCAGCACCAGGCCTGCGGAGCCCGCATAGACCACGATGCTGACGCGGTCCTGCGCACGCAGCTGCGGCACCAGCTGGGCGAAGGACTGCTTCAGCAGCGGTAGCTTGTCCAGCGATTCCATCGAACCGGAGGTGTCGAGCAGGAAGACCAGGTTCGATGCCGGCAGCGTCGCCTTCGGCACGTCGTAGCCCTTGATGCCGACCATCAGCACCTGGCGCTTGGCGTTCCACGGCGCGGGCGCCAGTTCGGTGGTCACGCGGAACGGGCGGCTGCGATCCATGGGCGCGGCATGGCCGTAGCGGAAATAGTTGATGAACTCCTCAGCGCGGACCGCATCGGAAGGCGGCCGCTGCCCATCGCGCAACATGCGGCGCACGTTGCTGTAGCTGCCCGTGTCCACGTCGACGGAGAACGTCGAGACCGGCTCGTCCAGCGTGCGCCGCACGGGATTGTCGTCGCGTTCGGCGTACTTCTCGGTATTGGCGGGTTGCGCCTGTGGATAAGCGGCCACGCCACCGATGGCATTGCCCTGGAGGTAGCCCACCGAGGCAGGAGCGTGTGGGGGCGGAGGCGCATAGGCATACGCCGGCGGTGCGGCCACGGCGGCCTTTTCCTGACGCGAAAGGCGTGCGCCGGTGACGACGACGCTGTCGAGCGTCGCGCGCTCGCGGCGCTCGGCTTCCGAGCTTGCGGCGGTCGCGGCTGCCGCGGCGTCCGCCGCCGCTTCGGCGACCACGGCCTCCGTTGGCGATGAGGGGGTGTCCGTTTTCCCGGCGGGAACCTGCTGCGCGGTGGGGTTCGAGTTGCAGCCGGCGAGGATGGCGACGGCGAGCAGGGTGAAGGTCAGGCGGCGGTGCGACATGGCGTGACTCCGTGGTGGGTACGGAAGGTCGAACGCCCGGGCTTAAGGAGTGGGGTTAACCGGGGATCGCGCGTGCCCTCGCGGCGATCACAGGTCTTTCGAAGTAGGCGTCGCGTGCGTCGAGAGCACCTGCAGCGACACATGGCCGTCGGCAAGGCGCGCGGAGACCTGGTCGCCGGCCTGCACCTGCGCCACCGACCGCACCAGGGTTCCGTCTTCCTTCGTCACCAGCGAATACCCGCGTGCGACGGTAGCGAGGGGGCTGACGGCTTCCAGCGAGCGGGCGAGGGCACGCAGGCGCAGGGCGTCGCGTTGCAGCGTGCGCGCCACCAACGCTTGCGGACGTGGTGCGAGGGCCAGCAGACGCGCGCGCAACTGTTCAAGGCGGCGCTGCGGGGCGTGTGCGCGCAGGATCGCTTCGGCGTGGCGCAGACTCGCCAGGTGGCGGGCCCGACGCGCCTGCCACAGTGCATGCAAGCGTCGCACGGCCGCATCCTGGCGTTGGCCGAGCATCGCCAAGCGCGCTTGCGGACGTTGTGCGTTCAAGCGCAGCGCCGCGCGATCGGCGCGTTGCATAGCGTTGCGCAGGCGATGGGCCTGCGTGCTCGCGAGTCGGCTGTGCAGCATCCGCACGCGTGCGAGCAGGTCGCGGCGGTCCGGCACCAGCAATTCGGCGGCGACCGACGGCGTGGGCGCGCGTAGGTCGGCGGCGAAGTCGGCCAGGCTGAAGTCGGTCTCGTGGCCGACGGCGGACACCACCGGCACCGGTGAGGCCGCGATTGCGCGCGCCAGACGCTCGTCGTTGAAGGCCCACAGGTCTTCCAGCGAGCCGCCGCCGCGCGTTATCAGCAGCACGTCATAGCGGCCGCTGCGTCCCGCGCGCTGCAGCATCTCGACGATCTGCGCCGCGGCGGTTTCGCCTTGCACCTGCACGGGTAGCACGTCGACCTCCAGCAAGGGGTAGCGCCGCTGCAGGACGCTCAGGACGTCGCGCACGGCCGCGCCGGTCGGCGACGTGAGCACGGCAAGGCGCCGCACATGCGCGGGTAGCGGGCGCTTCCGGTCGGCATCGAACAGGCCCTCGGCGGTGAGCCTCGCCTTCAATTCCTCGAACGCGCGCCGCAACGCGCCTTCGCCGGCCTCTTCCATGTGGTCGACGACCAACTGGTAGTCGCCGCGCGCTTCGTACAGCGTCAGCCGTCCGCGCGCGAGTACGCCCAGGCCTTCGCGCGGCGCGAACTTCAGCCACTGGCTCTTCGGTTTGAACATGGCGCACTTCACTTGGGCGCGCGCGTCTTTCAGGGTGAAGTACAGGTGCCCCGACGCCGGCCGCGTGACGTTCCCCAACTCGCCTTCCACCCAGATCAGCGGGAAGGTGTCTTCCAGCAGGTTGCGCGCGAGCGCGTTCAGCTGGCTGGGCGTAAGGATGTCGCGGGCCGTGTCCGTCATGCCGCAAGGATAAACGCTGGCCGCCGATGCCGCCGCCCATGTGGAATCCATGGTGGAATGGCGGTCTCCTGTCGCCCGGAACCGCTGCATGCCGATGCCTCTTCGTTCGTCCGGATGGCGTTGCTGGGTGGCGCCGTGGCTGATGGCTCTGGTCGTCGCCGGTTGTACGCCTGCGGATGCGCCCGTTGCGACCGCGCCGTCCGCGTCGCAAGGCACCGTGCATGCCTGGGCGCTGCCGGTGGCGGAGGGCGCTGCGCAGCCGGATCTCGTGGCCACGCCAGAGGGTGGGCTGTTGCTGAGCTGGCTCGAACCCGCCGAGGGAACGCAGCAGCGCTTCCGGGTCAGTCGATGGGATGCGAAGGCGCATCAGGGCGCCTGGTCGTCGCCGGCGACGATTGCCGAAGGCGATGATCTTTTCCGCAACTGGGCCGACACGCCCCATGTGTTCGCGTTGCAGGACGGCTCGCTGTGGGCGCATTGGTTGCGCCGCACCGGCCCCGATCCGATGGACTACGGCATCGCATTGGTGAGGTCGGAAACGGGCGGAAGCGCCTGGAGCGCCCCTCAGCTGGTGCATCCGCCGACGCGTGGCGACCATGGATTCGTGACGTTCTGGCCGCATGCGCGCGATCGCTTGGGCATTGCCTGGCTGGACAGCCGCCAGAAGGCGGCAGCGGGTCATGCGGGGCACGACGACGGCGGACACGATCATGGGGGAGGCGCGCCCATGATGCTGCGCGCTGCGCTGTACGACGCCCATGTGCAGCAACAGGCCGAGTGGGCGCTGGATGCGTCCACCTGCGACTGTTGCACGACCTCGTCCGCCGTGACGGATCGCGGCACCGTTGTGGTTTACAGAGGTCGCACGACGGGCGAGATCCGCGACACCCGCCTCGTCCGCTTTGACGGAACCGCGTGGACGCCGCCGCGCGACGTCCATGCCGACGGCTGGGAGATCGCGGGGTGTCCGGTGAACGGCCCGATGGTCGTGGCCAATGGGTCGTCGGTCTGGGTGGCCTGGTACACCGAAGCCGACGGCATGCCGGAGGTGCGCGCGGCGCGCTCGCAGGATGCCGGCGATACGTTCGGCGCACCCGTCACGCTCGCGAAGGGGCCGCAGGTGCTGGGCCGCCTCGGGCTGGTACGAGGCGACGGGCATGTGTTCGTCAGTTGGCTGGAGGAGGGCGATGGCGCGGACCAGCGCCTCGTCCTGGGTCGCTACGACGAGTCCTGGAAGCAGGCGCAGCGCACCGATGTTGCCACGCTCGCAGCACGCGGACGCGCCAGCGGCATTCCGCGCCTGCAATGGGCGCACGGCGCGGCCTGGCTGGTGTGGACCGATGTGGCGGACGCGGCGCCGCACCTGCGCGGCGCGCGCGTCGCCTTTGCGCGCTGACGCGTCCGCTAAGCTGCCGTAGGCATTCCGGAGGAGACATCCATGCGCGGTCTGGATTTCAGTTCGTGGCAGGGCCTGCTCACCACGCTGGCGGGATTGGCGTTGATCACGCTGATCGGCGTCGGCATCCGCCTGCTGGTCATGCAGACGGTGCAGGAACGGCGTGCGCGCGAGAACCGCCAGATCAACGAGCGTCTTCGCACGCTGATCGCCGCCTACAAGACGCTGGGCGGCTCGTTCACCGGTGACCTGGAAGTCGATCCCACCCACCTGCGCGAACTGCGCCAACGCCTGCGCGATGAGGGCGGTGAGGACGACACCGGGAGCGATCGTGGCCGTCGCATCCGCGATGCGGTCGAAGCGGCCTTGTCGGACATCATCCTGTTGGGCACCGACGAACAGGTGCGTCTGGCGGCGCAGGCCGCCACCGACCTTGCCGCCGGAAAGCCCATCCACACGCATGCGCTGGTGGTCTCGCTGCGCGACTTCATCCGCAGCGTGCTCGACCTTGAGCCCGTTCCCACCGGCCTCGCCATTCCCCGGCAGGGGCCGGCGCGACCGGTGGCCACCAAGGGCAAGGGCGAGGGCGGCAAAGGCGAGGATCGCCAGGCCGGCGGGACGCGCGCCGGTAGCGGTGCGGGCGGCGTGGGCGCAGGCATGGGTGCCGGCGCCGGCATGGGCCTTGGCGCAGGCCTCGCCTCGGATCCGGACCGCGATCCGCCCGGCTGACGGTTACTCGTCGATCCAGCGGCGCTCGGGGCCCGGCCGCTTGGCCAGCTTGCGCTGCAGTGAGCGGCGGTGCATGCCCAGCAGGCGCGCGGCGGCGGAGATGTTGCCTTCGGTTTCGGCGAGCGCCTGCTGGATGTGCTCCCACTCCAGCCGGCTGAGCGGCGTCATCGTGTCTTCGGCCGCGTCGGCATCGTCCAGCGATGTGGTGGGCGCTTCCAGTCCCAGCGCACGCAGGATGGTCGGCACCGTGGCAGGCTTGGGCAGATAGTCGTCGGCACCGCGCTTGATCGATTCCACGGCGGTGGCCACGCTGGCGTAGCCGGTGACCAGCAGGATCTGCATGTCGGCGCGGATGCCGCGCAGCGGTTCGATCAGGGCCAGGCCGGAATCGCTGCCGAGCTTCAGGTCAACCAGGGCGAAATCCGGCTGGAATTCGCGCGCCCGCGCCAGCGCGCTCGGCGCATCCAGCGCGATCTGGGTCTCGATGCCCTTGCGCGCCAGGCTGCGCTGCAGCGTGCGGGCATAGAGTTCGTCGTCGTCGACCAGCAGGCCTTTCATCCGGAACCTCGCGTCAGGGTGTTTCGTCGTGGCCTGCCACCGGCAGGCGGAATTGCACCTGCACGCCCTTGGGCGGTACGGCGCGCATGGTCATGCGCCCGCCCAGCCGCTCGATCGTGGCATGCGACAGGGCCAGGCCCACGCCCATGCCTTCGGGCTTGCTGGTGCGGAAGAGTTGCTCGGCCTGGAACGGCAGCGCTTCATGGAAGCCATTGCCGTAATCGCGCACGGTGCCGACCAGCTCGTCGCCTTCGCAGCGCAGATCCAGGTCTACCCGTTGCGAACCGGCCTGGCGGCTGGCGTCGGCGGCATTGTTCAACAGCGCCTGCAGCAGGTGGCCGGTGGAGGCATCGGTCGCCAGCCAGGGTGGCAAGGCGCCGGTGCGCTGCAGTTCCACCGTCGGGCGGATCAGTTGCCAACGCTGCACCACGTCGTCCAGGTCCACGCGCTGGTGCACGCCCATGTCGGCCGAGGCGGCGAGTGCCCGCACGCGGTCGCGGCACAGGTCGATCAGCTGGCGCATCGTGCCGGCGTCCTCGCGGATGTCGGGTTCGCTCGCGTGTTCGCGGATGTCTTCGGTCAGCAGCGTCATCGTCGCCAACGGCGTGTTGAGCTCGTGCGCGACGGCGGCGGCGTGCGTGGCGAGCGCGACGATGCCCTCGTTGCGCGCGAAGCGCTCGCGCAGGCGCGCGAGTTCCTGTTCGCGCAGGCGCAGCGCGGCGACCAGGCGCGTGGAGAAGTACAACACCACGCCGGCGGAAAGCACGAAATTCACCGCCATACCCCACAGGTGCACGTTGAAGTTGTTGCCGTGCAGGTGCGGCAGCGGCCGGCCGAAGACCGCGGTCAGGATGTAGCCCAGCAGACAGGCCACGCCGGTGGCCAACACCCAGCGCAGCGGCAGGGCCAGCGCGGAGACCGCGATCAGCAGCAGGAACATCGAGCTGAACGGATTGCCGATGCCACCGCTCCAGGCCACCAGCCAGGACAGCACCGCGACGTCCACCAGCATGTGGGCGAAGGCCTCGGCGGGCGTTTCTTCGCCGGGTCGGTAGCTGCGCCAGGTGGCATAGACGTTGAACAGCGCCAGGGCTGCGATGCCGCCCCACAGCGGCCAGCGCGGCAGGGCGATGCCCAACGGCCCCAATGCCACGAGCACCGTCACCGCCTGGCCCACGATCGCCACCCAGCGCAGGTTGCACAGGGTGCGCAGGAACGACGGCGTGGTGGTCAGCAGGGTATTCGGCATCGGTACATGCTAGAGCAAGCTCGCGCACGTGGCCTGCGGCATGACGTCGCAGGCCGGTGGGGTGCCCACGCTACAATGGCGGCATGCACGACGCCGTCACCCGCCCCACGCCCCCCACCGACGCCGCGCCCTGGCCGCGCCGCATCACCCAGGCCGTCCAGATCGGCAACGCCGTCGTCGGCGGTGGCCGCCCGGTGGTGGTGCAGTCGATGACCAACACCGACACGGCCGACATCGCCGGCAGCGTGAAGCAGGTCGCCGAACTCTGGCGCGCCGGCTCGGAGATGGTCCGGTTGACCGTCAACAATCCCGAGTCCGCCGCCGCCATCCCGCGCATCCGCGAGAAGCTCGAGATGATGGGCATCACGGTGCCCCTGATCGGCGACTTCCACTACAACGGCCACCAGCTGCTGGCGGGCGAGCCGGCCTGTGCGGAAGCACTGGCCAAGTACCGCATCAATCCGGGCAATGTCGGCTTCGGCAAGAAGAAGGACACCCAGTTCGCCCAGCTGATCGAATTCGCGATCCGCTACGGCAAGCCGGTCCGCATCGGCGCCAACTGGGGCTCGCTGGACCAGGCGCTCGCGGCGCAGCTGATGGACGAGAACCACACGCGCGACATCCCGTGGGACGCCGGCCGCGTACTGCGCGAGGCGCTGATCCGCTCGGCGGTGGATTCGGCCGAACGCGCCGTCGAGATCGGCCTGCCGCGTGATCGCATCGTGCTGTCGGCCAAGGTCAGCGGCGTACAGGAGCTGATCGCGGTGTACCGCGACATGGCGGCCCGCACCGATTTCGCCCTGCACCTGGGCCTGACGGAAGCCGGCATCGGCAGCAAGGGTATCGTGGCGTCGAGCGCCGCGCTGGCCGTGCTGCTGCAGGAAGGCATCGGCGACACCATCCGCATTTCGCTGACGCCGGAACCCGGCCAGTCGCGCACGCAGGAAGTGATCGTCGCGCAGGAACTGCTGCAGACCACCGGCCTGCGTGCCTTCACGCCCATGGTCACCGCGTGTCCCGGTTGCGGCCGCACCACGTCCGAGTTTTTCCAGGAACTGGCCAAGGTCGTGCAGGAGCATGTGCGCGGCAAGATGCCGGAGTGGAAGGTCACGCATCCGGGCGCCGAGAACATGACGCTGGCCGTGATGGGCTGCGTGGTCAACGGGCCCGGCGAATCGCGCCACGCCAACATCGGCATTTCGTTGCCGGGCACGGGCGAGGCGCCGGCTGCGCCGGTGTTCGTCGACGGCGAGAAGAAGATCACCCTGCGTGGCGAAAACATCGCCCACGAGTTCGTCGCGCTGATCGACGATTACGTCGAGGCCAAGTACGCGCGTGTCACCGGCTGACAGGCTGGCGCAAGGCGGACGCTTCATCGCCAGCCTGCTGCGCGAGCATGGCGGCCGCCTGGTGCTGCTGTTCCTGTGCCTGCTGGCGCCGCTGTGGCTGTTCGTCGAACTCGCCGACGAAGTCCACGAGCTGGAAGTCTTCTATTTCGACGATCCGCTGCTGTGGCGCGCGCACGCGCTTGCCGGGCCGGCGCTGGACCGCTTCTTCGTCTTCATGTCGGCGATCGGCTACCAGTGGGGCGTGGTGCCGGTCGACATCGCGCTGACGATCGGCCTGCTGGTCGCGCGGCGCTGGCGCGAAGCCACGTTCGCCGGTGCCTCGTTCGCGGGATCGGCGCTGCTGAACCTGGCGACGAAGCAGTTCTTCCAGCGCGACCGGCCCACCCTGTGGGAATCCATCGCGCCCGAGCACACCTTCAGTTTCCCCAGCGGGCATGCGATGGGGTCGGCGACGCTGGCGATGGTGGTCGTGCTGCTGTGCTGGCATACCCGCTGGCGTTGGTTGGCCGTGGCGCTGGCGGCGCTGTTCGCGTTGACGGTGGGTGCGTCGCGCATCTACCTGGGCGTGCACTATCCATCCGACATCCTCGGCGGCTGGGCCGCGGGCATCGCATGGGTGTCTGGCGTCTATCTGGTGCTCTACCGCATCCGCGAACGGCCATGGCAGATTCGCTAGGCGCACTCCGCCTTCTGTAGGAGCGACGTAAGTCGCGACCGCACGAACGAACCTCTCCGATTGCCCCATGATCGCGCGATATCAGCACGGGGAAGTTGCTTTGGGCGTGCCGCAGGCATGTCGCGAAGGATGACGTGCGGTCGCGACTCACGTCGCTCCTACAAAGGAGCGGTCGCTACGGCGCGTAAGCCCGCTCGCGCTCCTCTTGCAGTCGCTGGCGCAGGTACTGGTCGCGGGTGAGGCCGGCTGGCACCGACGTCATCGCCATCACCTCGGCGACGACCTGCGCCTCGCGCGTCTTGTAGGCCTGGAAGCGCGGATCGCTGCGCTGCTGGGCCGCGAACGCCGCCATGCGTTGGTCGGCATGCGTGCGGTAGCGGTCGGCGATCGCGGCGACTTCTTCGACCTGTCGAGCGGGATCCTCCACCGTCGCCTTGACCAGCGCGGTGCGCAGCAGGACGGCTTCGCCTGCGGATAGCCCTCCATGGCCTTCGTAGTGATCGATCTGGCGCGACAACGCCTCGGCCCGTTCGTTGCGTTCCACCGGGCGCAGGGAGGATGCGCGGGCGAAGAAATCCTTCGCGTCAGCTTCGAAGCGCTCGCGTTCCCGATGCTCCTTCGCCTGCGGTGTCGCCTGCAGGCCGGCTACGGCCAGCGATGCGGATGGCGTCGCATCCGCCACGGCAGGCGAGGGCGGTGAGCGCGTGGCGTGCGATTGCCACCACAGCGCGCCTCCGGCTGCGGTGGCGAGAACCAGGGCCCAAGCGAGCGGATGTTTCATGCGTTCCTCCGGGTCGCGTGGGCCGCCGCAGGGCGACGGCCCACGACGGTCCCCTTAACCCAGCAGTTGGTCGATCAGCCAGTAGAGCGGGTTGAACGGCTTGGCCTTGTCCGCCTTGTCGTCCTGCTCGCTGGCATCGATCACCTTGCCCTGGCCATCGAGCACGCTGTCGATGAAGTGCTTCAGCTCCAGGTTCTGCGCCTGCACGTCGACATTCTTGAAGTCGACGATGGTGGTGCAGTGGCTCTCGTTGAGCGCGCGGTACTGCGGGAAATAGCCGCCGAAGTTGTTCAGCGTGTTCAGGCGGTCGCGCAGGCGTGCCGTGTCGGTGTTCCAGCGTGCGTGGATGCGCGCTTCCTTGGTCGCCTGGTCGGGCGCGTTGGCGATGTCGGGATAGAAGCGCTCGTACGAGTACGAGGAATAGTTGAGGTCCTTCCAGAAGTGCGTATGGCCGAGGCGGTCGTTCGCGTACTTGCTGGAGAGCGCCGGGTACAGGCTGCCGAGTTCGTTGAGGTCGAACTGCGGCAGGCCGCTGGCGAGGTAGGGCAGCGGGCCGTTCGGCTGGTCCAGGCCCCAGGCGCTGCGGATCAGCGCCATCAAGGGTTGCGACGGGTAATCCACCGGATTGCCGTTCTTCAGGGTCGGGAAGATCGGGCCGGAATCGTCGATCAGGAAGCTGCGCGTGGGCGCGAGGTCGCGACGCAGCGGGTGGTAGCTGGTCAGACTGCCGGCGCCGCCGGCGCTGCAGCCGGTGGACAACATCTGCGTCGGCCGCGGCAGGTTGTCCTTCAGCCAACTCGCTACCGCGCGCACGTTGCGCGCGCCGTTGTGGTGCCACACGAGCGGCGCGGCCTGGCCGCTGGGGTCGGCGTACACCGCCACGCGGTCGCCGCTGTAGATGTCGCCGGTGCAGTAGGGCACGTAGACCATGTTCCAACCCTGCGTCTTCACCGCATCGAACGGGCTGACGCGGGTGACGAACGGGCTGACCAGGCTGGCACCTGGATTCAGCAGGCTCATGTAGTCGTCGGGAATGCCGTTGGGATTGCGCGCGCCGCGGATGCCGCTCTGACCCGTGCAGCTGGCGTAGTCCCAGCACGCGCCGCCGCCTTCCATGTAGATGATGGTGTTGCGCGTATCGGCCACGCGGTTGACGAAGAACTTGAACGGCGAGCCGTCGCCGCATACCGCACCGGTCGATGCTGCCAACTGGATGGTTTGCCACGCGTCGTAGCGGCCGGGCTGGAAGCCGTCGTTGAAGCCGGACGGATTCGACAGCAGCGGATAGTTGCCGGTGCGCTGCGCGGCGGTGACCTTGTTGTCGGCCTTGGGCGGCGACACCAGGTTCACCAGGGTTTGCCAGAAGCTGTAATCGCCTTCTTCGGCCTTCAAGGGCGCCGCCACCATCAGGGTGAGCCCGGCGGTGGCCAGGATGAGGGGCAGGCGGGCGGGTCGTACGGGTGCAACCATGATCGGATCCTCCGGCGAGAGTCTGTGGACGTTCAACGGGATGGACTGCCTTGGCGTGCGGCACGCGTGGGGGCGGCGACCGTACAGCGGCGGATGGTCGACCCGTACGCCGGCGGAGGGATTAAGCCGGCGTGAGGGGCGCGGGTTTGGCTGCGCACGCCCCCTGCATTGGCCGGAATGCCCCCCTTCCGGCGCGTTCGGCGGCACCTCGACGCGGCCCCGGATCATGCAGCGCAGCAGGGCCGGCGCGCGGGCGGGTGGTACAGGCGTGCGCGATCCTGCCCGGCAACGGATCGTTGCAGGGCCACGCCTTGCCGATGACGCGCACGAGGTCGAACATGCCGACCCACGGCGCGGAAAGCGACGTGGACTCACCGGGGATCGCAATGCAGGAACTGATCGACCGCTACGGCGTGCTGCTGGTGTTCGCCAACGTGCTGGCGTTGTCGCTGGGCCTGCCCGTGCCTGCGATGCCCACGCTGATCCTGGTCGGCGCCGGCCTGGCGCTGCACGCCGATCCGCTGTGGCTGCCGCTGGTCGGCGTGCTCGGGGTGTCGGTGCTGGCCTCGCTGATCGGCGACAGCGTGTGGTTCTACGCCGGTCGCCGCTACGGCAACCGCACGCTGCAGTCGCTGTGCCGGTTGTCGCTGTCGCGCGACACCTGCATGAAGCGCACCGAACGATTCTACGGACGCTTCGGCATCCGCATCCTGTCGGTGGCGAAGTTCATTCCCGGCCTGTCGATGGTCTCCGTGCCACTGGCCGGCGCGATGCAGGCGGGCCTGCCGCGTTTCCTGCGCTACGACGGCCTGGGGGCCGCGTTGTGGGCCGCATTGGGACTGGGGCTGGGCGTGTTGTTCGCCGATCAGGTGGAGCGCGTCATCGATGCGCTGTCGCAACTGGGCACGGGCGCCGTCGTCCTGATCATCGCCGCGCTGGTCGCTTACGTCGGCTGGCGGTGGTGGCGTCGGCGTACCTTGCTGAAATCGCTGGAGTCCGCCCGCATCGATCCGCCGGCGCTCGACGCGCTGGTGCGCGCCGGCGCGTCGCCCGTCGTGTTCGACATCCGCGCGCCCGGCTTCCGCGATGTGGATCCCTACGTCATCCCCGGCGCGATCTTCGCCGACGAGCGCCAGCTCGACGGCATCCTCGCCACCTATCCGCGCGAGGGGAAGATCGTCATCTACTGCGCCTGCCCGGACGAAGTGTCGGCGGCCTGGATGGCGGGGCGCCTGCGTGCGGCGGGTTTCCGCGACGTGCTGCCGCTGCGCGGTGGCATCGACGCGTGGCGGGCAGCGGGATATGGCGTGGAGCGGCTGGGCGGCTGACCCTGTTTGCCCGTCAGGGTTCGATGCAGACCCGGTTGCGGCCTTCGCTCTTGGCGCGGTACAGCGCGGCATCGGCCGCCGCCATCATCCGGCTGCAGGTGTCGCGCTCGGGTGTCAGCGAGGCGATGCCGATACTCACGGTGATGCGCTGCGCTTCGCCGCCAGGCCGGAACACTACCGCTTCTACCGCTTCGCGCAGGCGCTCAGCGAAGCCGTAGGCGGCTTCGGGTCCGCATTCCGGCAGCAGTACCGCGAACTCCTCGCCGCCGATGCGCGCGGCGGCATCGTCGTTGCGAACGTGCCGGCGCACCAGCCCCGCGATCTGTTTCAGCACATGGTCGCCGGAAATATGACCGTAGCGGTCATTGATCGGCTTGAACAGGTCCACGTCGATGATGCACATCGTCAATGCGCGGTGGTGGCGCATCGCGCGCGCGATCTCTCTCTCCACCGTCTCGATGAAATGCCGGCGGTTGTACATCTCCGTCAGCGCATCGTGGGTGGCCAGTTGGTAGATCTCTTCGTGGTAGTGCGCTTCCACGCTGCTGTGGCTGATGAACTTGAGGATGCTTTCGCCCAGCGTCAGGTGATCGCCGTCGGCCAGCGCGGCTTCCTGCACGGGTGCATCGTTCAAGCGCGTGGTGTTGGTGGCGCCGAGGTCGCGGACGCGGTAGGTCTCGCCATCGCGCCAGATTTCGCAATGCAGGCGCGACACGCTGTTGTGCGGGATATGCAGGTCGGCTTCCTGCGAACGGCCCACGACCACCCGCTGGTCGCCGATGTCCGCGCGCCGGCCCAGGCCTTCGCCCTGGATCACCACCACGCAGGCGGAGCGGGGCGACAGCGGGCGCGGGCCGTCGCTGAGGACGGTCCGGAGCGTGGTATGCGGGTCTTGGGGGTCCCGGGACATGCGAGCGCGGAAGGCGGATGCGTCCGGGAGTGTACCGGATCGGCCGGCGGCGACAGGCTTCCAGTACCATGGCGTCGCCCACCGGGGATAGTGGCATGACATCGCAACCGTACGACGACCTCGCGCCCACCGAGCAGCTGGCCACGCGCCTGCAGGACGCACCGACCGCGCCCGACGGCACGCTGGCGCCCGGCGCGCGGCTGGGCCGCTATCGCATCGAAGGCCTGCTCGGCCGCGGTGGCATGGGCGAGGTCTATCGCGCCGCGCAGCTCGAACCCGTCCGCCGCGAGGTAGCGTTGAAGCTGCTGCGCGCGCAGAAACTGCAGGCACGCCACCTGGCCCATTTCGAAGTCGAACGGCAGGTATTGGCGCAGATGCGCCACCCCGCCATTGCGCAGATCTACGACGCCGGCGCCACCGAGGAAGGCTTTCCGTTCTTCGCGATGGAGCTGATCGAGGGTAGCCCGATCACGCGCTATTGCCGCGAACAGCGTCTGTCGCTGGACGAGCGCGTGGGGTTGTTCATCCGCGTCTGCGAAGGCGTGCAGCACGCCCACCACAAGGGCGTGGTCCACCGCGACCTGAAGCCAGGCAACCTGTTGGTCGACACGCTGGATGGCCGGCCCGTGCCGAAGATCATCGATTTCGGTATCGCGATGGCGGCCTCGCTGGCGGGCGAGGCGGCGCTCGAGCGTGCCGGCACGCCCGAATACATGAGTCCGGAACAGGCGCATGGCGACGCGCACCAGGTGGACACGCGCAGCGACGTCTATTCGCTGGGCGTGGTGCTTTACGAACTGATTACCGGCGTGCGCCCGGATGCAGTCGGCGAGACCTGGGCGGCGGATACGCCCACCGCCGTGGCGCCTTCGTCGCGATTGGCGGCATTGCCGGTGGAGCAGGCACGCCAGTTTGCCGACGAACGCCGGCTCTCGCCGGCCGGCATGCGCGACCGCCTGCGCGGCGATCTCGATTGGATCGTGCTCAAGGCGATGCAACACGATCGCGAAGCGCGCTACGGCTCGGTGGCCGCGCTGGCGGACGACCTCCAGCGCTATCTCGATGGCCGCGTGGTGCATGCCGTACCGCCTAGCCGTGCGTACGCGGCGCGCAAGTTCCTGCGCCGCCATCGCACGGCGGCGGCCGCCGCCGCGGTGGTGTTGCTCGCGCTGTTCGGTGGCCTGGGGCTTTCGCTGTATGGCCTGCAACAGGCGCGCGCGCAGCGTGCGGTGGCCGAATCGCGCAGCGCGGAACTGGAGAAGGTCGCGGCCTTCCAGCAGTCGATGCTGGAAGGCATCGATATCGAGACCATGGGCGTGGGCTTGTCCGAAGGGCTGGTCCGTCAGGTGACGAGCGTGGACCCGGGCGCCGCGTCCGCGTTCGGCGCGACGCTGGCGAAGGCGAGTACCGGCGACTTGGCGCGCGACCTGGTGGACCGCCAGTTGCTCGCCAATGCAGAAGCGGCCATCGCTCGCGATTTCGCCGACCAGCCCGACGTGGCCGCCAGCCTGCGTGAATCGGTCGCGCGCGTGTATGCCGCCATCGGACGTTACGACAAGGCGGCAGAGCATTTCGGTCAGGTCGCCGAACACCGCGCGGTTGCGTTGGGCGAGGGTGCACCGGAGACGCTGCGCGCACGCAACGAACAGGTGCAGGCGCTGCTGGAGGGGGCGCACATCGACCAGGCCGAGACCGTGTTGCAGAAGGCGCTGCCTCGCGCGTTCGCGCTGCCGGTGAACGACCGCGTGCGGGTCAAGCTGGAGCTGGCGCAGGCGCAGGTCATCTCTGCACGTGGCGATCGCCCGCGTGCCAAGGGCGTCGTGCAGGCCGTGCAGGAGCGCCTGCTCGCCAGCGTCGGCGAGCGCGATCCCGCCACGCTGGAGGCCACCAACAACCTCGCCGCCGTCCAGCGCAACCTGGGCGAACTACCCGAGGCGCGCGCCAACATGGAGAAAGTGGTGGCGCTGCGGACCGCGACGCTGGGGCCGGACGACGACGAAACCCTGTCCGCGATGGGCAACCTGGCCGTCCTGCGCATCATGAATCGCGAGAAGGAAGCGGCGATCGCGATGCAGCGCGACCTCACGACGCGCTACACCACCAAGCTGGGCAGCGAGCATCCCATCACCCTGCAGGCGCGCAGCACGCTGGCCACGATGATGATCGATGGCGGCGACGAGACGTCGGTGAAAGCCGCGGTTCCGGCATTGCAGGACGTGCTTGCCGCGCGCGAGCGCGTGCTCGGTCGCGATCATCCGCAGACGGTGCGCACCCGCCTGAACCTGGCGACGGCGTACGCGAGGCTCGACGACTTCGCCGCGGCACTGCCGCTGGAAGAGCAGGTGATCACCGCGCGCAGCCGTACCCAGGGCGCCGCGCATCCGGACACGCTGTCGATCCTGGTCAACCATGCCGGCACGCTGCTCAATGCCGGCCAGCCGGAAGCGGCGCTGCGTCTGTTGGGCGACGTGCAGCCGCTGGCGTTGAAGACGCTCGGCGAAAAGCACCCGCAGGCGCAGATCACGATGGTCATCCGTGCCGAAGCGCTGCGCGTGCTGGGCCGTATTCCGGAGGCGCTGCCGGAGTACCAGCGGCTGTTCGAGCTGCGCCGGCGGGTCCTGGGTGAAACCGACCTGGAAACGCGCATCGCCGCCTGGAACCTGATCGATACTTACGGCGAACTGGGGCGAAAGGCGGAGGCCGAGCCGCTGTACCGGCAGTACGTCGCGCCGCTGCTGGCGGCGGATCCCAAGACCTTGAGCGATGACGATGCCGATTTCGTGCGGCTTTATCGCGAAGGCAAACGGCCGGGCAAGCAACCTCTCAAGCGAGGCTGACGGGACGACGCATCACTCGCCTGGCTTGGCCGCGGCGCTCGGCGCCTCGGAGGCGGCGCGGCGCGCCAGCACCGCTTCGCGATGGGCGATATAGGCATTGGCGCCGAAGATGATGCCGGCGCCGACCAGGGTCCAGGAGTCGAGCGTTTCGTCGAACAGCAGCCAGCCGAACAGCGCGACCACTGGCAGCTGCATGAAGCTGATCGGCGTCAGCGCCGACACTTCGCCCAGCTTCAATGCGCGCGTCCACAACATGTGGCCGCCGGTGCCCAGCACGCCGGCGGCGATCACCCACACCCAGGTGATGCCCTGCGGCCATTCCCACACCGCCAGCGCAGGCAGCAGCGACATCGGCACCCACAACAGGGTGGTGTAGATGACGATGCGGTCGGCCGGCTCGGTGTTCGAGAGTTGCTTGATCTGGATGGCGACCAATGCGCTCATCACGGCCGCGAGCACGGCGATCAGCGCGTCCACCGTGAACTCAGTGGTGCCTGGCCGCACGATCACCAGTACGCCGATGAAACCCAGCCCCACCGCCGTCCACCGGCGCGCGCGCACCTGCTCGTTGAGCATCGCCGCCGCGGCCAGCGTGACGAACAGCGGCGTGGAATACGACAGCGATACCGCCTGCGCCAGCGGCAGGTGGCCGATCGCCCAGAACCCCGCGAGCATCGAACAAATGCCGATCAGGCAGCGGAACAGGTAGCGCGGGAACTGGGTGGTCTTCAGGATGCCCGGCCCATGCCGCAGGATCAGCGGTGCCGCGGCGAGCAGGCCGAAGAAATTGCGGAAGAACGCGATCTCGAACGTATGCAGCGTCGCCGACGCGAGCCGGATCGAGACCACCATCAGCGCGAACAACACCGTGCTGCCCAGCATCAGCACGGCGGCGCGGAAGTGGGCGGGAACGGTGGGCATGGGACGGTGCGACGGCCTACCAGCGCGCGCCGATGATCTTCGGCTCGGGTTCGATGGCGACGCCGAAGCGCGCATGCACCGATTCGGCGATGCGCCGCGCGAGCGACAGCAGTTGCGCGCCGGTGGCCAGGCCGTGGTTCACCAGCACCAGCGCGTGCGCGGCGGATACGCCGGCATCGCCGTCGCGATGGCCCTTCCAGCCGCACGCTTCGATCATCCAGGCCGCCGACACCTTGCGGTTGTGCGTGGCGTCGCCGCGGAACACGGGCAGGGTGGGGTAGTCGACCAGCAGCGCGTCGGCCTGCGCCTGGGAAATGATGGGGTTCTTGAAGAAGCTGCCGGCGTTGCCGACGACGGCCGGGTCCGGCAGCTTGCGGCGGCGGATGTTCACGACGGCCGCGCCCACGTCGCGCGCCGTGGGCGCGCTGATGCCCATCGCGCCCAGTTCCTCGCGGATGCCGGCGTAGTCCAGGCGCAGGTGCGGCGTGCGCGGCAGCGCGAACTCCACCGCCGTCACCAGGTAACGATCGGCCTCGTGCTTGAACACGCTGTCGCGGTAGGCGAAGGCGCACGCCGCGCGGTCCAGCCTCACCATCACGCCATTGTGGCGGTCGAGCGCTTCGACCACCTCGATGAATTCACCGACCTCGGTGCCGTAGGCGCCGATGTTCTGGATCGGCGATGCGCCCACGGTGCCGGGGATCAGCGCCAGATTCTCCAGGCCGCATAGGCCCTGCTCGAGCGTCCACATCACGAAGGGATGCCAGGCGACGCCGGCATCGGCGCGCACGCGCGCCTGCGCGCCATCGTCCGACAGCACGCGCTGATCGCGCGTGACCATCGCGATGACCGCGCCCGGGGCATCGCCGGCGAACAGCAGGTTGCTGCCGCCGCCGATCACCAGGCTTTCCGCCTCGGTGACCTGCGGCAGGGCGAGTACCTCGGGAAGCGCCGCGGTGTCGTCGACCTCGATCAGCCACGGTGCCGTCGCCGGTACCCCGAAGGTGGTGCGGTCACGCAGCGGCGCGTGCGCGGTAAGGCGGTACCCCTGGGTCATTCGGGGGCTACCGGGCCACGGCTGGGGGCTTCGCGGCGGCGGCGGATCGCTTCGACGCATTCGCGCACGAGTTCCGGTCCGCGATAGACGAGGCCGGTGTAGCACTGCACCAGCGAGGCACCGGCGGACATCTTCGCCACCGCATCGGCGCCGGACAGGATGCCGCCCACGCCGATCAACGGGATGGTGTCGGGCAGGCGCGTACGCATGCGACGCAGCACCAGCGTGGCCTGGCCCATCAGCGGTGCACCGGACAAGCCCCCGGTTTCGCGGGCCTGCGGGTGCTCCTGCACGCTCAGGCGCGAAACGGTGGTGTTGGTGGCGATCACGCCATCCACCTGCATGTCGCCAAGCACGCGGGCGACGGCGTCGATATCGCTGTCGGACAGATCTGGCGCGATCTTCACCAGCATCGGCACGCGCTTGCCATGCTGGGCGGCGAGGTCTTCCTGGGCATCGCGCAACGTGCCGATCAGCTGGCGCAGCGCCTGTTCTTCCTGCAGCTCTCGCAGTCCGGCGGTGTTGGGCGAGGAGATGTTGACGGTGATGTAGTCGGCTAGTCGGTAGACGCGCTCGAGGCAGTACAGGTAGTCGGAAGCGGCACGCTCGTTGGAGGTGTCCTTGTTCTTGCCGATGTTGATGCCGAGCAGGCCGCGGTCGCGGCGCGCGGCTTCGACATTGCGCACCAGCGCGTCGACGCCTTCGTTGTTGAAGCCGAGCCGGTTGATGACGGCCTTGTGCTGCGGCAGGCGGAACATGCGCGGCTTCGGGTTGCCGGATTGCGGCTTGGGCGTGACCGTGCCGATTTCGACGAAGCCGAAGCCCAGCCCGAACAGCGCGTCGATGTGCGCGCCGTTCTTGTCCATGCCGGCGGCGAGGCCGACCGGATTGGGGAAGGTCAGGCCCATGACCTTGGTGGGCATGGGCGTGATCGGCCGCGCCACCAGCGGCGTGGTGCCGGTGCGGTAGGCGAGGTCGAGGGCCTTCAGGCCCAGGCCGTGGGCGGTTTCGGCATCCAGGCCGAACAGGAAAGGTCGGGCGAGGGGATACATGGAGGCGGGCGGGCTCAGTTCAGCGTCGCCAGCCAGGCCAGACCGCCCAGGAACATGAAGAGCACGATGATGCCCACGACCCACAGCAGTGCCGACAGCCAGCCCAGGATGAGGCCGCCGATGGCGAGCCCGTCGCCGTCCAGCGTGCCGCCGCTGCGCCGGATTTCGCCGCGCGCCATGTGCCCGGTGACGATGGCGACGAGCGTGCCGATGAAGGGCAGCAGCGTCCAGCCGAGGATGCCGGAGACGAGGCTCGCGATGGCGAGGCTACTGGTGGTGCGGGCTTGGTTCATCAGGAGCTCCGTGCAGGGGTCAGGGAGGTGCGCTGGCGCTGGATCGGGCCGGCGCAAACACGCGCGCCACCCCGGAGGGTGGCGCGATTATCCCAGAACGTGAGCCCTCGCGGGGCTGCCGGCACGCTTGCGCGCCGGCTACGACGCACTCAGAGGTCGAACTTGATGCCCTGTGCCAGCGGCAGCGAGTCGGAGTAGTTGATCGTGTTGGTCTGGCGGCGCATGTAGACCTTCCATGCATCCGAGCCGGACTCGCGGCCGCCACCGGTCTCCTTCTCGCCACCGAACGCACCACCGATCTCGGCGCCGCTGGTGCCGATGTTGACGTTGGCGATGCCGCAGTCGCTGCCGGCCGCCGACAGGAACTGCTCGGCCGCTTTCAGGTTCTGGGTGAAGATCGACGACGACAGGCCCTGCGGCACGGCGTTCTGCATGTCGATGGCTTCGTCCAGCGTCTTGTACTTCATGACGTACAGGATCGGCGCGAACGTCTCGTGCTGGACGACCTCATCGGAATTCTTCAGGCCGGTGACGATCGCCGGCAGCACGAAGTTGCCCGGGCGGTCGATCGCGGTGCCGCCGGTTTCGACGGTGCCGCCGCTGGCCTTGGCCTTGGCGATGGAATCCAGGAACTGCTGCACGGCGCCCTGGCTATTGAGCGGGCCCATCAGGTTGGCCGGGTCGGTCGGGTCGCCGATCTTGCCTTCCACCTGCTTGTACGCCTTGATCAGCGTGGCGAGCACGTTGTCGTAGATGGATTCGTGCACGATCAGGCGGCGCGTGGTGGTGCAGCGCTGGCCGGCGGTGCCGACGGCGCCGAACACGATGCCCGGCACGGCCAGCTTCAGGTCGGCGGTTTCGTCCAGGATGATCGCGTTGTTGCCGCCCAGCTCCAGCAGGCTGCGGCCCATGCGGCGCGCGACGCGCTCACCGACCGTGCGGCCGACCTGGGTGGAACCGGTGAAGCTGATCAGCGGGACGCGCTTGTCGTCGACGAACTGCTGCGCCAGCTCGACGCCGGCATCGTTGATCAGGAAGAAGATGTCCGGGAACCCGCCGGCCTTCAGCGCGTCGTTGCAGATCTTCATGCTGGCGATCGCGGTCAGCGGCGTCTTGTTGGACGGCTTCCAGATGCAGATGTCGCCGCAGATGCCGGCCAGGAACGAGTTCCATGCCCACACCGCGACCGGGAAGTTGAACGCGCTGATGATGCCGACCAGGCCCAGCGGCTGGTACTGCTCGTACATCCGGTGGCCCGGGCGCTCGGAGTGCATGGTGTAGCCATAGAGCATGCGGCTCTGGCCCACGGCGAAGTCGGCGATGTCGATCATCTCCTGCACTTCGCCATCGCCCTCGGGCTTGCTCTTGCCCATTTCCAGCGCGACCAGCGAACCGAGCGCGTCCTTGTGCTTGCGCAGGGCTTCGCCGCACAGGCGGATCGCTTCGCCGCGACGCGGCGCCGGGGTGGTGCGCCAGATCTTGAACGCGGCCTGCGCACGGGCGACGACCTTCTCGTAGTCGGCCTGGCTGCTGGCATGGACCTCGGCGATCACCTCGTTGGTGGTCGGGTTGATCGACTGCAGCAGGCCGGCGTCGGTCGTCGTGGACCACTCACCGCTGCCGAGATAGGTGCCGGAGTTGGTGGTGGCGAGGCCGAGGGCCTTGAGGAGGTCAGCAGGCATGGAAGCTCCAGGTCATTGCACGGGATGCCGCCGGACCACGCACGGCATCGAAAGGGGTCCGCGATTCTACCAGAGCGGGTGGGGCAGGTCGTACGTAAGCCCCTGTTTTTCCGGAGGTTCCGGCGCGATGTGCGCTTGCGCGGAACGCCGAGGATTCAGCGCCCGGGTTTGCTCGGATTGCCGATGCGGCAACGGATCGCTCGTCGATTCGACGAGGTGTGCGCAAGGGAGAGGAGATGGCGGCCCCGACACGATTCGAACGTGCGACCTTCCCCTTAGGAGGGGGACGCTCTATCCAGCTGAGCTACGGGGCCAAGACGTCGGAAGGATAGCGCATGGTCGTGACGCCTCCCAAGACGTCCGCCTAGCGAACGTTTGATGGCCGCTGGGTTCCGCGGTGGCGCATCCGGTGCGTTCTGCGCTACACCTTGTCCGACGATGAAGACGGGGGCGGTGCATGCGGGGATGGGGAGCGGTCCTGTTGGTCCTGCTGCTGGTGGGGTGTTCCCAGCGTCCTGAGGGCATCCCCGCGCCGGCTCCCGGCTGGTTTGCGGGCTTCAAGCAAGGCTGTCCCGACCTGCGCGGCACTTACACGTTCAATCACGCTGGCGGGAAGCGGCAACGGTTCCTAGGAGTGGCCATGGAGCGCGCGCTCGACAAGGTGCCCGACCACTACGGCGTGTGGAGCATCGATGCCATCGACGATCAGCAGATCGTCTTCAGCAGTTGGAGCAGTACGGAAGATACGCACGCGGCCTTCAAGGCGTGGCGTCGCGAAGAGCCCTACCAGTACGCGCTGTGGGCCGGATCGCTGGTGGCGCGGCAGGCGGTGGGTGGGCTGCGCCTGGAGCGTGACCACCGCAAGGTGCGCGTCCCGCCGCCGATGTTGACGCAGCAGCTGACCACCTCGATCAGCAACATGGCCTATTCCTGCGAGAAAGGATGGGTGGTCTTCAGCGGCGACGAGATGCCGGATGTCGACCACATGGACCGCGGCGAAGTGAGGATGACGCGGGCCCAGGACGGTGGTTTGGTGGCGGTGACGCGCTACAAGGTCCGGCAGAGTTTTTCCATCTGGTGCGGCGATGGCTGCAAACCCGACATCGATCTGGGGGAAGGCGAGCGCGAGTACTGGTGGCATGCCGCGCCCGCGCCGGCCGCCGAGATCACGCCGATCGATTGGGCGAAGTGGGTGGCCAACGACGATCGGCCGCTGGCGGCGCGTGAGATGTATCAAGACGGTGTCTTCATGCCGTACCAGACCCAGGAGCAGCGGGATGCCCGCCTGCTGGCCAAGAAATACCTCAGCGGCGCCATGGATGAGGTGCCGACACCCGCGCCGGACGCCAGCGTGGCGATGTGTGCACCCCTGACCCGGAAGCTCGGCGAGCAGGTGGCGGGATCGCTGGACATCACCCGCGTGCAATGCACCGCGCGGCGCTGCACGCTCGAAGGCCGCGCCGACACGCGATCGCGGGTCTCCGATGCCATGCGGGCGATGGACCACGGCGGCGTCAGGGGCGTGGACCTGGCGATGCTCGAACAGATGCGCGAGGGGCAGTGCTTCGTCTTGAACGTGGACCACGACTGCGCCGAATGAGCCTGGACGCCATGGACCTCCGCCATCCTGCCGTGATCGCGCTGCTGCAGGAGCACCTGGACTGGATGCACCGCATCTCGCCGCCCGAAAGCGTGCATGCGCTCGACCTGGACGCGCTGCGGCAACCCGACATCGCCTTCTGGACGCTGTGGGACGGCGAGACGCTGACCGGATGCGGTGCGTTGCGCGTGCTGGACGCGACCCACGGCGAAGTGAAATCCATGCGCACCGCGCAGACGCACCTGCGACGTGGCGTCGCCGCGACGATGCTCGAACACCTCCTGGCCGAGGCGCGCGGGCGCGGGTACACACGCCTCAGCCTGGAAACCGGTTCGATGGACTACTTCGCACCCGCACGCGCCCTGTACGCGCGTGCCGGTTTCCTTCCATGCGCGCCCTTCGGCGATTACGCCGAAGACCCGAACAGCGTCTTCATGACCCGCGCGCTGTAGGCAAGGTGGATTGGTTTCAGTTGCATCCAACTGAAATCATTGGCTTTGTTGCGTCGCAACGCTTGACAGCCCCCCGGGGTGCCGTGTTTTTCTTCCGGTCATGCGATCCCTTGCCCACGCGCTTGCTGACACGATCCCGGCCCCGATGCCGGCGTCGGCGCATGCGTGCGGTGGACGCACGACCCTGATTACGACCATTACCACCCTGACTCGTCAGGTGCGGCTGGTCGTGTTCGCGTAACTCGCAACCCACGGCCCCGCACCCGGATCAGGATGCAGGGCCACCCCGATTCCTGATGCGTGCCGGGCCTCCCAACCGAGGTTCCTGAGCCATGTCGTCCCGCAGCGCCGAAGTCGAACAACCGAAACACCGCACCGTCGTCCACAAGTTCGGCGGCACCTCCGTCGCGGACGCCGAGCGCTACCGCCACGTGGCGAAGCTGCTGCTGGCGCGCGACGAGGAGGTGCAGGTCACCGTGGTGTCGGCCATGAAGGGCGTCACCGATGCGTTGATCGAGTTGTGCGAGCTGGCCGCTGCCAACCGTCCCGAGTGGCACGAAAGCTGGCACGCACTGCGGGCCCGGCATCGCGGCGCGGCGGTGGCGCTGTTGGGCGAAGCGGCCGGGCCGGTGATCGAATGGGTGGACGAGCGCTTCCAGCGGCTGGAAGAGATCCTCAATGCACTGATCGTCATCGGCGGACTGCCCGAGCTGGTGCTGCAACGCGTGCAGGGCTTGGGCGAAGTGTGTTCGGCGCGGCTGCTGGGCGAATACCTGACGCTGCAGGGCGAAGACTGCGCCGTGCTGGATGCACGCGACGTGTTGCGCGTCGACCATGGCGAACTCGGCGTGGTGGTCGACTGGGAGGAAAGCGCACAGCGGCTGGCCGCGTGGCGCGCCACGCATCCGCAGCGACGGGTGGTGGTCACCGGCTTCGTCGCGCGCGATCGCGAAGGCCGCTTCACCACCCTGGGCCGCAACGGCAGCGATTATTCCGGCGCGATCTTCGCCGCCCTCTACGACGCGGCCGAACTGCACATCTGGACGGATGTGGACGGCGTGTTGTCGGCCGACCCACGGGTGGTGCCGGAAGCCGTGCAGCTCGGCGCGCTGAGCTACGACGAAGCCTGTGAGCTGGCGTACTTCGGCGCGAAGGTCGTGCATCCGCAGACGATGTCGCCGGCGATGGAACGCGGGTTGCCCATCATCATCCGCAACACGTTCCATCCCGAGCATCCCGGTACCCGCATCACCGCCGAGCGCGACGCGGTGGGCCCGGTGAAGGGCCTGACGCTGAGCGCCGACCTGGCACTGCTGAACCTGGAGGGCACCGGCCTGATCGGCGTGCCGGGTACGGCGGAGCGCGTGTTCGCGGCGCTACGCAACGCGCATGTGTCGGTGGTGATGATCTCGCAGGGTTCGTCGGAGCATTCGATCTGCTGCGTGGTCAAGGCCAGCGAGGCCGCAAAGGGCCAAGCCGCCCTGTTGGACGCCTTCGCCCATGAGTTGGATACCCGCCAGATCCAGCGCGTCCAGCGCCGCGACGGCGTCAGCGTGCTGGCGGCGGTCGGCGACGGCATGGCCGGCACGCCGGGCGTGTCGGCACGCCTGTTCGGCGCGCTGGCCCGTGCCCAGGTGAACATCCTCGCGATCGCCCAGGGCTCGTCCGAACGGAACATCTCCGTCGCCATCGACGGCGCAGACGCGACCAAGGCGCTGCGTGCCGCTCATGCGGGATTCTGGCTGTCGCCGCAGACCTTCGCCATCGGCGTGATCGGGCCCGGCAACGTGGGCGCGGCGTTGATCGAGCAACTGCGCGCAGCGCAGCCATCGCTGCTGGCCAAGGCCAATCTCGACCTGCGCCTGCGTGCCATCGCCTCCAGCAAGCGCATGCTGTTGGACGATCGCAGCCTCGGTGGGGATTGGCGTGAGCGCTTCGACGCCAGCCCGCAGCCCGCTGACCTGGACCGTTTCACCCAGCACCTGCTGTCGGCGCACATGCCGCATGCAGTCATCGTGGACTGCAGCGCCAGCCCGGTCGTCGCCGACCGCTATGCCGAGTGGCTGGCCGCCGGCATCCATGTCATCACGCCGAACAAGCAGGCCGGCGCCGGACCGTTGGCGCGCTATCACGCCATCCGCGAGGCCGCCGCCGCCAGCGGCGCGCGCTTCCGCTATGAAGCGACCGTCGGTGCCGGCCTGCCGGTGATCTCCACGCTACGCGACCTGCTGGATACCGGCGATGCCGTGGTGTCGGTGGAAGGCATCTTCTCGGGCACGCTGGCCTGGTTGTTCAATAAGTACGACGGCAGCGTGCCGTTCTCGCAGTTGGTGACCGAAGCGCGCGGCCTGGGATATACCGAGCCCGATCCGCGCGACGACCTGTCCGGCACGGACGTGGCGCGCAAGCTGGTGATCCTGGCGCGCGAGGCGGGCCGCGAGCTGGCGTTGGAAGACGTGCAGGTCCAGAGCCTCGTGCCCGAGTCGCTGCGGCAGGCGAGCGTGGGCGATTTCATGCAGCGGTTGAGTGAAGTGGATGCCGATTTCGATGCGCGCCTGGCGACGGCGAAGGCCGCCGGCAACGTGCTCCGCTACGTGGCCAGGCTCGATGCGGAAGGCCGCGCCAGCGTCGGACTGGTGGAGCTGCCCGCCGCGCACGCGTTCGCCAACCTGCGGCTGACCGACAACATCGTGCAGTTCACCACGCGGCGATACTGCGACAATCCGCTGATCGTGCAGGGCCCCGGTGCGGGGCCGGAAGTCACCGCGGCCGGCGTGTTCGCCGATGTGTTGCGCGTGGCGGCAGGGCAGGGAGCCAAGCTGTGAGGCACGCATCGACAGGGCCATCGGGAGCGTTGTGGGCATGAGGCAGCAGGCAAGTGCGTTTTCACCGGCGTCGGTGGGCAACGTGGGCGTGGGGTTCGACATCCTCGGTCACGTGATCGAAGGGGCGGGCGATACGGTGACGGTGCGTCGCATCGATTCGCCCGAGGTGCGCATCGCGTCCATCCGCGGCGCCACGGTCGACCTGCCGCTGGATGCGCCCGACAATACCGCGGGCGCGGCGCTGATCTCGTTGCGCGACGCCCTCGGCGTGCCGTTCGGTTTCGAAGTCGAGATCGAAAAGGGCATTCCGCTGGGCTCGGGCATGGGCGGCTCCGCGGCGTCCTGCGTGGCGGCGCTGGTCGCGGCCAACGCGGTGCTCGACGCGCCACTCTCGCGCGAAGCCCTGTATCCGCACGCCCTGGTCGGCGAGGCGGTCGCCAGCGGCGGCCAGCATGGCGACAACCTCGGCCCGATGCTGCTGGGCGGGTTGGTGCTCGCCACGGCAGAGCATCTGGTACGCGTCCCGGTGCCGGACGCCTGGCACAGCGTGCTGGTGCACCCCGATGCGATCCTGGAGACGCGCCGCGCGCGCGCCGCCTTGCAGGGGGCCTACGAGCTGAAGGAATTCGTCGCCCAGAGCGCCAACCTCGCCTTGGTGCTGGCGGGTTGCCATGCCGGCGATGCATCGCTGGTCCGCGCGGGGCTGCGCGACATCCTGGTGGAGCCGCGTCGCGCACCGTTGATCGTCGGCTTCGACGCGGCGAAACAGGCAGCCCTGTCAGCGGGTGCGATGGGCGCCAGCATCTCCGGCGCGGGTCCCAGCGTGTTCGCCTGGTTCGAGTCACGCGTCGAGGCCGAAGCCGCTGCGCCCGCCGTGCAGGCCGCGTTCGCGGCCGCTGGTTTCGACAGCCAGGCCTGGGTGTCGCCGATCAACGCGCCTGCCGCGCGCCTGCTGCCCGTTTCCTGACGCGCTTCATCGCACCTCTTCATCCACGGTCTCGATCCATGAATTTCATTTCCACCCGCCATGCCGCACCTGCCGCCACGCTGAGCCAGGCCATC
Organism: Pseudoxanthomonas sp. YR558; assembly: GCF_900116385.1. Taxonomy (NCBI): domain Bacteria; kingdom Pseudomonadati; phylum Pseudomonadota; class Gammaproteobacteria; order Lysobacterales; family Lysobacteraceae; genus Pseudoxanthomonas; species Pseudoxanthomonas sp. YR558. The sequence goes on along the minus strand of NZ_FPCI01000001.1, from coordinate 716,324 downwards.
GCCGCCGGCCTCGCGCCGGATGGTGGCCTGTACGTGCCCGACGCGCTGCCCCCTTCGCGTGACCTCGCGCCGGGACGCGACATCGCCGATACCGCGGCCACGCTGCTGGCGCCGTTCTTCGCCGGCGATGCCCTCGAGGGCGAACTGGCGTCGATCTGCCGCGAAGCGTTCGACTTCCCTGCGCCGCTGCGCGCACTCGGCACCCCTGCCGACCATGTGCTGGAGTTGTTCCATGGGCCGACCGCGGCCTTCAAGGACTTCGGCGCGCGTTTCCTGGCGGCCAGCATGGCGCGAGTGCGACGCGGCGAAGCCAAGCCGCTGACGATCCTGGTGGCCACATCCGGCGATACGGGCGCAGCGGTCGCGGCGGCGTTCCATCGCCAACCCGGACTGCGCGTGATCGTGCTGTATCCCGACGGCCGCGTCTCGCCGCGGCAGGCGCACCAGTTGGGCTGCTTCGGCGACAACATCACGGCGCTGCGCGTCGCGGGTTCGTTCGACGATTGCCAGGCCCTGGTGAAGCGAGCGCTCAACGACGCCGAGCTGCAGGCGCAGGCGCCGCTGAGTTCCGCCAACAGCATCAGCCTGGGCCGGCTGCTGCCGCAGATGAGCTACTACGCGCACGCGGCGCTGACCCATCGCGCGATCAGCGGCCGGGCGCTGAATCTTGTCGTGCCCACGGGCAACCTCGGCAATGCATTGGCGGCGATCCTGGCGCGCGCGCTGGGCGTGCCGTTGGGCCGCATCGCGCTGGCGACGAATGCCAATCGCGTGCTGCCTGACTTCTTCGCCGGCGCCGAGTACGCGCCTGCCGCCAGCGTCGCGACCCTCGCCAATGCCATGGACGTGGGAGCGCCGAGCAATTTCGAACGCCTGCGCTGGCTGTTCGACGCCGACGATGTCGCGTTGCGCGCGGCGTTCTCCGCCACGGAGGTCGACGATGCCGCCATCCGTGAGGTGATCGCGCGGCGTTACCGTGACCATGGCGAAGTGCATTGTCCGCATACCGCCACCGCGGTGAAGGTGCTGGAAAACCTGCGCGCCCAGGGCGAGGGCGGTGATTGGGCGGTGGCGGCGACCGCGCACCCGGCCAAGTTCGAGAGCGTGGTGGAGCCGTTGATCGGTCGTCCCGTCGAGGTGCCACCCGCGTTGGCGGACCTGCTGGCGCGTCCTGCCCACGCCGCCGCCGTCCCCAACGACTACGCCGCATTGCGCCAAGCCGTGCTGGCCGGCGTGTAAGCTGGCCGCATGCCCCGTGCCCTGACTCCGCTCGCCCTGGCCTGCCTGCTGGCCTTCACCGTGCCCGGATGGGCACAGACGCAGGCCGCGCCCACCGCCACCGCCGTCTCCACGCCGGACGTCCGCGCGCTCAAGCCAGGCGAGTTCCTGTGGTATCCGCAGATCGCGCCCGAGGGTCCCGTGGTCCTGGTGGTCAGCCTGGACGAGCAGCGTGCGTACGTGTACCGCAACGGCATCGCGATCGGCGTGTCGACGATCAGTTCGGGCAAGGAAGGCAAGGAAACCCCGACCGGGGTGTTCACCATCCTGCAGAAGAACAAGGATCACCGTTCCAACCTCTACAACAACGCGCCCATGCCCTACATGCAGCGCTTGACCTGGGATGGCATCGCGCTGCACGGCGGCAACCTGCCCGGCTATCCGGCCTCGCATGGCTGCGTGCGTCTGCCGCAGGCGTTCGCGGAGAAGTTGTTCGGCATCACCCGCTTCGGCGATTCGGTCGTGGTCGCCAACGCGAAGGCGTCGCCGGCGAGCATCGTGCATCCCGCCGTGCTCGCGCCCGTCACCTCGGGCGGGCAGTCGGCGCATCCATCGCTGTCGGCCTACGAGGTGTACTGGAACGAAGCCGCTTCGCCGGAAGGACCGGTCAGCATCCTCGTCAGCCTCTACGACCAGCGTGTCTCGGTGCTGCGCAATGGCGTGCTGACCGGTTCGGCGCCGTTGCAGATGGTCCAGGACTTCGCCCTCAACGGTACCGTGCTGTTGGTGATGACGACGGAGAAGGAAGACATCCCCAGCCTGCTGGACCCGCGCCAGAAGGAGTACCGCTGGGTCGCCCACCGTGTGTTGGGTGAAGCGAATGCCCCGATGCCGCCGCTGCGCCGGTTGGGCGAAGCATTCTGGATTCCGCAGGATTTTTCGCGTCGGCTGTACGGCATCCTGACGCCGGGCACGACGGTGCTGCTGTCGGACCTGCCGGGGGTTCATGCAACGCCGGCCGAACAGGCGCCGGTCCCGGTCTTGGAATCGGACGAAGCCGGCCCCACCACGGCCGTACGCTGAGTCGCGGACGGAATCGGGAGATCGGCGTTGTTCCCCCAGGTCTGTCCGCCATGAATCTCCGCCCGATCACCTCCTCGCGTCGCCTGTCTTTCGCTGCCCTGTGCGCGATGGCGCTCGCCGTGCCTGCCATGGCCGCACCGCCTGGCGACAACACCGAACGCCTGGTCGACGTGCTCCATCGCGCCGCGCCCGCCCTCGATCGCAAGGTCCTGTCGATGGCGGCGAAAGCCATGGCCTGTTCGATCAAACGCGGTGGCCCGGTGCCTTCGCAGCGCCTGAGCGTGATCGACTATTCGCGCCCGTCCACACAGCCGCGGCTGTGGGTGTTCGACCTGGAGCGCCAGCGCCTGTTGTTCGAGGAGTGGGTGGCGCACGGACGCAATACCGGCGAGAACCTCGCGAAGAAGTTCTCCAACGCCAATGGCAGCTACATGTCGAGCCTGGGTGCGTTCGTGACGCAGGAGTCTTACAGCGGGTCGAACGGGTATTCGCTGCGCCTGCAAGGCCTGGAGCCCGGCTTCAACGACAACGCACGCGAGCGCGCGATCGTCATCCACGGTGCGCCCTATGTCAGCGACGCGCTGATCCGCGCGCAGGGCCGCCTCGGTCGCAGCCTGGGATGCCCGGCCGTACGCGCGGCCGTGGCGCGTCCGCTGATCGACACGATCCGTGGCGGCTCCTTCGTGTTCGCCTACTACCCGGATGCCGATTGGCTGAAGCACTCTTCGCTGCTGAGTGCCGACTGCGGGGAAGGTGTCGCGACGCATCCGACTGCAGCCGTCGATGCAGGCGGCTGAGCGCCGCGCTCAGATTTTCAGCGGGATCTTCAGGTAACGGCGGCCGTTGTCTTCCGGTTCGGGCAGGCGGCCCGCACGAATGTTGACCTGCAACGAGGGCAGCAGCAGGACGGGGGCCGACAGGGTGGCGTCGCGTGCTTCGCGCATGGCGACGAAGCTGGCTTCGTCCACGCCGCCACCGACGTGCACGTTGCGCGCCTTCTCGTCGCCCACCGTGGTTTCCCACGCGAAATGGTCGCGGCCGGGCGCTTTGTAGTCGTGGCAGAGGTATACGCGGGTGTCGTCAGGCAGCGCGAGCAACTTCTGGATCGACCGGTAGAGCGTGCGCGCATCACCCCCGGGGAAGTCCGCGCGCGCGGTGCCGTAGTCGGGCATGAACATGGTGTCGCCGATGAACACGGCGTCACCGATGCGGTAGGACACGCAGGCCGGGGTATGGCCGGGCGTATGCAGCACGTCCACCTGCAGTTCGCCCAGCGGGAAGGTATCGCCGTCGCGGAACAGCCGGTCGAACTCACGGCCTTCGCCGCTCACGTCATCCATGCCGAACACCGGCGCGAAGGTGCGCTGCACGTCGATGATGTGCTCGCCGATGCTGATGGGGGCGCCGGTCTTCTCCTTCAGGTAGGGCGCGGCACTGAGATGGTCGGCATGCGCGTGCGTTTCCAGTATCCAGGCCACGGATAGCCCTTGGTCTGCGATGAAATCGAGCAGGGCATCCGCCGAGCGGTACGACGCGCGGCCGGCGCGATGGTCGTAGTCGAGCACCGGGTCGATGATCGCCGCCTGGCGCGTCGCGGGGTCCCAGACCACGTAGCTGACGGTGTTGGTGGCTTCGTCGAACTGGGCGTGCACGCGGAGTGGGTTCATGGCGGTTTCCATGGGTTGCTTTTAAATTTAGCAAATACTAAATTAAGTAAAGCCTGAAGTGAAGCGCGGTCCATGCCCCTGAAACAACGCGAACTGCAACAGTTGCAAGCCAGCGCTGCCGAAGCGGCCGCGCTCATGCGTGCGCTCGGGCATGACGGCCGCCTGCTGGTGCTGTGCACGCTGGTCGCCGAAGGGGAGTGTAGTGCGGGCGCCCTGTCGCAGGCGGCGGGGCTGAGTCCGTCCGCGCTGTCCCAGCACTTGGCGCGCTTGCGCGAGGACGGGCTGGTGGACAACCGGCGCGAAGCACAGACGGTGTACTACCGCATCGCCGATCCCCGCGTGGAGCGGATCGTCGCGCTGCTGAAGGATCTCTACTGCCCCTGAGGACCCAATGACGCTTCCCACTCTTTCTCCGCAACAAGCCCAGGCGCTGCGCGCGCAGGGTGCCGTGCTGGTCGACATCCGCAGTCCGGATGAATACGCCCGCGAGCATATTCCCGGCGCGGTGCCGTGGCCGATCACGCAGCCGCCGGAACACCTGCCGGATGGCGCGACGGCGCTGGTGTTCCATTGCCGTTCCGGTGCACGCACGCAGGCGCACGCCGCCGAACTGGCGGGCACAGCGGGTTGCCAGGCCTATCTGCTGGAAGGGGGCCTCGACGCCTGGCGTCGCGCGGGCCTGCCCGTGCAGGTGGATCGCCGACAACCTATCGAGCTGATGCGCCAGGTGCAGATCGCGGCGGGCGCTCTGGTGCTGGCGGGTGTGTTGCTGGCGGTCGTGGTGTCGCCGTGGGGATTGCTGCTGTCCGGATTCGTCGGCGCAGGCCTGGTGTTTGCCGGGATCAGTGGCTTCTGCGGCCTGGCGCGGCTGCTGGCCGGGATGCCCTGGAACCGCCGCGCAGTGCCATGATCTTCTCCCTCGCCCCCTCTCTGTCGAATGGAGCCCGTCATGAGTGACACCCAGCGCATCAGCCTCACCCTGGAGCAGGAGGAGGACTACGCCTTCCGCATCCGCTTCGACGAGACCACCATCGCCGACCTGATGACCGACGAGTCGGCGCCGCTGGGCAAGGGCGAAGGGCCGAATCCGACACGCCTGCTGTTGTCCGCCGTGGCGAATTGCCTGTCGGCGAGCCTGCTGTTCGCATTGCGCAAGTTCAAGAACACCCCGGGCAAGCTGGTGACGCATGCCACCGCGGAGCTGGCGCGCAACGAACAGGGCAGGTTGCGGGTGGGCCATATCCACGCCGATATCCGGCTTGCGGAAGCGGGCGCGGCGCATGCGTCGCTGGAACGCATCCTGGCCCAGTTCGAGAATTTCTGCGTGGTCACCGAAAGTGTGCGCCACGGCATCGACGTCTCCGTGAGCATCACCGACGCCGACGGCGTGCAACTGCACGGCACGGCCCGGACGCCCGGTGCCTGAGTCGCTGTAACCGCTTCCGTCGCCGCTGCGGGGTGAAGCCCCGCCGGGGGCGTGTCATTATCGGGTTCCGTTCCGTCCGTATACGAACCCGTCCGTGATCGCGCCCATCAAGGGGAAGGCCACTTCGCTGGACATCGCCCACCTGGCGGGCGTGTCCCAGCCCACCGTCTCTCGCGCGCTGCGCGGCAGCCCGATGGTCAACGAGGAAACGCGCAAGCGCATCCTGGCGATCGCCGAGCAGCTGAACTACAAGGTCGACAAGAACGCCTCCAACCTGCGTCGCCAACACTCCGGCACGCTCGCGCTGCTGTTCTTCGAAGACCCGACGCCGGACGAATCGGCGATCAACCCGTTCTTTCTGTCGATGCTGGGCAGCATCACCCGCGCCTGCGCGCTGCGCGGCTACGACCTGCTGATCTCGTTCCAGCAGCTGTCCAACGACTGGCAGGCGGATTACGAGGACAGCAAGAAGGCCGACGGCATCATCCTGCTCGGTTATGGCGACTATCTGGAATCGCGCAGCCGGCTGGAGCGCCTGGTGGAGCAGGGCACGCATTTCGTGCGCTGGGGGGCCGTGCAGCCGGATACGCCGGGCGTGTCGATCGGCTGCGACAACACGCAGGGCGGCCACGACATCACCGCGCACCTGGTCGCACAAGGCCGTCGCCGCATCGCCTTCCTCGGCCATGCATCCAACCACTATCCGGAGTTCTTCGAGCGCTACCTCGGCCATCGTCAGGCGCTCGAAACCGCAGGCTTGGTAACGGACCCCGCGCTGCAGGTGGACGCGATCACCACCGAACAGTCCGGCCACGAAGCGGCGATCGAACTGCTGGCGCGCGGCGTACCGTTCGATGCGATCTTCGCGGCCAGCGACCTGATCGCCGTCGGTGCCATGAAAGCCTTGCTCGAGCGCGGCCTGCGTGTCCCCGAGGATGTCGCGGTCGCCGGCTTCGACGACATCCCGCTGGCCAGCTTCGTCAATCCCGGTCTTTCCACCGTGCAGCAGGACACCAAGCTGGCGGGCGCCTTGCTGGTCGAGACCCTGCTGGCCCTGATCAACGGCGAGCCTGCCGAGAGTCAGACGATCCCGGTCAGGCTGGCACTACGCGGATCGACGGCGGCGAAGTAAGCCCCGTTCAATCCGCCTTCGGCGCCTTGCGCGCCATCAGCTCCGCCAAGCGCGCGCGGGTGTCGGCGCGGGTGATCGGTGCGTCCAGCAGGAACACCCGCACGCCGTGCGCCGGCACCTCGGCCTGGAGGCGGTTGCGAACCCGTTGTTTCTTGCCGGTGAACGCATCGCGCCATTGGCCCGGTTCCAGGTGGTCGGAGACCGACAGCTTCGCGGGGGTGTCCGCCTTGTTGAGCAGCACCAGTGCGGTCTGGGTGGTTCCTCCATGCTGGAGCACGCGGTAGAAGATCGCCTGGTCGCCCTTCAGGCGCACGTTGAGCTGCAGGCCGCGCTGCAGGGCCGGCGTGTCGCGTCGCAGCTGCGCGATGCGCTTGAGCGGCGCGAAGATCGGGCTCTTCGGCGCCGCGTCGATGCGCTCCTGGCCGAAGTAGTTGCGGTTGCCCGCATGCTCGGCGCGGCCACGTTCGAAACCGATCTCCGATCCGTAATAGACCACCGGGATGCCGCGTGCGGTGAACAACCAGTTGTGCGCGTCGATGAAGCCCGCGTCGCTGGCGTTCATGCGCGCCATGTCGTGATTGTCGTAGAAGGTCATCAGCTCGTACGGATTCGCGTACGGGCCATCCTCCAGGTACAGCGCCTTGCCGATCTCCTCGTAACTGGTGCCGGCCTTCTCGAACACCTCGGTCAGCTTCCCCTTCAGCGGGAAGTCCAGCACGCTGTAGCTGCCGTTGCGGGCCCAGGTATGGCCGGCGATGCTGGCGGCGTCGTAGTTGAAGTTCTCGCCGAACATGAAGAAGCCCGGCTTCTTCGCGCGGATGCGGTCGGCGAATTCCTTCCAGAACGCGTGCGGCATCCAGGCGATGGTATCCACGCGGAACGCGGCCGCGCCCTGGTCGATCCACTGCTCGTACGCGCCGACCAGGTACTCCATCACCGCCGGGTTGTTCTCGTTGAAGTCGGACAGCTGTGCCAGGCCACCGCCTGTGTTGTAGAAGGCGTGCATCGGCTTGCGACGCGGGTCCAGCTTGTCCGGGTCGAGGTTCTGATGGTCGGCTATCAGCTTGCCGTCCTTGTCCCACACCTTGCCGTACTGCGGCTGCATCTTCGGCATCGAGTACGCGGGCGAGCCGTGGTTGCCGACGATGTCCAGCACCACGTCGAGCTTCTGATCCTTCATGGCGCGGGTGAAGCCGGCGAAATCCAGTCCGTCGCTGGGCAGGTGTTCGTCCAGCCTGTAGAAGTTGATGCCCCAGTAGCCGTGGTAGCCGGTCTTGCCGCGGTCGGTGAACATCCCGGCCCATTTCACTTCTTCGCCGCCGGTGAAGGCTTCGTCCGGGTTGTCGATGATCGGCGTGATCCACACGGAGGTGAAACCGAGGTCGCGGATGTAGCCGGCGTTGTCCAGCACGCCCTTGAAGTCACCGCCGAGGTAGCCGACGTTGTCGGTCTGGCCTTCCGGTGCGCCCGGCGTGGGACGGTCGAAGGTGGCGTTCTTGCCACCCTGGTCGCGGTGATCGTTCGACGTATCGCCGTTGACGAAGCGGTCGGTCAGCACGAAGTAGACCGCTTCCTTCGCGAATGGCTCGGCGGTCCCGTAGACCTCGTCCACCGGGACGACGGCCAGCGCCGATGCGGGCGCCACAAGCGCAGCGAGCGTCAGAGCGAGAGAGCGGTGGGCGTGCTTCATCAATGCGCCTGCGAGGAAAGGGGGGTGGAGGCATGCGAGGGTTCGCGTACGAAGACCAGCGCCGCGGCGGCGAGCAGCAGGCTGGTGCCGCTGATGACCAGGGCGAAGATGGACTCGTTGGCGAAGAACGTGCGCAGCGACGGGCCGAGCAGCGTGGCGGCCACGATCTGCGGAATCACGATGAACATGTTGAAGATGCCCATGTAGATGCCCATCTTCTCCGCCGGCACGTGGCTGGACAGCAGCGCGTACGGCATCGACAGGATGCTGGCCCAGGCAACGCCAACGAGCGCGAACGAGCCGATCAACCACGCCGGGCTGGGCACGAACCACATCGACAGGAAGCCGATGCCGCCGAGGATCAGCGAAGCGGCGTGCACCGCCTTGCGGTTGAGCGGGAAACGCGCCGCATAAAAGCTCAACAGGAGAGCGACCAGCATCGACGACAACCCGTAGTAGCCCATGTACGACCCCACCAGGTCCGCCGCGTTCTGGAACGCCGCGTTGGCCGACTGGAAGGCGTTGGCCTGCGCGGGCACCGCCATGTCGAAGGCGGCGGGGTCGGGAGCGGGCGCCTTGAACACATGCTCGGTCAGGCCCGGCGTAGCCATGCTCCACATCGCGAAAAACGCGAGCCAGCTGAAGAACTGCACCAAGCCCAGGCGGAGCATCTGCGCGGGCATGTGGACGACGTGGTGGACGATCTCGCCGGCGAAGTTGCCACGGCGCTTCTGGGCGTCACGGAACCGTTCCAGATCGTCCGGTGGGTACTCGGGCGTGGTGAGGATGGTCACCAGGATGCTGGCCATGAACACGAACGCACCGATGGCGAACGCCACTTTCACCGAGGGCGGCACCACACCAGGACCGGCTTCGTTCGGCACGCCGAGCTGGGTGATGAACCAGGGCAGGTTGCTGGCCACCCAGGTGCCCACGCCGATGATCAGCGTCTGCAGCACGAAACCGAACGAGCGCTGCTCCTCGGGCAGCTTGTCGGCCACCAGCGCGCGGAAGGGTTCCATGCTGATGTTGATGCTGGCGTCCAGCACCCACAGCAGGCCGGCCGCGATCCACAGCGTGGGCGAGTGCGGCATGAACACCAGCGCGATGGAGCTGAGGATGGCGCCGATCAGGAAGAAGGGCCGGCGGCGCCCGAGGCGTGGGTGCCACGTGCGGTCGCTGAGATAGCCGATGATCGGCTGAACCAGCAGGCCGGTCAGGGGTGCGGCGATCCACAGCAGCGGCAACGCGTCCTTCTCCGCGCCCAGCGTCTGGAAGATGCGGGACATGAAGCCGCCCTGCAGCGCGAAGCCGAACTGGATGCCGAGGAAGCCGAACGACATGTTCCAGATCTGCCAGAAGGACAGGCGCGGCTTGGCGGTCATGCAGAAGTTCCTGGTGGCACGTGGACGGAAGGCGCACGCGAACGCGGCGTGGCGGCATCTTGCAGGCAAGCGCAGGCGTTTCCATGCTGCACCGCAAACAACGTGGGGCTCGCGCCAGGCGCGGTACTTTCTCGTCATCGCATTGTCGCGAAGGGCGGAGAGCCTTGCGGCACTTGGGTTTCGGCGATGTCGTTCATCCGCGAACGGCGCGACGGAAGAGCGAGGCAACCCCGGAAGCGAGCAGTGCATGCATACGTATTCATGCACGCCCACGACACCTTGCGCCCACGCGCATCCGTGGCTCGTGGAATAGTGGCGCCCGCCGAGCGCACCGGAGGGGTGCGCCATGCATGCGAGCTGGTGCTGCAATGACGAAGAACAACTGGTGGCGCGGCGCGGTGATCTACCAGATCTACCCCCGCAGCTTCCTCGACACCAACGGCGATGGCGTCGGCGACTTGCCGGGCATCGTCGAGAAGCTGGATTACATCGCGGGCCTGGGCGTGGACGCCATTTGGATCTCGCCCTTCTTCAAGTCGCCGATGGCCGACTTCGGTTACGACATCGCCGACTATCGCGACGTGGACCCGCTGTTCGGCACGCTGTCCGACTTCGACCGCCTGCTGGCCAAAGCGCATTCGCTGGGCATCAAGGTCATGATCGACCAGGTGCTGAGCCATTGCTCGGTGGACCATGCCTGGTTCAAGGAGAGCCGCGAGAGCCGCGACAATCCGAAGGCCGACTGGTACGTCTGGGCGGATCCGAAGGAAGACGGCACGCCGCCCAACAACTGGATGTCGCTGTTCGGTGGCGTGGCCTGGCGTTGGGAGCCGCGTCGCGAGCAGTACTACCTGCACAACTTCCTGGCCAGCCAGCCGGACCTCAACTTCCACAACCCGGCCGTGCAGGACGCCACGCTGGACAACGTGAAGTTCTGGTTGGACAAGGGCGTCGATGGCCTGCGGCTGGATGCGATCAACTTCTGCTTCCACGATGCGCAGCTGCGCGACAACCCGCCCAAGCCTAAGGAAAAGCGGGTGGGGCGCGGCTTCAGCCCCGACAATCCGTATGCATACCAGTACCACTACCACAACAACACGCAGCCGGAGAACATCGGGTTCCTCGAGCGTTTGCGCGAACTGCTGGATCAGTATCCGGACGCCGGCGCTCTGGGCGAAATCTCTTCCGAGGATTCGCTCGCGACCACCGCCGAGTACGTCACCGACCAGCGCCTGCACATGGGCTACAGCTTCGAGCTGCTGACCGATGACGGCACGGCGACCTATATCCGCGACACCGTGGAGCGCCTGGAAGCGGCGATGGTAGAAGGTTGGCCCTGCTGGGCGATCTCGAACCACGACGTGCAGCGCGCCGTGACACGTTGGGGTCGCGGCGATGCATCGCCGGCCCTGGCGGCACAGCTAGTGGCGCTGGTGTGCTCGCTGCGCGGATCGGTCTGCCTGTACCAAGGCGAGGAGCTGGGCCTGCCCGAGGCCGACGTGCCCTACGAAGCGCTGCAGGACCCTTACGGCAAGACGTTCTGGCCGAACTTCAAGGGCCGCGACGGGTGCCGTACGCCGATGCCGTGGCAGGACGACGGGCAGGCGGGATTCAGCAGTGGAGATCCGTGGTTGCCGATTCCCGCCGAACACCGTGCGATCAGCGTCGCCACGCAGGAAGCGGATGCCGGCTCGGTGCTCAATCAGGTGCGACGATTCCTCACGTGGCGTCGCGGCCAGCCCGCGTTGCGCGTGGGTAGCATCCGTTTCCTGGACGCACCGGAGCCGGTGCTCGCATTCCGGCGCGAGGTGGAGGGCAGCATGATGCTGGTGGTGTTCAACCTGTCGTCAGAGCGCGTCGCGTGGTCGCTGCCGGAAAGCATGTCGCTGCGTGCAGTGGACAGCCATGGCCTGCCATCCGGCATCGTGCAGGATGGCACGCTCGCGCTGCCGGCCCGGGGCGTGTACTACGCGCTCATCGACTGAACGACGAGGCACGACGATGGACATGCGGCTGGGAACGTTTGGCGTAGCGTTGCTGCTGCTCGCCTCAGTCTCAACTGCGCACGCACAGCAGAAGCGGCCGTCCGTCCCTGCCGCGCAGGCGGTGACCGGAGAGGGCGTCACCGGCACGCTGTTTCGCCATGCGCAGTTCCCCTCGCGTCACGTGGCCGCGAGGAACGTCGATGTCTGGTTGCCGCCCGGCTACGACGAAGCGACCGCTACACGGTATCCGGTGCTCTACATGCACGACGGGCAGAACGTGTTCGACCCTTCCACGTCCTATACCCATGTGGATTGGGGCGTGGATGAAGCGATGACGCGCCTGATCGCCGACGGGCATGCACGTGCCGCCATCGTCGTGGCGGTATGGAACACGCCCAAGCGCCTGCAGGAATACATGCCGCGCAAGGCCATCAGCGGCGACACATTCATCCCCACGCCGGGTGATCCGCCGTTCCCGACGGCCGAGATCATCGCTGACGATTACCTCGCGTTCCTCGTCACCGAACTGAAGCCTTTCATCGATGCGCAGTACCGCACGCTGACCGGTCCGGCAGACACGTCGGTGATGGGCTCCAGCATGGGAGGGCTGATCTCCGCGTATGCGGTGCTGGAGTATCCGGACGTGTTCGGCGGCGCCGGGTGCGTGTCGACGCACTGGCCGATCGCCGGCGGCATCGTCGAGGGCTACCTGGCGCAACACCTGCCTGCGCCCGGCGGTAACCGCTTCTACTTCGACTACGGCACCGAAGCCATCGACGCTCAGTACGAGCCTTACCAGCAGCGTATCGACAGCATGATGCGCGCACGCGGCTACCGTCCCGGCGTGGATCTGCTGAGCCATCGCTACCTCGGTGCGACCCACAACGAAGCTGCCTGGCGCGACCGCATCGAAGTGCCGCTGATGTTCCTGCTGCGGCCCTGATCCGCACAGCGCGGCCGCTCATCCCGGCGCCTTTCTGAACGATGCTGCGGTCTCTCGCGGCATGCATACGCGCGCCTGTCCGTGCGTACGGAACGCGTGTTACGCCACTGCGCGGAATATGCATGAATACGTATGCAGACCGGTTTGTGCAGCTGCACGCGCCACTACCATGGCCGCACGTTACGGGGCCCCGTGCCCCAACGTGTAAGACCCGGGCGATCGCATTGCGTGACGTACCCGGTTCGTCGCATACAACGTCCTTGGAGAGGGGAACATGCAACTCAAGCGCAACCTGCTGAGCGCGGCGTTGGCGTCTGCCATCGCGCTCACCGCTGCCGGCGTCAACGCCCAGACGGCACAGCCCGCCGAACAAACGAATGAACAGGCCGAAGCCACCGAGCTGGACACGGTGGTGGTGACCGGTATCCGCCGCGGCATCGAAAGCGCGATCTCGGTCAAGCGCGATTCCACCTCCATCGTCGAGGCGATCTCCGCCGAAGACATCGGCAAGTTGCCCGACGTCAGCATCGCCGAATCGCTCGCGCGCCTGCCGGGCCTGGCGGCGCAGCGCGTCGCCGGCCGCGCGCAGGTGATCAGCGTGCGTGGCTTGTCGCCCGACTTCTCCACCACGCTGCTGAATGGCCGCGAGATGGTCAGCACCGGCGACAACCGCAGCGTTGAGTTTGACCAGTATCCGTCCGAACTCGTCAGCGGCGTGACCGTGTACAAGACGCCCGACGCCGGCCTCGTCGGCCAGGGCCTGTCCGGCACCGTCGACATGCAGACCGTGCGCCCGCTGAGTTTCGATGCGCCGGTCGGCGCCGTCGGCATCCGTGGCCAGCGCAATTCGCTGGGCAACGCGGCGGATGCGTCCGCCTACGGCGAGCGTATCAACGCGAGCTACATCACCCAGAACGAAGCGCGCACGTTCGGCTTCTCGATCGGCTACTCGCATGCGACCACGCCGATTCAGGAGAATCAGGTAGGCCTGTACGAGCCGTGGCAGGCGATCGGCGACAACTGGCGCCCGGGTGTGCCGGCAGGCACGTACTACTCCGACGGCATCAAGGCGCTGCGTCGCACGGGCGAGACCAAGCGCGACGGCGTGATGGCTACGTTCCAGTTCCGTCCGTCCAACGCCTGGACCAGCACCCTCGACGTGTTCCATTCGGAAGCCGAGCAGGTCAGCACCGCGAACCAGTTCGAAGTGCATATCGGCGACTACAACGGCAACTACGGTCGCCTGGACGTCGACAACCCCATCATCAACGGCAACAACACGTTCACCGGCGGCACCGCCAACAACGTGTACCCGCTGGTGCGCGGCATGTACAACTACCGCGAAGACGAGATCAACGCGTTCGGCTGGAACAACGAGTTCAATGCCGGTTCGGTCCGCGTGGTCGCCGACGTCAGCTGGTCGAAGACCAAGCGCGACGAGATCAGCCTCGAGAACAACACCCAGCGCCTGCCTGCGCCGCAGCTGGACTCGGTGGGCTTGACGTTCCGTTCGGGCGGCTTCTCTCAGATCAATCCGGGCTTCGACTACTCCGATCCTTCGCAGCTCTTCCTCGCCAACACGATCTACGGTTCGGGTTATGGCAAGACGCCGAAGGTCGAAGACGAGTTGAAGGGCGTCAAGCTGATGGCGTCGTTCCCGCTGCCGGAAGCGCTGGGCTGGTTCTCCGACCTCGACGTGGGCCTGAACTACGCCGACCGCGAGAAGACCAAGCGCCAGCCCGAGGGCAACATCAACCTCGGTGCGCAGGGCATCACCTTGATCGCATCCGACCTGCAGTACGGCCTGGTCGACCTCCGCTTCGCCGGCATCGGCTACATCCCGTCCTGGAACGTGCCGGCCGCGGTCGCGCGCTACATGACCTTCAATCCGGTGGACAACCTGTCCTACCTGATCCCGAAGGCGTGGGATGTCAACGAAAAGATCTCCACCGGTTTCGCCCGCGCCAACATCGATACCGAGTGGGGTTCGGTGCCGGTACGCGGCAACATCGGCGTGCAGGTCCAGCACGTGGACCAGTCGTCGAAGTCGCGCTACTGGGACAGCACCCAGCCGGCCGGCAGCAACGTCCAGCCCGTCGAGCGCGGCAAGACCTACACCGAGGTGTTGCCCAGCCTGAACCTGGCGTTCTCGCTGCCGGCGGAACAGACGATCCGCGTCGGCCTGGCCGAGCAGGTCGCACGTCCGCGCGTGGACGAGCTCCGCGCCTCGCTGGAGTTCGGCGTGAACACCGCCACCGGCGAGCCCGGCGGCAGCGGCGGCAACCCGGAGCTGGAACCGTGGCGTGCCTATGCGTTCGATCTGTCCTATGAGAAGTATTTCGGCACCAAGGCCTACGTGGCGGCCTCGTTCTTCTACAAGGACCTGCGTACCTACATCTACACCGAATCGCGCGACGGGTTCGACTTCAGCGATTTCCTCGTGGACTACGTGCCGGGCCCGGGTGAGCCGCCGACGCAGAGCACCGGCCGCTTCACGGCACCGTACAACGGCAAGGGTGGCACGCTGAAGGGTTTGGAGCTCACCGCATCGCTACCGCTGGATCTGTTCACCGATACGCTGGAAGGTTTCGGCGTGGTCGCCAGCGCCGGCTTCAACGACAGCGACATCACCATTCCGCCGCCGCCGGGTTCGACGAACAGCGTGGGCAGCCAGAACATCATGCTGCCTGGCCTGTCCGAGCGTACCTACAACCTGACCGTCTACTACGAGCGCAACGGTTTCGAAGCCCGCGTCAGCCAGCGCAAGCGTTCGGACTTCATCGGCGAGATCGGCAACTTCGACGGCGACCGCACGCTGCGTTACGTGGTCGGCGAAGACCTCACCGATGCGCAGGTCAGTTACTCCTTCCCTGAGGGCCATGCCCTGGGCGGTCTGAGCTTCCTGTTCCAGGTCAGCAACCTGACCGACGAGGCCTACCAGACCTACGCCGGCACCAAGGACCGTCCGCTGGAATACGTCGAGTGGGGCCGTACCTACCTGCTGGGCGTCAACTACAAGTTCTGATCCACGCGATACCTTGCTCTCCCAGCCCGTCGGCGTCCTGCCGGCGGGCTTTTTCTTTGGACGGAGGTAGGTGGCGCAAAGGAAAAGGCGAGCATTCGCCCGACCTTTCCTAGTAGGGGGTGGGCCAGGGAGGATCGAACTCCTGACCTCGTCGTTGCGCCGGATGCCGGCCCCGCTGCGTCCGGCGCTCGCATCGGTGCGACCCAGATGCCATCATCCCGTCGTCGACACCCACCAAAGGATACTGAGATGGCCAAGGGCCTGGACAAGAAGAAAGAGCAGAAGAAGAAGCCCGCCAAGACGCTGAAGGAAAAGCGGGCAGACAAGCAGGAGAAGAAAGGCGCGCGGTGAGGTCATTCAGGCCGAACCCATTTCTTGCGTAAGGGGCGGCACGACCGTCGTGTGGGTTCTGTTGCAAGGGCGTCCATTGCAGATCGTTGGACGTTTGGAAACAAAAAAAGCCCCGCGCGAGCGGGGCTTTTTGTATTTGGTGGAGCCAGGGAGGATCGAACTCCCGACCTCGTCATTGCGAACGACGCGCTCTCCCAGCTGAGCTATGGCCCCACAAGAGCGGCGCCATTCTAGCCCGCAGCCGTTGGCTGTGCCAAGTCTGTGCCGTCTAGCACGGGGGCCAGGACCGGCTCCAGTTCGCGCCGGCGCCAGCCGCTCAGCGCGGACGGCCACTGGCCCGAGTCCAGCAGGCTTTCCAGGTAGCGACGCGATGCCAGCACGCCGTCGGGCAGCCCGAGTTCGCTGCTGCGCTGAGCCACGGCGTCCTGCAGCCGCTTGAGGCGCGCCTTGTCGCCGTCAGTCGCATTGCGGGCCACTGGCATGTCGGCTTCGTCGTCCAACGGGGTATCCAGGGCCTGCCAGATCGCGTCCGCCAGCTTGCGCGGAGCCTTGGGCTGGGTGTCGAAGAAGCGCAACAACGCCGGCTTGTCGATCGGCGGCGTCCGCGCCAAGCCTACTGCCAGTTCGTTGTCGAGGATCCAACTGCGTGGCTTGTCGCTGGCGCGTGCTTGCACCTCGCGCCAGCGCAGCAGACGCACCAGTCGGCGCTGTGCGTGGGCATCCAAGAACTGCGCGCTGCGCATCGACAGGTGCGGCCAGCGTTCGCCCTCATCGTGTGCCGCGTTCTCGACGAAGCGCGCGCAGTCTTCTTCCAGCCAGCCCAGGCGGTCGGCGGACACCAGTTCGGTCCGCAGCGCGTCGTGCACCGCGAAGAGGTAGCGCACATCGTCGGCGGCATAGTGCAGCTGCGACTCGCTGAGTGGCCGGCGCAACCAGTCCGAGCGCGTTTCTCCCTTCGGCAGCACCACGCCGGTCACGCGCTCGACCAGCTTCTGGTAACCGATGCCGGCCGCCACGCCCGCCAGCGCGGCGGCGATCTGGGTGTCGAAGAGGGGTGCGGGCAGCACACCGCAGGCCACTTTGAAGGCCACGAGGTCCTCGCTGGCGCTGTGCATCACCTTGGTGATCGACGGGTCTGCAAGCCATGGGCGCAAGGCTTCGGTCATGCCCCGCGCCAAGGGGTCGACGAGCAGCACGTCATCGTCGAGGGCGATCTGCACCAGCGCGAGTTGGGGCCAGAAGGTGCGTTCGCGGACGAACTCGGTATCCAGGCCGATCCGTGCAGGGCGGCGCTGCAGGTGCGCATCCAGCGCAGCGGGGGTGTCTATCCAGTGGGGCAACGTAATCTCCGCGTGATGCGTCGTCTGCTCAGTCGGGTGAAAATAACCCAAGGTCCCGGCTCTGACAGTATCGTGTGCCGGTCTGTTGGCCGGCATTCTCTCACGGGAGCCGGTCGCTCCCTTCACGGAGGATGTTTGCGCGCGCTCCTTCTCGCCTTGTTGATTTCGTTGCCGTGGTTGGCCGCATGCTCGCGCGACGACGACGCGCCGCAAGGGGGCCAGGCTGCCGGCGACAGCGTGCGCATGCCGCGCGTCACCGTCAGCGGCGATGACAGCGGCATGGACGAACTGACGTGGCGAGCGCCCGCCGTCGCGCTGACAGCCGAACACGCGACCGACGCGCGCCAGCGCGCCGCGGCCGCACTGGCGGAGGGGCGTCTGTTTGACGGTCCCGATGACGCGATCCCGCTCTACCTTGCGCTGCAGCGTCTTGAGCCGACCGGTGCGCGTGCCAAGGCGGGCCTGGAGCGCTGCCTGGACGCATTGCTGGAGCAGGGTGCACAGGCGCTGCGCCACGCGGAAGATCGCACCGAATCCTTGCGGCGCGCCCGCCAGATCGCCGCGGTAGCGCGCACTTTGGCGCCCGCCGACCCGGCCGTCACCGCCTACCTGGCGCGCGTGGACGATGTCGATCAGCTCACACGCCTGAACGTGGCGGCTGAACGCGCCTTGCGCGAAGAGCGCTTGGGCGAGGAGGGCGGTGGCGCACTGGCGGGTTTCCGCGAAGTATTGAAGTGGAAGCCCGGCCAACCTCGCGCGATGCAGGGCGTGGCCGCGGTGGAGAGTGCGCTGATCCGCCGCGCCGAGGACGCCGCCCAGGCCAGCGACTTCGTGAACGCCGCGCGTTGGCTCGACGCCGCCGCCCGCATACGCGAGGACGCGCAGACCGTGGCTGACGCCCGCGTGCGCGTGGAGGCCATCCGTATCGCCCGCATCATCGAGCTGCGCGATGCCGGCGTGCGCGACATCGCCACCCCGCAGGGGATCAAGGCGGCGCGTGTGAAGCTCGCCGAAGTGCTGCGCATTGCGGAGCCCGGCAATCGCGTTGCCGCCGATCTGCGCCAGCGCATCGACCTGGCCACGTACTACGGGCTGTTCCGTCCGGGTCAGGCTTTCACCGACGCGCTTCACCATGGTGGCCGCGGGCCGGAGATGGTGGTGGTGCCGCATGGGGGCTTCCTGATGGGGGCCGCCGAGGAGGAGGCAGACGCTGCCGACGCAGAGAAGCCTGCGCATTACGTGCGGTTCGATCGCGGGTTCGCGATGGCGCGGCATGCGGTGACGGTCGGCGAATTCCGCCGGTTCGTCCAAGCCACCCAGTACCGACCACGCGCCACCCGACGCGGTCATTCCGTCGTCTACGACGAGCGCAGCGGCAACTTCGTGCGGCGCAGCGGCGTGGACTGGCAATCCGACTATGCCGGCGACCCCGCCAGCGACGACATGCCGGTGCTGCACGTCAGCGTGTACGACGCCGAAGCCTACGCCGAGTGGTTGGCCGGCCAGACCGGCCACGGCTACCGCCTGCCGAGCGAGGCCGAGTACGAATACGCCCTGCGCGGCGGCCAGCAAGGCCGTTATCCGTGGGGCAACGGCCAGCCCCCGCGCGGCGTCGCAAACCTGACCGGGGGCAACGATCGCTCCCCCAGCGGTCGCAACTGGAACAACGCCTTCGTCGCCTATGGCGACGGCTACTGGGGGCCGGCACGGGTGGGCCGGTTCCGCGCCAATGCCTTCGGGCTGAAGGACCTCGAAGGCAACACCAGCGAATGGGTCGGCGACTGCTGGCACGCCAGTTACCGCCGCGCGCCGGCGGACGGTGCGGCGTGGTTCAATCCCGGCTGCCGGTCGCGGGTGGTGCGTGGCGGTTCCTGGGCCAGTTCACCGGCGCAGGTGCGCGCCGCATGGCGTTCGTCATCGGATTCGGATATGACTAATGCGCGGGTGGGCTTCCGCGTCGTTCGCGGCATCTAGCCGCCAGGGAGAGGGTGATGAGGCAAGATCCTTACGGGCGCTCGCAGTACGGGCAGGGCGGCGGGCGGCGGGGCGGAGGACTGGGCAACCTCCGCTGGATCATCCTGCTGGGGTTCCTGGTCTACGGCGGCTGCTATTACCTGAACAACCGCGTCGTCGATCCCTACACCGGCGAGAAGGTGCTGATCGACAACTCGATCGGCGTGGAAGAAGAGAAGGCGCTGGGCCTGCAGGCCTATGAGGAAATCCTGCAGCAGGAGCAGCCGGTCGATCCCAATTCGCAGATCGCCCAGCAGGTGCGCACCATCGCCCAGCGGCTGATCGCGAAAATCCCCGAGGTCGAGGCCGCCATCGCGGCGGAGAAGGGCACCCAGCCCAGCGGCAACTGGAAGTCCTTCGAATGGGACGTCAACGTCATCCAGTCCGACCAGGCCAACGCGTTCTGCCTGCCCGGCGGCAAGATGGCCGTCTATACGGGCCTGATCCCGGTGGCGAAGAATGCCGACGCCGTGGCGGTGGTGATGGGCCACGAGATCGCCCACGCGCTGCTGCGTCACGGCGCCCAGCGCATGTCGCAGCAGAAGCTGACGCAGATCGGCCAGATGGCCGGGGCGATGAGCGGCATGGATCCGCAACAGCAGCAGATGGTCATGGCGGCGATGGGCTACGGCTACCTGCTGCCGTATGCACGCGAGCACGAGACACAGGCCGACGAAGTGGGCCTGATGCTGGCCGCGGCCGCCTGCTTCAACCCCGAGGAAGCCGTGCCGCTGTGGCAGCGCATGAGCGAAGCCAGCGGCGGCCAGGCCCCGCCGGAATTCTCGTCCACCCACCCGAATCCCGGCACGCGTATCCAGAACCTCACCGAGCTGATGCCCAAGGCGATGGCGTACCGCGCCAAGTTCTGCCCGCAGGGAGCGGCGAAGTGAAGGCGCTGGCCGGCGCATTCCTGCTGGCCGTCGCGACGGTCGGCGCACCGGCGCAGGCGGCGATCAAGGACGCGAAGCCGAATGGGTTTACCGTCGAGAACTCCGAATGGGTGCCTGTCAGTCCGCAGGTGGCCTATGCGGCGCTGGTGAACGATGTCGGCCGCTGGTGGCCAGCCGATCACACCTGGTGGGGCGATGCATCGAAGCTGTCCATCAGCGACAAAGTGGGCGGCTGCTTCTGTGAGATCAATGGCGCGCAGCAGGCTTGGCACATGACGGTGACCTTTACCGATCCGGGCAAGCTGATGCGCATGACCGGCGGCCTCGGCCCGTTGCAGGGCATGGGCCTGGACGGCGCGCTGGAATGGCGCTTCGTCGAAGAGAAAGGCGGCACCCGCATCACCCTGTGGTACCGCGCCGGCGGCTACACGCCGGACGACATGAGCACGTTCGCGCCCGTCGTGGACAAGGTGCAGGGCCTGCAACTGGGCGGGCTGGCCGCCTTTCTGCGCAAGGGCGCCGATAGCGCCCCACGCTGACAATCACTCCAACGTTCGAGGAAGGGAAGACCGCATGAGCATTCGTTTGTCGGAAAAGGACAGTGGCCGCACGCTGGGCAACATCTCGGAAGCGGACTTCCAGATGCTGGTGGACTACATGGAAGAGGAATCCTCCAAGGACCAGGACTACTACGTCGAACACACGGCCATCGATGCGCTGGAAAGCCTGGGTGCCAGCACCGATTTCGTGGCGCTGCTGCGCACGGCGGTGGGCGAGTCCGAAGGTGTCGACGTGGTGTGGGCGGCGGAGTAGGGCGAGCCATAAGGAGCGACGTCCATGTCCCACATCATCCCCATGCAACCCGTCCGCCACCTGCCGCGGGCGATCGCGTTCTACGAACAGTTGGGCTTCACGGTCGAGGACCGACGCGACGATTGGGGCTGGGCGAAGCTGCGTTGGGGCGAGTGCCGCGTGATGCTGGACCAGTCGATCAACGTGAACCCGGACGCGCCGCGCGGGGCCGTGCTGTACCTGTATCCCGATGATCTCGAGGCCTTCCACGCGCAGGCGCGTGCGAACGGCCTGGAGGTGCCCGCGCTGGATACCACGTTCTACGGCATGCGCGAGTTCCGGATCGACGATCCGGACGGCAATCGGTTGTGGATCGGGCAGGCGAACACGGCCTGACCTCTCAGCGCGAAGGATCGCGTTGGAAGAGAGTGTTCCCAACATGGGTACACCTCCCTTCCCACATGGAACCCCTGCCATGCCCGTACAGCGTGATCGTCCGTATGCCGGAATGAACTTCCACGTCGACCTCGGCCTGGGGGATGGGCCCGACGGGGGTGTGGCCGAGGTGCTGTTCCCCGAAGCGCGGCTGCAGGTCAACGAATACCGCAACGGCAACGACAAGACGCCGGAAGCCATCAAGCTGTCCACGCTGACCCACTACGACAACCTGGTGCTGCGCCGGGGCGTGATCGGTTCGCTGGCGTGGTACCAGTGGTGGGACGAGGCCCGCAACGGCGGCGATGCTCGGCGTACGGTCGCCATCACGCTGCTGGACGAGCAAGGCAACCCGGTGATGCGCTGGCGCTTCCTGCGCGCGCGACCGGCGGCGTACACGCCTTCACCGATGGACGCGGCGCTGGGCGACACGCTGTTCGAAACGCTGGAGATCGCGTTCGAGCGCTTCGAAATGGAGTAGGAGTCAGTCCAGCGGCTCGCGCGGCGCGTCGCGCAGGTACTCCAGGACGAATCCGATAACCAGGCCGAACGCCGCGCAACCGAGCGCCATGGCGGCGGACGAAGGTTCCTTGCCCGTCAGGTGGAACAGGGCTGCGCCTGCCGCGATTCCCAGCAAGATCGGGACGACGAGGCGCGGCCTGGTCAGCACATCGCCCAGAAACCACGCGAACGGGTTCATGCAGAACTCCCGACGATCGACGCCGGAAGCATAGCCGGTGTGTTCAGAGCTTGCTGAAGACCGTCGCCGCGACCAGCAAGCCGAAGCCGGCGACCACCAGCCAGAACGCGTGCGGCGCCAGTACCGGCACGTAGCCGAACTTGGCAGCGATGCCGCCGCCGCCGAGCAGCAGCGCGATCAGCCAGACGCCGAAGGTGGGAGGGGTGAGTTTCATGCGGGAGCCTCGTGTGGATTCGGTGAGTGTGTCGGCGTGGGACCGGGATTCCGGTCAGAAACTCATGAACAGGCCGCCGTTGACCGGCAGGTTCGCGCCCGTGATGTAGCCGGCGTCGTCGGCGGTGAGGAAGGCGACCGCGCGCGCGATGTCGTCCGGCTGTCCGATGCGACCCACCGGGACGGCGGCGACGGTACGCTCGCGCACTTCGCCCGGCATGGCGGCCGTCATCGGGGTTTCCACGTAGCCGGGCGAGACGCTGTTGACGGTGACGCCCTTGCGTGCGACTTCACGTGCGAGCGACATCGAGAAACCGTGCAGGCCGGCCTTGGCCGCGGCGTAGTTCACCTGGCCGAAGTTGCCGGTCTGGCCGCTCACCGAACTGATGTTGACGATGCGACCGAAGCTGCGCGCCTGCATGCCGTCCACGACGTGGCGACAGAGATTGAACACGCTGTCCAGATTCACGCCTATCACGGCATCCCATTGCGCCCTGTCCATCTTACGCAGGGTGGCGTCGCGGGTGATGCCGGCATTGTTGACCAGGATGTCGAGCGCGCCATGCTGCGCTTCGACGCCTTGGACGAAAGCAGCGCAAGCGTCGAAGTCGGCTACGTCAACGGCGGCGTGTTCGATGTCGAGGCCGGCAGTTTCGGCGCGGAAGCGCTCAAGGCGCTCCGGGGCGGCAGGAAGGTCGGCGGCCACCACTTTGCGTCCTGCACGTGCCAGTGCCTGGCTGATGGCCAGGCCCAGGCCGCCCAAGCCACCGGTGACTACCGCGATGCGTTGTGTCATGAAGAATTCCTGTGTCGCGGACTAAAAAAAGGCCCGCGCAAGGTGCGCGGGCCGGGTTTCACTACAGGGTGTCTCAGCGTGCGCGCGTCTTAGGCGTCTCGCGCTGCGGTTGTTCCTTCGGCTTGACCGTCGTCGGGCGGCCCAGGCCGCCGCTAAGGTTGCGCTGGAATTCCTGCCACAGCTCGAGGTTGCGCTCGGTCAGCTGGTTCATCATGGTCCACGGGGTCTGGCCCAGCAGGTTGCCCATCTGGCTGCGGAACTGCTGCTGCTGCTCCATGAACAGCTGCATGCTGCGCTCCAGGTAGTTGCCCATGAAGCCCTGCAGGGAGTCGCCGTAGAAACGGATGATCTGGCTCAGCAACTGGGTGGACAGGACGGGCTCGCCATCCTGCTCCTGCTCGCTGATGATCTGCAGCAGCACGGTGCGGGTCAGGTCGTTGCCGGTCTTGGCGTCGCGGACTTCGAAATCCTCGCCGTCGACGATCAGCTGGCGCACGTCCTCGATGGTGATGTAGCTGGAGATCTCGGTGTCGTACAGACGACGGTTGGGGTACTTCTTGATGATGCGGATCGCAGCCATTGAGTCTTCGCTCTAAACGCGTATGGCGGCAGCATGACGCAGCGCAACAGCCCTTGCAACAGGCCACAAGGCAGGGACTCCCTGTTCAGGCAAAGGAAAAATGCTGCGCAGCATCGAAACGGACGACGCCCCTAGCGGGGCGTCGTGGGAAACGGTCTAGGCTCGGCGGATGGGCTTACCAGCCCATGTGGTGGCCACCGTTGATATCGAGGTTGGAGCCGGTGATCCAGCTGGCCTGTTCGTCCACCAGGAAGGCCACGGCGTAGGCGATTTCCTCCGGCTTGCCCAGGCGGCCGGTGGGAATGTCAGCCGCAATCTTGGCGCGTACTTCCTCCGGCACCGCCATCACCATGTCGGTGGCGACATAGCCGGGCGAGACGGTGTTGACCGTGATGCCGAGCTTGGCGTTCTCGCGTGCCAGCGAAATGGTGAAGCCGTGCATGCCGGCCTTCGCCGCGGCGTAGTTGGCCTGCCCATACTGGCCCTTCAGGCCGTTGATCGAGCTGATCTGGATGATGCGGCCCCACTTGCGGTCACGCATGCCATCGATCACCGGACGAGTGACGTTGAACACCGAGTTGAGATTGGTGTTGATGACGTCGCCCCACTGCGTGGCCGACATCTTGTGGAAGGTGCCGTCGCGGGTGATGCCGGCGTTGTTGACCAGCACTTCGACCGGGCCGAGCGTCTGCTCGACTTCCTTCACCATCGCCTGCGCTTCGTCGGGCGACGTCACATCGCCCTTGACCAGCGCGATGTCGTAGCCATCGGCCTTCATCTGCGCCTGCCACGCACGCGCCTTCTCTTCGTTGCGGTAATTGGTGGCGACCTTGTGGCCCATGTCGGCCAGCTTCTTGCAGATGGCGGTACCGATACCTCCGGTGCCGCCGGTGACCAGGGCGACGCGCGCTGTCATATGGGAGATCTCCTTGGACCGTCGCAAGCCGACGGCCCTTCGATTCTAGACAGCGCCTGCGACAGGTTTGTTGTGCGCTGCAGCGAACGTCATATGTGTCACTTTCGGCAGCGCATCCGCTTGGAAATGCCGCTGCGCGGACGCGAGTGCCGCCGCGACCGACGGAGCACCGGCTAGTGCGCCGGCGGGCTGGCCCAGTGCCGTCCACGCCGCCCGCAGCGCGGGTAAGGGGGCGTCATCGTCTATCGGTAGCGCAGCCATGGACTTGGACAGCTTTTGTCCGTCCACATCGACGATCAGCGGCAGGTGCAGGTAACGCGGCGTGGGCAAGCCCAGGGCGCGCTGCAGCAGGATCTGCCGGGGCGTGGAATCGAGCAGGTCCGCGCCGCGCACCACGTCGGTGATGGTCTGGTCGGCGTCGTCGACCACGACGGCCAGCTGATAGGCCCAGAAGCCATCCGCGCGCCGCAGGACGACATCGCCCACCTCCCGGTCCACGGTCTGTTCGACGAAGCCCTGCAGGCCATCCACGAAAGCCACGCGACTGTCGTCGGCTACCCGCATGCGAATGGCGGGCGGGCGCGCCGGGTCGTGGGCGACGCAGGCGCGATGGATGCCGCCGACGGCCGCCAGGTCGGTGCGGCTGCAACGGCATTCGAAGGCGGCACCTTCAGCCAGGAGCTGTCCTAGCGCGTCGGCGTAACGGTCATGGCGCCGGTTCTGCCAGACGACGGGCAAGTCGGAGGTCATGCCGAACGCGGCCAGCGTCGCGAGCTGCGCCTGAGCAGCACCGGGGACCTCGCGTGGTGGATCGAGGTCTTCCACGCGAATGAGCCACTCCCCACGGTGATGGCGCGCCAACAGCCAGCTGCCCAGTGCGGCCACCAATGAGCCGAAATGCAGTCGGCCGGTAGGCGAGGGCGCGAAGCGTCCGCGATACGTGAGGTGGGGATCGGTCTCGGTCATTCGTCGGAAAGAAAGGAAAGCTGAACCACGTAGTCAGGCAGTTGCTTGAATTCACGTGTCCGCAACCGCAGTTCTGCGTCCGTATACCTTCGCATATTCTCCCGGAGCTCCTGTCGTGTTCACGCGTGTCGCGCTGTTCCTCGCCACCAATCTCGCTGTCCTGGTCCTGGCGGGTGTCGTCATGTCCCTGCTGGGCGTCAACCCCAACCAAATGGGGGGCCTGCTGGTGATGGCGGCGGTGTTCGGTTTCGGTGGCTCGTTGATTTCGCTGCTGACGTCGAAGTGGATGGCCAAACGTGCCACCGGCGCGCAGGTGATCGAACAGCCGCGCAACGATGCCGAACGCTGGCTGGTGTCCACTGTGCAACGCCAGGCGCAGGCGGCCGGCATCGGCATGCCGGAGGTCGCGATCTACGACGCGCCCGAGATCAATGCCTTCGCCACTGGCGCCAATCGCAACAATGCGCTGGTGGCCGTGTCCACGGGCCTGCTGCGCTCGATGAGTCGAGACGAGGCCGAAGCCGTGTTGGGCCATGAGGTCAGCCACGTCGCCAACGGCGACATGGTCACCATGGCGCTGCTGCAGGGCGTGCTGAACACCTTCGTCATCGTGCTGGCCCGCCTAGTGGGCGGCATCGTCGACAGCTTCCTGTCCGGTAACCGCGAAGGCGGCGGTCGCGGCTTCGGCTACTACATCATCGTGATGGTGCTGGAAGTGGTGTTCGGCCTGTTCGCGACGATGATCGCCATGTGGTTCTCGCGCCGCCGCGAGTTCCGCGCCGACCACGGTGGCGCATCGCTGGCGGGCCGCCAGAAGATGATCTCCGCGCTGGAGCGCCTGTCGCAGCAGCAGCGTCCCAGCACCTTGCCGGCGCAAGTCGAGGCGTTCGGCATCGCCGGTGGCATCGGCCAGGGCATGAAGAAGCTGTTCTTGAGCCATCCGCCGCTGGAAGAGCGCATCGCCGCGTTGCGTGCGCAGCAGGGCACCTTCGCCTGAACCGCTGCCCCGATGTCGTGAACGAGAAACCCGCCTTCCGGCGGGTTTTTTTTTCTTCGACCCGGAGCCGCAACGGCTTCAGCCGAAGTCGTAGTTCATCACCGGGCCTGGCGTGGCGAGGAAGTTGCCCTCCACGTAATCGACGCCCGTGGTGAACAGGAACGCCATCGTGGCGGCGTCCTGCACGTGCTCGGCAACCGTGAGGATACCCAGCGCCTGTGCGCGCTCGGCGATCTCGCGGATCTTCTGCTGGTGCTCCACTGTCTTGCCCAGGTCCTCGCTGAAGACGCGGTCGATCTTGAGGAAGGTCGGTTGGAAGTGCGAAAGCAGCTGGAACGAATCCAGGCCCGCGCCGAAGTGCTCCAGGCCCACCTGGCAGCCGAGTTTCGCGGCGGCGGCCTGGAAGGCTTGCGCCTGGCGCAGATGGGTGAACACCTTGGCCTCCGGCGTCTGCAGCCACAGGCGATCGCCGGGCACGTCGAGGGCCGCGAGCTGGCGGGCGATCATGTCGAGCAGGCGGTTGTCGGCGAACGACGCCGGACTGACCTTGACCACCATGCGGGTATCGTGGCCCGCGCGCTTGCGTTCGGCCAGGACCTCGATGGCGC
This sequence comes from Pseudoxanthomonas sp. YR558, assembly GCF_900116385.1. Lineage (NCBI taxonomy): Bacteria > Pseudomonadati > Pseudomonadota > Gammaproteobacteria > Lysobacterales > Lysobacteraceae > Pseudoxanthomonas > Pseudoxanthomonas sp. YR558. The sequence goes on along the minus strand of NZ_FPCI01000001.1, from coordinate 689,173 downwards.
GGTTCACGACCCAGCGATCGATATCGTCCAGCAGTCCGTTGTCTTCGGCGATGCCGATGAAGGATTGCGGCGGCACTACTTCGCCGTTCGTCTCCATCCGGAGAAGTGCTTCGTAGACCTCGCCCGGTTCACCCTGCAGGCTGACCATGGGCTGGAAGTAGAGGCGGAAACTCCCGTCCTGCAGCGCTTCCTGGATGCGCTTGACCCAGTTCTGCACACGTTCTTCCTCGGCACGGTCCACCGCGCCGGGGTCGAAGATCTCGATGCGGTTGCCGCCGAGGTTGGTGGCGGCCTGCAGGCAATCGGTGGCGCGCGTGAGTACCTGGCCGACGCTGGCGATCTTCTCGCCGATCTGCACGCCGCCAATGCTGGTCGTCACCGAAGCCGAACGGTCGCCCACGTTGAACACATGCGAGGCGTACGCCGCGCGCAGCTTGTCGGCCAGCGCTGCCGTGTGCGCATGGTTGCCGCGCAGCAGGACGGCGAACGTGCGTTCGCCGAAGCGGGCGGCGGTGCAGGCATCGTCGAGTTTTTCAGACAGGCGCGCGGCGAGGGCGGCCGCCAGCGCGTCGGCGGAGTCGATGCCCATGTCCTGCAGCAGGCGCTGGTAGTGGTCCGGTTCCAGCAACAGCAAGGCGTACTGGTCCTCGCCACGGGCGACCTGGGCCACCGCGGTTTCCAGCTCGCGCAGGAAGGTGGCGCGGTTCATCAGGCCGGTGACCATGTCGCGCTGGCGGAGATCCTCGACCTCGCGCGCCAGTTCCGGATCGAATTCCTCGCGGCGGCGGAACACCACCTGCACGCAGGGCTCGCCCTCGTAAGTGGCGGTGGCGAACTCCAGGGTGGCTGGAAAGCTGTCGCCGTCGATGCTGCGGGCTTCCAGCTCGAAGCGCGGCGGCGGCGGTTCGCCCTTGCTCAGCTTCTTCAGCAGGGCCTTGAAGTCGTTGACGTATTGCGGACCCACCAGGTCGAGCAGCGACAGGCCTTCGACGTCCTCGAAGGATTCGAAGCCGAACATCTCCAGGTAGGCGTCGTTCGCCCGGATATGCATGCCTTCGTGGATGTAGGCGATCGGGTCGCGCGAAGACGAGATCAGCGCATCGCAGCGACGCTCGGTTTCGCGCAGCTGGCCTTCCAGTCGGCGCTGGGAACGACGAGCATCCAGGTCGCCCCATTCGCGGCGCAGCACGGTGAGGACATGATCGAAGCGGCCGCGCAGCGCACTGGCGCGGGCGCCGGCGGCCTGGTCGGCCAGCAGGTCGGCTTCGCTCAGGCCGTCGGCCAGCACGATCACCGGGATGTCCTTGCCGCTGGCATCCACCTGGGACAGCACAGTGGCGAGCGGGATGCCCTTGGCCGACCGCGAGGCCAGCAGCAGGTCCATCGGTTGCGAGGCGACCATCTGCGCTAGTTCTGCCGGGTCCACCGGACGGAGCGGGCGGACGGCGATACCGCCATTGCGCAGCGCGGAGACGATCGCCTCGGCGTCCTCGGCGCTGTCGTCCACGAGGGTCAATCGAAGGGTGGTGTCTTTGCCGATCTGCATGCAGCGGGTCCGCCAGGGGTGCGGGTTTAATACACGAAGGGGCGCGGAGCGTCCAATGCGGGCGTCGCAGATGCGGCGCGCCGTCGCAGGTTTCCGTGCTTACAGCGGCCGCTTGCCGGTGTCGCCGGGGACCTCGCGCACCAGGCGCGGCACCAGGTAGCCGGACAGTCGCGAAGCAAGCGTGGCATGCAGTGAGCACGCTTGTTCGTCATCCACTTCGAAATGGGCGACGCCGGCGACGCGGTCGAGCTGGTGGAGGTAATACGGCAGCACGCCCGCCGCGAACCCGCGCTCACTCAGTGCCGCCAAGGCGTCCACGCTGTCGTTCACGCCCTTGAGCAGCACGGCTTGATTGAGCAACTGTACGCCGGCGGCGCGCAGGCGGCCGAGCGCGGCGTCCACGGCAGGGTCGAATTCGTTGGCATGGTTGGCATGCACCACCAGGACGACCGGCCAGGGCAGGGCCGCGAGCCAAGCCAGCAGGCCGTCGTCGACGCGCTCGGGCAGCACGATGGGCAGGCGGCTATGGATGCGCAGGCGGCGCAGGTGCGGGATGTCGGCCAGCGCATTCGTCAGTTCGGCCAGCTTGCCGTTGGACAGCGACAGCGGATCGCCCCCGGACAGCAGGACTTCCTCGACGGACGCGTCACCCCGGATCAGGTCCACCGCCTCGCGCCAGCCTTCACGCGCGGCGGTTTCCTCGGCATACGGGAAGTGGCGGCGGAAGCAGTAGCGGCAGTTGATCGCGCAACTGCCGGTGGCCACCAGCAGGGCCCGGCCGCGGTATTTCTGGAGGACGCCGGTGCCGGTGCGGGCCGCAGCGTCGCCCACGGCATCCAGGCCGTAGCCGGGGGTCGGCTTCATCTCGTCGTCGAGCGGCAGCACCTGGCGCAGCAGGGGGTCATGCGGGTCGCCATGGCGCATGCGGGCCACGAAGCCTCGCGGCACGCGCAACGGGAACTGCGCCGCGGCTTCATCCGACAGACGTGGGACCAGGGACGCGAGTCCGAGCAGGTCCAGCAGCTCGCGCGGGTCGCGCACGGCATCCCGCATGGCCTGCTGCCAGCGGGCGGGCTGCAGCGCGGCAGGCTGTCGGGGGTCGGGGGCTGCGGTTATCATGTCGGGTCTGAAAACAAGCGCCCGCCGGGTCCGGCGGGCTCCCCATTCTATCCGGCCGGCCGTGTCCCGCGGCGGGTTTGTCTTACCCAAGGAGTTTATCCATGGCCAGTTACGGCATGAACGATGTCAAGAACGGGATGAAGATCCTGATCAACAACGAGCCGGCGATCATCAGCGATACCGAGTACGTGAAGCCGGGCAAGGGCCAGGCGTTCACCCGCGTGAAATACCGCCTGATCAAGAGCGGTCGCGTGCAGGAAATCACCATGAAGAGCACCGACTCGGTCGAGGCGGCGGACGTGGTGGATACCGACATGCAGTACCTGTATTCCGACGGCGAGTACTGGCACTTCATGCAGCAGGAGACCTTCGAGCAGGTGCAGGCCGACAAGGCCGGCATGGCGGGCGCCGAGAAGTGGCTGAAGGGCGAGGAAGACTGCGTGGTGACCCTGTGGAACGGCAACCCGATCCAGGTGACCCCGCCGAACTTCGTCGAGCTGCAGATCACCGAGACCGACCCGGGCGTGAAGGGCGATACCGCCGGTACAGGCGGCAAGCCGGCCACGCTGGAAACCGGCGCCGTCGTGCGCGTGCCGCTGTTCGTCGGCCAGGAAGAGATCATCAAGGTCGACACCCGCACCGGCGAATACGTCAGCCGCGTGAAGTGATGGAACAGCTCGCGCTCTACCTCGGCGTCTGGGCCGTCGGCGTATTGATCGCCGGACTGGGCGTGATGCTGTGCTGGAACGCAACCCTGCCGCGGCTGTTCCCCAGCGTGCCGCGGCTGGGCTATGGACGTGCCCTGGCCTTGATGCTGCTGTGCTGGCTGCTGTTCGGCGCCGGCGCCATCGGCCTGAGCTACACGCTGGGATTCTGAGCCGAGGCCCCATGAGCGACCGCACCCCAGAAGCCTGCGACCTGTTGATCGAAGCCGGTTTCGTGGTGCCGGTCGTCCCGCACGGGGTCGTGCTGGAAGACCACGCGGTCGCCGTCACCGGCGGCCGCATCGTGGCGATCCTGCCGGTGCGCGAGGCGCGGACGCGTTTCGCGCCGCGGGAGACGGTGTCGCGCCCGGACGCGGCACTGATCCCCGGCCTGGTGAATGCGCACACGCACAACCCGATGACGCTGCTGCGCGGCGTCGCCGACGACCTGCCGCTGAAGGTCTGGCTGCAGGAGCACATCTGGCCGATCGAGGGTGCGGTGATCGGTCCGGACTTCGTGGCCGACGGCATCACCCTGGCCATCGCCGAAATGCTTCGCGGCGGCACCACCTGCGTCAACGAGAACTATTTCTTCCCGGACGTGCAGGCGGCCACCTACAAGCGATACGGGTTCCGTGCGCGCGTGGGCCTGCCGGTGATCGATTTCCCGACCGCGTGGGCGACATCGGACGATGAATACTTCGAAAAGGCCGGCGAGGTCCACGACCAGTGGCGCGACGATGCGCTGATCGCGACCGCGTTCGCCCCGCATGCGCCGTACACGGTCAACGACGCCAACTTCGAACGCGTCCGCATGCTGTCCGACCAGCTCGACGTGCCGGTACACCTGCACCTGCATGAGACGGCGCAGGAAGTGGAACAGTCGATCGAGAAGCACGGCCAACGCCCGATCGCGCGCCTGGACCGGCTGGGCTTGGTCAACGACCGCCTGATCGCCATCCACATGACCCAGCTGACGGACGCCGAGATCCATCTCTGTGCCGAACGCGGCGTCAGCGTGGTGCATTGCCCGGAATCCAACCTCAAGCTCGCCTCGGGCTTCTGCCCGGCGTGCGCGCTGGAGCGGGCGGGCGTGAACCTGGCAGTCGGCACCGATGGCTGCGCCAGCAACAACGACCTGGACATGTTCAGCGAAACGCGCACCGCTGCGCTGCTGGCCAAGGCGGTGGCCCAGGATGCGGCCGCGCTGGATGCGTTCAGCGCGCTGCGCGCGGCCACGCTGGGTGGCGCTAAGGCGATCGGGTTCGATGATCGTGTCGGCTCCATCGAGCCGGGCAAGGAGGCCGACCTGGTCTGCGTCGACCTGTCTGCGCTGGAGACCCAGCCGCTGCACCATGTGGTGTCCCAACTGATCTACGCGACGGGCCGCCAGCAGGTCAGCGACGTCTGGATCGCGGGCCGGCCGAAGCTGCTGCAGCGCACGCTGGTCGATATCGACATCGACGGCGTCATCGCGAATGCGCGCCAATGGCGCGAGCGGATCGCCGGGATCCGTCTTTCCTGAGCGATGTGTGACGGCGTCATGGCCGGCGTCGTCTTACAATGGCGCCATGACGACCTCGACTGCGCCCCGCGACGATAACTTCAGCCAGGCCGAACTCGACAAGTTCGGCGCGCTGGCCAACCGCTGGTGGGACCCGGACGGTCCCCAGAAGGCGCTGCATGCGCTCAACCCGGTCCGCGTGCAGTACGTGCGCGAGCGGGTGCGTCTTGCCGGTGCGGCCGCCCTGGACGTCGGCTGTGGCGGCGGCCTGCTGAGCGAAGCGCTGGCGCGCGAGGGTGCGCAGGTCACTGCGATCGACCTGGCGCCGGAACTGGTGAAAGTGGGGCGCTTGCACAAGCTGGAATCCGGCGTGCAGGTGGACTACCAACTGCGTTCGGTTGAATCGCTGGCCGAGGAGCGTCCCGGCAGCTTCGACGTGGTGACGTGCATGGAGATGCTGGAGCACGTGCCCGATCCGGCTTCGATCATCCGTGCCTGCCACACGCTGTTGAGGCCGGGTGGACGGTTGTTCCTGTCCACGCTCAACCGCACGCCTGCGGCGTTCGCGTTGGCGATCGTCGGCGCGGAGTACATCGCGCGCCTGCTGCCCAAGGGTACGCACCACTACCAGGAGTTCATCCGTCCTTCCGAGCTGGCCGGCTGGCTGCGCGAGGCGGGCTTCCAGGTCGAGGACGTGACCGGACTGGCTTACGAACCGTGGCGCCACCGCGCACGGCTGTCGTCGCGCACCGACGTGAACTACCTCGCCAGCGCGGTGAAGGCATGACCGTCGCGGAGTTCCCGCGCGCCGCGTTGTTCGACCTGGACGGCACCCTGCTCGACAGCGCGCCGGACATGCTGGCGACGGCCAACCGCATGCTGGCCGCGCGCGGCGCAGGACCGATGACACTCGACGTGCTGCGCCCGCACGTGTCCAAGGGCGCGCGCGCGATGCTCACCGCGGCATTCCCGGAGATGGAGCAGGGCCCCCGCGAGGCGTTGGTTCCCGAGTTCCTGGCGATCTACCAGGAAGAACTCGGCCGGCACAGCGTGCTGTTCGATGGCATCGCCGAGATGCTGACGGCGCTGGAAGCCGCGGGCAGCACCTGGGGCATCGTCACCAACAAGCCTGAGTACCTCGCGCGCGACATCCTGCCGCAGCTGGGGTGGGAGACCCGGTGCGCCGTACTGATCGGCGGCGACACGCTGGCCGAGAAGAAGCCGCACCCGTTGCCGCTGCAGGTCGCAGCCGAACGCATCGGCATCGCCATCGCCGACTGCGTGTACGTGGGGGATGACGAGCGCGACATCCAGTCGGCGCGTGCCGCCGGCATGCCGTCCATTGCGGCGCTGTGGGGATACCGGCAGGCGCATGAGGAGCCTGCGCAATGGCAGGCGGATGTCATGGTCGAGTTGCCCGCGGCCCTCATCGCACCGTCGGCCTGGCCCTCGATCCGGCCGTTGTAGGAGCGACGTAAGTCGCGACCGCACGGTTTCAGTGTTCAATTGTTTCAGCCGCGAATAGAGAACGTATTGCGTCCAGTCGCCCGTGCGCGCCAGCATCACGGTCGCGACTTACCAGTGCCGGCATGCCGGTACTACTCCTACAAGGTTTGATGGCATGTCCGACTCCGCCGCCCTCGACAGCTTCCTGGAAAAATGGCGCGCCCGATGGCCGGAATGGTCGGTCGCCGAAGTATTCGTTGCGCCTGCGCGGCGCGACATCGTGGTGGCATGGTTCGCGCTGCTGCAGGAATTCGAAGACGTACTGAACATCGCCGGCGATCCGCTGCCGGCGGATGCCAAGCTGGCCTGGTGGGGCGAGGAACTGCGCGGTTGGGCCGCGCAACGCTCGCGTCATCCGCTCGGCCGTCGCCTCGAACCGGTGCGCGCCGACTGGGCGCGGCTTGCCGATGCGTTGCCCACGCTGGCAGAAGCGCGCGCGGTAGCGCCGGATCGCGACGCATGCTTCGCCTCGTTGTCGTGCTACGGCGAAGCGGTCGCTGCCGTGGAAAACGGGGTGCTGGGGCGCATGCCCGCCTCGCAGGCCATCGTCGCGGAGATGCTGGCTGCCCGCTTGATGGAGGTCGGCGGCGCGGCCGTACCGGTGAACCTGCGGCAAGGCGCGGATGAAGTGGGCAAGCTCCGGGCCTGGGCCACCGCGCTGCTCGAAGCCTGGCCCCCGCGCGACGGCGCGCGCGAGCGTCGCCTGCTGTCCTCCTATGTGCATGGGCGGCTTCTCCGTTTCGCACGCAGGGGCGAACCTGCGCCGCTGCCGTCGCAGGCGTCGCTGTTGTTCACCGGCTGGCGCGCCGCGCGTGGCGGCTGAACACGCTGCCTATCGTCGCGATAGCCTGCGAAAGGCGTCGTAACGGACTGTTTCATCTGGTGATTCGGGGCAGGGGGTACAATGCGCGCCATCACTCCCCCGTGTACGACGATGACTTCCTCGCTCCCCGTGGCGCCCCGCGCCGACCTTCCCGACGTCGCCCACCAGCGCGTGCCGCTGGCGCGTCCGCTGGACTGGGTGGGCATGGAGAACATCGCGCTGCCGGTCCGCATTCCGGACGGGCAGGGCGGTCAGCTGCAGGTAGCGGCGAGCATCGATCTTTCGGTGAACCTGGCCAATGCCGACGCGCGTGGCATCCACATGTCCCGGCTTTACCTGGAACTGCAGGATGGCCTGGCGCGTGAAGCCATCACCCCGGCCGGTCTGCGCCATCTGCTGCAGACCAGTGTCGATTCCCAGGCCGGCCTGGCCACGCAGGCGCGCCTGCGCATCCGCTACGAAGCGCTGCTGCAGCGGAAGGCGCTGGAGAGCGACTACGCCGGCTGGAAGCGTTACCCGGTCGAAATCGAGGCCACGCTCGCCGACGGCCACCTGATCCTGGCACTGGCGTTCTCCGTCGAGTACTCCAGCACCTGCCCGGCGTCGGCTGCGCTGTCCCGCCAAGCCAATGCCGAGCGGTTCACCGAGGACTTCGCCGCGGCGCATCCGCTGTCGGTCAACGTGGTGCATGACTGGCTCGCCTCCGAGCGCGGGCTGGCCGCCACGCCGCATGCGCAGCGCAGTCGCGCCAGCGTGCGCGTCGAGTTGCGTCCGCAGTTCGATGAACTCCCGTTGGTGGCCCTGGTCGATGCGCTCGAAGCCGCGCTGGCCACGCCCGTGCAGACGGCCGTCAAGCGCGTGGACGAACAGGCGTTCGCCCGTCTCAACGCCGAAAACCTGATGTTCTGCGAAGACGCTGCCCGTCGCGTGGCGTCGGTGCTGGCCGGCGATGCGCGCATCGCCCGCTACGACGCCACCGTCGCGCACTACGAAAGCCTGCACCCGCACGATGCGGTCGCCCGGGTCAGCGGCAGCAACGACTGAGGCCTCGGTTGCCGGATGTGGGAGCGACGTAAGTCGCGATCGCTCACAAAGCAAAGCTTCGCGACTTACGTCGCTCGCACAACGGCAGGGTGGGTCACTTCCCGCGCTCCAGCACCAGCAGCGGGTCCACGCGCACGTCGAATCGCGCCCACCAGAATCAGAAGCGTCATGGGCCATCAACGCGCCGCAGCGCGCCCGTGGGGCGAACAACGGGTTTCTACTTCCCGCGTTCGAGCACAAGAAGCGGGTCGATGCGCACGTCGAACCGCGCCCACCAGAATCAGAAGCGTCATGGGCCATCAACGCGCCGCAGCGCGCCCGTGGGGCGAACAACGGGTTTCTACTTCCCGCGTTCGAGCACAAGCAGCGGGTCGATGCGCACGTCGAACCAATTCATCCCCCAGTGCAGATGCGGCCCCGTGGCGCGTCCGGTGGCGCCGACCGCGCCGATGACCTGGCCGGGTTCGATGCGATCCCCCACCTTCACGTCGATGCGCGACAGGTGCAGGAAGTTCGAGCTGATCCCGTAACCGTGATCGAGCAGCACCGTGCCGCCCGTCAGATACAAGTCCGGTGCGGCAAACGTCGCCACGCCACCGGCGGGCGCCTTCACCGGCGTGCCGGTGGGAGCGGCGATGTCCATGCCTGAATGACCGGCGCCCGGCTGACCGTTATAGACGCGGGCATTGCCGAAGCGGCCGCTGATGCGGCCCTGTACAGGCCACTGGAAGGGCTGGGCGAAATCGGTGCGCTCGTCGTCGCGGAGGCGTGCGGCGGTGACCAGGGCCTGTTCGCGTTCGATGCGTGCGGCGATCTCGGGGGGCGGGTTCACCGTCTTCGGCGGCACGCCGTTGACGTGTTCGACCGGCCAGTCGCGCGGGGTGACGGTAATGTCGGCAACGATTTCCGCCACATCATGGCTGGGAGGGCCGGGGAGGATCACGCCCACCCGTATCGTGCCCTGCTCGTCGCGGCCGACACCGAATACTACGGTGCCGTAGCCGCTGACACGCAGCGTGCGTCCTGCGTAGTGCACCGTGCTGCCTGGCGGCACCTTGCCGAAGACCAAGGCGCCTTGCGAAACAGTCGCGGGGAAGACGACGCGCATATCTGCCACGGGTGGCGCAGCGACGTCCTGAGCCGCCGCGCGCGGCATACCGCCCATGCAGATCGCGGCCAGCAACGCCGCGACCGCCCACTTCAACGCGCGAACTCCAGGCGCTGGCCGTTGGGCGTGCCGACCAGATGTTCGCCGTTCCAGACCATGCGGCCATTGACCCAGGTGGCGCCGATCCGCGAGCGGAACGTGCGGCCTTCGAACGGCGACCAGCCAACCTTGGACAGCACGTCCTCGCGCTTCACAGTGAAAGGTTCGTCGTCGATCAACACGAGATCAGCGAAGTAGCCTTCGCGCAGGTAGCCGCGTTCCTTCACGTCGAACAGCTGCGCGGGTGCGTGCGCGAACTTCTGCACCACGCGGGTGACGTCCATGCGCTTCTCGTGGACCAGCTCCAGGGCGGCCACCAGCGCGTACTGCACCAGCGGCAGACCGGAGGGCGCCTGCACGTAGGGCTTTTCCTTTTCTTCCAGCGTGTGCGGGGCGTGATCGGTGGCGAGCACGTCGATCACATCCTCCACCAGCGCCTTGATCAGCGCTTCGCGGTCGCTGGCGTCCTTGATGGCGGGATTGCACTTGATCAAGTTGCCCAGCGCCGCGTAATCCGCGCGGTCGAAGCGCAGGAAGTGGATGCAGGTTTCCGCGGTGATGCGCTTGCGCGCACCGTCCGGGTGCACCAGCGGGCCCGGCGTGAACAATGCCAGCTCATCGGCGGTGGAGATATGCAGCACGTGCAGGCGGGTACCGTGCTTGCGCGCCAGCGACATCGCCAGTCGCGTGGATTTGATGCAGGCCTCGCGGCTGCGGATGTCCGGGTGGTGTTCTGCACTGAGCGCATCGCCGTACTTGGCCTGGAACGCCGCCAGGTTGGCGTCGATCATCGGCGTGTCTTCGCAGTGCGTGATGATCGGCGTGGGCGCTTCGCGGAAGATCGCGTCCAGGGTGTCGGGGTTGTCGACCAGCATGTTGCCGGTGGACGCGCCCATGAATACCTTGATGCCCGGCGCGGTCTTCGGGTCGAGCGTGCGGATCGCCTCCAGGTTGTCGTTGCTGGCGCCCATGTAGAAGCCGTAGTTGCCCCAGGCCCGGCCCTTGGCGCGCTGGTACTTGTCCTCCAGCGCGGCGGCGTCCAGCGTCGGCGGGCTGGTGTTGGGCATGTCCATGAAGGTGGTGAGGCCGCCCGCGACCGCGGCGGCGGACTCGGTGGCCATGTCGCCCTTGTGCGGCATGCCCGGTTCGCGGAAATGCACCTGGTCGTCGATCATCCCCGGCAGCAGCAGGCGGCCTGCGGCGTCGATCACGGTGTCCTCGCCCTGGGGGCGGATCTCGGCGGCGATGCGGGCGATGCGGCCGTTCTCGATCCGCAGGTCACCCTCGGTGACGCGGCCTTCGTTGACCAGGCGGGCGTTGACGATGACGGTGGCGGGCATCAGGGGTTCCTGGAAGGGCGGGGGGAGGGGGCGTGCGCATGGCCGCACGACGACGGTACAGGATCGTGGCCGCCCGGGTGCAACGGATGGCAGCGGCCGATCCGACGGATCGCCAGCCAGCCGCCCTTCAGCGGACCGAAGCGGCCGATGGCTTCCATGGCGTACTCCGAGCAGGAGGGCACGAAGCGGCAGCGGGGCCCCAGCAGCGGGCTGATGAAGCGCTTGTATCCCTTCAGCAACAGGATGAGCAGGCGGGAGAGCATGGACCCGATGATAACGCGTCGGGTTGCCGCTGCCTCCCGGGTAGGCTATAAAAGCGCGCTTTCCCGATGCTCGGGAAGAACAAGGAAGCGCTGTTCGTGGCTGCAAAGAAACCTGCGAAGAAGGCCGCCAAGGCCGCCAAGAAACCCGCTCAGACCGTCGCCAAGAAGCCTGTCGTGAAGAAGGCTGTCGCCAAGAAACCGGCTCCCAAGCCGGCGGCGAAGAAAGCGGCTCCCAAGCCTGTCGCCAAGAAGCCCGTCGCCAAGCCTGTCGCCAAGAAGGCGGCACCGGTGAAGAAGCCGGCTGCCAAGCCGGTGGCGAAGAAGGCTGCGCCGGTCAAGAAAGCGGCCGCCAAGCCCGTCGTCGCCAAGAAGCCCGTGCCGGCCGCCAAGCCTGTCGCCAAGGCGGCGCCGGTGAAGGCACCGGCCAAGGCCACGAAACCCGCTCCTGCCAAGCCCGCACCGAAGCCTGCCGCCAAGCCGGCTCCGGCAAAGTCCGCCCCCACCGCGGCTGCGACCAAGTCCCCCGCCCCGACGCCTGCCCCCAAGGCAGCTGCCGCGGCTCCGGCCCCCGCCGCCAAGGTTCCGTCCCCCCCGAAGCCTGTGCCAGTCCCGAAATCCAATAGCAAACCCGCCAAAGCCCCGACTCCCGCCGCAGCTCCCGTGAGCACGCGTCCCGCCGTCACCCCTCGCCCCGTGGGCAAGGTCGCGGTGGCCGTGGCCGCCAAGCCTGCCGCGCCGGTCGTGCGCGGCAAGGTGAAAGAAGTGCCCTACAAGACCGACGAAGCCACCGGTCGTCCGATCGTGCCGACCGGCTACAAGCCCTCGCCCGAAGAGGAGTACATGAGCGCGTTGCAGCTCGAGTACTTCCGCCAGCGCCTGCTCCAGTGGCGTGCCGACCTGGTCGAGGAATCCAAGCAGACCATCGAGAACCTCAAGGATGAAGTCCGCGACATCGGCGATGAAGCCGAGCGCGCGACCCGCGAGACGGAGAACTCGCTGGAGCTGCGCACCCGCGACCGCTACCGCAAGCTGATCGGCAAGATCGACAGTACGCTGAAGCGCTTGGAGGGTGGCGATTACGGCTACTGCGTCGACACCGGCGAAGAGATCGGCCTCGATCGCCTCGAAGCCCGTCTGACCGCCGAACGCACCATCGACGCCCAGGAGCGTTGGGAGCACCTGCAGAAGCAGCAGGGTGACTGAGTCCGGCGTTCTCCGCGCACGAAAAACCCCGCCTCGGCGGGGTTTTTCTTTTCTCCAGCGCTGATATCCAAGTTACTGGAGGTCCCGGAGGTCCAAGCGCCGCAGGCGAGGCGCTTTCCAAGCGGTGATGCCGGCCACCGACAGGATGGCGAAGCCGCCGATGATCACCGCAGGCACCAGCCCGAGCAGTTTGGCCATCGTGCCGGCGTAGAACGCGCCGAGTTCGTTCGACGAGCTGACGAAGATGCCGTTGATCGACGAGACGCGCCCGCGCATTTCATCCGGCGTGGACAGCTGCAGGATCGTCGAGCGCACAACCACCGACACCCCGTCGCACATGCCGTAGAACAGCAGGATCGCTGCGGATAGCCAGAAGCTGCGCGACAGGCCGAATGCGATCACGCTCAGGCCGAAGCCCAGCACCGCAAACAGCAGCACGCGGCCCGCATGCTTCTGCAGCGGATGGCGCGCCAGCCAGAGGCCGACGCAGATTGTGCCTAGCGCGGGGGCTCCTCGCAGGATGCCAAAGCCACCGGCGTCGTGATGGAGGACATCCAGGATGAAGGCAGGCAGCATCGCCACCACACCGCCCAACAGTACCGAAAACATGTCGAGCGCCATGGCGCCTAGCATGATCTGGTTGCTCCACACGAAGCGGGCACCCTCGGCAATGCTTCGGAAGATGGGTAGGCTGACCTTCGGTGGACCCAGCTCCTTCACCCGCAGGCGCATCAGGACCAGTCCCGCCAGACCCGCCAGCACCGTCGCAATCCCGAAAGGCAATTGCACGCCACCCAGTTTGATCAATGCGCCACCTATAAACGGGCCAACCACCAGTGCCGTCTGAAACGCAACACTGCCAAGACTGGCGCCGCGCACAAAATCCGTGCGATCCAGGACACGCGCGAACAAGGCGTTGTAGACCGGGCTCAGGAACGAACGCGCAACGCCGGTCAGGGCAATGGCCGCATAGATGGGCCAGGTACCTCGGATCAGTAGCCAGCCGCTTGTGAACGCCACCAGCGTCAACGCCGTCAGGGCCAAGGCCCCGCATGCGGCCATGCCGACGTGGCGACGAGGCAGATGATCAACCAGGTAGCCCGCGAACGGCGCCACGCAGAAGAACGGCAGGACTTCGGCCAATCCGATCAAGCCCAGCGAAAATGGATCGTGAGTCAGTTCGTAGATATGCCAGCCGACGGTGACCGCGACGATCTGGTACGACAGCAGCGCGCAGATGCGATACGCGAGTACCGCCGCATAGCCGCGATTGCGCAGCAGCGAGAAGGCGGAGGGCGTCCGGCTGTCGCTCACTTCGTGTTGGCGGCCGTCTCGCGGATGAAGGCCAGCAGCGACGCAAGGCCGTTGCTGCGGGTGGGCGAGAGATGCTTGGCCAGTCCGATATCGGCGATGTAGTCCGGCGTGGTCTCCAGGATCTCGGCGGCCGAACGCCCCGAATAGACGCGCAGAGCCAGGAAGATCAGGCCCGAGACGATCGCCGAGTCGCTGATGGCATGGAAATCCAGCTTCGCCGCATCACCCTCGGGCACGATCCAGACCATCGACTGGCAGCCGAGCAGGCGATGCTCCTCGCGCTTCCAATCGTCCGGGAACGGCGGCAGCTTGCGGCCCAGGTCGATCAGGTACTGGTAGCGTTCGGACCAGTCGCCGAAGAAGGCGAATTCGTCCTTGATCGCCGCCTGTGCGTCGGCGGCGGTCGGTTCGAGCGGGAAGATGGTGTCGGTCATGGGAGTTCCGGAAGCGCGGCGTCGCCGGCTTCCTGATGGGTATGGATCAGGCCCGCTTCCAGCGTACGCCCTGCGGCGTGTCTTCCAGCAGGATGCCTTCTGCAGCGAGCTGATCGCGGATCGCGTCGGAACGCGCGAAGTCGCGTGACTGCTTCGCGGCCGCGCGTTCGTCGATCAGCGCCTGGATGCGCGCATCGTCGTCGCCGGACGTGCCGCGACCGAACCATTCGGCAGGATCCTGCTGCAGCAGCCCCAGCACGCGCCCTGCGCCTACCAGCTCTGCCTTCAGGCGTTGCCGATCGCCTGCCGTCGTCGCCTTGCGGGCGTCGGCGGCGATGCGGGCGACTTCCGCCAGCGCGAGCGGGGTGTTGAGGTCGTCATCCAGCGCGTCCTCGATGGTCTGCGGGGTGTCGGCATCGACAGTGACATCGCCGAGGTCGCGCAACGTGCCGTAGAGGCGGTCCAGGGTGTTCTTCGATTGCTCCACCAGCGCCTCGGACCAGTCCAGCGGCTGCCGGTAGTGGGCGGAGAGCAGGGCGTAGCGCAGCGCTTCCGGCGGATGCTGCTGCAGCAGGTCGTGGACCTTCTCGATGTTACCCAGCGACTTGCTCATCTTGGCGCCGCCGAAGTTCAGCATGCCGTTGTGCAGCCAGAACCGCGCGAACGTCTTGTGCGAGCCGTCGGCGTGCTTGTGCGCGCATTCGCTCTGCGCCACTTCGTTCTCATGGTGCGGGAACTGCAGGTCCACGCCACCGGCATGGATGTCGATGGTTTCGCCCAGGTGGGCGGCGGCCATCGCTGAGCATTCGATGTGCCAGCCCGGGCGGCCAACGCCCCAAGGAGATTTCCAGCCCGGCAGGTCCGGTGTGGACGGTTTCCACAACACGAAGTCGCCCGGGTCGCGCTTGTAGGGCGCTACTTCCACCCGGGCGCCGGCCAGCATTTCCTCTGGATCACGACCCGAAAGCTTGCCGTACTCGGCGAAGCTGGCCACCGCGAACAGCACGTGGCCCTCAGCGGCGTACGCATGTCCACCCGCGATCAACTGCTCGATCATCGCGATGATGTGCGGGATATGGGCGGTCGCCTCCGGCTCGATGTCCGGGGAGAACTCGCCCGTCACGCCCAGTCCGGCCATGTCCTCGCGGTAGGCGGCGGCATAACGGTCGGTGATCACCGAGATCGCCACGCCGAGTTCCTTGGCCGCGGCATTGATCTTGTCGTCCACGTCGGTGATGTTGCGCGCATAACGCAGCTGGCCGAACCGTCGGCGAAGCAAGGCCGCCAGCACGCCGAAGACCACCGGGCCGCGTGCATTGCCGATATGGACGTAGTTGTAGACGGTGGGCCCGCAGACGTACATCGTGGGGCAGGCAGGATCGAGCGGCGCGAACGGCTCGACCCGGCGCGTCAGATTGTTGTGCAGGCGCAGGGTCATGGGCGTGGGGCAGGGGGTACGCGACGATTCTACCGCCTGCGCCGAGGACGGGCACTCGACAGCGTCCGTGGGGCCGATGTTCAGCCCCACTCAAGGCGCGATGTCTACACTGTGACACCGGGATACCACTTACAGGCCACATGCACCGCTTCCGCGCCGCCCTTCTTCTGTCCTGCCTACTCGCTTGTGCCCCCGTGATGGCGCAGGAGCGGGTGATCCCGACGGAGAACGTGCGGCTGGACTATGCCCAGGTGCTCAGCGTGGAGCCGGTGTACCAGACCCTGCGGGCCACCCGTACCGAGCAGCGCTGCGAGGAGGTGCCTGCGGCCAAGCCCGAACCCGCCGCACACGCGGACGAAAGTCGCTGGTCGAAGGTGGTCAGTTCCGTGAAAGGCTGGTTCGGGGGTGAGGAAGAAACGGCGCCTCCGGTGGCCCCGCCGACGGGGACCGTGCGGACCAATTGCCGTGCGGTGCCGGTGGAACGCGAGTTCCAGCGTCCCATCGCCTATGACGTGGATTACATCTACAAAGGCGTGAAGTACCGCTCCCGCCTCGCCGAGGATCCGGGCAACCGCCTGCGCATCCGGGTTTCGGTGGTGCCTTACGTCGTGCCCACGCTGCCCGCCGCCAGCACACCCTGACGCGTGGCATGCGCCCAAGGTAGCCTTGCGCTGCGCCGCAGCACATGCGAGCATTCGCGCCCATGAAGATGAACGCACACGCCCATGCTGACAGCGCGGCCCGCCAGGCCTCGAGCATGACGTCGCGTGCCCGTCGACCGGAATCCTGCATCTAGCTGGGTACCCCGGACGTCGTCGCTTGTTCACCGGAACCCAGCCAGAGGCTGGGTTTTTTCGTTTCTGAAGCCCGTTTTGCCACATTCCCGAAACCAGGATGCCGTAATGAAGCACTTCTTGAACACGCAGGACTGGAGCCGCACCGAGCTGGACGCCCTGCTGACGCAGGCTGCCCTCTACAAGCAGCACAAGCTGGGCGATGCGCTCAAGGGCAAATCGATCGCGTTGGTGTTCTTCAACCCGTCCATGCGTACCCGCACCAGCTTCGAACTGGGTGCTTTCCAGCTGGGTGGCCACGCCGTGGTGCTGCAGCCGGGCAAGGACGCGTGGCCGATCGAGTTCAACCTGGGCACGGTGATGGACGGCGACACCGAGGAGCACATCGCCGAGGTGGCGAAGGTGCTGGGCCGCTACGTGGATCTGATCGGCGTGCGTGCCTTCCCGAAATTCGTCGACTGGGCCTACGACCGCGAGGACATCGTCCTGAAGTCGTTCGCGAAGTATTCGCCGGTGCCGGTGATCAACATGGAGACGATCACCCATCCCTGCCAGGAACTCGCGCATGCGCTGGCGCTGCAGGAGCACTTCGGCACGTCCGACCTGCGTGGCAAGAAGTACGTGCTCACCTGGACGTACCACCCCAAGCCGCTCAACACCGCGGTCGCCAACTCGGCGCTGACCATCGCCACCCGCATGGGCATGGACGTGACCCTGCTGTGCCCCACGCCCGACTACGTGCTCGATGAACGCTACATGGGCTGGGCCGAGCAGAACGTGGCCGAAAGCGGCGGTTCGCTACAGGTCAGCCACGACATCAACAGCGCCTATGCCGGCGCCGACGTGGTGTACGCCAAGAGCTGGGGCGCGCTGCCGTTCTTCGGCAACTGGGAGCCCGAGAAACCCATCCGCGACCAGTACAAGCACTTCATCGTCGACGAGCGGAAGATGGCGCTGACCAACAACGGCGTCTTCAGCCACTGCCTGCCGCTGCGCCGCAACGTGAAGGCCACCGACGGCGTGATGGATTCGCCGCAGTGCATCGCCATCGACGAAGCCGAGAACCGCCTGCACGTGCAGAAGGCCATCATGGCCGCGCTGATCAAGTAGGGCGGGCCTTGGCCCGCCGCTCCTGACCGGCAAGACACCACAAACCAGATCCGGCGGACCAAGGCCCGCCCTACGAGACTCAAGATGACCACCCCCCACGAATCCAAAGACATCGTCCTCGCCTTCTCCGGCGGCCTCGACACCAGCTTCTGCGTGCCCTACCTGAAGGAGCGCGGCTGGAACGTCCACACCGTGTTCGCCGACACCGGCGGCGTGGATGCCGAAGAACGCGCCTACATCGAACAGCGCGCCGCCGACCTGGGCGTGGCCAGCCACGTCACCGTCGATGGCGGCCCGGCGATCTGGGACGGCTTCGTCCGGCCGTTCGTGTGGGCCGGCGAGGGCTACCAGGGCCAGTACCCGTTGCTTGTGTCCGACCGCTACCTGATCGTCGACGCCGCGCTGAAGCGGGCGGCCGAGCTGGGCACGAACGCGATTGCGCACGGCTGCACCGGCATGGGTAACGACCAGGTGCGCTTCGACCTCGCGGTCAAGGCCAGCGGCGACTACCGCATCGTCGCGCCGATCCGCGAGATCCAGAAGGAGCACACCCAGACCCGCGCCTACGAACAGGCGTATCTCGAAGAGCGCGGCTTCGGCGTGCGTGCCAAGCAGAAGAGCTACACCATCAACGAGAACCTGCTCGGCCTGACCATGTCCGGTGGTGAGATCGACACCTGGTCCGCCCCCGGCGAAGGCGCGCGTGGCTGGTGCGCACCGCGCGCCGAATGGCCGGTGGAACCGTTGCGCGTCACGGTCGGCTTCAAGAACGGCGAAGCGGTCAGCCTGGACGGCCAGCCGGTCGCCGGCGCTGCGCTGCTGGCGAAGTTGAATGCGTTGTTCGCGCCTTACGGTGTGGGCCGCGGCGTCTACACCGGCGACACCGTGATCGGCCTGAAGGGCCGCATCGTGTTCGAAGCGCCGGGCCTGGTGTCGCTGCTGGCGGCGCACCGCGCGCTGGAAGAGGCCGTGCTGACCAAGCAGCAGAACCGTTTCAAGCCCGAGATCGCGCGCAAGTGGGTGGAGCTGGTGTACGAAGGCTTCTACCACGATCCGCTCAAGGCCGATCTGGAGGCGTTCCTGCAGTCTTCGCAGGCCACGGTCAATGGCGACGTGGTGCTGGAGACCCGCGGCGGCCGCGTCGATGCTGTCGCGGTGAAGTCACCGCACATCCTCAACGCCAAGGGCGCGACGTACGCGCAGTCGGCGGACTGGGGCGTCGAGGAAGCCGAGGGCTTCATCAAGCTGTTCGGCATGAGCTCGACCCTGTGGGCCGAGATCAATCGCTGAGCGGAAACCCCTGGATGAGCGGCATGCGCATCAGCACGGACAAGGCGGAACTGGATCTCCCGTTGATCCATCGTTTCCTTTCGACCCAGGCGTATTGGAGCCTGGGCATTCCGGAGGACACGGTGGCGCGTGCAGTCGAGGGTTCGCTGTGCTTCGGCGGCCATGTCGCTGGCGTGGGGCAGGTGGCGTTCGCGCGGGTCGTATCCGACTTCGCGACGTTCGCCTACCTGGCCGACGTGTTCGTGCTGCCAGACTATCGCGGCCACGGCTACAGCAAGCAGCTGGTCGCCGCGGTCATGATGCATCCGCAATTGCAGGGGCTGCGCCGGTTCATGCTGGCGACGTCCGATGCGCATGGGTTGTACGCGCAGTACGGCTTCGCTACGCCGACCAACCCGCAGACGCTGATGGAAGTGCTGCGTTCCAACCCCTATACCGAGACGAAAACCGCATGACGCTGCTCGAAGCCACGCTCAAGCACCTCGAAGCGCTGGTGTCGTTCGACACCCGCAACCCGCCCCGCGACATCAGTACCGGCGGCATCTTCGACTACCTGCGCGCGCAGTTGCCGGATTTCCAGGTCGAGGTCATCGACCATGGCGCCGGCGCGGTCACGCTGTTCGCGGTGCGCGGGCAGCCCAAGCGCGTGTTCAACGTGCACCTGGACACGGTGCCGTCCTCGCCGGCGTGGAGCGCCGACCCGCACGTGCTGCGCGTCGAAGGCGATCGCGCGATCGGCCTGGGGGCCTGCGACATCAAGGGTGCGGCGGCGGCACTCGTGGCCGCCGCACAGGTGACACAGGGCGATGCGGCGTTCCTGTTCACGACGGACGAAGAGGCGAACGACGCACGCTGCATCGCCGCGTTCCTCGCCCGCGATCATGGCTTCGGCGAAGCGATCATCGCCGAGCCGACGCAGTGCCAGGCGGTGCTTGCACACCGCGGCATCAGTGCCGTCCGGATGGCGTTCACGGGGCAGGCCGGGCACGCCTCCGCCGAGAACGCGCTGTCGTTGAGCGCCCTGCACAACGCGATGCGCTGGGGCACGTCGGCGCTGGATTTCGTGCAGGCCCAGCATCATCTGCGCTTCGGCGGGCTGACCGGCTTGCGCTTCAACATCGGTCGGGTGGAGGGTGGCATCAAGGCCAACATGATTGCGCCCAGCGCCGAGGTGCGCTTCGGCTTCCGTCCGCTGCCTTCGCAGGACCCCGCCGACCTGCACGCGACGTTCCGTAGTTTCGCCAATCCCGATGCCTTGGCCGACTACGAAGAAACCTTCCGTGGCCCGTCGCTGCCGTCCGGCGATGTCGCGCGCGCGGAGGAGCGCCGCCTGGCCGCACGCGACCTCGCCGACGAACTCGGCTTGCCGATCGGCAATGCCGTGGACTTCTGGACGGAGGCGTCGCTATTTTCCGCCGCCGGCCTGACCGCCTTCGTCTACGGCCCGGGCGACATCGCCCAAGCCCATACCGCCGACGAGTGGGTATCGCTGGAGCAGTTGCAGCAATACGCCGACAGCGTGGCGAGGATCCTCCAGTAGCGTCGTAGGGCGGGCCCCGGCCCGCCATGCGGAACCGATGATGTGGTGGGCCAGGGCCCACCCTACGAAAAGCAAGAAGACATGGAATCGAACAAGCAAACCCGCCAGACCATCATCCGCCTGCTGTCCAGCATGGCCAGCGCGAAGGAGATTTCGCAGTACGTCAAGCGCTTCTCGCAGTTGGACGCCAAGCGTTTCGCCGTCGTGAAGGTGGGCGGCGCCGTGTTGCGCGACGACCTGGAGTCGCTGACGTCCTCGCTGACCTTCCTGCAGGAAGTCGGCCTGACGCCCATCGTCGTGCACGGCGCGGGGCCGCAGCTGGATGAGGAAATGACGGCGGCCGGCATCACCAAGCAGACCGTCAACGGCCTGCGCGTCACCACGCCCGAAGTGCTGGCGATCGTGCGCAAGGTGTTCCTGCAGCAGAACCTCGCGCTGGTCGAGGCCTTGCAGCAGGTCGGTGCGCGCGCGACGTCCATCGTGTCGGGTGTATTCGAAGCCGAGTACAAGGACCAGGCCACGTACGGCCTGGTCGGCGACGTCACCCGCATCAATCAGGCGCCGATCGAGGCGAGCCTGAAGGCCGGCTCCATCCCGGTCATCGCCAGCATGGGCGAAACCGTCGGTGGACAGATACTCAACATCAACGCCGACTTCGCTGCCAACGAGTTGGTGCAGGTGCTGCAGCCGTACAAGATCATCTTCCTGACCGGTACTGGCGGCTTGCTGGATGCAGAAGGCCGCGTGATCGATTCGATCAACTTGTCGACCGAGTACGACGAGCTGATGGCGCAGCCCTGGATCAACGGGGGGATGCGGGTGAAGATCGAGCAGATCAAGGATCTGCTGGACCGGCTGCCGCTGACTTCGTCGGTCTCCATCACCAAGCCGGCGGAGCTGGCCAAGGAACTCTTCACCCATCGCGGCTCCGGCACACTGGTGCGCAAGGGCGAGCGCGTGCTGCGTTTCGAGGGCGGCTGGGAAGGCGTGAATCTGCCGCGGTTGAAGACGCTGATCGAATCCAGTTTCGGCCGCACGCTGCTGCCCGACTACTTCGAGCGCACCACGCCGTACCGCGTCTACATCAGCGAGAACTACCGTACCGCGCTGATCCTCACCCGCGAGGAAGGCTTTGCCTATCTCGACAAGTTCGCCGTGCTCGACGATGCGCAGGGCGAAGGCTTGGGCCGTGCCGTGTGGCACGTGATGCGCGAGGAGAATCCGCAGCTGTTCTGGCGCTCCCGCCACAACAATCAGGTCAACATCTTCTACTACGCCGAGTCCGACGGTTGCTACAAGCAGGAGAAGTGGAAGGTGTTCTGGTACGGCATCGACGGCTTCGCCGACATCGAGCGCTGCGTGGCGCATTGCCGTACGCGTCTGCCGACCTTGAAGGACTGAGATGAGCGCTTCGATCCCAACGGCATGGCAGAAGGTACCGGTCCTGGCGGGCCGCCATGCGCGCCTCGAGCCGATGTCGCGCGACCATGTGGACGGCCTGCGCGCGGCGCTGGCCGGCGACGAACTGGCGGCCTTGTGGTTCACGCAGGTGCCGAAAGCCGCGGATGCGGCGGGCTATGTGGATGCGGTGCTCGCGGCGCAGGCCGACGGCCGCGTGCTGCCGTTCGTGGTGCGGGATGCGGGCGGCCGCATCGTGGGCAGCACCCGGTTCTACGGACTGGAAGCCGACGTGCCCAAACTCAGCATCGGCTACACCTGGTATGCGCCTGACGTGCAGCGCACGGGCGTCAACACCGAAACCAAGCTGCTGCTGCTCACGCATGCCTTCGAGACACTGGGCTGCATCAGCGTGGTCTTCGAGACCAGCTGGTTCAACCATCGCTCGCGTGCGGCGATCGCCCGGCTCGGCGCAAAGCAGGACGGGGTGCTACGCAACCACAAGCGGCATGCCGACGGATCGCCACGCGACACCGTCGTCTTCTCGATCATCGATGGCGAATGGCCGGCGGTGAAGCGCAACCTGCTGGCGAAGCTCGCCCGGCACGAACAGGATTCCCCATGAGCACGACCAAGACCGTCGGCATCGTCGGCGCCCGCGGCCACACCGGCGCGGAGCTGATCCGCCTGATTGCCCGCCATCCGTACCTCGAGCTGGTGTTCGTGTCCTCACGCGAGCTGGATGGGCAGAAGGTCAGCGATCACATTCCCGAGTTCGCAGGCGAGCTGCGCTACGAGAACCTGAGCCACGAGCAGGTCGGCGGCAAGGGCGCGGATGCCGTGATCCTGGCGCTGCCGAACGGCAAGGCAGCCGAACTGGTCGCCGCCATCGACGCGCAGGCGCCGGACACCGTGGTGATCGACTTGTCGGCGGATTTCCGCTTCGACGAGCATTGGTACTACGGCCTGCCCGAACTGACCCGGCAGCGGTACGCCGGCGAGAAGCGCATCAGCAATCCCGGTTGTTATGCCACCGCCATGCAACTGGCGATTGCGCCGTTGCTCGGTCGCCTGGCGGGTCCGCCGCAATGCTTCGGCGTGTCCGGCTATTCCGGCGCCGGAACCTCGCCGTCGGACAAGAACAACACCGACCTGCTGCGCGACAACCTGATGCCGTACGCGCTGACCGACCACATGCATGAGCGCGAAGTCAGCCGCCACCTGGGCCTGCCTATCGAGTTCATGCCGCACGTCGCGCCGCACTTCCGCGGCATCACGATGACGGTCAACCTGTGGCTGCAGCAACCGGCGAAGATCGAAGACATCCGTAAGCTCTACCGCGATCGCTATGCGGGCGAAGCGTTGATCCAGGTGCTGGACGAGGCGCCATGGGTCAGTCGCATCGCCGGCCGGCATGATGTCGAAATCGGCGGCTTCACCCTCGCACCCGGCGGCAAGCGTCTGGTCGTGGTCGCGACGCTCGACAATCTGCTGAAGGGCGCGGCGACGCAGGCGATGCAGAACCTCAACCTCGCGTTCGGATTCGGCGAACTCGACAGCATTCCGCAGGAGACGACGGCATGAGCGACCTGTTGTGGCAGAAGCCCGGCGTGGCGGTGGATGCGGAGATCCAGCGTTTCCTGGCCGGCGACGACGTGGTGCTGGACCGCGAATTCTTCCTGCACGACATCCAGGCCAGCACGGCGCATGCCGAAGGCCTGCAGCGCATCGGCATCCTGTCCGGCGACGAGTTGGCGGGCCTCAAGCGCGAGCTGGCGTTGCTGGCGGATGATTTCCGTCGCGGCGACTTCGTCCTGGATGAACGCTACGAAGACGGCCACTCCGCCATCGAGGCCAGGCTGACCGAGCGGTTGGGCGATGCGGGTCGCAAGATCCATACCGGCCGCAGCCGGAACGACCAGATCCTGGTCGCCACGCGCCTGTGGCTGAAGGAGAAGCTGGCGCGCGTGGCGGTGCTGTCGCGCGAAGTGGCCAAGGTGGCGCTGGATCGCGCGCGGGCCGAACGCGACTTGCCGATCCCGGGCTATACCCATATCCAGCGCGCCGTGGTGTCGTCCGCCGGCATGTGGTGGGCGGGGTGGGCCGAGGCGTTCATCGACAACACGATGCGCGCCCGCGACACGCTGAAGCTGGTGGACGCCAATCCGCTCGGCACCGCGGCCGGCTATGGCGTCAACCTGAAGCTCGACCGCGAGCACACGACCGCGGCGCTCGGCTTCGCGCGCATGCAGGTGAGCCCGATCTACGCGCAGCTCTCGCGCGGAAAGTTCGAACTGGCCGCGCTGGAAGCGCTCGGTGGTGCCACCCTCGACCTGCGCCGCATCGCCTGGGACCTATCGCTGTTCACGAGCGCGGAGTTCGGTTTCGTCGCGTTGCCTTCGCAGTACACGACGGGCAGTTCGATCATGCCGAACAAGCGCAATCCCGACGTCATCGAACTGATGCGCGCCACCCACGCCAGCGTGGCGGCGGCGCGCACGGAGATCGAGCAGTTGCTGTCGTTGCCGTCGGGGTACCACCGCGATCTGCAGGCCAGCAAGGGTGCGATCTTCCATGGCTTCGGTCGTGGCCTGCCGGCGCTCGAACTGTTGCCGGCATTGCTCGCGAACCTGGAGTGGCGCGAAGACCGCCTGCGTGCCGCGATCGATTCCGGCATGTACGCCACCGACGTCGCCGTGGAAGCGGCCGTCGCCGGTGTGCCGTTCCGCGAAGCGTACAAAGCGGCGGCTGCGTCCGCGGATACGGCCGGGCAGGGGCGCTCGCCCGAGGGCAGCTTGGCTGCGCGCGTATCGCCGGGTGCCGGCGCGGATCTCCGTCTGGACACGCTGATGGCGCGCTGGGACGCCCTGTGAAGCGCTATCTCGTCATGGCCATGCGGCGACCTGCATTCGACGAGGGCGCGATCGCACCGCACCTCGCCTTCCTGGACGAGCTGCGCGACAGCGGCCATCTCGAGATGACCGGGGGCTTCAGCGACAAGACCGGTGGTGCCTACGTGCTGGTCAACCTCGATTCGCTTGAGCAGGCCCGTGCGATCGCGGCACGCGATCCGCTGGCGACGCTCGGCACGTCCGACCTCACCGTCTACGAATGGAACACACGCTGAGCTGAGACGATGACCCACGCCGTGCCGCCACCGTTCGAAGAACAAGCATTGCCGACATGGCGTCGCGCCGTGCTGAAGGTCGGCAGCAGTCTGTTGGCCGGCGGCGACGAGGGCTTGACCCCGCGCCATGCGCTGGCCCTGGCGCAATTCGTGTCCTCCAGCATCGCCGCGGGCAGGGAAGTGGTTATCGTGTCGTCGGGTGCGGTGGCCGCCGGGCGCGGCCTGTTGCATCGCAAACCGCAGGCCGGCGTTGCGATGGCCGAGCGGCAGGCGCTGGCCGCGCTCGGTCAGGCGCAGTTGATCGCGCTGTGGCAGCGCTTCTTCGACCGGCCGGTAGCGCAGGTACTGCTGACCCACGACGACCTGCGCAATCGCCGGCGCTACCTCAATGCGCGGGCGACCTTGCAGGAATTGCTGGCGCTGGGTGCGCTGCCGATCATCAACGAGAACGACACCGTCTCCGTCGACGAGCTGAAACTCGGCGACAACGACAACCTGGCCGCCGTCGTGGCGGCGCTGATCGATGCCGATGCGCTCTTCATCGCCACCGACATCGACGGCTTCTACACCGCCAACCCGCGCACGCACGCCGATGCCCAGCCGATCCTGGACGTCGAAGCGCTAACACCCGCGTTCTTCGCGATGGCCGGGGGTGCCGGCAGCGGCGTCGGCACCGGCGGCATGCACACCAAGCTCGAAGCGGCCGCGAAGGCCGCCGCCGCGGGCATCGAGACGTTCCTGTTCAACGGTACGCAGGCGACTGCCGTTTCGGCGCTCGCGCGCGGGTCGCTGCTCGGCACGCGGTTCCGCCCGGCGCAGAACCGCCTCGCGGCGCGCAAGTACTGGCTTCGCAACGTGCCGGTCGAAGCCGGTGCGATCGTCGTTGACACCGGGGCGGCCGGTGCGATGACGGGCAAGGGCGCGTCGCTGTTGCCGGGCGGGGTGACCACGGCCGAAGGCGATTTCCGGCGCGGCGACATGGTCGAGGTAGTGTTGCGCGACGGCGAAGGAGACCGCGCCGTCGCGCGCGGCGTGAGCCAGTATTCGGCCGTGGATATCCGCCGCATCGCGCGTCGTCATTCGCGCGACATCGAAGGCATACTCGGTTACACCTACGGCGAGAACGTCGTGCATCGCGACGATCTGGTCCTTCTCTGACGCTTCTCCCGGAGTCCGCATGACTGGCGCGATCACCCAGCAAGCCCTGCAATGCCGCGATGCCGCGCATGCGATCGCCACGCTGCCGACCGAGGCGAAGGACGCGCTGCTGCGGGCGATGGCGGACGCGCTGCTTGCGGATGAAGCGGGGATCCTGGCCGCCAACGCACGCGATATCGAAGCCGCGGAAGCCAAGGGCATTGGCAGTGCGATGCTGGATCGGTTGCGTCTGGATGCCAAACGGCTT
Organism: Pseudoxanthomonas sp. YR558; assembly: GCF_900116385.1. NCBI lineage: Bacteria > Pseudomonadati > Pseudomonadota > Gammaproteobacteria > Lysobacterales > Lysobacteraceae > Pseudoxanthomonas > Pseudoxanthomonas sp. YR558. The sequence continues at coordinate 663,064 of NZ_FPCI01000001.1, read as the reverse complement.
CACGGGATTGCGGGCGCCGTGCGCGAAGTCGCCGACCTGCCGGATCCGGTGGGACAGGTCACCCGCGCCTATGACCGGCCGAACGGCATCCACGTGGAGCGCGTGCGCGTGCCGCTGGGCGTGATTGCCATGATCTACGAGGCGCGCCCCAACGTGACCGCTGATGCCGCGGCACTGTGCCTGAAGGCCGGCAATGCAGTGATCCTGCGTGGCGGATCGGAGGCCATCCATTCCAACACCGCCATCGCGGCCGCACTGCGTCGTGCCCTGCGCGAGGCCGGCCTGCCCGAGGCCGTGCTGACGCTGGTCGAGGACCTGCAGCGCGAGACCATCCTGGAGCTGATCCAGCTCAGCGACGTCATCGACCTGGTGATTCCGCGCGGCGGCGAGGGCCTGATCCGCTTCGTCGCCGAACATGCACGCGTGCCGGTGATCAAGCACTACAAAGGCGTCTGCCACCAGTACGTGGACGCGGATGCGGACCAAGACGTGGCGCTCGGCCTCCTGCTCGACGGCAAGGTTTCGCGGCCTTCCGCGTGCAATGCGCTGGAGACGCTGTTGGTCCACCGCGATGTCGCGCCGACTTTCCTGCCGCGCGCCGTGGAAGCCTTGCGCGCCCGTGGCGTGGAAGTGCGCATCGACGAAGCCGGCAGGGCATGGGTGTCCGATGCCGTCCCGGCGAGCGAGGACGACTTCGCGGCCGAGTACCTCGATTTGGTACTCGCCATCGGCGTGGTCGACGACCTGGAGGCCGCCATCGCCCACGTGCGCCGCCACACCTCCGACCATACCGAGGTGATCGTCACCCGTACCCCGGCCCATGCCGAGCGATTCATCCAGGCGCTTCGTTCTGCCGTGGTCATGGTCAATGCGTCCTCTCGATTCTCGGACGGGGGCGAACTGGGGCTGGGGGCGGAGATCGGCATCTCGACCACCCGGCTGCACTCCTACGGCCCCATGGGGCTGGAAGCCCTGACGGTGGAGCGCTTCGTCGTGCGCGGGCAGGGCCAGGTAAGGCATCCCGACCAGCAGTACGGGGGCCCGGCGCAGGGCGCAAAGTGACGTGGCGGGTCACTTTTTTGTGATTCAGTTCGCAAAAGTGAGTTAAAACCGCGTTATTGCGGCATTGCGGGATTGGCACGGCATTTGCACCAAGGGGGCAACCCTTGTCGATGCACGCCCCCATGTACGACGTCAAAACCCCCGCGACCTTCCAGCCGTTCGATGCGCCGCCCCCCGATACCGGGCTCGAGGCCACACAGCCCGCCGCCGAGGCGCCTGCGCGCCGGCGCTTCTACGTACCGATCCGGGTCAAGTACACCCTCATCCTGCTGGCTTCGCTGGCGTGGGCGGGCGTGTCGGTCAAGCTGTCCCAGCCCTGGCTGTCCGAGCTGTCCAAGCCGCTGGGCTTCGGGTTGGCCTTGTTCGTGATCGCGTTCATCGCTTACGTGCCCGGTTTCATGAACGCGTTCCTGATCGGCTCGATCCTTTCCGATCGCCGCCCGGTCCTGCGCAAGTACGACCGCCTGCCGGACGTCTGCGTGCTGGTGGCTTCCTACAACGAGAGCGAGAACATCGCCGACACGCTCACCAGCCTGGCGCGCCAGGATTACCCGGGCACCGTGGAAGTGGTGGTGATCGACGACGGTTCGACCGACGACAGCCTCGCCATCGCCCGCGCGATGGCGGCGCAGCTCAGCCGCCCGGGCCTGCAGATCCGCGTACTGGCGCAGCCCAAGAACGGCGGCAAGTCGAAGGCATTGAACCGCGGTTTTGCCGAGACGCACCAGGCGCTGGTGGTGACCGTCGATGGCGACTCCTACCTACGCGCCGATGCGCTGCGCAAGCTGGTCGAGCGCTTTCTGTCCGATCCGCCCGGCACGGTGGCCGTCGCCGGCGCGGTGCTGGTCCGCAACTCGCGCGAGAACTGGCTGACCCGTAGTCAGGAGTGGGATTACTTCCACGGCATCGCCGCGGTGAAGCGCATGCAGAGCATGTACCACGGCACGCTGGTGGCGCAGGGCGCGTTCTCGCTTTACACCCGCGAGGCGCTGGATGAGGTCGGCGGTTGGCCCGAGTGCGTCGGCGAAGACATCGTGGTGTCCTGGGCGCTGCTCGAGACCGGTGCCCGCATCGGCTACTGCGAGGAAGCTTGTCTGTTCACCAAGGTGCCGACCAAGGTCGGCCAGTTCTCCCGCCAGCGCCAGCGCTGGTCGCGCGGCCTGATGGAAGCCTTCGCGCGCCACGGCAGTCTGCTGTTCAAGCCCCGCATGACCACGCTGTTCATCTGGTGGAATCTGCTGTTCCTGCCGCTGGACCTGGTCTACACCTTCGCCTTCATCCCCGGCATCGTGCTGGCGCTGTTCGGCTACTACTGGATCGCCGGCATCATGACCTTGTTGGTGCTGCCGCTGGCGGCGCTGTGGAACATCGTGATCTTCCGCGTGCAAGCGCGCATGTTCAAAAGCCAGGACTTGCGCGTGCGCCGGAACATCTCCGGTTTCCTGTTCTACACGTTGGCCTACACCATGATCCTGCAGCCCGTCTGCGTCATGGGCTACGCCGCCGAACTGCTGCGCCTGCGCAAGACCTGGGGTACCAAGTGATGAAGCGCTGCATGCTGACCGCCGCCCTGGCCCTGGCCGCCGTGGCGCCCGCCGCGATGGCACAAACCACGCCCGACGAGGGCAAGCAGGCCGTGCGCACCGATGTGTGGGTCGGCTCCGATGCCGATGGCAACGAGGCGCGCAAGCTGGCGCTCGGCTGGGACATCGAACACCGCGACATCGAGCACTGGTGGGGCGTGAAAGTCGAACATGCGCGCTTTTCCGGCCGCGGCTGGCACGAGGGCCAGGACCGCCTCTTCCTGAGCGGCGCCGGCGACGCCGGCAGCCAGTGGCAATGGGAAGGTGACGTGGGCACGAACGGCGACGATCTCATCGGCCGTGCGTCGATCCACAGCCGCGACGCCTATCGCAAGGAATTCTTCATCGAGCGCGACGTCCTGGAAACGCGCAACGGCGTGGCGCAGGGATGGGTGCAGACGTTCGCGGGGGCGGGCGTCGATGTGCCGATGGGCGACCGGTGGTCGGCCAGTGCCGTTGCCGGCGTGCAGGATTTCGACGTGGGCGACAACCTGCGTACGCACCTGCGCGGCAACCTGGTGTTCGCGGTGGCGCCCGAGCAGGGCCTGAGCCTGCAACTGCGCACGCGCTACTACCGCAACAGCGAGCCGCGCGAAGCGGACTACTACTCCCCGCGCTGGTACGGCGAGGCCTTGGGCGTGGTGGGCTGGCGCCGTTACGTCGGCGGCTACCAATACACGGCGCGCGCGGGCTTGGGCCGGCAGCGCAGCGCAGGCGACACCTCCAAGCGTGCGCGCATGATCGAGGTCGGCGTGGAAACGCCGCGCTGGAAGAATGCGTGGCTGCGCCTGGATGCCGGCTATACCGACACCCCCGTGCTGACCGATACCGGTACGGACAGTTATTCGTACCGTTACGCCCGGCTGCAGGCGTTCGTCGCCTTCTGACCGCGATCGCACGCGTTCCGGCCGTCCCGCGGCCGGTTCCGGGCACAAAAAAGCCGGCGCAAGGCCGGCTTTTTCAATTGGTCGGGGAGACAGGATTCGAACCTGCGACCTCTACGTCCCGAACGTAGCGCTCTACCAGACTGAGCTACACCCCGACTGAGCGCGCCATTGTAGTGAAGCCGCCCGGCCGAGGCAAGACGTGGAAGCGGAATTCGCGAACGGTGGGCCGTCGTCGCCAAAAGCTGCGATGGACGGGCCCGGCCACGTAAAATGCGCCGTTCACGAATGCCGGAGTTGCCCGCTTGATCAAGCCCCGTACCCCGCCTGGCGTCATGGAGCTGCTCCCGCGCGAGCAGATCGCGTTCCAGCGTATGCTGGACACCATCCGCCGGAACTACGAGCGCTTCGGCTTCCTGCCGGTGGAAACGCCGGTATTCGAACTGTCCGAGACGCTGCTGACCAAGTCCGGTGGCGAAACCGAGCGGCAGGTGTATTTCGTCCAGTCCACCGGTGCGCTGGCGAAGGAAGGCGAGGGCTTGCCCGAACTGGCGTTGCGCTTCGACCTGACCGTGCCGCTCGCGCGCTACGTGGCCGAACACGAGCATGAGCTCACGTTCCCGTTCCGTCGCTACCAGATCCAGCGCGTCTATCGTGGCGAACGCGCACAGCGCGGCCGCTTCCGCGAGTTCTACCAGTGCGACATCGACGTGATCGGCAAGGACGCGCTCAGCGTGCGCTTCGATGCCGAGATCCTCGCCGTGATCCATGCGGTCTTCAGCGACCTGGGCATCGGCGACTTCACCATCCAGTTGAACAACCGCAAGCTGATGCGCGGCTTCTTCGAGGCGCAGGGCGTCACCGACGGCGAGCAGCAGGCACTGGTCCTGCGCGAAGTCGACAAGCTGGACAAGCGCGGCGCCGACTACGTGCGCGAGACGCTGACCGGTGAAGGCTTCGGTATGTCCGCGGAGGGCGTGGACCGCATCCTCGACTTCGTCGCCATGCGCAGCAGCAGCCACGCTGACGCGTTGGCCAAGCTCGATGCGCTGGGGCAGGGCAGCGAGATCTTCAACCAGGGCATCGCCGAGCTGCGCGAGGTACTGGAACTGGTCAAGGCGCTCGGTGTGCCGGAAGCGGCGTACTGCCTGAACTTCTCGATCGCGCGCGGCCTGGACTACTACACTGGCACCGTCTACGAGACGCAGCTGGACGGCTATCCGCAGATCGGGTCGATCTGTTCGGGCGGCCGCTACGAAGACCTCGCCAGCCACTACACCAAGTCGAAGCTGCCGGGCGTGGGCATTTCGATCGGGTTGACGCGCCTGTTCTGGCAGCTGCGCGAAGCCGGCCTGATCGCCGGCAGCGATGAAAGCAGCGTGCAGGCGATGGTCGCGCTGATGGACGAAGGCGAGCTGGCGGAATCGCTGGATATCGCCCGGCGCCTGCGTGCGGCCGGCATCAACACCGAAGTGCAGATGGAAGGCCGCAAGCTCGCCAAGCAGTTCCAGTACGCCTCGCGTGCGGGCATCCGCTTCGTGGTGTTGGCCGGCGAAGACGAGCGGGCACGCGGCGCGGTGACGGTGAAGGACCTGTTGCGCGAGCAGCAGTTCGAAGTGAAGCGCGAGGAACTGGCCAGCAGCCTGAAGGTAGAGCTGGAACAGGCACGCGCACTGGCGGGGCGCTGACATGAAACCGATCCTGCTGGATGGTGCCTCGCTCACCCGCGACAAGCTGGTCGAGATCGCGTTCGGCGCCAGCGTCGAACTGGACAAGGGCGCGCTGAAGGCGGTCGCGCGCGCGGCCGACTTCCTCGCCGAACAGGTCCGCCGTGAAGAGCCGATCTACGGCGTTTCCACCGGCTTCGGCAGCAATGCCGACAAGCTGCTGGGTGCGCATCCGGTGCGCGACGAACTGCCGGGCGCGACGAAGTCCGGGCGTTCGCTGCATGAAGAGCTGCAGTACAACCTGATCGTCACCCACGCGGTGTGCGTGGGCGAGCCGATGGCGCCGGAGATCGTGCGGGCCATGCTGGGCATCCGCATCAACACGCTGCTGAAAGGGCATTCCGGCATCCGCGTGGAAACCCTGCAGGCCTTGGCTGCGATGCTCAACGCCGGCATCGTGCCGGTCGTGCCGTCGCTGGGCTCGGTGGGTGCATCGGGTGACCTGGCGCCGCTGTCGCACCTGGCCATCGTGCTGCTGGGCGGTGGCGAAGCCTTCCACGAGGGCGAGCGCATGTCGGGCGCGGAGGCGCTGAAGCGCGCCGGCCTGTCGCCGGTATCGCTGTCCTACAAGGAAGGTCTGGCGCTGAACAACGGCACCGCGCAGATGCTCGCCATGGGCGTGCTCGCCACGTACCGCCTGGATCAGTTGCTGGATACGGCGGATCTGGCCGCCGCGATGACGATCGATGCCTTCGCCGGCCGCCTGGGTGCGTTCGCCGAAGAAGTGCACGCGCTGCGCCCGCATCCGGGCCAAGTGCATGTCGCCGCGCGCCTGCGCGAATTGCTGGCCGGCTCGACGCTGGCCGACATTCCCTACCATCTGGTGCCGCGCTTCCGTACCTGGCTGCCCGGCAGCTGGGATACGCCGGAAGCGCAGGCGCTGCGCTTCGACATCGGCTGGGATTGGGTGCCTACGGGGCAACGCCACGGTCGCGAGAAGTTCTACCGGCGTTTCATGCCGTTCCGTGGCGGCAAGAAGCACCAGCCGCAGGACAGTTATTCGCTGCGCTGCATCCCGCAGGTGCACGGTGCCGTGCGCGATGCCGTGGAGCAGGCCAAGCGCGTGCTGGAGATCGAACTCAATTCGGTCACCGACAACCCGCTGGTGTTCCCCGACAAGCAAGCCGAGCATGTCGAAGAGCAGGTGATCTCCGCCGGCCACTTCCACGGCATGCCGCTGGCGCTCGCGATGAGCTACGTGAAAGCCGCCATTCCGACGCTGGCATCCATCTCGGAGCGCCGTCTGAACAAGCTGGTCGATCCTGCGACCAACGACGGCCTGCCTGCCTTCCTGATCGGCAACGAAGACGGTACCGAATCGGGCCACATGATCGTGCAGTACAGCGCCGCCGCCATCGTCAACGACCTGGCCAGCCGCGCGCACCCGGCCAGCGTGTTCTCGGTGCCGACCAGCGCGAACGCGGAAGACCACGTGTCGATGGGCGCCAACGAGGCGCGCCATGTACTGGCGATGGCCCAGGACCTGGGCAAGGTGCTGGCGCTGGAGCTCTACACCGCCGCGCAGGCGCTCGACCTGCGTCGCGACATGATCAACGCGGCGCGCGGGCTGGCGGACCGGACCGACGCCGAAGGCATGGCGGCCAAGGTGGCCGGCGGCCCGGCGCCCGGTGGGGAAGGACGTGATGGCTTCCTCGAGGAAGTGGATGCGTTGCGTGCCGCACTCGCGGCCAGCGAAGCCTTCCATCCGGGCCATGCCGTCGCGGCCGCCCACGCGGCCATCCGCGCGAAGATTCCGTTCCTGGATCGCGATCGCGCGCTCGACGGCGAGGTCGCTACCGCGGTGCGGCTGGTGGAATCGGGCGAAATCCTGTCGGCGGTGCGCAACCGCTGAGTGCACGGCGTGCGGAGCCGCTTCTCAGAGCGTCCGCACGCAGTCACGCCCCTCGGCTTTGGCGGTGTAGAGCGCCTGGTCCGCCACCTGCAGCGCGGATTCCAGGCTGTCGCGGGCTTCCAGGTCGACGCAGTGCACGCCGATGCTGGCGGATACCGCGATCTCCAGTTCGCCGCTGCGGCACGGTTGCGCACGCAGGGCCTGTCGCAACTCCTCGGCCACCACGCTGGCCTCGCCCAGGCCCAGGCCGGGCAGGGCGGCGATGAATTCCTCGCCGCCGAAACGCGCCAGCAACGCGCCGTGCGGGCGCAGCGTCTCGGCCAGCGTGTTCGACGTACAGCGCAGGCAGTCGTCGCCGACCAGGTGGCCGTAGGTATCGTTGATCCGCTTGAAGTGGTCCAGGTCGATCATCAATAGCGAGATCGGCCGCTGCGAATTGCGCGACTGGGACAGCAGATGTTCGAACGCTTCGCGGAAGTGCGTGCGGTTGTAGAGGTCGGTCAGGCCGTCGAGGCGGCTGGATTCGCGTAGCCGGTGGTGCGCGCTTTCCAGTTCGGACATCGCCTGGCGCAGTTCGGCCGTGCGGGTAATGACTTGCTCTTCGAGCTGGTTCTTGGCGTCGCGCACAATGCGTTCGTTCTCGTTGCGCAGCGCGGCGTAGCGGTAGCCCAGCGCCACCGACAGCAGCAGCATTTCCAGCGCCGAGCCGATCTGCACGCCGTACTCGGTCATGAAGGTCTTGGGCAGCAGGCCGAAGGCCAGCGCGACGAAGATGCCGGTGCCCAGCAGGAACATCGCCCAGGCCAGCAGAAACACCTTCGCCGGGCGGTAGCCGCTGCGCACGACCACCAACGTGATCACCGCGATCCACAGGATGCTGGGGAACACCGCCGCCGACGCGATCGGCGTGGCCACGTGATAGGGCAGCTGCGTCGCGGCGATGCCCAGCAGCACGAAGAACGCGATGATGCCCTTGCTGATGCGGTCGCCCAGTCGCCATCGCGTGTTCAAGCCGAGGAAGGTCCGCGAGAACTGCTGCATGCCGATCTGCGCCAGGCAGACCGATAGCGGGACCGATTTGTCGGCGAGCCAGGTGGAGTGCGGCCAGAAGTATTCGAAGCCCAGGCCGTTGAGGGTGAACAGCACCAGGCCGAACGCGGTGATGTGGAACAAATACCAGAAGTAGCTGCCATCGCGCAGCACCAGCCACAGCACCAGGTTGTAGAAGAACAGCGCGACCAGGATGCCGTAGTAGATGCCGATGCCGAGCTGGCCGTCACGCGAGAGTTCGGCGAAGGCGGCAGGCGTGTACAGGAACAACGGCACCTGCATCGAGCTCTGGCTCTGCACCCGTACCAGCAAGTCCACAGGCTGGCCGGTAGGCAGGTCCAGCCAGAAGTTCGGATGCCGATAACGGATGCTGCGATGTTCGAACGGGAAGGTGTCGCCGCCGGTGTGGTGCACCGTGCGACCGTCGGGGTAGCGCGCGTAGATGTCGATGCGGTCGCTCAGCGCGTACTGCTGCACCAGCAACCAGCGCTGTTCGCGGGCATTGGTGTTGGTGACTTCGACATGGAACCAGAACGCGCCGGTCTGGAACCCGAACGAAGCGTCGCCGTTCGGCAACGGGGCAAAGCGGCCGGTGTCGAGCAGGCGGTCGGCTTCTTCCGGCGTTGTGGTGCCGCCGGCGTCGTGGAAGTAGGTGGTGTTGGGCGCGAGCGCGGCATAGCTGGCATCGGTGCCGATGCGGGCCGGACCGGAAGCCGCCGCCGCCATCGGCCACAGCAGCAGCACGAAGAGCCACGCCAGCCAGTGTGGATGGTTCGCCCTGCGATCGCGTCGTCCCTGCATGCCCGTCCCCCCCGGGTAGCCCTTCCGCCGTCCGGCGATGGGGCCGGGCCGACGGTCCGGCGTCCTTGGCAGTGTACTCATCGTCCTTGCCCGCTCCAGCCCATCGACAGTCCCCTGGTGTGGCTATGCCGGAAGTAACGGGAAAACACTGTCATTCCAGACACGCGCCGGGTTGACGGGCCGTGCACCCATGAACTAATGTATTAGCACATTAATACATTAATGCATCGATCCCGCCCATGAAGCGCCGCCCGACCCAGGAAGAGATCGCCGACAACGCTCCGCTGCAGGCGCTTTCCGAAGCCCTGGCCGCGCTGGCGGAGGCGGGCGAGGTGCGCGCCTTCCTGGAGGACCTCTGTACGCCTGCGGAGCTGGAGGCCATGGCCGACCGCTGGCGGGTGGTGCCTCTGCTGCTGAAGGGTGTCCCGTATCGGGAGATCCACGACCTCACCCAGGTCAGCGTGACCACGATCGGCCGCGTCGCCCGCACCCTCGAGCGCGGCGCAGGCGGCTATGCCGCCGCCGTCCACCGCCAGCAGGCGGCGACGGCCACCGCTTCCCACTGAGCCTCCCCATGAGTCCCTCCCTGACCCCCGCGACGCGCGAGCGTCTGCGTATCGCCATCCAGAAAAGCGGACGGCTCGCCGAGCCGGCGCGCACCCTGCTGGCCGCGTGCGGCCTGAGCTGGCGCGAGAGCCGCGACAAGCTCTTTTGCTACGGCGAATCGCTACCGGTCGACCTGCTGCTCGTGCGCGACGACGACATCCCCGGCCTGATCGCCGATGGCGTCTGCGATTTCGGCATCGTCGGCCGCAATGAACTGGACGAACAAGCCGGCGAGCGCACCCTGATCGGCCTGCCGCAGGCCTACCGTGAACTGCGTCCGCTGGGGTTCGGTAGCTGCTGCCTAATGCTGGCGATTCCCGAGAGCTGGGAATGGACCGGTCCCGAGCAATTGCAAGGCCTGCGCATTGCCACCAGCTACCCGTCCGTCCTGCGCCAGTGGCTGCAGGCGCGGGGCATCGATGCCGCGGTGGTCGAGCTGTCCGGTTCGGTGGAGATCGCCCCGAAGCTGGGCACGGCGGACCTCATTTGCGACCTCGTTTCCAGTGGCGCCACGTTGGCGGCGAACCAGTTGAAGCCGGTGGAAACGCTGCTCGACAGCGAAGCCGTCCTGGCCGGCCCCGCACGCGCCTTCGACGACGCCCGTGCAGGCCTGGCCGACATGCTGCTGCGCCGCCTCGACGGCGTGCTGAAACTGAAGGACAGCAAGCTGCTGATGTTCCGTGCCGAACGCGACATCGTGCCGGCGCTGGCGCGTCTGCTGACGGATAGCGATGGCGTGGTCGCGCTGCCGGGCAACGACGAGGGTCCGGTATCGCTGCAGGCCATGTGCCATGGCGCCGTCACCTGGCAACGGCTGGAAGAACTGCAGCGCGCCGGTGCGCAGGGATTGATGGTGCTGTCGGTCGAGAGGTCGCTGGCATGAGCGCATCACCTGCTCCCCGTTACGACTGGACCACGCTCGATGAGGCCGCGCGCGCAGGGTTGCTCGCACGTCCGGTGCAGGCGGTCGCGCAGCGCACGCGCGACGCGGTCGCCGGCCTGCTGGCCGACGTGCGGGCGCGCGGCGATGCGACGCTACGCGAGGTGACCGCCCGTTTCGACGGCGTCGAACTGGCCAGTTTCGCCGTCAGCGACGAGGAATTCGCGGCCGCACATGCCGCCGTATCCACGGACTTGCGCGACGCAATGCGGGAGGCGGCCGGGCGCATCGAGGCCTTCCACAAGGCGGGCATGGCGCAGCCTTATGCGGTGGAAACAGCACCGGGCGTGGTCTGCGAACGCGTCATCCGGCCGATTCCGCGCGTGGGCCTTTACGTGCCCGCCGGTACGGCCCCGCTGCCGTCCACGGCGTTGATGCTGGGCGTGCCGGCGCGGCTGGCAGGTTGTCGCGAGGTTGTGCTGTGCACGCCCCCGCGCAAGGACGGAACGGCCGATCCCGCCGTGCTGGTCGCCGCGCAGATGACCGGCGTACCGCGCGTATTCAAGCTGGGCGGCGCGCAGGCGATCGCCGCGATGGCCTTCGGCACCGACAGCGTGCCGAAGTGCGACAAGTTGTTCGGCCCCGGCAACAGCTACGTCACCGAGGCCAAGCAGCAGGTGGCGCAACGTGGCGCAGCTGCGATCGACATGCCGGCCGGGCCGTCCGAAGTGCTGGTGATCGCCGATGCCGGCGCCGATGCCGCCTTCGTCGCGGCGGATCTGCTGTCGCAGGCCGAGCACGGTCCGGATTCGCAGGTGCTGCTGCTGAGTGACGACGATGCACTGATCGCGCGCGTGCAGAAAGAACTGGCTACGCAGCTCGCCGCGCTGGACCGTGCCGACATCGCGCGCCAGGCCTTGGCTGCGTCGCGGTTGATCAAGGTGGCGAGGCTGGACGAGGCCTTCGCCATCAGCAACCGCTACGCACCCGAGCACTTGATCCTGGCGTTGCGCGAACCGCGCGCGTGGCTCGAACGCGTTGAAGCGGCGGGCTCGGTGTTCCTTGGCGACTACACGCCGGAAGCGTTGGGCGATTACTGCAGCGGCACCAACCACGTGCTGCCGACGGCAGGTGCTGCGCGGGCCTATAGCGGCGTCAGCGTGGCGAGCTTCCAGAACTTCGTCAGCGTGCAGTCGGCCAGCCGTGCCGGCATCGCCGCCATCGGCGCGTGCGCGTTGACGCTGGCGCGGGCGGAAGGCCTGGATGCGCACGCCCATGCCGTTGCGCTGCGACTGAGTGGGGTGGCCGCATGAGTGCGTTGCTCTCGCTGGTACGCCCGGACCTGCGCGACTTCGCCGGTTACAAGTCGGCACGCAGCGAAGCGCTGCGCGGCGAAGTATGGTTGAACGCCAACGAGTCGGCTTGGGCCAATCCCGCCGATGGGGAAGGGCGCAGTCGCCGCTATCCGGATCCGCAGCCACCGGCCCTGCGCTCGCGCCTTGCCGAGCTGTACGGCGTGGCGCCCGCCGCGCTGCTGGTGGGGCGCGGGAGTGATGAAGCCATCGATTTGCTCGTGCGCGCACTGTGCGTACCGGGACAGGACGCGGTCGTGGTGACGCCCCCGGTCTTCGGCATGTACGCAGTGTGCGCGCGCCTGCAGGGTGCGGCCTTGATCGAGGTTCCGCTCGTGGACGCCGCCGCGGGCTTCTCCGCCGACCTGGACGCGATCCGCGACGCGGCACTGACACGGCGCGCGAAGCTGGTCTTCCTGTGCTCACCCTCCAATCCTGCGGGTGCCACCATTCCGCTCGACGGTATCGCGTCGCTCGCCCGTGCATTGGAAGGGAATGCGCTGGTGGTGGTGGACGAGGCTTATGGCGAGTTCGCCGATGGCCCTTCTGCCACGACGCTCCTGCCCACGCAGTCGAACATCGCCGTGCTGCGGACGCTGTCCAAGGCGCATGCACTGGCCGCCGCGCGCATCGGCGTGGTGATCGGCGACGAGGCGCTGATTGCCGTCCTGCAGCGCTGCCAGGCGCCTTACCCGGTGCCAACGCCCTGTGCTGACCTGGCATTGGCGGGACTGTCCGACGCGGCACTGGCGCAGACGCGCGAACGGGTCGCGCTGGTGCGGAGCGAGCGTAGCCGCTTGGCCGAGGCACTGACGCGGACGCCGGGCGTGCGTCGCGTTTATGCATCGCAAGGCAATTACGTGCTGGCGCGCTTCGACGATGCCGAGCGCGCGTTCCGTGCATTGCTGGCCACCGGCGTGGTGGTCCGCGACCAGCGGGCGGCACCGCAACTGGGGGATGCCCTGCGCATCACCGTCGGCTCGCCGGCGCAGAACGACTGCGTGATCGCGGCCCTCGGCGCCCGGGAGCAGGCGGCATGACGCCCATCCTCTTCATCGACCGCGACGGCACCCTCATCGAGGAGCCGGAAGACTTCCAGATCGATGCTTACGAGAAGTTGCGCTTCGTCGCCGGCGTCATCCCCGCGCTGCTGAGACTGCGCGATGCGGGCTACCAGTTCGTGATGGTCAGCAACCAGGACGGCCTGGGCTCGGACCAGTATCCGCGCGCCACGTTCGACGGCCCGCATGCCCTGATGATGCAGGTGTTCGAAAGCCAGGGCATCCGCTTCCGCGACGTCTTGATCGATGAGAGCTGGCCGCATGAGAACAAGCCCACGCGCAAGCCCGGCATCGGTCTGGTCATCCCGTACCTGCAGGACCGCACCATCGACTGGTCGCGCTCGGCGATGGTCGGCGACCGACCCACCGACAACCAGTTCGCCGACAACCTGAAGATCCGTGCGTTCCAGTTGAAGACCGCGCAGTTCGGTGGCGAGTGGGACTGGGCCGGCGTCGCGCACGAACTGGCGGACGCACCGCGTCGCGCCGTCGTCCAGCGCAACACCAAGGAAACGAAGATCCGCGTGGACGTCGACCTGGATCGTGTCGCCGAGCCGGTGGCGGAAACCGGTCTGCCGTTCTTCGACCACATGCTGGAACAGATCGGCAAGCACGGCGGCTTCGCTCTCGAGGTCCGTGCCGATGGCGATCTGCACATCGACGAACACCACACGGTCGAGGACACCGGTCTTGCGCTGGGTCAGGCGCTGAAGGAAGCGTTGGGCGACAAGCGCGGCATCGGTCGCTACGGCTTCACCTTGCCGATGGACGAGACGCTGGCCAGCGCGGCGCTGGACTTCAGCGGCCGGCCTTACTTCGTCTTCGACGGCGAGTTCAAGCGCGAGCGCGTGGGCGATCTACCGACGGAGCTGGTGCCTCATTTCTTCCGTTCGCTATGCGATGCCTCGGGCTTGAACCTCAACCTGAAGGTGCACGGCGACAACGACCACCACAAGGTCGAAGCCAGCTTCAAGGCGCTCGCGCGTGCGTTGCGGCAGGCCATCAAGCGCGAAGGCGCAGAGCTTCCTTCGACCAAGGGT